>JAQBOA010000037.1 GCA_028288305.1 Mucilaginibacter sp.
TCTTTAAAAACTTTGGTTGCCGAAGCTATTTGTGGTCGGGACCTTTATTACATTAAATTCATATTTTAACGCCTGGTGGCAGGTGTTGCAGGTATTCGTTAACGTAACAAAATTACTTTTGAAAGCGACGGCATCTTTATCCCTGATAGCTTTTTCAACAGCATTCATTGCCGGAAAAATCATTGCAATGGTTGTTGCTTCGGGTTTATTCTTATGATATTTTTGAATCTTTTCAAAGCCACCCATCAATTCCTGTCTTTCGTATTCTGCCAGCGCCCAGTTTTTGTTCTGACCGGCAAACCACAATTTAAGGTGGTGGGGTTGGACAATAGTATTCATAAATGCCCCGGTACCCGGTGTATAAATAGAATCCAGCTTGTTTTGCAAGCTATCTATCCGGGCCTGTAAATGAGCGTTTTCACTGCCGGATTGTCCACAGCTTACCATTAATGAAAATGGCACGGCGAGTGATAAAAGCAATAATGATAACCGTTTCATATATTTTATTATTTAGTGTGAGTTATTTAAAAATTGTACTTTATCTATTATTAATCTATGTCATTAATCAGAAATTATTATCGGTTTTTCTTTACGGAATATGTTGCAGCCTCTATTATTAGTTTGGCAACCTCTTTTGGATGTGATTCATATACCGAATGACTGGCTCCTTCTATCTCTACTGTATGGCTATTGGCCCTTTTGGCATACATACGTTCTAAGTCTGGATTGATTATGCGATCTGACTTTGCCACCATATACCAGCTTGGTTTAAGTTTCCAGGCGGGATTTGTGATAATAGCGTGAAATACTGTATCTGCAGCAGGCATCTGAGATTGTGCCTCAAATTCTGCCTGTTCTCTTGGAAGGTCTGCGGCAAAATCCTGGTAAAATTTCGAAGGTTCAATATAATCAAAACCATTCCCTGGCTTTTGGAGTGATTTATATGCGGAAGGGTAAAGTTTTCCATTCCCTGCTTCAGTTTCTCCATTATCAAGTGCGTGTGCCGCGATATATACTAATGCCGCAACGTGTGCATCATTACCTGCTTCAGTAATAATTGCCCCGCCATAACTATGGCCTACTAAAATACATGGACCTTTTTGCATCGCAAGAACCCGTTTTACGGCAGCCATGTCATTATCTAAAGAAGTCATAGGCTGTTGTACTATACTAACGTGATATCCGGCTTTGATTAGAATATTGTAAACCGGTTTCCAGCCAGATCCATCTACAAATGCACCATGTACAAGCACAATGTTTTTGATAACACCAATGCTATCGCTGAAAGACGGAGTTGTAACTTTTACTTTTTTCATAGTCCCGGCATTTCCATTCTGGCTGAAAAATAAACCGATAGCTAAAGCTATTACCCACATTTTTAATAAATTTTTTACGCTTTTTGTTTTCATAGCAGTAGTTTTTATTTATATAGAATTAAGATAGTTGACTATTAAAATCAAGGAATAATTTTCTTGTCGATACAAACATATGATGTTTAACTTAAACATCATATGTTTTGTTTTAATAAATATAAATTACAATTAAATTGTTACACAGCATGATGGTGCTTGAACCGGGAATGTTCGAAACATGAGTATTTAAAGCGAGTTATCGCGATTACCGGTTATAAGCAGGGAGCTTGCTGAATGATGATAGATGCACCAGGTGTGCCAGGTTGTGCCACCCTGTGCCTGGTAGTTCAGCCACTAAAATGTACAAATCCAATTACGTTTGGGATTTTGTAATTGAATTTCCAGGGAATAAATTTATACTTTTTTAGATTTGATTGGGATTATTATTCTTTTGACATGCTCTTTGCTATTATTGAGTCGATGCTTGCCTTACCGCCTCCACCTATTAGCGTGGTGATTGCTAATCCAAATAATAGAATGAAATATTCTAAACCCTCGCCTTTTTTGGGTATTGCATACCAATTCATAAAAAAGCCATTATGTATATGCGTACTTAGCACTACCCCTATGAACTCGGCAATAATACAAAATGCGGCAAAACGGGTTGCGAAACCAAAGATTAGTAAAAGCGACCCAAAGAACTCAATCAGAATAACAAGCAATGCCACAATCCACGGTAGGCCTGCAGGACCTGTAAGGAAACCCATTGTTCCGTTAAAACCATAACCGCCAAAACATCCTAATAGTTTTTGCGCACCATGCGGAAAAACTACAAAACCTAAAGCCAGCCTTGCTACTAATGCCGAAACATTTTCTGGATTTGTTGAGAATAAGTTTTTCATTTGTTTTTTATTTTTTGGTTAAATAATCAATGGGATTTAAAAATAACTTCCTCAAATTGTAGTATAAGGAACAATTTTATGAGGAAGTTATTTTAAAAAATTACCTTAGTTAAGGTACTAATAAAAATTAGTTTAATTCGATTATTAACTCTTCTTTAGGACGGCGAACTTTTTTCATGTTTGCCAGCCAATCATTTGCAGTATCCCGGTATCCCAGTGCCATTAAAGTTGTACTGCGCAATCCTTTTTCCTTTAACCCTAATAGTTTATCTAATTCTGAGTTTACAAATCCTTCCATCGGTGTGGCGTCTATTTTTTCAATGGCTGCTGCCGTAGTAGCAACTCCAAAAGCCAGATAGGTTTGTTTGGCTGCCCAATTGAACTGTTCTTCCGGTGTCATTGCGGCGAACATATCTTTCAGCCTGTTTACATAATCTATTAAGGTACCGGCCGGAAGATTACGTTCCTTCGTAATCTGGTCGTAAACATAATCGATTTTTTCGGGGGTAACAGTATCCCAGGCGGCAAAGACTAACAAGTGTGAAGCCTCAGTTACCTGCGGTTGATTATAGGCAATTGGTTGGATTTTCTCCAGCAATTTTTTATCTGTAATAACCAATATGGTGAAGGGTTGTATCCCGCTGGAGGTAGGCGCCATCCTGGCTGCCTCTAAAATAATATCTATTTTTTCCTGTGGGACTTTTTCCCCCGTCATTCTCTTGGTGGCATAACGCCAGTGCAAAGACTCTAAAATGCTCATAGCTGTATTTGTTATTTATTAAAAATTTAATTTGTGCGATTTATTTATTAATTATATGTTAATTGTTTTCTGGGGGTAAAATTGAAAATGGTTTTTAACGAACTTTTCAAAAATGACCCATACATGGCTGTTTTGTTGGCATCTCACACTAATAATCCATTGAGCCAAATACGCCATCTTTATAATCTTCTATGGCTTGTGCAATTTCTTCTTTTGTATTCATCACAAAATTGTCCTTGGCGGTAACGGGTTCATCAATAGGTTGGGCCGATAGAAAAAGAACTTGCATATCTTCTTCTGCTGTTATAATGATTTCATCATTCCCTTTTTCAAAAACGATTAAATTGTACTGATTGATAGTTTCGCAATTTATGTTCATCGCACCTTTTATTATATATAATAATGTCCAATATCCGGGTGTTGCTGTAAACTGCACTCTTTTTCCTTTCTGTATTTCTCCAATGATGGATATAATAGGTGTGAAACTCTTTAACGGACCTGTTTTATCTTCGTAAGAACCACTTGCTAACCGAAGGTTTACCCCTTCCTGCTGCAGTACCTGAGGCTGCATTGCTTTAGTTGCTGATTGATAGGAGGGTTCATCCCATTTATGGGCAGCGGGTACATTTATCCATAGTTGTATAAGTTCCTGTATACCGCCTTTTTGTAAAAGTGCAGGTGTCGGGCCCTCGCTGTGCAATATACCCTTGCCTGCAAACATCCATTGCACATCACCGGCGTGCATAGTTTCATCGTGGCCGGCACTGTCTTTATGATATCCTTCTCCCTGCAGCTGAAAGGTTACTGGTGCAAAGCCGCGATGTGGATGGGGGTGTATCCTTAATTGCCCGCCGGGAACTATTTCTTCGGGTCCCATATGGTGCAGTACAATGAAGGGGTTGGCAAATCTGAAATCCTGGTGGGGCAGGGGCTGCCTCACTTTTTCTTCCGGAGTGATTTGCTTTTCCCTGCCTGAAAGGATGTGCTCAATTCTCTTTTGCATAATCAATGATATGAATGGCTTGCCGGTATGGGATAAAACATATCTATGTACCGGCAGCCAAATTTTAATTTAAAACGCCAAACTTGCCTGACTGAAACTCTTCAATAGATTCCATAATCTCTTCTTCTGTGTTCATCACAAATGGGCCATAGCTGGCAATAGGCTCGTTTAACGGCTCACCGCTCATTAATAACAATACACTATCTTCAGCTGCTTTAATGGTAATTTCTTCACCTATATTTTCGAACAGAACGAAACTGTGTTCATTAGCCACTTTACCATTTATCTCAGCTTTTCCGTTTATAACAAGAATTGCAGTATTGTATCCTGAAGGCAGATTAGTAACCACCTCACCATCCTTTTTCAGTTTAATATCAAATAAATTAACGGGCGAGTAAGTTTGTGCGGAACCTTTTACTCCATTAAAGGTTCCGGCAATTACATTCACCACGCCTTTATCACCTGGCAGCTCTACTTTATTCATTTGATCTTTAGTGATGGCCTGGTAATGCGCAGGAGTTGATTTATCTTTTTTGGGAAGGTTTACCCAAAGTTGCACCATTTCAAACGGACCCCCTTTTTTTGAGAACTCCTGCTCATGATACTCTTTGTGTAAAATGCCCGAACCTGCTGTCATCCACTGAACATCACCGGGATTAATAACACCACTGCTGCCTGAACTATCATTGTGAGCCACGCTACCTTTATAAGCAATGGTTACTGTTTCAAAACCTTTATGAGGATGTACACCGACGCCGCGTATACGTTCAGACGGGCCGAAATTAAATTCTGCATTAAAATCCAGCAATAAAAACGGACTAATCCGTTGTTGGGAGATATTTGCCCCTGGTATATAATTATAAACACGGAAACCATCGCCTACCATTCCTGGTTGTGATGGCTTAGCTATTATTCTATCAATTTCCTTTTTCATGTTTCTTTCTTTTATCAACACAAAAGTAGGGGACCTGCACATCGCAAAAAATAAGATAGATTAAGCGACAAACTTAATGTAGATTAAGGGAGGAAGCCAAGAACCAAGATGCAAGAGCCAAGATAAAAAGTGGTAAAACCCTAAATGTTCCATTGAAGCTCCTTATTGTCTCGGTTCTTGACTCTTAAAGTTATTTAGGAGAAGGTGAATTAAGCATTTTACTTAAAAATTCAGGGGTAACACCAATGTAGGAGGCAATTTGTTTTTGAGGAAGATGTTCAATTAGTGCAGGATATTGATTACAAAATTGAGCATAGCGCTCAATTGCCGGAAAGCTAAGATTGCTGATTAAACGGCCCTGGTATGCCGCAATAGCATTTTCTGCAAGAATCCTAAAAAAACGCTCAAATTTAGGGACTTGATTATACAGTTTCTCCACGTCAGATTTCCAAAGCCATAAAATTTCACTGTCTTCTAAGGCATCGATATATAACCTGCCGGGCTGCTGTTTTATAAAGCTGTACATATCGCCTATCCACCAACCCGGAGGCGCAAATTGTATAACATGTTCAAAGCCATTTTTATCCAGCGAATAAGCACGAAGAATGCCTTGTGTTACAAATGCAGGTCCTTTGTTAATATCACCTTCCTCGTACAGATATTGCTTTTTTTTGATTTTTTTTACATTTAACAAGGAAACAAAATACGACTGTTCTTCTTCGGTAAGCGTAATATGTTTCAATACATGATCCAGTAGCGGGCTGAAATTCATATTTTAGAATAGATAGACAAAATAACCCCTTTTATTTTGCCAATTAACCAGATTTGTGTAATAATTAAAAGAAACATTAACTTAAGTGGGCAATTCAACAGAAAATATTGAACCAATATTAGCCTGGCTGCTAACATGAATGCTTCCCCCTAAAGCTTCCACCTGGTTTCTGACCATATATAAACCAATACCTTTTCCTTCTGTGTCTGTGTTAAAACGTTTGTAGAGACCGAAAACTTCTTCACCATGGGTAGAGAGATCAATGCCGCGAGCATTATCTTTAAAAGTGATCATTATCTTGTCGCCTTGTTTCCATGATTTAAGTTCAATAACCAATGGTATTTCCGGTTGGCGGTATTTGATGCTGTTGGAAATCAGGTTATAAAAAATACTGTAGAGATAACTCTTAATGGCAAAGGTTCCATCAGCCTGGGAGAAATCGGTAATTACCTTTATATGTTCCTGTTCAACCAACAGGTGAAAACCAGTGAGCACATGATTGACCAGCTCGGAGAAAACAATCCTTTCCTTTTTTTCACCCACGTCTCGCCTGATCTGTAATATTTGGTTCAGATCCTTCACAATTTCATCAAGTTTTGTTATGGACTGAAAAAGAAATTCTTCTGACTCAACTTTGTCATCCGTTGAAATATCCTCCTGCTTAAGTATTTTTGATAAACCGATTATGTTGGCCAGCGGTGCACGCAAGTTGTGGGAAATGATGTAAGCAAACTGTTCAAGATCCTTGTTTCGTTGTACCAGGTCGTTACTTATCCTCATTCTTTCCATTTCTGCCAATTTACCGGCTGTAATGTCTGTGGCAGAGCAACAAATTCCTATGATATGATTTTTAAGATCTTTTACCGGGTGCATGCTGATACGATACCATATGCTTGATTCATCTTTTAAGGGATAACTGATTTCGTAATTAAAACTGTTGCCAGCCAATGTGGATTTCATCATGCCTCCAACCGGTTCCTTTCGGTCTTCTTTAAGCAGTTCAACAAAATTTGCTCCTTCTTCCAATTTCACACCAAAAGATAGCTCGGACCAGCGGTTTGCTATAGAATTATATGTCAGTACCTTAAAATCGCTGTCCAAAAGCAAAAAGGCAATATCTGTTGTATTAAATATTGCCCGCAGACGAGATTGCGATTTATCCAGTTTTTTATTCACTTTTGCCAATTCCTCTGTCCTCTCTGCCACATTTTTTTCCAGCAACTTATTTTCTTGCTGTATATGGGCTTTGCTTTTCTTAAGTTCTGGTGCTTCCAAAACCTCCCATTTTCCTTTTCTTTTAGCCACCGCGCTTTCATGTACAAAGGCAATATCAAGTATATCTGTTGCTGCCTCACATTTATCTAATGGATAAGTACACATAATTATGAGCTGTTTTTGTGCAATAAGAGGGTTCAATTCTTTTTCATATTCAATGAAATTTTTCCATTCTTTCCTGTCAAGCCAGGATTCATCCCCATTAGCCCTTACTCCCTCAAAATTTTGCTGCAACGCAGCACGAAGCCGGTCTAAAATAGAAGGAATCGATTTGCCTAAATCAATTTTTCCGTTTTTTAGGTACCAATCAGTATGCGTTACTATTTCAATACTGCCGCGCTCCAAATACTTGTCAAGTTGCGGAACTGCTTTTTGCAAGGCTAGATAGGCTTCGTCTACCGTAATTTGTGCGGAAGTTACCCAAATACAATATTCATTACTTTCCAAACCTGCTTTAAAGAAAGGTACCAGGATAGATAACAGATCTTTTTCAGTATCGTAAAAATGACAAAAATGTGTACCCCAGGAAATATCCCCGATTATGTCTATTCCACTGCGTCTGAGATCACTAGTCATTTATCATTTACATCCACATTAATGAATTACTTAGGTCTATATTATTTAATAATTACAAAACATTTTTTTAATATTAAAGTTTTAATATTTTTTCAACAAACGCCGATTTTAGCATATATTTTCTGTGATTTAATAAATATTTTAATAAAGCATAGTGATGTTAATTTAATAGAGCTGAAGGATGTTGGTTTTTAATAAAATTTCAAATTTTTCTTAACTTGGGCAACTGATTTCCAGCTAGCATATTGGCGGGGGAAAAGCGGTTTTATTTATCTAATCAAATACCTTTAACTGAATGAAAAATTACAATTACTTACTAATTTTATTGATCTGTTTATTTAGCTATAATGCATTTTCACAACAAAATACCGACAGCCTGTTCCAGGTGCGCGGATTTGCAATAGCAGCCCCTAAACCAAATGGCGTTGCAGATTTTGTTAAATTTATAAACGAAGAACTGGCCCCACGCAAGGTGAATACACTGATCCTCCGGGTTGATTTCAATTATCAATATAAGAGCCATCCCGAACTCCGGGATTCGGCTGCATTATCAAAAAGCGAGGTTAAAAAGATACTGGAGGCCTGCAAAAAGAATAATATCAGCATCATTCCCCAAATCAATTTGCTGGGTCACCAGTCATGGGCCGGAAAACTCAGTATGCTGCTGAAGGTATACCCTGAATTTGATGAAACCCCCTGGGTTAAAATGCCGGCTCCTGCCGACTATAAATGGCCTAATGCCGACGGTTTATATTGCAAAAGTTATTGTCCGCTAGTCCCGGGGCTACACAAGGTAGTATTCGATCTTGTGGATGAGATAATGGATGTATTTGAAGCCAAAGCTTTTCATGCCGGTATGGATGAGGTGTTTTATTTAGGTGAGGATAAATGCCCCCGTTGTGCAGGCCGTGACAAAGCGGTGCTTTTTGCCAACGAGGTACAAACTATACGCGATCATCTGGCCGAACAGAACCGCGAGCTATGGATATGGGGCGACCGTCTGATTGACGGAAGGACTACAGGTATAGGCGAGTGGGCCGGAAGCTATAATAATACATATAAGGCCATTGACATGATCCCCCGCGATGTGGTGATCTGCGACTGGCAATATGACAAGGATAACCAGACCGCGGTTTACTTTGCATTAAAGGGCCTAAGGGTGGTAACCTGTACCTGGAACCGGCCACAAGTAGCAATAAGCCAGGTGGAAGACTTCTACCGCTCAAGGGCTTTATCAGGCAAGGAACTAAAAGGGCGTTTTTATGGGATAGCCGAGACGATATGGTCGTTACCGCCCCAGTTTTTAAACGGGTATTACGGTAAAACATCCAGCCCTGCAACTGGAGACAATACCCCTTGGAACACGTTCCGGGTTATGTTCGATAAGGTGGCTCAGTTGGACCAGGCGGCCGTAATCAAATAGGTGGTTGATATTGCGAAGCACATAAAACATATTTTAGGCCTAAGTTGTATAATTAGAGCGGTTTAGGATAAATAAAAAACACTGATAGCGCTTAAAGCTTTCCTGAAAATGTGTAGAATTGTATTCATAAACTAAAACTTAAAGGCACTCAACTATGAATTCTCGTCGGGATTTTTTACAAAAATTAGGAATATCGGCCATAGCCTTACATTTGGCTCCTTTATCAGGATGGGCAGATAGCAAAAATAATCAGGAAGATGCTTATGACGGGCCGGTGTTACGGGTTGCCATAATGGGACTCGGAAGTTATGGAACCCGCGTTGCAGAAGCTATGCGATCCTGCAAAAAGGCCAAGCTGGTTGGCGTGATCAGCGGTACGCCTTCAAAAATAAAAGACTGGCAAAGCAAGTATGGTATACCTGAAAAAAACTGTTATAACTACGAGAATTTCGATAATATAAAGAGCAACCCTGATATTGATGCGGTTTATGTAATAACCCCGAACGGTTTGCACCACGACGAGGTAATACGCGTGGCAAAAGCCGGTAAGCATGTGATCTGCGAAAAGCCAATGGCATTAAATGCGAAGCAGGGACAGGAGATGATAGATGCCTGTAAGGCCGCAAATGTTAAATTATTAGTTGGCTACCGCATGCATTTCGAACCCAAAACGCTGGAGGTGATCAGAATGCGAAAAGCAGGTGATTTTGGAAAAATAAAGTTCTTCCAGGGACTATGCGGATTTACCATTGGTGACCCTACCCAATGGCGCCTGAACAAACAACTGGCCGGCGGCGGTTCTTTAATGGACATTGGTATTTATGCCATCAATGGTTCCCGTTATATGACCGGCGAAAACCCTGTTTGGGTTACCGCGCAAGAAACTAAAACAGATCACGAAAAATTTAAGGAAGGGGTTGATGAAACCATTGAATTTCAATTCGGATTTCCCAGCGGTGCTACGGCATCTTGCTTGTCGACTTATGCGATGAATAACCTCGACCGTTTTTTTCTGAACGGTGATAAAGGATTTGCAGAAATGCAGCCATCTACAGGTTATGGCCCTATTATGGGCCGTACAAACCAGGGCGAATTAACACAGCCTATTACGGTACACCAAACGGTACAAATGGAAGAAATGTCTGATATTATATTTAAAGGCAAGCAACCTGTTGTGCCTGTTGATGGTTATGAAGCGCTGAAAGACTTAAAAATTATTGATGCGATTTACCTTGCAGTTAAAACTGGGAAAAAGGTTGATCTTAGTCTTTAACCTGGTGAACCACCCGGCACACCCGGAACAACCCGGCACAGCCTGGCACACCCGGTGCACCTGCAAATAAAGAAGAAGAGTCGGAAAGCAAGACAGAAACTGAAAAACAGCACAATTACTTAAGGTGTCTTGGTTCTTGACTCTTGATTCAGATTGTTAATAAGCCTCAAATGAAAAAACTTATACTCGTCCTGCTTCTTGTAATTTCATGTTTTTCATTCACTCAAAAAGAGCCAACATGGGTAGCCGTTGGCGATTCTATCACCTATCTTAACGACCACCAGGACGAAACAGGCAACCGCATTACTAAAGGCTACATGACCCGGGTTTGTGAAAAGCTTCCCTATATCAGCTACAAAAATCAGGGGCATAACGGCTGGACAGCAGGCCAGATTGCACAAAGAATAGATAGCCTTGGAATTGAAAAAGCCGACATCTATACCGTTTTTTTAGGTACTAACGATTGGTGGGGAGGCCACAAAATTGGAACCATGTCCGATTATCAAAACAATACCGGTATCAATACTATTTATGGTTCCCTCCGCATTATCATAAACAAGCTACGCACCCTTAATCCCAATGCGCATATCGTATTAATCACGCCTATGCAGCGAACTGATTTTGTTTATATTAACGATATGAAGAACAATGCTTACGGCAGCTATAAAACCAAAAGCGATCAATCATTGGAGCAGGTTGCTGAAGCCATAGTTAACATTGGAGAAACAGAGAAATTTAAAGTGATAGACCTGTATCATTTAAACAATATGGATATTAAACATCTTGTTAATTTTAAGCGTTTAAAAAATCCGGAAACAGGCGCATACAAAGATTATCCCTATCCTGCATATATCAATATTCCTTTTAACCCGCAAACAGATGCATATCCGTACCCGCCGGAAGCTGTTAATATTACCTACGATGGCCTGCACCCGTCTGATAAAGGCTTTGCTATAATAGCAGGGAAGCTCATTGATGTTTTTAAAAGTTATTGATAATATAAACTTGTCATTGGCAGGCACGAAGCAATCGCAAACTATGCATTGGCGGTTATGCACAGTTCGCGATTGCCACTCCGCTTATCGGCGGATCGCAATGACAAAAGTAGCCTTAACCAAATTTGTCATGCTGAACGCAGTGAAGCATCTTCTACGCCTTACAAGTAGGCGACTTTTCTATTAGCGAAGATCCTTCACTATGTTCAGGATGACAAATAGGATTCTTATCTATGTGGCAATTCAGTTTTCACTCTAACAAAGCTCGGTTATTTTTTCGCTAATTTTAATTACATTTAGCTCAATTATTCATTATCATTTAAAACCCTTTCCGTATGGAACAACCTGTAAACCAAAGCCGAAAAGCAATTGCTATATTTTTATTGATAACATTTGGCTTAAGTTCCATCTATTATTTTTTGGTTATCCATACAGGTAAAATCGGGAGCGGCTATGGTTTATACGTTACCGGGCTTATGTGGTCGCCTGCACTTTCGGCGTTTATTACCTGCAAAATATTAAAAAGAAAAATAGCCGGCCTGGGATGGGGCTGGAATCAACGGCGTTACCTGATTTGGGCTTATTTAATACCGCTCATATACAGCCTGGTTGCCTATTTAATTATATGGATCACCGGCTGGGGTGGTTTCTATAATACAGCATTTATTACAGGAATTGCAAAATCTTTCGGGTGGCAAAATTTACCTAACGGAGCAGTGATTGTACTGTATTTTATTTTTACAGGTATAATTGGTATGGTTGGAAGCTTATCAACCGGCTTGGGCGAGGAAATTGGCTGGCGCGGATTTTTAGTGCCCGAAGTATTTAAAACAACATCCAGCTACACAAAAACTTCAGTAATAGTGGGCTTCATCTGGGCCTTGTGGCACTTTCCTATACTTATTTTTGCCGACTATAATAGCGGAACCCCGGCCTGGTATGGCCTTACCTGCTTTACGGTTATGGTAATAAGCATCAGTTTTGTTTTTACCTGGTTTCGTTTAAAATCAAATAGTTTGTGGACAGGGGCCATACTGCATGCAAGTCACAATTTGTTTATACAAAGTTTTTTTACTCCACTTACAAAAGATACCGGCCACACCAAATATTTTATAGATGAATTTGGCGCTGTGCTCCCAGTTATTTGCCTCATAGCCGCCATTTATTTTTGGAGCAGGAGGAGGGAATTAAAGCAAGTGGGCAGTGATGTTAATTCAATGTCTGATGTGGGAGCTGCACATAGTATCGGTTGAAAAGTTCTGTTATGGCGGTAGTGTAAGAATGCATTCGTTAGTACCCGGGCTATTTTTTTAATCCCCCTTTAAAGAGAGATACTACTCTGATTTATTAAATATGTTGATTTGGTATTTTGAAAACTTAAAGGAATAATCCTGAGCTTTCTGTAAAGGGTCTTTTTGAGTTCGGTTCTCTGGATAATAAAACTTTAACTTAGCAGCAAAAGCGCCAAGCGGATTTTCTGAATTCGCATTCTTTACATTTGCTTCTGCTTCCACAATTTGATACCAAGATGCCCAAACTGCTCTTTCATCCAATATTTGATTTGTAAAATGAACGTGGTTTCTGGCAATTACAAATAAATATATATCTTGAATATGGCTATGGGTTGGAGTGATTTTAAGATTTTTTAATAGATCGGAATTAGTGCTGTTTTGTATCCAGTACTCAACCTTATCTATCCATTCTACAGATTTAGGAATCAGATTGCTTATTCGGCTGAATCTCTCTGTTATAGAAGTTGAAAAAGTATCTTGCCATTTTAATTGAAATAAAGCCAATCTATTAGTTAATTTATCGAAAATCACAGCGTCAATATCAGTGTGTCTCCCATCAATTTTTATTTCGATATTATCGTTTATAAGCAGAAATCTTGAATCATTAAAAAGAGAATAAAGTTGCTCCCTAAATCTTTTTTCGCGCTTATTTACAGCAATAAAATAGTCATTTGGATATTTTCTTTTAAGTTCACGATTTAAAAACATTATGGGCATATCCATACAGCCATAAACAGATCTCATTAAAACATTATGCCCAATTTCAAATAAGGGTGCAGATGGCGATCCGGGATATGCTAAAATATAATTGTAATTTTCTTTATTCATTGTTAGACAGGAAATTACATTTTCCAATTTTGGTATCTCCCAACCAATCCATTCGGATAAAGATTTTAAAAATGGAGTTTTGGCATGGCAATATGTTAATATATCTTTTAAATATATTTTATGTAAAGTCTTTTCTGCCAATGCCATACAGCAATCCCTATGCATAATAGCGGCCTTGAAAAAGTATTGCACAATGTCAATATAATCCTTATAACTGATGCCATTAAAAAAATCATCTTCGGCAAAATCATCGAATATTTGAGTAGTCGTCATAAAAATATAACTCAACTCCTGATAAAATTCGTCTATTTCCTTAGAAGCTTTATAACATATGAAACTTTTATTATAAATTGAAACGATGTTCCAAAGAGATGCCCTTATTTTAGGAATTTTTTCAATAATAGACTTACTTTTATCTTCAATTGTTTTAGCAACAATTGAATGATAAAATGAAATACTTATTTTTTCATATTGCTCAATACCAGGATTTGAAGTAAGATACCAAAATGTAAATTCATTTGGAACAGACGATGTGAGGGCTGTTAAATTTGCCTTTGTATATTGTAAAAACTGATTAGTAATTTGAAGGGAGGAAGCATGAAAAATGATACTATCAACCCAATCGCGTTCATTCTGATTGAATTTAAATAGCATAGGTTCATTCTCAAAAACCAAATCTTGATAAAAAATTTTAAATGCTAATGACCAACCAAAACGATATTTTTCGTAGCGCATAACACTTTTCGCATTTTTCAGATCATGAGAGAGCATAAAAGTATTATAATCTAAGGAACGTATTATTTCAATTATAGGAAATATAACCTGATTACCAGTAAAACTATTTCTAATTCCTATTTGCTCGTTAGATATTATTGTTTGGAGTTCATTATGCAGGATATCTGACATTTGGTCTAATATAATTCAAGTAAGTAAATAGAAGATTTAATCCACACCATCTGACCTTGTTTAGTAAACACCAAAACTATTTGCATCTGTTACGACTATCCGGGGTTTGCCTTTAAATTCTGAGATTTTACCTATTATAAAAATACTTTTGCCGTCAATTGGAAAATAGTCGAAGTACTTTTTTGCTTTGCGTTTAAAGACAATTGTTAACAGTTGATTTGGATTGGGACCTCCCAAATCAACTAGTGTCATATTAGAGAGCTTTTTGTAGCCGAACACTTTACCCTCGATTGTAACTTTACGTCCAATAGAATCCTTTACATTTTCTAATCCCACTTTAAGCGGCAGTGAGTGTGATCCATGATAACCTGGAGGTGGCGTTAAAACAACACTTGTGATAATGCTTTTATGCGCACCAAACACTTTCAAACTATCTAAAGCTGTCAAATGAATATCTTTTAGGATAACCGAAACAATGCCGTACATAGCATCCCGGCCATATCTATTATACGCTGCTGTGTCGCGGCTGATATGAATTTCTTTGATCCAGTTCGTGTTAATTGAGCTAGCTCCAATGGAATCTAATACATACTTGGTGCCATGATAAGTAACCAACCACAAAGGGTTGTGTATCAAACCGCAATTGCATACAAGTCTGACAGAACTATTTTCCATTGTAGATTTATTTTGCAAATGAATTATGCTATCTGGTAAAATAACGGTCGCAGGTTTTAATTTAGGAGTTGAAGTATTGATTGCCTCCTGAGCATCTGCATTAACAGCAAGTATCAGGGCAATTGCGGTGAAAAGGATTAGGTTTTTCATTGTTTAAAGATAGATATACTAATGCTTCAAAACAACACTATTCTGCTGTCCGCTGTCCATAGTTCCAACTACGGATAAACTATGCCTGTAAACTGCATCTACAGCAAAACAAAAAGCCCTCCAGCAAGTGCTGAAAACCAAAATTTATTTACCAGTTTCACTGAAATAAATTACTTAAAAATTTATCGTATCTTGCGGACTTATAAAAAACAATATAATGGCAACAGGAACAGTAAAATTTTTTAATGAATC
>JAQBOA010000052.1 GCA_028288305.1 Mucilaginibacter sp.
ACCGAAGAGGCAAATAATTTAGACAGTTCGTGAATATTTCCCTGCCTGATGAGCTCTGCAATTTTGTCTATAGGATCCGCAAAACAAGTTACAGGAGCTATAAAAAAAAGAAGCATTTGCAGGTAAAAAAGTTTCATAGTAACTATTAGACAAGGTTATTAAACGAGGGTTACAAAAAAATAGTTTAGGTAATATCAACTACTAGCATTTAATCATAAATATAAAATTAAATTAATAACATTACCATATTTAAACGTTGCCTTTATATTTGCATTGTGAAAAAACAAAAAAAAGTTGCATTAATTATTCTTGACGGCTGGGGTTATGGCCGTAATGATCAGTCGAACGCTATACTTGCGGCCCATACGCCGTTCTTTGACTCACTTTTAAAAAAATATCCTAATTCAAAGCTCGAAGCTTCCGGAACAGCTGTAGGATTACCCGAAGGGCAAATGGGAAATTCCGAAGTTGGGCATATGAATTTGGGCGCAGGCCGTGTAGTTTACCAGGAGCTGGGCCGTATACACAAAGCTGTTGAAGACAATGAGCTGCCTCAAAACCCTGTATTAAAGGAAGCTTTTGAGTACGCTAAAAAAAGTAACAAAGATGTTCATTTTATAGGGTTGGTTTCTGATGGGGGCGTGCATTCACATATCAGGCATATAAAAGGTTTATGTGATGCTGCGGCAGTATATAAACTTGATAAGGTATTTATCCACGCTTTTTTAGATGGCCGGGATACTGATCCAAAATCTGGCGAAAGCTTCATTACTGATCTGGAGGAATATATAAAAAACTCACCTGCAAAAATCGCATCTGCAATTGGCAGGTATTATGCCATGGACAGGGATAACCGTTGGGAAAGGGTTAAGCTGGCTTATGATCTGATGGTAAATGGTATAGGTGAGCCAACAAAAAACATTGTACAGTCTATTAAAGAATCGTACCTGAAAGATGTAACCGACGAGTTTATTAAACCCATTGTACGGGTCGATGAAAACGACAATCCAGCGGCTGTAATAAAAGATGGTGATGTAGTAATCTGCTTTAACTTCAGGACTGACAGAGGCCGCGAAATAACTGTTGCTTTAACACAAAAGTCGTTCCCCGAATATAACATGCACCCGCTCAACCTGCATTATATCACCATGACGCCTTATGATGAAACATTTAAAAATGTAAAAGTTTTATTTGATAAGGAAGACCTGACGAAAACCTTAGGCGAAATTTTGCAGGATGCCGGTAAAAATCAGATCCGTATTGCTGAAACAGAAAAATATCCCCATGTTACCTTTTTCTTTTCAGGCGGCCGGGAAAAAGAATTTACTAACGAAAAGCGTTTAATGGTTCCATCGCCTAAAGTAGCTACTTATGACCTGCAGCCCGAAATGAGCGCAGAAGGGATACGTGATGCCATTATCCCTGAATTAAAAAGCGGCTGGGCAGATTTTATAGTACTTAATTTTGCAAATACCGATATGGTTGGTCATACAGGCGTATTTAGTGCGGTTGTAAAGGCTGCCGAAACTGCAGATAGCTGCACAAAAGCGGTTGTTGAAACCGGATTACAAAATGGCTATTCGTTTATAATAATTGCCGACCATGGCAATGCCGATTATATGATTAATGACGACGGAACGCCCAATACCGCCCATACAACTAACCTGGTTCCATGCATTATTATTGATGAGGATGTTAAGCAGGTAAAGGATGGCAAACTTGGTGATATCGCCCCAACGGTATTAAAAATCCTGGGTGTTGAAATTCCTGAAAAAATGACCGGGAATGTATTGGTATAAATCAAAAATTAGTTCCATAATTTATTTAATCAGTAGTGTACTGCTGTTAACTTGTTTGTCAGCATGCAAACCTGATATAAAAGAAACCGGGTCGGCTTTAAAGTACTTTGATATCAAAGGTTATTTTACGGCCGATACCGGTCGGCTTAACAAGTTAAACACACCTGTTTTAAAAACGATTACCTATAACGGCGTAACCGAACAGAAAACGGTATTTATAAATAATTGGGGGCTTGAGCTTGCTTTCTTTACAGGATCAGACATTAACAGGCCAGCCTGGAAAGACAGTTACCAAATAATAACTAATAATGACTTTTTGATTTACATCGCAAAATATCCCGAACTTAAAATGCGGGAAATGATCATCAAAAAAGAAAAAGGGAAAGTTAAATGGATATTGATCTATAACAGAACTAAAAATATCATATATCAAACTACTGAAAAGCTGAGCTATTATCCTGATTCTCTTTATATAATTTCAAAAAAACAAAGTGTGAGGTTACTGGGTACAAATATTTACAAAGTTCAGGGAGTTATAGGGCGTTAAATATTGAACACTGAATTTTGATGACGAAAAGCTTAACAATAATAAGTAACAGTCAGGTAAAAATTAAAACAAAATAATTATTTGTTACGTATCATATAAAATAAATAATTACATTTAAAATAAATAATTACATTCGTTTTAAATCAGCGATACATACGATTGAAATTACATCCATGATGATCTCAATCACAAAATTAAACTAATCTATTATGTTTGTTATATTATCAATACTTATTGCGATTGGCGGATTTTCAACTGCATCCTATTTTACTATTAAAGCATATCACATCGCTAAAAAATCTGCACAGGATAAAATATCAAATCACAAAAAATATAGTGGAGCTAGTAAGCATAAGCATCAATCAAAATATGTTCTTGCTAAATAAATGATTGATAAGGATTATAAAAAATTCGGATTAATCATTTCAACATCACTAACCGGAACATTCGAAGCTCTAATTAATTTAATTTCAGAATTGAAATACAGATCAGTGCTAAACCCTGTTTGTATTTTATGTTCATTGCTTATAACTGTGTTTATTATGCACAGAATTAAGTGTTATAATAAGGATTTACAAATAAAAAATTTAGAGAGAGAAATGTTTGATGAGGGGACTACTTTTAAAGACTTAACAGATATTCAGCAAGAAAAAATTGAAAAATGCAGACAAGATATAAATAAGTTAAAAAGAGAAAAAAGTAAAATAGATTACTTCTTTTAATCACTTCAACTTACATTGATTTAAAATTATTTGTGTGCAAACGCGTCGTCCAGTTTTTGTCTTGAAATATCGATCAATGCAGATATATCTGCCCGCCCGGGGTTGTCTTCTAAAACTTTTTCAAAATCGCTAATGGAAGCTTTTAAAGAATTAATGCCCCGGTTTTTGTCATAAAAATGACCGCCTGCCTGCAATTTAAATATGCCATACTCGCGGTAAGCTATGCCCCGTGTTTGATAATACTTATTCTTTGTATCATTCGGATCAATAGAAATAGCTTTGGTCAAATCAAAAATTGCACCTATTAAACACTTCTCCTTGTCAGCTACCGTAAGTTGGTTGTCTTTTCCAAGGTAACTTTTCGCCCTTGCTCTATAATAATATGCTGTAGCATCTGTTGGGTTTATTGAAATCTCTTTTGTATAAGCGGCTATTGATTTCCTGTAATTTTCACTATGGTAATAAGAATAGCCCAGCATCCACAACGCATTGGCATTAGTTGAATCTATAAGACAGGCTTTTTCCAACTGGGTTACCGCTGCTTTAAAATCGCCATCCATTAAAGCTTGCTGCCCCAATTTAAAATAGGCATTTTGAGCCGATATATTTTCAATCGAAGATATTACCAATATAGAGATGATGATGGATAGCTTCATCAGTGGTTTAACTTAACAAAACAGTATACAAATAACTGTTAAAGTATTAAATTATTATACTGTTTTGTTTTTTTAACATAAAATTAAAAATTCCAAAATAAAACAAATGCGATTGTATGACTTTTTTTCATCTTAATCAATAGTTTTATAAATTTAACTAATTTTGTGCCAAATTTGTAATAGCCACATAATCAAATTATTACAACAGAAAGGTAATTGTTAATGAATATTAGCTTACATTGGCACATGTCTTGAAATATAGCATTCGAACAAGAGTTACCCTTATATAACCTGGTCTTAATATCAGATTATAAAATTAGGTGACAATATGACGTTTTTTATCATACATAAAAGGTAGTTGATGAGTTTTGATCCATTTGATTTTAAAAGTGCTTTACCAGAAATAAACGAAGATTCTGAATTTTTTCCGTTGATGTCATCAGAAGATGAGGAAGAAATGAATAATGAACAGGTGCCGGAAATTTTATCAATTTTACCACTTCGAAATACAGTATTATTCCCCGGTGTGGTAATTCCTATTACCGTTGGCAGGGACAAATCAATTAAACTGATACGCGATGCTAATAAAGGCAATCGTATGATTGGGGTTGTTTCTCAACAGGATGTGGGAATTGAGGACCCATCCTTTATCCAATTGAATAAAGTAGGTACAATTGCACTGATCATTAAGATGCTGCAAATGCCTGACGGTAACACAACTGTGATACTACAGGGTAAAAAACGCTTTATTTTAAAAGATGAGGTACAAAGTGTTCCATATATAAAGGCTACTATTGAGCCTTTTAAAGAAATTAAACATAAAAACGATAAGGAATTTAAAGCAATGGTCTCTTCCATTAAGGATATGGCCATGAACATAATTCAATTATCTCCCAATATTCCAAGCGAAGCCGGCATCGCTATACGCAATATTGAAAGCACTTCTTTTTTGATAAATTTTATTTCATCAAATATGAATGCTGACATGACGGCCAAGCAGCGTTTACTTGAAGAGCCTAATCTGCGCAACAGGGCAAACCTTGTATTAGAGCATCTTACCCTGGATTTGCAGATGCTGGAGTTAAAAAACCAGATACAGAGTAAGGTAAGGGTTGATCTTGACAAACAGCAGCGTGATTATTTTTTAAATCAGCAATTAAAAACTATACAGGAAGAACTTGGCGGCAATTCACCCGATCTGGAAATTGACAGCTTAAAATTGCGTGCTTCAAAAAAGAAGTGGGCAAAAGAGGTGAAAGACCACTTTACAAAAGAAGTGGAAAAACTTGCCCGTACAAATCCGGCTGCGGCCGATTATTCTGTACAAATTAACTATCTGGAATTGTTGCTTGATTTGCCTTGGAGTGAGTTCACCAAGGATAACTTTGACCTTAAACGTGCTCAAAAGGTATTAGACAAAGACCATTTTGGATTAGATAAAGTAAAACAGCGTATTATTGAATACCTGGCCGTGCTAAAATTAAAGCATGATATGAAAGCGCCCATCCTTTGTTTGGTAGGGCCGCCGGGAGTTGGTAAAACATCATTAGGGAAATCAATTGCCAAAGCATTAGGCCGTAAATATGTGCGGATGGCTTTAGGAGGCATACGTGACGAGGCCGAAATAAGGGGCCATCGTAAAACCTATATCGGTGCTATGCCCGGGCGCATTATCCAATCAATTAAAAAAGCAGGAGCCGCAAACCCGGTATTTATATTGGACGAAATTGATAAAGTTGGGAATGATTTCAGAGGCGATCCATCGTCAGCTTTATTAGAAGTACTTGACCCTGAACAAAATAGTACTTTTTATGATCATTACGTAGAAGTGGATTTTGACCTTTCTAATGTGATGTTCATAGCAACAGCCAACTCTCTTAGCACTATTCAGCCGGCTTTGCTTGACCGTATGGAGATCATCGAGGTAAACGGCTATACAATCGAAGAAAAAATTGAAATTGCCAAACAGCATTTGGTTCCTAAACAACGTGAGGCTCATGGCTTAAAAACAAAAGATGTAGTCATAAAGCCCGAAATTTTAGAAAAGCTGATTGTTGATTATACCCGCGAGTCAGGTGTACGTGCATTGGAGAAAAAGATTGGATCCCTGGTTAGGGGTGTTGCAAAAAACCTTGCCATGGATGAACCTTATAACCCGGTTGTAAACAAACCAGAGGTCGAGAAAATTTTGGGTGCACCTATATATGATAAAGACTTGTACGAAGGTAACGAGGTAGCCGGTGTAGTAACCGGACTTGCATGGACGGCTGTTGGTGGCGATATTTTATTTATTGAAGCAAGTTTAAGCCCCGGTAAAGGACGACTAACCTTAACAGGCAGCCTGGGTGATGTAATGAAAGAATCTGTGTCCATCGCGCTGGCTTACTTAAGGGCACATGCTGCTCAATTCAATATTGATGTTAAACTTTTTGACCAGTGGGATATACATGTGCACGTTCCGGCAGGGGCCACACCAAAAGACGGCCCATCTGCAGGCATCACTATGTTAACTGCTTTAACATCAGCGTTCACACAGCGTAAAATTAAACCGCACCTTGCAATGACCGGCGAAATTACCCTTAGGGGTCGTGTTTTAGCCGTTGGAGGAATAAAAGAAAAAATACTCGCCGCCAAACGGGCTAATATTAAAGAGATCATTTTATGCAAATCAAACCAGAAAGATATACTGGAAATTAAAGAAGATTATATAAAAGACCTTAATTTTCATTATGTTACCAATATGTACGAGGTAATTGAACTTGCTCTTATGGATGAAAAGGTTAAAAATCCCATTGATCTTACCGTTAAGGAAGATGTGAAATATCCCCAAAGCAGTTTGCAGTAAAGACATAAAAGTTTGCAGTATTCAGTTTTCAGTTAGCAGTTGTTAATTGCTTAATTTTAGTGGAATTCATCTGTATAAACGCTTAGCTGCAAACTGCCCGCTGTGAACTGCAAACCGTAAACTGAATGCTGCAAACTGCCTAACGCAAACCGCCAATTTAAAACTGCAAACTCAAATATAAAAACTGAAACTTTTTCATCGTAAATAGCGTAATACGCACTATCATAATTAAGAAATTATGGTTTTGGTTAAAAATTCCTAAGCACGATGAATAAAGCCCGTATTTTAAAAACATTTTTTTTGTTTTTACTTATTTTATTATCTCATTTACATTTAAAAGCGCAAAGCCTTTTGGAAGATACAGTAAAGCGTGATTCATCAGCTGCTGAATCCCATAAGCCAAAAACTGTATTTCTTGAACTAGGCGGACCAGGCCTTGCCATCACTGCTAATTATGATACGCGTTTTGGTAGTGGTAGAGATAAATTTGGATTTAGAATTGGAACAGGATATTATAACACGGGTGCCAATTCTGTATTTACAATTCCATTTCAAATAAACTATTTATACGGCAAAACCAGTAGCTTTTTAGAAATAGGCGTTGGAACAACGTTTTTATATTCAAGAGGAAGTACAAATGGCACCGTTTTTCAATTTGATAACGTAACCGGGTTTATTGGCACAGGCACAATTGGGTACCGTTACCAACAGGAAGAAGGAGGAATAAATTTTCGCATAAATTTTGTCCCGATTCTTTATGACCAGGGCCTTATTTACGGTGGCGGCCTTAGTATAGGTTATACTTTTTAGCAAAATGATATATTATGAAATGTAAAGCTCCGTTTTACCGGGGCTTTTGTTATTTTCGTATTTATATCATAAACCTGATGAGATTTAAACTAATTACATTCCTGATTTGCCTGTTCAGTACGACAAGCATATTCGCACAATCACATAGAAATGAAATTGGCGTTGAAACAGATAACGATTCCTATCTTTTGCAGGGCTCTGACAGGTATTACACAGACGGTATTTTTTTATATTTCAGGCATGCTTTAAAGGTTAAAGCCAGTGATAGCGCCAGGTTGCGTAATAAAGTGTTAGGATTTGAAATGGGGCAAAAAATATTTAATCCTCAAAGCGGAAGTATATATTATAACGGTGCAGATCAACCCAGGCTTATCGACCGCCCTTTTGCTGCTTACTTATATATAGGTTCTACTTTAAACTTTCTATATAAAAACGAAAGCAATTTAAAAATTGGCGCCCAGATAGGTGTTATCGGGCCTGACGCTTTTGGTAGACAAATACAGAACTATGTTCATGATAATTTTGGCTTTTACCATCCCAGCGGCTGGCAATATCAAATAAATAACGAATTTGAGCTCAATCTGTCAGCAGAATATAACAGGTTCATAATAAGAGGTTCATGGATTGATCTTTCATTGGCAAGCTATGCAAACTTAGGCAATGGCTTTACAGGGGAAGGGGCTGGCCCTATGGTTAGGTTAGGTTCATTTAACCAGCTTTTTAATTCGGTAAGCACACAAAGTACAACAATTGCAAATGATGTTACTAACCCTCTTCATAAGCACGAACTGTTTTTTTATTACAAACCACAGGTTAACTATGTAGCTTATGATGCCACAATACAGGGCGGTTTGTTTGATAACCATAGCGGCCTCGAAATAACCAGGAATAAGGAACCCTTTATTTTCAGCCAGCAAGTAGGAGTTGCCTTTAGCACAGCTCGTTTTGTTTTTGATATTGCGGCTATATTCCATACCCTGGATGACAAACAAATGGTTCAGACCCATCAATGGGGTACAGTAACGGGGTTGTATAGGTTTAGATAGAGATCAGAGGCTGGAGTTTAGAGATTAGTTGCATTGCTGACTTTCAAAACTAACCTCTAAACTCTTATCTCTAATCTCCACTCTCTACTCCTCAAAATTCCTCTTCCTGTTTTCCTTTTTAACAGCATTCAGCCGTTTTTTTTCAAGCCTTGCAGCTTTAGCGGCTTTACTTACTTTGGTTACTTTTCGTATTTTGGATTTATGAAGGGCTTTCGTTAATAACAAAAATAGCCTTTCGAGCGCTTTTTCTTTATTTAAATACTGACTGCGTTCTTCATCACAAATTATCTGCACAAAGCCGTCTTTGTTAAAACGTGTTTGCAACTTCTCATTTAATAGTTCTTTTTCTTCATCGTTAAGTAATATTGAATTATTTATTGAAAATAAGAGTTCTACTTTGCTGGATACCTTGTTTACATTTTGGCCGCCTTTGCCCCCGCTCCTTGATGCTTTATAAAAAGTTTCTTTTTGCAGATCAGCCTTATTAAAGTTCATGGTCAAAGGTAGTTGATTAAGTTGAATGGTTGATTAAGTGAGTGGTTGTTAAATTCTAAAACAACTTAATCAACTACTCACTTAATCAACTACTCACTAAAATTTGTATTTTAGTCGCCAATGAGTAATCAAATTATAATTGCCATTGATGGGTATTCGTCATGCGGAAAAAGTACGCTTGCTAAGGCTTTAGCTAAAGAGCTTCATTTTATTTATGTAGATAGTGGTGCGATGTACCGGGCGGTTGCATTATACTTTTTGCGTAATAACATCAATCTTAATGATCACAACGAGGTAGTTGAGGCTTTAAAAAACATCCATTTAAACTTTCATTCGCGTGATTATAAAACGCATATCACTTTAAATGATGAAGATGTATCCAGTGAGATAAGGCAAATGCCGGTATCGGAAAGAGTTAGTTCAGTTGCAGCTATACACGAAGTACGTATGGAAATGGTAAAACAGCAGCAGCGCATGGGCAAGATAAAAAACATTGTTATGGATGGCCGGGATATTGGTACAACCGTATTTCCAACAGCAACAGTGAAAATTTTTATGACTGCCGATCCAAAAGTACGTGCAGAAAGACGCTATAAAGAGCTTCTGCCTGCAAACCCGGGAATCACCCTGGAAGAAGTTTTCGAAAACCTCGCCCATCGTGATTATCAGGACACAACACGTGCCGAAAGTCCACTAAGGCGTGCTGAAGATGCTATTATATTGGATAACACAGATCTTACCCCCGACGAACAATTATTGTTTGCATTGAGCAAAGTGGAACCATTTCTTTCTTGATCTAAGATTTACGAATTACCATTTACGATTTTTTATTTTATCCGCCTGCCAGCTGATTGATATGCGATTTAGGATTTTTTTACTAGCAGATTGAATCCTGTTCATCCTTAAATCCTGTCAATCCTGATTCAGACAAAAGCGAGTGCAATCATTCCCCCTCAAACTTCACAGCTTTTACGCCAAAACGGTTTAAAAAATCAACGCCCTCATCGCTGGATATTCCCTTATAAGCGGCATAAGACTTGTCAAAAAATACTTTTTTTATACCTGCCGAAAAAATTAGCCGTGAACAAGGCAAACAGGGCGATAAAGTGGTGTACAGGGTTGCCCCTTCCAGGTTAGCTCCATTTTTTACAGCATATAGAATGGCATTCTCTTCGGCATGTAATGCAAGTGAGCAGCTTCCCTTTGAATCGCGGGGACAGCCGGTCTCAGGCCATTCCTCATCACAGTTATGTGTACCTGCCGGAGGGCCATTATAGCCTATGGAAATGATACGGGTATCCTTTGTTAAAACGGCACCGACCTGGGCCTTAACGCAATGTGAGCGTTTAGCCAGGTCGGTTGCCAGGTTCATAAAAATATGATCGAATGATAATTTCATAAAATGTCATTGGTCATTGGTCATTAGGTCATTGGTCATTATTGAATATTCCAATGACTAATGACCCAATGACCAATGACTAAAATCAGTGTCCCCCAGAAGCTTCCACATGGTCAATATCAATACCTTGTTTCCGTAATACAGAACCAGCTTTCCATGCAAAAAATGCAAGGTATAAAAAGCCGAATACCGGTACGATGTAGGAAAGGTGTATCCCGCTAATCCCTGGAAAAGCATGTTGACTGGTATCAGCCAATATACCTTGTACAGGAGGGATTATAGAACCACCCAATATCATCATGATTAAGAAGGCCGAACCCTGAGGGGTGTATTTTCCTAAACCTGCAACAGCTAAAGCGAAAATTGAAGGCCACATGATTGAACAGCATAAACCACCGCTGATAAAGGCGAACTGGCCTACACTCCCGGTGGTTAGCAAGCCTATCACCATGGCCATTGCACCTAATAAACCAAAAATGGTTAAAGTGCGAACAGGCTTTTGCTGACCAACATAAAAGCCTATCACTAAAATTGCAACGCAAAGCCCATAGATATACAAATTGCTGATATTGGCGCCGCTTAAATAATTAACAAGCAACACCACGCCGAATGCGAAGAAAGGGACAACTACTGTAAGAATGTTTTTGGTTATTTTAGAGAGGTCAAAAACTGCAATTGCTCCGGTCCAGCGGCCAATCATTAAGCTTCCCCAATATAATGAAATATACGGTGCTATCCCTGCTGCTGTAAAGTTTCCAAACTCCGGGGTTTTAAGTAATGCACCCATGTTACTTTGAATAGTAACTTCAACACCAACATAAGTAAATATGGCTATCATACCATAAATTAATTGCGGGTATTGCATAGCTCCCCAGCCATCTTTACTTTTTCCTGCAAGCGATAATGATACGATAAGTGTTATTAAAATAATAGCTAAAGCTGCATATACAAATAAGGCTTTAGAAATACCGGTAAAATCACTTAAAGGGCTTGCAGCCATCACTAAACAAAAGGCAATAAATATGATAAATAGAGGGAAATTCGTTTTGTGACTTGCTTCAATCTTTTCATCGCTGGTTACTTTAGGCAGCTTTGATACCCAAAAGAAAATAGCGACAGCAATATAAAGGCCTGCCAGGATAAAATATAAATTGTTTATAGCTGTTATCTTAACATCGGCAGCAGGGATTAATTTGCTGGCACTGCCAAACAAAACAATACTAACTATAACCGGCCCCAATAAAGTACCGAAATTGTTTACTCCGCCCGCAAGGTTTAAGCGGTTTGTACCTGTTTCTGGTGTTCCCAGGGCAATAACAAATGGATTGGCGGCTGTTTGCTGTAGCGAGAACCCTAAAGCGATTACAAAGAAAGCGCCCAAAATAAATCCGAATGAGCCTGAATTAACCGCCGGAACCATTAAAAGAGCTCCTATTGCTGATAGAACCAAGCCATAAATAATACCGTTTTTATAACCTAATTTATTCAGGATATCAACTCTTGTTATCTGTGATGCAAAATACAAACCAAGTGAACCAATGAAATACCCCCCGTAAAAGGTAAAATCAATTAATTGCGATTCGAACTGGGTTAAATTAAAGTGTGCTTTACAAAAAGGTATAAAAATACCATTAGAGGCGGCTAAAAAGCCCCAGAAGAAAAATACGGTTATGATCGTGTACAACGCTGAGCCATAACTTTTTGACTTGTTTTGTTCCATTTTTAAATTAGATTAAAAAATCAGGTTAGTTTGAAAAACTAAACTTAGACAAATTTTATAATTCTACTATATTTTTTAATTATTTAATCACAATTTTAAGTTTGGTTGTTTAATATATAATATTGCATATTCGCGATTAAAATGGAGCATATAATCTAAATTAATGATAGAAGCTGTTATTTCAGGTATTGGGTTTGGATTAGTACTCACGTTTTTGACCGGCCCCATATTTTTCGCCTTAATAAAAACAAGCATAGAAAAAGGCTTTCACGCAGGTGCTGCTTTGGCTTTGGGAGTAGTTACCAGTGATATGGTTTTTGTTGGCGCCATTTTATTTGGCTCTCAGTACTTTGATATAACCGCCCACGACAAAACCTTAGCCGGCATAATTGGCAGTTGCGTTTTGTTTACAATAGGTATTTATTACCTGTTTAAAAAAGCAAAAATTAATTATGATAACACCGTGCCGACTAAAATGCACCGGGCAGGCTATTTTTTAAAGGGCTTTGTAATGTGTATTTTCAATCCTACAATCCTCTTCCATTGGACAGTAGTGATTGGAGCGGCAAGTACAGTTTATCATGCCGGGGTTCATAACAGGTCACTGAAAATAGCCATTATGTTTTTGACCATCCTCATAGTACAATTTGGACTTGATACTACCAAAGCCTTTTATGCCAATAAATTGCGGGATAAAATATCTGTAAAATTCATACACCGCCTTAATGAGGTAGCCGGTATAGCGCTTATCATTGCTTCACTTGTATTGCTGGATAAACTGGTAACTCATTTTATTTTTTCACCACCAGCGGGAGCGTAGATTGTTCATTGTTGATGGTTTATAGTTCATAGTAGAATGTTGAAATTTTAAGATTAATTGTCCTGCCATGAACCACGAACTATCAACCTACATATACCCTCTCTGATTTTTTCCTTCCATCCAGTTTACAAAGGCGCGGTTTACTACTTTATTACCACCTGGTGTTGGGTAATTGCCAGAAAAATACCAATCGCCGGTATGGCCGGGACAAGCCTTGTGCAGATTATCAAGCGTTTGATAAATCACTTCCACTTTGCAATTTATAGTTGGCGGTGTAATGATCTTGGCTATACGGTCCGATATTTCCTGATCAGTAAATTGCTCATATATCGCCTTAACATAATTGGTAACGCTTTCTTTGGGCAGTGAGGCGCTGTCTTTACATTGCTGGTAAACTTTCAGAATAACATCTTCCTTGCCGGCATCCTTCAGCAAACTTATTGCAGCTTCAAAAGCTACAAACTCACCCATGCGCGACATATCAATGCCATAACAATCCGGGTAACGGATCTGCGGAGCTGACGATACAACTACAATTTTTTTAGGACCCAGCCGGTCCAGTATTTTCAGGATACTTTGTTTAAGGGTAGTTCCCCTTACTATCGAGTCGTCAAGTACTACTAAGGTATCAGCGCCCTTTTTTATTAGGCCGTAAGTAGTATCATAAACATGGGCAACCATTTCACTGCGGTCGGCATCCTGAGTTATAAAAGTGCGCAGCTTGACGTCTTTAATTGCAATTTTTTCAACCCTCGGTGCCATAGAAAGCACTTCTGTCAGTTCCTTTTCACTTATCTTATCCTCACGGTTTAGTAATTTGTCACGCTGGTATTTTTTTATATACTTATGAATTCCCTCAACCATGCCATAAAAAGCTACTTCAGCTGTGTTTGGAATGTATGAAAAAACCGTGTTTTTAATATTGTTATCAACGCTTTCTAATATCTGCGGACAAAGCAACCTGCCTAATTGTTTACGTTCTTTGTATATAGAAGCATCGCTTCCCCGCGAAAAATAAATACGTTCAAAAGAACAGGCCTTTTTTTCCTGTGGCTCGCTAAACATATCCTCGCTTATCTTGCCATTCTTTTTAACAATCAGGGCATGGCCAGGTTTAATTTCCTTAATGTCTTCTATCGGAATATTAAATGCAGTTTGTATAGCCGGGCGCTCGGAAGCAGCCACCACTATTTCGTCATTATAATAATAATAGGCAGGCCTTATACCAACCGGATCGCGCATTACAAAAGCATCACCATGTCCTAATATTCCGGCAATGGTATAACCTCCATCCCAATTTTTTGCCGATTTACGCAATATCTTAGCCACATCCATATCATTGGCAATCAGTTTACTGATCTCAATATTATCATCCAGCCCTTCTCTTTTATATTGGTCAAACAAGCCCTGGTTTTCGGTATCTATAAAATGCCCAATCTTTTCCAGCACAGTTACAGTATCTGCTTTTTCCTTCGGATGCTGTCCCAGGTCATAAAGTTGCTGCAATAATTCATCAACATTGGTCATGTTAAAATTACCTGCAATAACCAGGTTACGGGTCATCCAATTGTTCTGCCTCAAAAACGGGTGGCAATTTTCAATGCTATTTTTTCCATGTGTGCCATAGCGCAGGTGACCTAATAATACTTCCCCGGCAAAGCTTACATTTTCCTTAAGCCAATCGGCATCAGCCATTTTTTCGGGCGTGTTCTTTTGTATATCAACAAATTTCTTTTGTATGTATTCAAAAATATCCGCAACAGCGTTCGAAGCCATGGAACGGTGCCTGCTTATGTACCGTTTACCTGGCTCAATATCCAGTTTAATGGTAGCCACACCAGCGCCATCCTGACCCCGGTTATGCTGTTTTTCCATTAAAAGGTAAAGTTTGTTTATGCCATATAAGGCGGTTCCGTATTTTTGATGGTAAAAGGATAACGGCTTTAAAAGGCGGATAAATGCAACTCCGCATTCATGTTTAATCTGATCACTCATGATTGGTAATGAGCCCGCAAAGGTATAATAATAAAGCTAAATCTTTAAATTAACAATGTCATTAAATTGCATTAATATCAAATTGGTGGGTGGTTAGATGAGAATGGTGAATTGTTACATTGCGTACTGTTTTATTGTTGTACGGTGGGTCAATTATTCACCTAATCAACTACTCACTTAATCAACCAATACTGTTAATTGTTAATTTTACAAACCAGTTATTCACCTAATCAATAATCAACAAATCTTCAAACATGAAAAAATTATCAACCGGCTTGTGTTTATTATTTACGTTATGGCAGGCAAACTGTCTGGCTCAAAAAAGTAAAACATTGTTTACTAATGCAATAGGCGTACAAATGTACACATATCGTAATAGTTATGCCAATGGTGTTGCAGCCGTGCTGGATACCATTAAATCTTTAGGAATAACTGAAGTAGAAGGCCCGAATCCTAAAAACATAAGCCCTGATGAATTTAAAAAAATGCTGGATGAGCGCAATATCACCATGCCTTCCATCGGCGCAGATTATGGGTTGATTACTAAAGATCCGGAATCGGTTATAAAGCAGGCCAAATTTTTCGGTGCTAAATATGTAATGGTGGCATGGATACCACATGGTAAAACTTTTATTATTGATGATGCTAAAAAAGCTGTTGAGGATTTTAACCGGGTTGGTAAAGTTTTAAAAGAAAATGGCTTAACGCTTTGCTACCACGATCATGGTTATGAGTTTGGCCCTTACGGCGATGGTACTTTATTCGATTATATCGCTCAAAACACCGATCCCAAATATATATCCTTTGAAATGGATATTATGTGGACGTTTCACGGAGGAGCTGATCCGGCCAAATTGCTTTATAAATACAAAGGCCGCTGGAAACTGGCGCACCTTAAAGATATCCGTAAGGGCATTGCCAACGATCTTACCGGCGGAACAGATACCCATAACGACGTAGCCGTAAGTACAGGCCAGATCAATTATCCAGAAGTACTAAAAGCAGCAAAAGCAGTTGGCATAAAGCATTATTTTATTGAAGACGAAAGCCCTGATCATGCTACGCAGATTCCGGTTACTATTGCTTATTTGAAAGAGGTGAAGGAATAAAGTCAATATAAAATCGATGTCATTTCGAACGATAGAAAGAAAACTTATAAGACTTATATAGTCCGCCTTGCAAATTTTACAAGGTTTCTCACTCGTTCCTCGTTCGAAATGACATTTTTTTTATTCATAAGTCCACACTTAGATTGAGGGAAAAAGAACATCAACTATAAACTCACCCTATAACTATAGATTTCCACTTTTGCCCGCCAATCGATTCTTAATAGATTTTAAGTATGATTCATAACTGAAATTAAGTAAACTGCCGGAGAAAAAATCTTTTGTTAAATAATTACCATTTATCATCGGCACTTCGTTTATAAAACCCAATAACATCAACTTGTCGTTTTCCAATTGTTCTTTATCTAACCTTATTTTTAACAATTCAGCCTCTAACATTTCTGAATTTATTGAATTCATGCGGGCGTTTTCTAATTCAATTGCTTTTTCACTTAGGCTGTTGTTTATAGCGCTTATTTCTTCCTCTTTTTCGGTTAATATTATTTTTAAGTTCTCTGTTCTTTTTTTAAACATCTCGGTTACTACAACATCATTTTTTTCCTTTTCAGCCTCCAATAATTCCCTTAAATGGATTATTTGAGCCTCTTTGGTTTTAATGATCTCATCCTTTGCCTCTTTTATTTTTGTATCACTTAAAATCTTGCTGATTCCCTGGATAATTATTCCTAAGCCTAATACTATATTTATAATTATTGACCAATCCCAACTCATACTTATTTAATTATAATTAACAAAAATACACATTGTATAATTTATTATTATATAAAGAAACTTAACCAATCGGAAATTAAAAAGACAATATTTTATTAGGGGGTTCAGTATAAGCCTGTATTCGCATCACCCCAGCCCTCTCCAATGGAGAGGGAGCTTAAAAGATACAAAATTAGCCGCCTTGCTATTCAAAGTCCTCTCCTTTGGAGAGGATTTAGGTGAGGCTAAGCCACAAAACTTAAACCATCCTGTATTTTTTGCTTAAAGCCGAACACCTATTGTTCGGTTCTGATACATATGCAAACTAAAAAAATACATTAAATTACTTAAAATCAATTAATTACGTTGTTGGCACTGAATTTTCAAGGAGATCTCAAATGGTATAAAGAGCTTAGGTCTTTAACAGGAGATCTGAGGTTTAGTTGGTTCAATAGTTTAGTGAGCTATTGTTATGCGTTCCGGGGTGAGATACGGAACGCATTTTTTTTATTAAAAGCAATTATTCTCTTTCAGTTAAAAAGTTCAATTGTCCTATGTGATAGCTTAGATGATTAGTCCGGCTAATCAGTACATTTAATTTGTTACGCATTGGGTCAATTGCAAAGTCTTCTTCTGAAACTTTTGTATGTCTTCCCAGCCATTCATCCGGATGCATTTTATTAAAGTGGGCTGTAAGCGCGATGTTTATTGTTTCCCAATTTTCTTTTAAATCTTCGAGGAATGGAATCTCCGCAAAAAACTTGTCGGGATTTTTACTGAACAATTCTTCCAATTGAGGGAATAATCTTTCGCCAATACCGAACAATGGCAGCATACCGTCACTCGCTGAAATGAGATGACCCAGGATATATATGGCCCTGTTACGCCCTGGAGCTACCTCTTGCAGGTAAATATCATCCTCATATTTATTAAAAAAGGTTGTTACTGCTTTATTTTGCGATATCCACGCATTAATTACCTGTTTAATAACTTGTTCGGTTAATAATACAGCGGGATCATTTATAGTTTGATGGTTCATAATTGTTTTTAGTTTAAAGATTATAACAGGCTGAAATTATATATTCCAGCCTGTTTATTTAATAAATGCAACCGAATTAAATCATTGAGTAGCCTCCGTCGAGTACCAGATCGCCCCCTATCATAAATTTCGAATCATCAGAAGCAAGGTAAAGGAAACCTTCAGCTATTTCTTCAGATGTTCCAAGCCGTTTTATAGGAGTAATATCTGCCATATAAACTTTCATGCCATCTATCTGCTCCTGTGTCGAGCCATTACGACCAAATATCGGTGTTTCAACCGGACCAGGAGAAAGCACATTTACCCGGATTTGCCTGTCTAATAATTCTGCTGAAAAGCCTCTGGCCAATGAACGGACAGCTGCTTTTGTAGCAGCATAAGCCGATGCTGTTGCCATTCCCTTTGTACTGACACCTGAAGAGGTAAGAATAATTGACGCGCCATTATTTAAATAAGGTAATGCCTTTTGTACAGAAAAGAAAGCCCCTTTAAAATTAATGTCGCTGGTTTGATCAAACATTTCTTCGGTATAATCGGCTAATGGTGCTGCTGTAAAAACTCCTGCGTTTACTACCAGCACATCTATTTTTCCAAATGTTTCGGTTACTTTCTGATATACACCTGTAATATTTTTCAAATCAGAAACATCACTTACTAAGCCTATTGCGTCATTCCCAATTTCAGCAACTGCACTATCTAATGTTGCCTGGTTACGGCCGGTTATGGCCACTTTAGCGCCCTGCCCAGCATATAACTTTGCTGTGGCTAATCCGATACCGCTGTTACCACCTGTAACTACTGCTACTTTGTTTTGTAATTTTTTCATTTTAAATTGATTAATAATTAAATCGATACATATAAATAATTCGATTTATTGTTGCAAACAAATATTGAATATTTTGTGCAATTATAGATAAAAAAACTATCGAAACATCGAAGAATATCGATAAATTAATGTATTTTTTTTTTAATCTTTATTAAAATGACTCAAGTATGAAATATAGGCGCTAAACACTTCCTTATTCACGTGGTATTTAACGTTACGCCCATCTTTATCAGCAATAAGCAAATCGGCATCAACCAATTGGTTCACATGGTGAGAAACGGTAGACTGTGCCAGCTCAAAGTTACTTACTATACATCCGCACTGCATCCAATCCTTTTGTTTATTTATCAGATCCATTATTTTTAAACGATAGGGATCACCCAGCGCTTTTGATATTTTTTCTATCTCTTTTAAACTCAATATCCTATTCATTAATGCAAATATATCGATTTTGTGCTATATAGAAAAATACTCGTTCCCTTGTCCTGACGTTATCGCGACAATCTCTATAGCTTGCCGCTGTACTTCATGTTGCTTACAATAGCACATGATAAATGTTGGTAAACCCTAAATGGGCGTAGATTCACTAGTGCAATGCAAACCGCTTAATATTTGGAGGGTTCTTTTGAAACTTTATTTTTTCCTCGATTAAGTCATAGCCTCTTTGCATCCTTAACCAAAAATCTGCGTTACCCCCAAAAGCCTCTTCAATTCTTAATGCTATATTAGGCGTAATAGCGCCTTTGCCATTAGCGATCTTTGATAATGTAAGTCTTGATACATCTAATAATTCTGCTGCTTTTCCAATGCTTAAGCCATTTGCATCAATCACATCCTCTTTTAAAATCATACCGGGATGAATATTTGTACTTGCTGCTCTTTCCATAATTATATTTTTAATGTGTATCCAAATTGTAATCTATCTTTTTTATTTGCGGTTGTTTCCTTACTCCACTATAATCACCCTATTCCCATTCATTCTCCTCACCCATAAAACACCTCCGCCTTTTTCAAGTGCACTCCAGGTATAACCTTCACCCGTAGCAGTTTCTTTTAATGGATTATAATTCAGCAGCACTACTGATGGCTTTGCTTTTAGTTTTATCTCTTCTGTGCCATCATTATCAAAGGTGCGGTAATATACACGCACTTTGTTGGTATCGGTTTTGTCAAAATCAACGCTCAGATATTTATGAAAATGACCTTTATAATCTGCCTGCTGGATAACAGAGGTGGTTGAAAGGATATGATCCTCAACAGGCGCCAGTACCGGATAGGTTGCCATCGCCCGCAAATAATGTCTTACATAATCACCATAGCCATCCGTAAGCCAGGGCTCATCCGTAGGGAAACAATTTTTGCCGTCAAAATCAACCGCGTAAGTGGCCCAGTTCAGTTCGTGTATAGCATTGGTATAATAAGACGTATCGCCAGTTAAATACCCGTATAATAACTCATCTGTCGCCTGCCTTGCACTATGGCTATTTCCTGGAACCGGGTAAACCGACTGCTCGTTGGTAACTATCACACCATATTTTTTCCATTTATCATTGTCAAAATTGGTATGCACCCAGTTGATAATACTTTTTACCTGTGTTTTCCATTCGGGGAAATACTGCGGATGTTCCATCATATATCGGGCGCAGGTCATGGCATTTATCTGTGTTTGGCTCCACTCTCCTACATCTTCAAAAAATGGACCCCATTTGTTATTTTTTATAGGATATTTTTTTAGCCAGGTTACTATTTTATTAGCGGCAATTTTATAGGCAACTACATTACCTTTGTTTAACTGTATTAAATCAAAAAATAATTGCAGCGTCGGTGTAAGGTTACTGGTATAGCAGGCTGTATCGACAGATTTCGTAATCCCGTCGTCCTGGAGTAAAGCCGTTTTACCGGTAAACACGTTCACTTTAAACGGCAGGGGAGAATGTTCTGCAGTCCCTGTTTTTACATTTGCAGCAAGCGTATTGGCTATTTTCACTGCAGGATCAAGGAAAAGAGGATCATTTTTTATTTTATAGGCATGTACCAGTTCCAGGCCGAAAGAACCTGCTTTGTCAGGCTGTGTAACGCCTTTGCCGCTACGCATATCACCGTCATATATCCCCGAATAAATCAGCGTATTGTAGGGGAATGGAATATCTGGCCATTTACAATTTGCGGGCGATAAGCCATGTGTTAAGTAATAATCAGCGAGGAAATATATATTCGATTTCACATTTTCATCTCCGGTGTAGGCATAAAATAACCGCCATGAGGAAATAGCCATCATAAACTGATCGCCGCCAATACCGCGTGGGTCATCCATGTTTTTGTTCCATACCTGGTGGTTCATATAATACGGCAGTCCATTAGGGTCCCTGCGCATGTTAAACCAAAAATCCCAGATGGTATGTAAATTATGATCGTAAGCTATGGCAGGGTCAGCATTATACCAGGGAATAATATTGCCTCCCTTATCTGTTTGGATAGGGTGATATATTAAAGTTTCACTTTGCTGGGAAAACAAACTATTTGTTGTAAACACGAAAAACAACGGTAAAAGAACAATCGCTTTTTTGATCATATCCTTATAGATAAGGTTTTAATAATTAGTTGTAAATTTGAATGATTATGCTAAAGTAGTTATAATCTATAACTTGATCATGTCAAAGAAAGATACCGGTAGGAAAACGAATCGTTATCAGTAATACATTAAGCCGCACTCCCTTTTCTTCCATTTATACGCACCATATTATAGTATTAATACGCAGATACTTACGTACCGATACGTTTGTTTGCTGCTAATTATAGGTCTAAGTTTACATATAATATCTATTCTGCCAACCGCCAATTTTTAAATCTTAATAAAAATGAAAAACGAAAAACCAAATGAGGTAGTTGTAAAGCTATCCAAAAACGCAGGTATTGAAAATACCGGCGGCCTCAATGTTTACGTTGTAAATGAAGGGGGTAAAATTGTTGAAACAGCACATTTTAAAGGCAATGACGCTGTTCTTACCACGTCACGGGCATCACTCGAAGGCAAAAGCAAAGTGTATGTTGCCCAGTCGCTTCCGGAGGGAATAAAGGGCAGTAAAAAAAACGAACGTACCCTTTTAAAAATGAACGCCTATGAAGCGGTAAAAAACTTTGACGGGAATAATCTTGTTATCTACCGCCTTCCTTCAGTAATTATTGATCCATTTCCGTTTTTTAATTGCCTTATCACGGGGCATGTTAATAAAAATTTTATAATTGATGGCCAATCAAAAAACCTCCCGCTTTGTGATTTGCGCGTACATATTTGCGAGGTGGAAACCGAATTAATATGGCCTTATATACCAATTTATTATCGCAGGATACCAGATTGGATAATACAGGAAATAGCACAAAAAATTGTGAATTCACCGCCTAATCCTATTGGGCCCGTAAGTCGTACAAAAATTAATTTGCCCTTGCGTTCATTAACCCAAGGAAATTCTTTGCAAACCGCGGCAAAATCGCCATTGGTTAAATTACCGGAGAATGTTGTAACTAATTTGATGTCGGGCTCGGTTGATTTGATACGTCAAACCATGATCGACTATCATCACCTGCTGTACCCATACTTTTGCTACTGGCCTATATACTGGCCCTACATTTACATCTATGATGAGCAAACAATAGTTACTACCGACTGCAACGGGCATTTTGAAATGTGGGAAAATACTTACAGTGAGGACGGCCCTTTGAATATATATATTTGGATTGAAGCAAATATAAACGGACAATGGGTTACCGTTTATAACCCGCCAGTACCTTGCAACACCTGGTGGAACTATAATTGCAATACAGATATAAATATTACACTAACCGACTGGCGCTTACAGCCATGTAATTGTGGTATCCCAGGCCCTGCCGATGCAGTATGGTTCCGTTCTATAGGCTGGGGCGCATCAGCATTACACATTGAGCAAAATATTGCTAACACAGTGATTATACAGGGCGTAAATATGTCCAATGTTGGTTGTTCTGATATTCTGGGAACACCAATAAGTCCGTTTGGGAGCGGCCTTGATTTTAAATTATTTTGCGGTGCTGATATTTTTAATGCCGGGGTAACACATTATCGCTGGAAGCATACAAATATTGCAGATGCAAATCTTAACCCAATCCCATCCGGATTCCAGGTTACTACTATTATACCGGGTGCTGTTACACGCCCATATTTAGTAAAACTGTCGGCAACACATTACGAAACACGTTTGGCCACATTGGGCGCAGTGGGTACAGCACCAGATATTGCTTACCATATTCCTCATCAAAATATCGCTTTAGAAACGCTCATTCCACCGCCGGATCATTTATTAAGCCCAACCTGGGAGGATATATTTTTTGACAGTGCTTATATCGACAGTCATGCATTAACCGATGGGCTATACCGTTTTGATTTGGAGTTGCTCAGGCAGGATGCAGGCGGACATTTTCACGTTGTACCGGTAGCCAGGCCTACATTCCAGGTTTCAGAAGCTAACAACATTCTGAACAGCCAGGATGCGCCAAATAATTACCTGTTACCACAAAGCCCGCTTTTCCCTGCAAATAGTTTGAGCTTTAATGTTCGTATTGACAATGCACGTTGCGTAGGTAAAATACATGACGCGAAGTTACAGGAAACAGGCGCCCTATCAGGACCATGCGGCTTCATTAAATATGATAATACTGGCCAGCATGTAGATATTAGCTTTGAGGCATCACAACCACGCAACTTTGCCACATTTAGTTTTGGCATTGTAAAAGGTAATGGCACACAGCCAACTGGAATTAATCCCAGTGGGTATGTAGTATCAAGCGTTGGTGGCTTTACCCTGGCAGGCGGGCTATTTAACGCTGAATTTACTGTAAATAGCCTATTGAATGGTTGTCCGGGTCAGGCGGCGTTTTCTGAAAACCTGCATGTAGCTGCTCTTGCTACTGATGGCTCGAACAGGTTATATGCCTTTGATTATCATGACACAGCTACAAACAGAGACTACAATTATGATGCGTATGATGTTAATGCTTTTGCGTTAAGCCATACGTAAAATATTTTTAAGATCACCTGCCGGTAGTTTACGGCAGGGGGTTTTGGGATGTAATAGTTGGTTTATGCGTTCCGGGTTGAAAGACGGAGCGCATTTTTTGTTTAAATATTGTTTTGAACCTGCATCGACTTATAAACCCTTGAGGCAGCTATAAAAAGTTATATAAATCATTTCTATTTATAATAAATAATTAATTAGCTTTATATATAATAATAAATCCTAACTGAATCCGAATTTAATCGGAATGGCAAAAATATTTCCAGCCATTATATACATAATATTTAATTTATTGGAAATGAAAAGTCAGGAATTTGCTATCGCCCGTTTAAAGGCTATAGAAAAAAAATATAAAGACTATTTTGCTGAAGCTAATTTAAAAATAATGGATTGTGTAATTATTAAAGGTACCGGTTTGGTAAGCGTTCACGTAATCAATAACGACTTACCACCTGAGATTGTTTACGAAATTGAGGAAATGTTTTGGGTCGACTAATTTTTTTAAAACAATTCTTTAAAACTGGATTCTAAAATTATAATTATATGTTAGGTGAACTAAGCACAGACCAGGTAGAAGACCTGCTTAAAAGCCAGGCAATTGGCCGTATAGGCTGCCATTCGGACGGTATTACTTATATAGTTCCAATTAATTATGTTTATGATGGCACCTTCGTTTATGGACACTCTGCAAAAGGCCAGAAGATTGATATGATGCGAAAAAATCCGGAAATATGTTTCCAGGTAGATGCGATACAAAACGTGGTTAACTGGCAAAGTGTAATTGCATGGGGAAAGTTTGAAGAAATAATAGACTTACATGAAAAAGAGCAGGTTATGAAAAAACTAATAAATAAAATTATCCCGCTAATTACAAGTGAAACCGGCCACCCTTCACATGGAATTACAGAAAATGAAAGTGATATAGGCGATGGTATAGAATTAATACTTTACAAAATAGCTTTAAACAAGAAAACAGGCCGTTTTGAAAAAAGATGAATTTCTAAATAATATTTAACAGGCTGATTGTTTGTCAGCCTGTTAAATTAAATGCGGATCAAAATTTACTAACTTCCAAATACATAAAAGATCGATAATGACAACCCATCATTAATAAACCTAAAATTTAGGGAATCTTGATTCTGATGGCCGTAATTAAGATAATTAATATTTGTATGGTTATAAGACAAATTAGCAATTGTTGCCGAAACGCCTAATTTTTTTGAAGGGAAATAGACCATTCCAAGGCTTATACTGGCAGTATATTCATTTAACGTATTGCCATTGTTAATAGTAGCATTGGAAATTGGATTATTAACGCTCGTATTGGCCCGGCTATAATCCAAACTAGGTCCCACTCTAAAGCCTATTTTATTTTGAAACATAAAATATTTCCTTAAATAAATTGTAGCCCCATAATTATTACTTGTTTGTTTTGTTGGATTAACGGTATTAATTCCGTTATCAGTTTGCTTATTTGTGCCATAGCTTAAGGATGTTCCAATATCTAATTTATCAGCAATAAAGTAACTGTAATTTGGTCCTGCATTAAAACCACTAATTGTAAGGTTCTGCGTTGATGAGGAATTATCATAAGGATTTATTGACAAAATATTAATTTTATCATAATTAAATCCCAAATTTACTCCAAGGGTTTGATTTCCCTTTTCTGTCTGTGCATGTGAAGCCTTAAATGCAAATAAAAATGTCGTCATTAAAATCAAAATTTTTTTCATGTTTTTATTGTTCTATTGTTTTGGTTAAGTACAGCAAACGTAACAAAAACTGCAATATTTCATTCGGATTGAACTAATATGATGAAATAAAAAATAAATATTTGTTAGAGGTTTTTTTAATAATATAACCAAAAAAGTAGCGTTCAATTAGGTTTTATTAAGATACTAAGCAGATGATTTATAACGAATTAAGATAAAATTTTGCGTCTTAAAAAAATTGATACTTAAAAGGATAAACCGTCATAACATGGTATTCGTATCGTAAAAAAAATAAAGCCCGGTCATAAAAATAACCAGGCTTAGCATAATATTAGGTGTATAAAGTTGACTTAAATAATGATTTTATAGGAATTTAAGCAGAAGATTTGGAAATATCCCCAGCAATATGAGGAAAAAGCATATTACACACGACAAAATGATAATATTTTGTGATTTTATTACAGATTTTGCAGGTAATTCTGTCCTTTTTAAAAATAAGTTGAGGGGAATTTTTATATAATAAAATAAAGAAACCACTGTAGTGATTGCACCAGTGATTATCAATAACAGCATCCAAATGTTATGATTCTGTTCGTAAACACTATATACTGCCGAAAACACAAACAGCTTACCCGTAAAACCGGCAGAAATAGGTAACCCGGTCAACGATATGAGCACTATAACAAAGCAAACAGAAGCAACAGGATATTTATTTCCCAGGCCTCTATAGCTTTCCATGTCCTCTGCCCCGATGGCATTTGCAAAGTAAGTAGCGAGTGCTAATGCACCGATATTGGCAATTCCATAAACGGCCAGGTAATAAGACAATGCCGAAATTCCGGAAGAAGTAAAAGTTACTATAGCCATCAGTGCAAAACCTGTATGGCCGATACTTGAATAAGCCAGCATCCGTTTTACGTTATTCTGAAGTACCGCGGCGAAATTTCCAGCTATCATAGTTATTATGCCAATAACGGATAAAAATAACCGGAAATCAAAGGCTGTCCATTTGGTGAAAAAGATAAATGGTGTTAAAAAATTGATCAATAGCGCAAATGCTGCTATTTTGGGTAAGGTAGATAACCACGCGGTTACCGGTGTTGCCGCACCTTCATAAACGTCGGGCACCCAAAAATGGATAGGTACAAATGATAGCTTAAACCCTATCCCAATCAATACTAAAATCATTGCAAAAGAAACAGCTGCAGGATTAACATGTATTAAGCCCTGGACCAGGCTGCCTGTAAATAAATTCAGTGAGCCGCCAAAGCCATATAACAGGGATATTCCATATAACATCATTGCCGATGATGCCGCACCAAACAATACATATTTTAAGCCGGCCTCGGTACTAAAAGCATTTTCGGACCGGTAGGCCACCATAAGGTACGATGCGATAGAAACCATTTCAATAGCCAGATAAATCGATAACAGGTTAACCGCCATCACCATTAAATGCAACCCAAAAAGGGAGCCAATGGTAATCGTATAGAGCTCGGATAGGCCTTTGGGATGGGCATTTAACTTTTCGTCCCATTCAAAATACAATAGCAATATAAATGCAAGCCCATCAATAATAAACTTAAAATTTATGGATGTAGGGGTTAACAGCAGCATATCTGTAAAGAAAAAATGCCCGTTAACCTGTCCGTTTATAAATAATAACTGCATTTGCTGGTAATCCCTGTGGATCACCAACAAAACGCCTCCGCAGGCTATGATCCTGCAAAGCTTTTCAGAATTTCTGCCGAATATTAAGTCCGTTACCAAAACCAGCACAAATAATACAGCCAGGTAAATTTCTGGTATAAAGTAAGGTATGCTGCTCAAAACATTGTTTAAAGCCTCTGGTAAAAATGGTAGCAGATCGTGCATTGGTTATTGAACTATTAAATGTTGTTATTTTTCTCAAAACTATATTTTTCGAGTAACCCTGCAGCCTTTACCTCTGAATAATTTTTTACAAGGTTCTTTGCAAAGTCAAGATTTGTTGATTCCATTCGCAGAGGCCCCGTTTTGGGATACAGATATAACAATCCAATTGTTCCGGTCCGTTTATCACAAATTATAATCATCCTAAAACCTCCGGATTTGCCCGAATGCTGGAGTTCGTTTTCAAGCCTTACTTTATTAATTCTTATGTATGCATTTTCATAAAGCATATAATTTTTTTGCCAAACCTGGTCAAAGGAAGAATAATCAGAAAAGAAACCGTCAATTTCTTTTTTAATTGTGCCGTAAATTTTGGAATATTTAGGTTTGGTGAGTGTTTTTAAAAGCTTGTTAAACTCGGGGGTTGTAAAAATCTCCATTAAGGCGACTATAAACTATTCAGTAGGTCAGTCATTTCACTATCACAGGTCATCCTGTTTTGAATGTCTATTAATATTTCATTTATATCATTCAAAAGAACGTTATACTCTTTAATTTCATTGACAAAGCAATCTTTTAATTTACCTTCAGCAAAAGACTGGATTAACCTTGTTGTTGTGAAAACTAAATTATTTATTGATTCTGAAACTGAAACAAGTTCTTCTATTGGTTGTGATTTTTCCAAAAATGAAACCACCATTTCAATAACTGTCTTGTAATAAGGAATAAGTTTAGTGTGAGTAGCTCTGATTTCGTTTATTTTATCTAAAAATGTATCTACCTGTCCATGCTCAAAAAGAATTAACTTTTGTTCAACAAGCACATGTGTAGCTTTCTTTTGTAATTCAATAAAATTATCTTCAATAACTAAGTTCATAATGCAATCTCTTTTAAAAGCAATAAAAGGCTTCAACTTTATTTAGTTGCTCAATACAAATATAACCTTTTAATTATACAAAGTTTAAGCACCGACAAGCATGACTCCACCTCTCGTAATTCATCCAATAATTTGAGACTTACGAAGTTTTAAAAACTTCGTAAGTCTTTCACTGTAATTATTATTTAACCTGCAAAAATTGTATTAAAGCCAACACCGAATCATTGATCTTAGCAAATACCAGCGAGGGCATTAATCCTAAAGCTAATACCATGAGCGCCAAAGGCAACAAGGTGATTTTTTCGCGAAGATTCAAATCCGTTAATGCTGTTTGCCATACAGAACCGCCTTTCAAATTCACCGGGCCAAAAAACATGCGCTGTAAGGTCCACAAAAAATAAGCTGCACCTAATAAAATACCTACAGACCCGCATACTGCCATCCAGTATGGCAACAAACAATTTACTGTTGTTGATTTAAACGCCCCGGTTAATGAAAAAGCTTCGCCAATAAATGCAGAAAACCCCGGCAGACCTAATGATGCAAAAAAAGCAATCATCACAAAAGTGGTATACTTTGGCATAATCGATGCTAATCCCCTGAAATGAGTTATGCCCCTGTCATGCACACGGTTATAAATCACGCCCGCTAAAAAGAACAGCATGGTTGATAAAAATCCATGACTTACCATTTGCATAACCGCGCCACTAATTCCTTCGGCTGTTTGTGAGGCTATTCCCAATAAAACAAATCCCATGTGTGATACTGACGAGTACGCGATCATTCGTTTCAAGTCATGCTGGGCGAGCGCGTTCATTGCGCCATATAAAATAGATATCACCCCTAAAAGTCCCAGCCAATAGGCGTCAGCCGAAGCAATATCTGGGAAAATACTAATGCATACTCTGATAATACCATACCCCCCTATTTTTAGCAATATCCCCGCAAGGATAATAGAAACCGGTGTCGGCGCTTCAACATGCGCGTCAGGCAGCCAGGTATGTAACGGAACAACAGGCACCTTTATAGCAAACGCTATAAACAATACCACAAAGCCAACCGCCCTGGCCGAAAAGCCAAAAATTGTTTGATGGCTTAAAACAGAAAACACCGACCCCGGCTGATAGTTTGCCGGGTTCATCATTTGCACCATATTAAAGGTATGATTGCCTGTTACAGGGTCTTTAACCGATAAATAAAGGCCAATCATAACCAGCAGCATAAAAACAGACCCAAATAAGGTATAAAGAAAAAACTTTATAGCTGCATATTCCCGCCTTGCTCCGCCCCACATTCCTATTAAAAAATATAGTGGTAATAGCATTAGTTCGTAAAAAATATAAAAGAGGAAAAAGTCCAGGGAGCAGAATACGCCGGTTACCGCCATATCCAGTATTAAAAACAGCACAAAAAATCCTTTTAAATTACTGATGATTTCCCATGATGCTAAAGCGGCAATCACTAAAACGAATGAAGTCATCACCAGCAGTGTTACCGATATGCCATCAATACCAACAAAATAATCAATCTGCATTTTACCCATTGCGCCCAGGTCAAGATTAATCCAGGGCAGTTTTTGCATAAATTGAAACTGGCTTTCGTGGTTAATTCCACCAAAAGCGGCACCAGTTTTAAAATTGCAATATATCCATATACTCATACCTAACTGTAACAAGGTAGCCAGCAGGGTTATATATTTAAAACTGTTTCGCCATGCAGACGGGAGCACCGTGATGATAAATCCGAACAGAAGGGGAGTAAATATAATTAGAGTTAGAATGTTCATGAGTTAGGGTCAGGATACAAGAAATAAGAACCAAGATGTGAGATTTTCACAGATAACTTTAACCTTTCGACTTTCGCCTTTAACCTTTTCCCGTATCTCATATCTAAAAAACAATTTTTAAAATGAATAATGCCAATATAATCACCAGCATACTAAATAAATAATACTGAACCTTGCCGCCCTGGAATTTTCTTGCGAAATTACTTATAGCCTCAACTATCGCAACTAATAAATTCAAAAAGCCATCAATAATATGGTGGTCTACCCAGGCGCTTAGCTTTGATAGTATTATACCGGTTTTTACCAATAAGCTTATAAAACCATCAATAACTTCGCGGTCAAACCAAAAAGAGGCAGTACTTAAAGTCAGTACAGGTTTCACAATAACTTTATTATAAATTTTGTCAAAGTACCATTCCTTAAAGGATAAACGGTATAAAAATCCCTCTTGAGGAAAAATATTTGTCTTGCGCTTTACGTAAATTGTATAAGCCACGTATATGACAATTATGCTTAAAATATTTACCCCAGCCGGGATGAGCGTATGATATACGTCTTCGCGTTCCAACCCGCCGTTGATTGCAAATCCTTTAAACAGCCATGCCTGTTCGTACAACAAGGGGTTCACGGAAAACAATGGAAACAAACAGCCTATGGCTAATAAAACCAAAGGTAACTTATACTGCCATCCCCCATCTTTAATATGAAGTTTAATATCAGGTTTACCGTGTAACATCCTTAACTCGCCAAAAAACACCTTCACGATTAACCGGGTCACATAAAAGGCAGTAAGCCATGTGGTAAGTAATGCAAAAATGGGTATTAATTTAAAAACTCCATTCCTTCCTTCCGACCATTCAAACGACTGGATCAAAATACTGTCTTTTGATAGATAACCCGATGTTAAAGGCAAGCCAATCAATGCCAATCCGCCAATCACAGTTGCAATAAATGTAAACGGCAGCTTTTTACGCAAACCACCCATATTGTTGATATTTTGCGGGTCGATGTCCATTGCGTTATCATCCTTGATATGCGCCATTTGATGGATCACAATACCGGCCACTAAAAACAGCAGGCACTTGAAAAAAGCATGTGTAACCAAATGAAACAGTGAAGACGCATAAGCGCCTATACCCATCGCCATAATCATAAAGCCGAGCTGTGATATGGTAGAGTACGCGAGGATACGTTTCAGGTCATTTTGCGTGAGCGCGATGGTTGCAGCCATAAAAGCGGTGAAACAACCTATTATAGCTAAAATGGTCAATTCTAAGCCGTTAAACAAAGGGTAAACCCTGCCTAATAAAAATACACCCGCAGCTACCATTGTTGCCGCGTGAATAAGCGCCGATACAGATGTTGGCCCTTCCATTGCATCGGGAAGCCAAGTATGTAAAGGAAATTGTGCTGATTTTGCTGCAACTGCTAAAAAGATACCGCCGCAAGCGATATATTGCCAGATAGAAGGTAATGAACCTAACGGTGCAACCCACAATCCATTTTTAATAACCGATTGTGCTATTAATCCTTTATCAGCAAAAAGTTGGGTAATATCAAAAGTATGGTATTGCGAAAAGAGAATAATGATTGCTGTTAAAAGCCCAATATCCCCTATCCTGTTCATGATGAAGGCTTTTTTATTCGCTTGCACTGCCTTATCACGTGTAAACCAAAAACCGATAAGCAGGTAGGATGAAAAACCAACCAGTTCCCAAAAGATATAAAACAATATTAAATTATCCACCACAACCAGAGCCAGCATACTAAAGCAAAAAAAACTGAGATAAGCGAAGTAACGACTGAGATTTTCATCGCCTTTCATATAGGCGGTAGAGTAAATATGAACGGGCATGGCAATTAAACTAACCAACAACAGCATTAAAACCGAAAGGTTATTTAATAAAATACCTGTATATATTTTAGTATTACCAATGGTAAACCAAAGCTGCTGTTGATGGACTATGTGATTACTGTTCCATACTTTGGCAAATACAAAAACAGATAAAACACAGCTTATTAATATTGCTATAGTTGATGCCCATCCTGAAACCTTATTCCATTTAGCAGGAATTGAAAAATTAATTACAAAAGCAAGTAGTGGCATCAACACTGCTGCCAGTGTGAAATGGATGGTTAAGGTATCTATAGATTGTAGAAAATCTTCCAATTTAATTTTTTTTTGAGTTCTTATCTCACCGTCATTGCGAGGTACGAAGCAATCTCTATACTATGCATTACCGCTTAGCATGTCGGGGATTGCTTCGTACCTCGCAATGACGCTTAAAATATCTTTATAAGGAACGAAGTTTATGGTCATTCCCTGTTATTCAATCTTTCAATTTATCAATCTTTCCCGGATCAATCGTTTTATACTGCTTATAAACATTTAAAATAATTGCCAACGCCACTGCTGTTGTAGCTGCTGCAAGCACAATGGCAAACAGGGCAAACATTTGTCCGCCATTGTTAAAGCGGTCATATTTGCCGAATGCTACCAGGTTTAAAATGGCGGCGTTCAGCATTAGTTCAATACCTATCAGTATTTGAATAGCGTTGTGTTTGGACACGATCATATACAAACCAATGCAAAATAAAACCGCGCTTACTATCAAAAAATCGGTTAATGAGATCATGCCCCTCTCCCCTTCCTTGATAAATGGGCAGCGCCAACCAACGCCAGCATCAATAAAATCGAGATTGCTTCAAATGGCAGTAAATATCTTGTCATCAGGCCAACGCCAATATCTTCAGTCATAGCGGCATTAACAGGAATATCGTTTTTCGATTCAATTGATTTTTTTACCCATTCCAGGTTATTTGCATCAACCTTAATTATCATATTCAGCAATACAATCAAAAACAAGGCTGCTAATAAAAAAGCAGGCAGTTTGCCAATGCTGATAAATTGTTTTTGTTGCAATGCCATAGCATTTAATGTTTCCCTTCCTGATAGCATAAAGGCAAACAGGATGAGCACCAGGATACCCCCAACATAAATCACAATTTGGGTAACGGCTACAAAATCGGCTAAAGCCAATACATATAGTCCTGCCAAAGCAAACAGGGTTATAAAAAACATAAAGATGGAACGCACCAAATTTTTAGTAGCAGCTACAAATACCGCCGAAGCCAGCGCAATAAAGCTCATCACATAAAAAAGCATCTGCGCTAAGTTCATGAGCCACCCTCCTTTTTCTGCATCGCAGCCATTTTTGCTGCCTGCCTTTCGGCCTGCTGCTGTTCAAACTCACGTCTTTTTTGAGTGGCATCTTCAGGTGTCATATCAGAAAATTTATAAGTGAGCTCGTTGAGGCCAACTACACTCCTGTCATACTGGTTGGTCATCACAATACATTCTGTCGGACAAACAATGGTACACAGGCCGCAATACATACATTTGGCCATATCAATATCAAATTTGGCCGCATATAACCTTTTTGTTGTGCCGTCGGATGTTTGGCCGATAGCCTCCGTTGCTTTTATGGCTTCAATATCAATACAATCAACCGGACAAACTTTGGCGCAAAGGTCGCACACAATACAATCATCCATTTCCACATCAAGCTGGTAACGGCCAACTTCAGGTATCGGAAGGCTTTGATGCGGATATTGAATGGTATTAGTACCTTCCAGCCGTTTAAAGTAATTAGCATCACTCGCAGGCAAAATATTTCTTTTTCCATGTGATGAAAAAAGATGCCTTAAGGTGATCGATAATCCCTTTAATGCTGTGGCAAAACCGTTTATTATCTTGTTAGTCATTAGTCATTTGTCATTATGTCATTGATCATTAGATTATTGGTTTTTAATGACCAATGACATAATGACTAATGACCTTTCTACATTAACCATAGTCGCCAAATGCCTGATATCAGCATACAGGCAAATGCAAGCGGTGTTAATACTTTCCAGCAAAGGGCCATTAGTTGATCTACCCTAAACCGGGGTAATGTCCACCTGATCCACATTTGTATGCCTACCAGGGCCAGCGTCTTTGCTATTATCCATAAAATTCCCCATACTGCACCGCTTGTCCAGTTTGCTAACTGGATAGCGCCTATATTTGGCAGCGGCGTATTCCATGCCCCCAAAAACAGGATCACCCCAACCATTGATACCAGGAACATCATAGAGTATTCGGCTAAGAATACCAAGGCAAATCTTAACCCGGTGTATTCAGTATGAAACCCCGCAACAAGTTCCGATTCAGCCTCCGGTATATCAAATGGCGCACGGTTACTTTCAGCCAACGAGGCAATAAAATAAATAACAAAAGCAATCAGCAAATGCGGCGCCCTAAAAACGTTCCACGCAAATATACCGCCGATAGAAGAAACGTCCCAAAATCCTGAAAAGTTTACTTTCTCAGGAGATAAGATACCTTGTTGTGTGGCAATATTCTGCAGATTTAATGTTTGGGCTATCATTACAACAGAGATTAGTGCGAAACCGGCAGGTATTTCGTACGAAATTATCTGTGCAGCAGAACGCATTGCACCCAATATGGAATATTTATTGTTTGATCCCCACCCGGCCATTAATATGCCCAGTGTTTCGATGGATATGATGGCGAAAATATAATATAATCCTAAATTTAATTTAGCAGGTACCAGTCCGGGTGCCCAAGGCAATGCAGCAAAACCAAGGTAAACAGCAATAAAAATAATAGCGGGCGCCATCATGAATAATAGCTTATCGGCAGCAGCCGGAATAATCAGTTCCTTTTGCAGCATTTTCAAAATATCCGCGAATGTTTGCAGCGAACCAAATTTACCGGTTTCTGTAGGGCCAAGCCTGTCCTGAATAAAAGCAGATATCTTACGCTCGGCATAAACGCCAAACAAGGCGAACAGGGCTGAAAACCCAAAAAGCCCTATAGCAATAAAGAAATATGTGATATAAAAATTCACCGGCTTGCTTAAAATGCAAACTTAGTAAAATTGGTTGATTGCGTGAATAGTTGACTAAATCAGTAGATAAAATTATTTATTATCAACGATCAAAATTTCTACGCGCCGGTTCACGGCCCTGTCATATTCAGTAGCTTCGGGGTAAACTTCGGGCTTGCTGCTGCCGACCCCTGTGTAATGCATCCGCTTTTTGACGATGCCGTTTTTTGCTAAATAATCATAAATAAACTTTGCCCTGCTAAGCGACAAACCATATTCACGGGTATCAATATCAAATGCATCAGGGTGATTGTAATCACAGCAAATATGTCCACGTATTTCAAAATAAAGCTTATTATTCTTTTTCAAGTAGGCTAACAATAATTTAATGTAATAATCAGACGCCGGGTTCAAAAAATGCCTGCCCGGAGGGAAGTTTAGTTCCTGCAGTAAAATACTGCTGCCTGGGTGGAGAGTAGTCAGGCGATTGATCTTATTATTAAACGTTTTCTCATCGATGGGGGGCGGCTCCGGCACTTGCCTTTCACCCACCGTTGGCGGTAGCCTGGGTATCTTTATGCCTTGCCTTGTTTTCATGATGATATCTATCCTGCGCGACATAGGCTCGCCATATTTCAGGTCTTTTTTTAATGCAGACACCGTACCTTTTCCCTCTGTTGTGATCAGCGGGTATTTGCTCAGGCAAAAGATGTAAGCTTTAGCAGTCTCGGCGCGGTTTACCGACAACAAAAAGTTCTTGGGATTGTCCCCTAAAAAATCGGCATATCCAATAATATGGATACGCGGGTAATATTTCAACCATTTACCAAAGGCGTCAAGTTTATGCTGATTATCGTCAGATAGCTGGGATTCATTTATCCCGAAAAACAACCTGACCGTATCAATTTCCTGCCCGAACGAAGAAGCGCCTTTTAACAAAAAAAGAATAACAAAACAGGTTTTTATGTTCATTTAAAGCTTCGGCTATGGGCTGGAATTTAATATTTTAATGTTTAAAAACAAAGTTTCTTTGTGCGGCTACTTTTCGGAAAGAGATGACCTCACCTTGCGCTGCATGTAGTTCTATGAGATATTGAGCCAAAATAATAAACTACTATATCTGGATAAAAATCCTTATCAGAATAATCGCTCTAAATTAAAATACATAATTCTTGTTTTATCTTCTTTGTCATCCAATAAAAACTCAAAACTATTATTCTTATAATATTTGGTTTGTTTTTCTTTATTAATGGCATCGAGAAGTAAGAATTTACAGGCAAGTTTATGATCTATAATTGAAAACCCTTTTATAAAGTCCATTAATTGATAAGCTATTCCGGTCTTATGATATTTTTCTGCAACTCCCAAACGACCGACTTTAATTGCCGGATATTGCCTGATTCTTTTTGCGTTAGGTATTGATGATTTTCTATGAAGCCTGTTAAATATAGTGTTTGTATAGCCTTTATCTTCTCCACGATCCACTAAACAATCATTAGAAATACTAAAGTAGGCGACAATAGCATTGTCACTATCTAAGAAAAGATAGGTGTTTGCCATTCTTTCCGTTTGATATTGCAAGGCATCCTCTTTCAAAAAATTTGTTATTTCATCCTCTCCGCATTCAAAATTATTTAAAACAAGATCGCTGTTTAATTGAATGAAGATAAAATCAGAAAGATCCAAGATAGATTATTTATTTTTTGACAATATTTTTTTAACCAAAGAAAATATCCTGCTTTTTTCAGAAGCAGGAACCTTTTGATTATTTGCCTTTAATGAAGCATTAAAATGCTTGGATGAGGCACCTGAAAGTACTGGTGTTACTTTTATTGGGGTTGCCATTATTTATTTGTCCTGATATTTAATACAAAAATATAGAATTATATCCGCATTTCAAATGCCGTTAAACAAACCACTTACCCAATCAACTCAGTTCAACTTAATCAACCAATTCACTCAACACTTAATCTCTGCATACGCAGATTTCACCGGCGCCGAAAAAAACATCTTGGCATAATAATCAAAATCCGCGGTATCATCAGTTGTGGTGAAAAAATGTTGTGTGCCGCTCCTGCTCAGCTTACTTTTCATCTCCGGGTGCCGCTGCAGGTAATCAGTCAGACTTTTAGCCACAATATCCCCCTGCGATACAACCTGGATATTTGCTGGTAAAAACTGTTTTATCTTTTCTTGCAACAATGGATAATGAGTACAAGCCAGTAAAAGTGTATCAATATTTGGTGATTGAGCCTGAATTTGATCCAGGTACTTCTCTACAAAATAATCTGCGCCGGGCTTATCATATTCGCCGTTTTCAATTAAAGGTACCCAAAGCGGACAAGCTTGCTGATGTACTTTAACATCAGGAAAAAAATGCCCTATCTCTATCAGGTATGATTCGGACTGAACGGTGCCTTTTGTACCCAGAACACCTATTTCTTTTGTTTTCGAGTAATTGCCAATTACTTCAGCAGTTGGCCTTATAACACCCAGCACTCTTTTTGAAGGGTCCTCATGTTGAAGATCTTGCTGCTGTATGGTACGCAGTGCCTTAGCCGAAGCGGTATTACAAGCCAGTATAACCAATGGGCATCCCTGTTTAAAAAGCCACTGTACGCATTCCCACGTATACTGATGGATGGTTTGAAATGAACGGTTGCCATAAGGCGCACGTGCGGTATCGCCTAAATAAATATAATCATAATCCGGAAGCTGCTGAAAAATTGAACGGAAAACAGTTAGACCGCCATAGCCCGAATCAAAAATCCCAATCGGTTTGTTGTTTAACATTGGGTAAAAATAAAAAAAGCGTCTCATAAATCAGGGATAAAAAGGCAGTCAATAGATTTTAAAGTTAATACACCGTGAAATAACGGTGTAGATAGGGGTGAAAACACGGATGGCTTGTTTACAGTTTTATTGATAAATTTGATTGTTCGGATATCCTTTAAACCTGCTTTCATTATAAACCTTGATAGCGCCGAAATAAGACTCATTGTATGAAAAAAACAGTAAATGTTCCTTTTCCTCTAAATATTTCCGGGCAGGATAAATTCATGTACCAACCTTATTTATCTTATGAGTTAACGCCTCTTAAAATAAAAAAAATGAAAAATGTTTTTGTGGCATTTTCAGGTTTTTGTATGAATAATAAAGGATTAATAAAGGAGTGCCATCATGATTATCCGGTTCAGCATAATTATTATTTAAATGAGGCTGCTCAATATTATTATGATGTTCAGGATCACCCCGAAAACCTGGTTACTTTAGATGATGATCATACTTATTTAGCCATTCACCATCCATGGTTTAATTATTACCACTGGATATGTGAATCGATATTCCGGTTATGGATGGTTCGCCGGCAATTGGATAAACTTATTTTGGTTTTACCGGAATACTACAAGGACGCTGATTTTATAATGGGTTCGCTTGAGCCATTTAAAATAAAGAAGATATTTTATATCCCAAATGGCAAAAGCTTAATGGTTAAAAATCTTTGCCTGCCTCAAATCAAGCCCATTTGCGATTCCTATAATGCTCATCAACTTAAACAGGTTAGCAAATTTTATAGAAACTACGTTTTGTTTGAAAAAAAGATTGCCGTTGAAAAAATAGATAAACTTTATGTAAGCCGGCAGCTTGCAGCCAGGAGAAAAATAATAAATGAGGATGAAATTTTAAAAATTGTTGATAAATATGGATTTACAGTATTTCACCCTGAAAACTTTACTTTCCTTGAACAGGTTGCCATTTTTTCGCAGGTAAAATATCTAATCGGCACTCATGGTTCCGGTTTAACCAATTTGCTTTTTATGGGAAAGGATACCTCGCTTTTAGAATTGCATAAAAATAAAACAAACGAACTGGATCATCCCAGCCCCTTATTTTGGTATATGGCCCAGGCTTTGGAAATTAATTATTATCACCAGCTATGCGAAACCCATGGAAAAGAGGATTATTTTGAAGGTGATTATATTATCGATGCTGATCTGTTTGAAAAAAATCTGATTAAAATGCTTAACTGACAGATCCCCTATTCAATGAAAAAAGTCCTTCTAATCACTGATGTTAATTTCTGGGAAAAAAGCTCAGGGCATCGTATGCGTATTTCAGCTTTGATAGCCTATCTAACCCAAAAGGTATTATTAACTGTTGTTAACACCGGCCCGGCTCCTTCAAATATTGAAACCTTTTTGAATGAAAATTTTAAAGCCGAATTTTTTGTGCTCGAAAAAACAAAATATCTTAACTCAAATGGTTATGGACGCCGGTTAAAAGCTTTTTTAAAGGATAAAAAATTTGATACAATTATTATAGAATATATTCATAGCAGTTACTTTTTGAATTTTTTAACTGACGATACACAGATCATTCTCGATGCCCATGATATCATTAGCAACAGGGCTGATGAGTTTAAAAAATTTAACTACGCCGGTGCTCTTTATGAATTATCGCGGGAAACCGAAATTGAGATATTTAATGTTTACGATAATATAATAGTTTTATGTGAACCCGATTATGATGAAATAACCGCCATGGTTGGAACAGGTAAAGCGCTATTATGCCCTCATCCGGTTCAGTCTTATCTTCATCCTGTGAAGGAAGATGTAAAAAATATTGTTTTTATAGCCAGTGCCTATTTACCCAACAGGGATGCTATTAATTGGTTTGTAACCAATTGCTGGCCCTATATTATAACAAAATACAATGTTCAATTATCTGTATATGGTAGTGTTAGCGCAGGTCCTGATTTGGTTGGGCAACAACAAATTTTCTGCAAAGGCTTTGTTGCCGATATAGATCAAATTTACGAAGAGGCAGATATAATTATCAATCCCGTGCGTTTTGGGGCCGGGCTTAAAATTAAAAATGTGGAAGCTTTGGCGCATGGGCGTCCGCTGGTTACAACCACCCACGGGGCACGGGGGATTGAAGCCGGTATCAATAAAGCATTTTTAGTTGCTGATGATGCCGCTGATTTTATTCAGTCTATAGCGTCGCTTATTGAAAGTGAAACCCTTCGGAAAAACCTGGGAAAAAATGCCCATAAGTTTATTAATGAAAATTTTTCTGCCGAAAAATGTTTTAAACCATTACTAAAGGCCATTGGTTAATGGTTGTTTTAACTTAAATAAAAATTTTTAATAATTGAGTAGGGAGGTTTTATTCGTTTCCCGACAATAGTCGATAAATTTTTTAAATAATATTTTATAATTTGCTTTTAGTTTTATACGTTTACCATACTAAACTTAAAAGCCTAACCAATAAACTTTTAATAAGCCCTACAAGTAGTTCTAAATAGTTATTTTATATTTTTTCAGATGAAATTTATATGGATTTCATTTGTCAAATTTTTTATTAATTTTTTAAAAAAAACCTAAATGTTATCACTTAAAAGTCTCTCAAACCCCGGGGCAGTCCTTATTAAACTGCTCAAGTATTCAGGAATAAACACTGATTTTAATAGTATTGATGATGAATTAGAAAAACATCCTGATTATCCAAGCCTGCTTGCTGTAAGTGATGTTTTAACCGCATTAAAAATTGAGAACAGCGCTTTCCGGGTAAGCTTTGATGAATTGGCCGATGTACCATGTCCTTTTATAGCACATACCAATTCAAACGGAGGTGAACTTTTGACAGTAACTAAAGCTGAAAATGGCAACTTCTTTGTCGCAAATGAAAAATGGAGCAAGCACAAGCTTAATGCCGAAGCTTTTAAAAAGATATATGCAGGCATAGTTTTAACTATTGAACCACCTGCAACATTTTCAACCGCCGCAACTCTTCCAACTACTTTAATCAACCTCAAGACCCCGGCAATAGTAACCGACCTGTTTCTGATCCTGGCGTCAGCTCTTATTTTTCACACTTCTTATTTTTCAAGTCTGAGCTGGCAAATTGTTCTGCTTACCTTATTTAAAACTGCAGGGTTAATTACTTCTGTTTTATTACTGATCCAGTCTATTGACAGTAACAACCCGCTTGTCCAGGTACTTTGTCAAAGCGGGGGAAAAACAGATTGTAACGCAATACTTTCATCAAAAGCGGCAAAAGTCCCGATAGCTATCGGGATTGAAGTTACCTGGAGCGAGGTAGGCTTTTTTTATTTTGCAGGTACATGGCTGCTACTGCTGTTTGGAGGCAGTTCGCCGGCTATCTGGCAGACATTAGCGCTGTTTAACTTTATTAGTTTACCCTATACCGTTTATTCTATTTACTACCAGGCCCGTATCGCAAAAAAATGGTGTGTATTATGCTGTACAGTGCAAGCATTGCTTTGGCTGGAGGGCCTCACCCTCGCCCTCTCCAAAGGAGAAGGAAACCCGGTGTTTAGCCCCCTCTCCTTTGGAGAGGGCTGGGGTGAGGCCAGTATCATTTTCATTTGCCTCTTAACCCCCATAATTTTATGGATCCTTTTAAAGCCTCTATTTTTAAAAGTACAGCAGTTACAACCCTTAAAGCAGCAGTTGCGGCAGTTTAAATACAATACCGAATTGTTTAATAAGCTGCTTAACGAACAGCCTAAATATGTGCAGCCCGACGAAGAATGGAGTATTGTTTTAGGTAATGCAGAGGCAAACAATGTTATCACTATGGTAACCAATCCCTATTGCCCGCCATGTTCAAAAACGCATAAATTATTAGATGAGCTACTGGGCCAAAAACACGATATACAGGCGCGCATAGTGTTTACCGCCCAAAATACAGAAAATGACCGTAACACTCCAATAAGCCGGCACCTGATGGCTTTAAATGAGCTGCCCGATAAAACAAAAGTAAAACAAGCCCTGCACGACTGGTACGAACAAAAGCAAAAAAACTATGAAGCCTGGGCAAAAGCTTATCCTGTTACCATGAATGGGGTTGAATACAATAAAATTGATAAACAAAAGGAATGGTGCCAAATGGCAGAGGTTACCGCTACGCCAACATTATTGCTTAACGGTTACCGCCTGCCAACATTATACCAGCTGCCGGATTTAAAATACATGCTCGAATAAGCACATAAAGATACTTTGGCCAAAAGTAAAGGAACATGCACTTTAATACATGCCGCTTAAATTGCCGGAGCGTGGTTTCGGTAAAAATATATTTTTTACTTAAATAAATCATTTAAAAATGAAAACAGAAAAAATGAGTTTAAAAGGCATTAAAAATGTGCTGAGTAGGGCTGAAATGAAGAAGATTATGGCAGGGAGTGGTGGGTGTGGAACCAACGGAAATGTTTGTTGCCAGTGTACGGGAAATTGGGGCTACCCAACGGTAACCGCAGTTGACAGTAGTGGCCTTGCTTGCTCTATATTTTGTGAATCTTTAAGCACCAACAATTATTCGGGATATGCAGTAGCCTGCAGTTATTGTTCATAATTGGCTTTTGCCTAAGATGTCTATCTTAAAACCCGGCAAAAGCCGGGTTTTTGTTCTCTGAAATTTAGCTTAACAATAAATCAATAGTTAATTAACACATTTTGATTAAAGTGTTATTTAGATGCCTTCAAATTATACCTGGATTGTATGCCGTTTTTATCAATGACATAAAAATATTTAAATATAGAAATAAGCCCAACCATATCCGACACAAATATTAAAAATGAAACTAAATAAAAGCATTGCCTTAATTGTTTGCTATTGTGGCAAATTATCATTGTATTTTGATAAGTCTAAATGGAAGATTGCGTGGAGTTGGGTTTTCTGGCGGTGTTGCTTTTTTAAAGGCGCCTCTAGGTGATGGCCCCATGTTGGTAATAATAGATGGAGTAGAAATGAACGGGATGAAAAACTCTAAAGGGGCGGATATACCTTTTGATATTAATCAAATCCCTTCATCAGATATAGAAACTATTGAAGTATTGAGATTTTCAAGCGCAAGTATGTACGGGATGGGCGGCGGAAATGGAGCGCTGATAATCACCACAAAACAAGGCGGAGGGACAGCCTCCAAAGATATTGCATCTATTGGTATTTTACCAATAGCGCCAATTGGTTTTTACAAAGCAAGGGAGTTTTATTCACCTAAATATGATAATACTAATTTAAACAATAAACAAAAAGATTTGCGCACAACCATATATTGGAAACCAGAGTTGGTTACTGATAAGAATGGCAATGCATCATTTGATTATTACAACGCCGATGGTATAGGCACCTATAAGGTGGTAATTGAGGGAATTGATAATAAGGGTAATTTGGGTAGGCAGGTGTATAGGTATAAGGTAGAGTAAAAATGTGTCAAATGGCAGAGGTAACCGCTACACCAATCCCAATATGTATCGGGACTTAACGGTTACCGCCTGCCGCAATTATACCAGCTGCCGGATTTAAAATACACGCTCTAATAAGCACATAAAGATACTTTGGCCAAAAGTAAAGGAGCATGCACTTTAATACATGCCGGTTGTGACGTGAAAACAAAAAAAATTACTTAAATTATAAATCTAAAAAAATGAAAACAGAAAAATTAAGCTTAAAAGGCATTAAAAATGTACTGAGCCGGGGCGAATTGAAGAGAATTATGGCTGGTAGCGGTAATTGCTCCGGACTCAACGGGGCTTGCGGTGTGGGCACTCAGGCGGTATGCTGTTCTGGGCTCACATGTAGAACCACAGTGTTTGGCCAGGGAAGTTGCCAAGGCTAATCTATTTAAAGACTACTTATCCTCGTTAGGATAAGTAGTCTTTTATAATTAAAAAAATATTTCCTTTTCAACAATAAATTTAAATGATTGAGGCAGCATGAACGGAAATCTGGGATGTAAACAAGAGGAGATAAATATTCAATACCAAAGATAAAGTAAATATATTTTATGGTTAACAGCCTTTAATTGATGTCATGATAAAAATAAAAAGTTTACTGTCTACTATAAGTGTATACCTGTATAATGTGTTATTTTCAAAAATCCCAATAAACTTTATAAGAATCGCTTTTGCCAAAAGGCATATGTGTTTAGGCAAGCATACTTTTATAAGCGTTAATGTCAGGTTACTTAACACTGATCATGGGAAAAACCAAATTACAATTGGCGATAATTGCTTTATAAACCCGGGTTGTTTACTTGACGGAAGATTTGGAAAAATTGTGATAGGGAATAATGTAGACATAGCGCGTGGATCATGGATTTTTACATTAGAACATGACCCACATGATGATTATCATTGTTTAAAATATGGGGATGTTATTATTGAGGACCATGTTTGGATAGCCTCGAGGGTAACAATTTTACCAGGGGTAACTATAGGAAGAGGAAGTGTGATTGCAACCGGCGCTGTTGTTACAAAAAACATACCGCCAATGAGCATAGCTGGCGGGGTTCCTGCAAAGGTTATAGGTGTACGGAAATCAGCTTTAAAATATAATATTACCTTTTCCCCATATCTTTATAGTTAATTTTTTTAAATAAAATACAATGATTTTAGAATTGTAAAATGAATAAAAGTAAAAAGATTGCCTTGATTATCTGCTACTTTGGCAAACTACCATGGTACTTTAGTTATTTTGTTCATTCCTGTAAATACAATCCCTCCGTTGATTTTTATATCATTACCGATGACTATACCTATACAAATCCTTTGCCAAATAATGTAAAATTTATTTATAAAACCCTAAATGAAATAAGCCTTTTGGCTACAGAAAAATTAGGTTTTGAGGTAAGTATAACTAACGGATATAAATTATGTGATTTTAAGCCTGCATACGGCTTTATCTTTTCTGAACTAATAGAATGCTATGATTTTTGGGGCTATTGCGACATAGATGTAATTTTTGGCAACATACGTGATTTTATGACAACCGAACTGCTGGAAAATCATGACCTGATTAGTGTGAGACCTGACTGGATACCCGGCTGTTTTTTATTATTTAAAAATGATTTAAAAATGAATACCCTTTTCCTTCATAGTAAGGACTACAAAAAGGTTTTTGAAAGTGAAAAACATTATTGTTTTGACGAAACTAATTTTGCGCACAATGCATTTGAAGATGGCAAATCGTATCTGGAAATTCAAACAGAAATAGAAAGCATGATGCATGTTGTAAAAAAGATGGAAGCACAAAATTACATAAAGCCCTTTTTTGATTTGTATATTATCGAAGGTGGGCGTCCCGGAAATTTAAGATGGGAAGATGGAAAAATGATTTATAAAAAAAGATTTGAGATTCTTCTATATCATTTAATTAAATTTAAAAAACAATATATTCCAAAAAGAAAAATAAACTACATACCTAACTGCTTCACCATTAGTCCAACAAAGATATATCACCAAACAAAATCTAAAATTGTCATAAATGAGTTTTAAATTTTACAAACAATTTGACGGAATGGATTGCGGCCCTACCTGCCTGCGCATGATTGCCAAACATTATGGGCGTAATTACAAACAGCAAACGCTTAATAAAATGTGTGAGATCAATAGAGAAGGCGTTTCCTTATTGGGGATCAGTGATGCAGCAGAAAAAATTGGTTTTCGTACTTTAGGTGTTAAATTAAACGCTGAACAATTAAAACAAGCAGAATTACCCTGCATCCTACACTGGCGGCAACATCACTTTGTAGTACTTTATAAAATTAAAAACCATAAATATTATTTGGCTGACCCCGCCGCCGGATTAGTTACCCTGGAAGAAGCAGACTTTAACCGTAGTTGGCAAAGTGATAAGGATAATACCGAAGGCATTGCCTTGTTGCTGGCCCCCACCCCTCAATTTTATGAACAGGAAGATGAAAAAGGCAGCGAAATACGCTGGTCATTCCTTTTGCGTTATTTAATAACCTATCGTAAACTGGTTATTCAGTTGCTTTTCGGCCTGGGTATTGGCAGTTTACTGCAGCTCATCACTCCTTTTTTAACCCAATCCATAGTTGATATAGGCATCAATACCCGCAATCTTAATTTTATATACATTATTCTTATTGCCCAGATCGCTCTAGTTATTGGTAGGGTAAGCGTGGAGTTTATCCGGTCGTGGATATTGCTGCATATCAGTACCAGGGTAAATATTTCCATTCTTACTGATTTTTTAATTAAGCTCATGAAATTGCCCATGAGTTTTTTCGATACCAAAATGACCGGCGATATCATGCAGCGCATGAGCGATCAAAAAAATATCCAGACGTTTTTAACAGGCTCCGCATTAACCACCGTATTTTCCATGTTCAACCTGTTGGTTTTTTCGGTAGTGCTGGCTTATTATAACATTGCCATATTTTTTGTATTTGCTGTTAGCAGCGTTTTATACACAGCGTGGATAGTTCTTTTTTTAAAGCGACGACGTGCGTTAAACTATAAAAGTTTTGATGTTTCGGCCAAAAACCAAAGCAGTATTGTACAGCTGATAGGCGGCATGCAGGAGATTAAGCTCAACAATTGCGAACAGCAGAAACGCTGGGAATGGGAACATATACAGGCCCGTTTATTTAAGTTTAACGTAAAAACATTGGCCCTTAGCCAGTACCAGCAAGGCGGGGCTACTTTTATTAACGAAGGTAAAAATATACTGATCACCTTTTTAAGCGCAGAGGCGGTGATAAACGGTAACTTAACATTAGGCGCAATGGTAGCTGTACAATATATAGTTGGTCAGCTAAGCAGTCCTATTGAGCAATTATTAGGCTTTATCCAGGGTTTCCAGGATGCGAAGATCAGCCTGGAGCGTTTGAACGAAATTCACCAGATGGCAGATGAAGAACCCGCCGGCAAGGAATGGACCCACATTCTGCCTGAAAATAAAAGTTTAGCTATTAATAACCTTACCTTCCGTTATCCCGGCGCAGGCAATGAACCAGTGCTGGAAAATATAAATCTCTTTATCCCGGAAGGAAAAACCACGGCAATAGTCGGCATGAGCGGCAGTGGTAAAACAACCATTTTAAAACTTTTACTCCGGTTTTATGAACCGCAAAAAGGAGAAATTAAGGTTGGTGACCAATTCATCAACAATATTGGTTTTAAAACCTGGCGCGGCCAATGCGGCGTAGTAATGCAGGATGGTTTTATTTTTTCGGATAGTATTGAGCGTAATATAGCGGTAGGTGATGAATATCCTGATCAGGAAAAACTCAGACATGCCATAAAAGTAGCCAACATACAGGACTTTATAGATAGTTTGCCTTTGGGCCTGAACACAAAAATTGGTTCCGAAGGGAACGGTATAAGTCAGGGTCAGCGTCAACGGATGCTTATAGCACGTGCCGTTTATAAAGATCCGCAATACCTGTTTTTTGATGAAGCAACCAACGCCCTTGATGCCAATAATGAAAGAGTAATTATGAATAACATGCATGAATTTTTTACTGGCCGTACAGTGATCATCGTAGCACACAGGCTAAGTACGGTGAGCAATGCCGATAATATTATTGTACTGGATAAAGGCCGCATTATTGAACAAGGTACGCATCATGAGCTTACATCTCTTAAAGGCGATTATTATAAGCTGGTAAAAAATCAATTGGAGTTGGGAACTTAGAACGTCATTAGTCATTAAATCATTAGTCATTAAGTATTCAAACTTTAGAAACACAAACATGCCTTCAATTTATACCGAAACCAATCATCAACCCAGGCATAGTGATGATGTGCAGGACATTATAACCACTGTGCCATCATGGATATTGAAATGGGGGATTACGTTGTTTTTTGCCATTCTTGTTTTAATCATCGGGTTATCAGCTTTAATACGGTACCCTGATATTATAAAGACACAGTTAAAAATAGAGTCAGCAAACTTACCGGAATCAGTAATAACAAAAACATCCGGTAAATTGGTTAAGCTGCTGGTAGTGCAAAATGAAACAGTAAAATCCGGACAACCATTAGCTTGGTTTGAAAATACGGCCGACCATAATAAATACGTGTTAACTGCGCCAATAGGAGGAAAAATTTCATTTCCTACCGTTATTCATGAAAACAAACTATTTAGTATGAACCAGGAAGTATTTTACGTTATTCCTGATGATGAAGAGTTTTTTGGAGAAATGGTTATTCCACAGGATAATATGGGCAAAATAAAAGAGGGGCAACAAGTTCTGATTAAACTTAAAGCTTATCCTTTTGAAGAATATGGAATGATAAAAGGAAGGATTACCTATATAACAGAAGTCCCCAATAAAGACAATGTGTTTATATCAAAAGTAGATTTTAAAATAAAAGACACCTCGGATTTGAAAAAGCCTATCCACTTAAAACAAGGCATGATGGCCGATGCTGAAATTATCACACAAGATGCCACCATTTTACAACGTCTCAGCAGAAATCTTTTCAAGGTAATAGAAAATAAATAAAATTTTATTTACCCAAAATAAAAAAAGCGTCCAGTAAATCCGGGACGCTTTTATAAATGATTTTAATTAATATTATTTTAAGCCTAACTTCGTTTTCACAGAGGCCATCATATCATCACCTTCGGGAGAAACGATCAGTGTTGTTTGGCCAGAATCCAATACATAAGTATACCCTTTTTCTTTAGCTACTGCAGTTACTGCAGCCCGGGCTTTATCAATTAAAGGTTTTGAAAGCTCGTTAGTTTTAGCATCTACTTTTTGCTGGGCATCATTCTGATAATCCTGCATGCGTTTTTGAATATCCTGCAGTTCAGATTGTTTTGCGGAACGAATAGCATCTGTCATTGATGTACCGGTTTTTTGAAATTCCTGGCCTTTTGTCTGCAATTCATTGTTCATGGCTGTAAGCTGATCAATAAATTGTTTTTGATAAATATCAATTTGTGATCTTATGGTCTTATATTCAGGCATCTGGGTAATTAAGCCCTGAAAATTAATATAGCCAATTTTTGTTTGTGCTTTTGCAAAGTTGCCTACAAACAACATACTTACCGCAATTAAAGCAACTTTAAATAGTTTTTTCATTTTTTTGTTCTGTGTGTTTAATAATTTGGGATTATATTATATAATTTAAATTTATTTTGCAAGCACTCCTGGCTTTAACCCCAGGCGGGTAATTACATCAGCGCTTTTATCGTACCTCGGATTAGCGTATAACATAATCACTTCACTGTTTTTGTCAAATATCATATCAAGGTTTTCATTTTCAGCAACAGCCTGTATAGCTTTAGCAACTTTGTCCTGTATAGGTTTAATCACTAAGGTACTGTGTTGTTCAAGCTCTCCGTTCGGTCCAAATTTTTGACGCTGAAAATCTTTTGCCGTTGTTTCTTTATCAGCAATTTCAGCTTCCCTTCGTTTTTTCATGTCCGGTGTCATTAAAACCTGGTCAGCCTGGTACGCTTTGTAAAGACGGTCAATTTCCTGGAAACGCGCATCCACCTCCTTTTGCCACTGAGCTGATAATGCACTCAATTGTTTTTGTGCTGATGCGTATTCAGGCATATGTTTTAATATATATTCCGAATCTACGTAAGCGAAACGCTGCGCAAAAGCTGCTGTCAGTGAAACTAACGTAAACCCTAATACTAAAATTATTCTCTTCATTACATTTTTCGGATAATCAATTAAATCCTCCGCTCAAGCTCTGAGAAATTGAAAAACTAAACTGCCCTTTATTTGCTCCTGGTATACCAGGAATTGCATCAAACCCATAACCATAATCCAAACCCAGCAATCCAAAAATAGGTAAAAATATTCTTACACCTATTCCCGCGGAACGCCGTACATTAAACGGGTCAAATTTATCAAAAGAATTCCAAACATTTCCACCTTCAGCAAAAGCTAATGCAAATATAGTTGCCGATTGACTTTGAATGATAGGATGCCGAAGTTCGAATGTATACTTATCATATATGGTACTGCCCGGATTAGTAGTGGTATTATAATTTGTCCCAACCGGAATAATAGAAAAGTTCTGATATCCTCTTAAACCAATAATGTCACTTCCCTGCAAAAATTGATAGCTCTGCATACCATCGCCACCCAATTTAAACCGTTCAAAAGGGGATGCGGGAACATAAGAATTGTACTCCCCTAAAAATCCAAACCTTACTTGTGACATCAACACTAATTTACCGCTGATTCTTTGAAACCATTGTGCATCATACTTGAATTTGTAATACTCAACGAAGTGATAAATTTGCTCAGGCGTAGCTATTGCATAATCAATATGGTTAAATAATGAATATGGCGGCGTGCCTTGTATCGTTAATTTAATATTTGACCCTGTAGTAGGATAAATAGGTACATCAAGCGAATTCCGGGTTAGTTCTTGTGTTAATTTAATATTGTATGAGGTACCATTCTGAAATAAATAACCCGTATAGTTATCAAGACTATAGTGATCAAAATTTAAGGAGTAATTTAATTGGAAATAATTGTCAGGCCAGTTTAAACGTTTTCCTAATGTAATACCCACACCATTTATCCGCAGGTTATTATACAATGGATTGGTTGGTGCATAATACTGCCCGGTTGAACTAAGCTGCGTATATGCAGATAGTGCAAAATAAATAGGTTTTTTGCCGCCCAGCCACGGTTCTGAAAAAGTGAATGAAAAATTCTGATAAGTACGTCCACTGGATTGGCCTCTCAAACTCAATTTCTGTCCATCGCCTTTTGGTAATGGCTTATAACTTTTTAAATGAAAAATATTTTTCAATGAAAAGTTATTAAATGTAAGTCCAAGTGTACCTACCAATTGGCCACCACCGTAGCCACCTGAAAGTTCAATCTGATCTGAAGGCTTTTCTACTACATTATATATAATATCAACTGTACCATCCTGCGGATTTATATTTGTTGGTTTAGGTTCAGTTTTTTGTTCATCAAAGAAACCTAGTTGTCCAATTTCACGGGTACTGCGAATTAACAACTGCTTATTAAACTTTTGTCCGGGTTTAGTCCTTATCTCACGCCTTACAACTTTATCATTAGTTACATCATTACCTTTTACAATAACCCTGTTAATTGTATATTGAGGGCCTTCATAAACTCTAATGTCCAAATCTACAGTATCGTGATAAATTTTGGTTTGCACCGGATCAGCAGTATAGGTTAAATAACCATCATTTAAATAAAATGATGAAACATCATCATCATCTGGCGTGGGACCGCTTAACCGTTTAGATAATTCATCTTCACTAAAAACATCACCTTTTTTTATTTTTAATATCTTAGTGAGTATTTCTGTAGGATATTTAGCATTACCAGACCATTTGATATTACCGAAATAATACTTTTGCCCTTCAAACAATTTAATTTTTATGCCTACTGTATTTTCACCGGTTTTAAAAACGGTATCATTCAAAAGTTCAGCGTCCCTGTAACCTTTGTCCTGCATTTTAGTGATAAGATTTTGTTTATCCTCCACATACTTATCCTGCTTAAATTTCCTTGAGCCAAATAAGTTATACCATCTTTTTTTACGGGTTTTTGTCAGAAATTTCCTAAGCTTTGTTTGAGAAAATGCCTTGTTACCTTCAAAGGTAACGTCAGTGATCATAACTTTTTGTTTTTTATCAATTACAACATCAAGTATTACGCTGTTAGCATCGCCCGGATCTTTTCTTTGCCTGATAGTAACAGTAGTGTTTAGATAACCCTTTTCGTTAAAGTGTTTCTTAATTATGGCAGTAGTGGTACTTAATAAATTTTCATTTACAATTTTACCGGTTTTATCAGTCAGTTTTTTCTGCACATCATCAATTTCACCTTTACGCACCCCTGTTAAATGCAAACGTGATAAACGCGGACGTTCAGTCACAGCAATTTCAAGATAAATGGTATCAAGCTTAATTTTTGTAATATTTAATTGTACATCATCAAACAAACCCTGGCCGTAAAGATTTTTTATCACGTTAGCATTGGCCTCACCTGGTAAATTAATACGGTCGCCTTTGTTAAGTTTTGATATTTGTAACAATACATCTTTGTCCAGGTATTTGGTACCGGTAATTGTAATACCGCCTATGATATAATCTTTGGGTTCAAGATAACTCAAACTATCTGCAGGTATGGACGATTTTGACAACGAATACCTTTGATTTGAAACCTGGCCCAAAACAGCTGTAGTAATTACAGAGAAAAGAATAGCAAAAAGAAATTTATTCATTCGAATATTTTAGTGGCTAAAAATAATTTATACAGTTGTTAAAAAGTGTTAAAAGTAAAAATTTAGTTGACCTGCTCGCTGGTCAGACCAAAACGGCGCTCACGTTTCTGATAATCAAGGATAGCTTCGAACAAATCTTCCCTGCGGAAATCGGGCCATAACTTTGATGTGAAGTATAATTCGGCATACGCTATTTGCCAAAGCAAATAATTACTGATACGATATTCACCGCTGGTTCTAATCAGTAATTCGGGATTGGGCATGCCATTTGTATATAAATTGTTTTCAAAAATTTCTTCATCAATATCATCTATATTTAATTCACCATTCTGCACTTTACCGGCAATTTGCTTTACAGCCTGTAAAATTTCTTTCCTCGAACTATAACTTAATGCAAGAGTAACCACAAGGCCGGTATTTACTGAAGTTTTGTTAATTGCGTTAGTTAATTCGGTATAGCATTTATCAGGCAGCATTTTTAAATCGCCTATTGCTTGCAAACGTACGTTATTATCCATAAAGCGATTAATCTCTTTATTGATTGTATTAACCATTAACTCCATGATTGCCATCACTTCCAGCTTGGGCCTGTTCCAGTTTTCTGATGAAAAAGTATATAATGTAAGATAATTAATACCTAATTCAACAGATCCTTCCACCACATCCCTAACCGAAAGCACACCATTATGATGACCAAATATTCTTAATTTGCCTTTTCCTTTTGCCCATCTCCCATTACCATCCATAATTATAGCAATGTGCTTTGGCAATTTTAACAAATCAATCTCATTCTTATATCCCATTATACTGATTATAAAAAGCCATAATTTTGGCTTAAAAAGAAATGACTTTAATAAAAATGATCAACAATTTATCACCCACCCCTTTTCTTTTGACTCATCAATTACAAAAATCAATCTATTTTTAGTCTAATTCCTAAAATTTGTCTTGTTTTTTTTCAGGCAACAAAGGTAAAACTTAATTGTATTTTTTTTAGTATGCTGATAGAAAGAAAAATGTTATTGTTTTTAGCCTGAATTCGGGAAGGTTGAAAGTCCAAAAAAAGGAATTTTATATTTTGATTGGTTGTTTGTAAAAATTGCACAGGCTTTAATAGTTGTTCTTTTGGACTTTTGGACTATTGAAAATAACACTTTTGCGTAACAAAAGTATAGGAAACAGAAAACTGCATAAAAAAGTAAGTATCACTCTGATTAGAACCTCCACGCTGTGTACCCGGTGTCCCGATATAAGTTCCTGTTTTTATGCCGGAAGGATCGGCTAACGCATTAAAAACTGGGTTGGTAGTTTTGGCGGGATAATTTCCGCCTACGTCATCCAGGTAATTAGTATTTGGGTTACGATATCCAATATCTGCAGCTAAGGTCCATTTACCAACAATATTGTACTTTACACCTGCACCATAAGGGATTGAAAAAGCTGTGTTTGGATAAGGTTTTTTCTGCCCTTCTGTTTCGAAACTTCTAAGATCATACCTATTGCCGTTGTATAATGCACTTGGCTTATAATTAACTGCAGCAAAACCGAGATAAATAAAAGGTGTAAACTTATTTTTACCTGCCTCGGGTATATATTTCAAAAAATTAAATTCTCCAATTGCGCTTATTTCACTTAAATAAGTGGTGAAACTTAAATTGCGGTTACGAAGCTGCTGGTTGCTGGAATTACTGTCGGCAGCGCTTATTGTACCATAAGTATAATTCAATTTCGCAGAAAGGTAACCATCAAAATTACGTTTCACGAAACCACCGAACGAAATACCGCTAACTTTAACAGGATTGGTTTCATTCAAATCGCCCATGTAACCTGCTCCGCCAAAAGATCCGCCTATTTCCCATGTTTGGGCTTTTAGTTCAGAGGAGAGAAAAATTAAAAGTATTAATGCAGTAAATTTTAACATCGGCAATTAGTAATTACGGGCATCCAGTCCCCATAAAAGTTTGTTTCTTAACGTTGATAAATAACTTTCATTATTTAAACGTACAAGATTTAGTTGAAAACCTGCCTTACTAACCTTAAAACGAATTTTTTTTTCTATTACAGCCGTTCTTGAATCGCATGATACCAGGTAATTGGCCCCTCCTCTGCGTTCCACTTCGAAAGAAAGTGTACAGCTATCGGGTAATACAATTGGCCTTACATTTAAATTATGAGGAGAAATAGGTGTTAATACTGTACTGTTTGATTGCGGAAAAATAATAGGCCCCCCGCAGCTCAATGAATAGGCCGTAGAGCCGGTGGATGTTGATATAATAATACCGTCGCTCCAATATGAATTTAAAAACTCATCGTTAAGAAAAACATGAGTAGTGATCATTGCAGCATCATCACGCTTATGAATGGTAATATCATTAAGGGCGAAATTGTCCTTACCAAATATTTCAAGCTCTGAAGTTATGCCTAGAAGTTCCCTGGAATCAAGTGTAAATTGCTTGTTTACAACCGCATGAATTGCGGCGGCTATATCATTTTTATTGATACTTGCTAAAAATCCAAGCCGGCCAAAATTAATACCTATAACAGGTATGCCCGAATCACGGATAACAGTAACCATATCCAGCAAAGTGCCATCACCACCCAGTGTTAAAAAAAGATCAATAAACCCTTTTATCCGGTCAGTATTTTCCAGCACCTTATATTCTACAAAAGTGATGTTCCCCTGTAAATAATTATGAAGCTGATGGTGGACATATATCTCAACATTATGCTGAATTAGTATATCAAATACCTGTTGTATATAGGGAAATACTGCCTGATCATTGAATTGCCTGCCGTAAACTGCTATTTTCATTGGCTATTGGTCATTAGTCATTGTGTCATTAGTCATTTTATTTGTCATCTTGATCATTAATATTCATAATATAATTGAATCTAACGGCATTAGTCAGTAAAAGTTGGCTTTACCACACAAATGACTAATGACACAATGACTAATGACTTAAAGATTAAGGTAATTCATCAGTGAATCATAACGTTCCCTGGAGTTATCATTTTCGCCGGTATGATTAAAAGTAGCCTTTATATTATATTCATATCGTAAAAAAGTGGCAAGAATAGCCGAAATATCTTGTTTATTTACTTTAAGGGTAACTTCCATACGGGTTGAATCGGGGAAAGTCCGCACATAAGAACTCAATATCTGGGCATTATCCGATTCAACAATTTGTGACATATGCGCCAGCGAATTGTTTTTATCATTAATTTCAAGTACGATTATACCTCCGGGCTGCTCAACTGATGCAAGGCTGGCAAAATATTTTGTAATGGCATTAATTGATATTAACCCCAAATAATTTTTTTTGGCATCTAAAACCGGGACAACGGTTAATTGCAGATCATTAAACAATCGGATAACGTCGTATATATGCTGGTCTTCTAATACATAGGGATTAACCAATGAAAGCGCCAGTGTACCAATAGGAGTCTGAAAATCGCTTTCCCCTACCAGGTCACTCTCAGCAATAAGGCCCAGGAACTGTTCTTCATTAACAATTGGCAGATGCCTGATGCGAAATTCAATCATACGTTCAATTACTCTCCGTATACTATCAGAAGTATGTACCGGAGGTACCGCATCAGTTATCATTTCAATTGCTAACATACTTATACCCTTATTCTTTCTAGAAAACCTTTAAGTAGTCTGTTAAATTCTTCCGGGCACTCCATCATAGGCGCATGCCCGCAATTATTAATCCAATGCAACTCAGAATCCGGAAGCAGCTCATGAAATTCTATAGCGACTTCAGGTGGTGTAATTTTATCATCCTTTCCCCATATTAAAGACACAGGGATTTCAATTTTGTTTAAATCCTTTTTCATATTATGACGTATGGCTGATTTTGCCATCGCTAATATCCTTATTACACTATGTCTGTCATTTACAGTTCTGTAAACCTCATCAACCAGTTCTTTTGTAGCTATTTTTGGATCGTAAAATGTGAATTCCACCTTTTCCTTTACAAATTCATAATTGCCCCGTTTAGGAAATGTACCGCCAAAAGCATTTTCATATAAACCTGAACTGCCGGTTAAAACCATCGACCGTACAACAGACGGATGTGAAAGTACGTATATTAATGCAACATGGCCCCCTAATGAATTGCCAAGTAATGTTACATCTGATAATTCTTTATAAGTTACAAATTTATGAACATATTTCGCCAAACTTTTTACACCGGTAGTTAATAATGGTAAATCATAAATTGGCAATATGGGTATAATTACCCTGAATTCCGATCTAAAATCTTCAATTACCTTATCCCAGTTGCTTAACCCGCCCATCAAGCCATGCAGTAATAACAAAACATCCCCTTCGCCCTCATCGATATAACTAAAACCGTTTTCCTCTTTAAGCACGAAATCCATATAAATTTGTAAAGTTTAATTTAAATAGTAAAGTATAAAATGCAATTCAGTATAAAAAGTCGAATATTCCGCTATAAAAATAGTTTATTGCCGTTTAGTTACAACATTTATTTTAGTTATTTATGTGTCCCCTCTAAATTTTTCCCTGTAAGAGAGGCTTTTTATTCTCTTTTAAGTTTCCCCATGGGAAGGATTTAGGTGAGGTTTTACCCCAACAATTGCTTTACTACTTCTGATATTGTTCTGCCATCAGCTTGTCCGGCTAATTCTTTATTTGCGATACCCATTACCTTTCCCATATCACTCACTGATGTTGCCCCTACCCTTGTTATCAATTCCTGTAAATATCCCTCAACTTCGAAACGACTCATTTGCTGAGGCAGATAAGGCTCTATCACCTTCATCTCTTCCATTTCTATTTGGTACAAATCATCCCGGTTTTGCGCCTTGTATATATCTGCAGACTCTTTACGTTGTTTTACTAATTTTTGCAACACTTTAATTTCGGCTTCCTTTGTCAATTCTTCTGCAGCGCCTTTTTCGGTCCTTGCCAAAAGTAAGGCTGATTTTATAGCCCGAAGTCCTCTTAAGCGATCCGGCTGCTTAGCCAGCATGGCTTGTTTAATATCCTGATCTACCTGGTTAATTAATGACATCTTATTTTTAATTACTGAATTATTGAGTTAGTGAATTAGTGATTTAGTGATTTATTTCGGTTTCGAATGTTCGATTTCGGATTTTTCGACTATTTGTCTTTCTTACTTTCGGACTTCCGGACTTTCCGACTTTCGGACTCTCCTAAATTACTCTCTAAAAATAATTGATGCTGCGGCCTGTGCTGTTGGCATTACTATCAACTCGTTAATATTAACATGCGCAGGGCGTGAAACCGCAAACCATATTGTCTCGGCTATATCAACCGCAACTAATGGTTCAAAGCCATCATAAACCTTTTTCGCTCTTTCTTTATCGCCTTTAAACCGCACCTCCGAAAACTCTGTTTCCACCGCTCCCGGATGTATAGCGGTAACTTTAATACCATGAGGCAGCAAATCAATCCGCATAGCTTTATTTAAGGCGTCAACAGCATGTTTTGTTGCGCAATATACGTTACCGTTCTGATACACTTCTTTACCGGCTATAGATCCTATATTTATAATATGCCCAAATTTGTTGCTTATCATCCAGTTTGATACCACTTTGCTTACGTAAAGCAAACCTTTAATGTTTGTATCAATCATGGTATCCCAGTCATCTAAACTGCCATTTTGTATTGGATCAAGCCCCTGGCTTAAGCCTGCATTATTAATCAGTACATCCACTTTTTTCCATTTTGACGGAAGTCCCTCCAGGCTGCTTAAAACTTCATCACGGTTTCTTATATCAAATGATGAAACCACAACATCTATATCATATTTAGTATTAAGCTTTTTTGCAAGGTTTTCAAGTCTGTCGAGCCGGCGGCCGGTAAGTATTAAGTCATAATGTTCATTAGCGAACAATTCGGCGCAAGCCTCCCCTATTCCTGAGGATGCACCTGTTATTAAGGCAATCTTATTCATAGATAAATAACTATTGCAGCGAAATTATGTTTTTTAAATCCAGTTTTACTCAACTATTCAAAAATTAAGCTAAACATTACAGTATGTAAATACAATTTGCTGATGGGACTTGAGAATGGCTGATTTTCCTGAACCAGCACATTGCCAAATGAATTGGAAAGTTTTATCTGTGGTGAAAGCTTAAAAAATTCAAAATAAATATCACAGCCCAAACCAGCCTCATATGATCCGAAGCCCCTGGAATTTTTTACTAATTTCTGTAAAGGATCATTTGTCTGATTATCAGTATTTCCTTTTCCTATTGCTTCAGAGTATTTTACACCGCCTAATATATAAGCTCTGAAATTGCCTATACGATCTGATTTTAGTTTTAAAGACAGCGGAAAGTCTACAGTAGTTGTTTGAATTTGTTTGGTTACATCTTGTGAGGCAGTGGCATAGGTATAGCTAATAGAACGATCGGCAAAAACAAATGCAGGGTTTATCCGCACTTCCAGGTGATCGCTTATACTATACCTTGTTAAAAAACCAATTGCAAAGCCGGGTAAGCTGTTCGATTTGATACTATTTAAAGAATCGGTTACATACCTGTTGTTAAGTTTGTCAAAAAAAGGCGCACGCCAGTTGGGCTGTTTTAAAATTTTGAAATTACTTGTTACATACGAAAACGTAAAACCAAAACTCAGGTCCTGCTGATCGGCACCGCCCCCCCACGCAGGTACAGATTCCTGTGCCCGTAATAAACTATTACTGCATAACAACAATAAAAAAATGAGCAGGTACCTGGTTTTATTCATTTAACGCCTGTATATATTGAACAGATACCAAACGCTAAAGGCCGGCATTTGGTATTTTTAAACCCAGCCTTATTCATAATTGCAATAAAAGCTTCCCCATCTGGAAAAGCAGCTACAGATTCGGGCAGGTAAGTATAAGCCCTGGCATCTTTGGAAAAAAGCTTTCCAATACCAGGTGTAATATAATTAAAATAGAGTTTATATAACTGTTTAATGGGAAACCGCTTGGGTTTCGAAAATTCAAGCACTACAGCTTTTCCCCCTACCTTCAAAACACGTTGTATATCTGCAAGGCCTGATTCCAAATTCTCGAAATTACGCACACCATAGGCAACTGTTACCGCATCAAATTCGCCATCCCCAAAGGGCAATTGTTCCGAATCACCAAGTTTAACCTCAAACTTGCCGCTTAAATTGCGGTTTTTTATCTTTTGCTGTGCAATATCGAGCATACCTTGTGAAATATCAACCCCAATAATTTTTTCGGGTTTTAGTATTGATAAGGCTTCAAAAGCAAAATCACCGGTACCCGTAGCAACATCAAGTATTAGTTTAGGCTGATCTTTTTTTAGTTCATTAATAGCCTTTTTGCGCCAGATAATATCAATTCCCAACGACAAAAAATGGTTCAAAAAATCATAGGTTTTTGATATATTATTAAACATATCGGCTACCTGTTGCTTTTTGGTGGCCTGCTCATCCTGGTAAGGAGTAATAGTTTTGCTCATAAAGATGACAAAGATAATGATTTGGATTTCGGATTTCGGATTTTCGATTTCGGATTCGATTTCGGATTTATTTTAATGAGCCGCAGATAATAACTATTATCTGATTAGATTCTTTTCAGATATTTAAATTATGATACTATATTTATCAACCGAATTATAAATCCGAAATTCAAATTACCTTAATTATGAAAGAAACCCCTGGATCATCCCGCAGAAGCTTTGTAAGGAAGCTGACTTCTGTTGCAGCGGCCGCCACTATCGCGCCGCATTTATTTGCTGCTGAAAAGCAAGTTAAACCGTTTGAATATCTGAAACGTAATTCAGCCATTAGTGCTAACGACCAAATTAATATTGCTTTAATTGGTGCCGGCGGTCAGGGTTCAGAAGATACTAATGTAGCCATTCAGATTCCGGGGGTAAAATTGGTTGCCGTATGCGACCTGTACGACGGCCGCTTAAATGAGGCCAAAAAACGCTGGGGTGCAGACATTTTTACCACCAAAATTTATAAAGAGATACTGAACAGAAAAGATATTGATGCCGTAATTATAGGCACGCCGGATCATTGGCACCAGACAATATCGATTGATGCAATGAAGGCAGGTAAGCATGTTTATTGCGAAAAGCCAATGGTACACTCCATTACCGAAGGCCCTGCAGTTATAAAAGCGCAGCACGAAACAGGCAAAATTTTCCAGGTGGGCAGCCAGGGAGTATCGTCACTTGGAAATGAAAAAGCAAAAGAATTGCTAAAAAGCGGAGCCATCGGTCAGCTAAATTATGCTGAAGGTTTTTGGGCGCGGCGTTTACCGCTCGAAGTATGGCAATACCCAATCCCCGCTGATGCATCACCGCAAACGGTAGATTGGGAAACATATGTCAGTAATACCCATAAACGGCCATTTGATGAAAAGCGTTTTTTCAGATGGCGTAATTATACCGACTACGGAACCGGCATGTGCGGCGATCTTTTTGTGCATTTATTCTCGAGCCTGCATTTTATTACTGGTTCATACGGGCCCGAAAAGATATATGCTTCCGGCGGGTTACGCTTCTGGAATGATGGCCGCGAAGTACCAGATGTGCTCTTAGGTACTTTTGACTATGGTCAAAATGCAGTCCATCCTGCTTTTAACCTTTCATTACGATGCAATTTTGTTGATGGTACAAGCGGTACTACTTATTTACGGCTTGTTGGCAGCGAAGGCGCAATGGATGTTACATGGGATAAAGTAGTATTAAAAAGAAACAAAGTATTAACTTCTGAAGATCCTTTTTATCTGGAAAAATTAAGACAAAGCGGAGACCGGAATCCTGAAAGAAAAAAGATGCTACCCCCTGAAGAAATTACTTTTGATGCAGAAAAAGGGTATTTAGGTGGCCCCTACGATCATATGAATAACTTTTTTACTGCCATCCGTAATAACGGGAAGGTGACTGAAGATGCCACATTTGGTTATCGTGCTGCAGCACCGGCATTATTATGTAACGATAGTTATTTTAAAAATACGCCTGTGTTTTGGGATCCTGAAAAAATGCTTCTTAAAAAAGGCTAAAGGGGAAGGCTAAAGGTGAAAGGTGAAAGGTAACAATAGCCTTCATCAATTAATGTAATTGTTGCTGATATAAAGATAGTTTTATGAAAGAGTTATTGAGAAAATCAAGTATCGTCGTTGTTGCTATTGGCTTAATGAGCATGCAAAATTTTGCCAAACCGGTACCGGCGCATCACAAAACATCAACTATTAAAAAAGGTGGCTGGGTTAGCCTGTTCGATGGCAAAAGCCTTAAAGGCTGGCATAGCTTCAATAAAAAAGGTGAAGTAAAGAATTGGACCATAATAGATGGTTCGCTGGTATGTTTGGGCGCATCAGCCGATGCCTCTGGCGGTGATATTGTAACGGATAAGCAGTATGCTAATTTTGAACTGTCCTGGAGCTGGAAAATAGAGCCGGGAAGCAATAGCGGTGTAATGTACCACGTTGTTGAAGACCCAAAATATCATACTACTTACGAAACCGGCCCCGAATATCAGTTAATTGATGATAATGGTTGGCCGGATAAGTTAGAGGAATGGCAGAAAACCGGGTGCGATTATGCCATGCATTTACCAAACGACCAAAAGAAATTAAACCCTGTTGGCGAATGGAACACCAGTAAGATAGTTTTTAACAAAGGACACGTAGAGAATTGGCTGAACGGTAAAAAGATATTAGAATTTACAGCCTGGGATGCAGATTGGAACAAGAAGAAAGCCGAAGGTAAATGGAAAGATTATCCCGATTACGGGCTGGCCAAAATCGGCCATATTGCTTTGCAGGATCATGGGCATAAAGCTTATTTTAAGGATATTATGATTAGGGAGTTGTAATTTATTGTCTGAAGCGTGGAAAGAGGCAAAACTTACTAAGTTTTAAAAACTTAGTAAGTTTAATCGGTAACTAGTAAATCGTGGTTCACACAGTTCTCTATATCACAATAACCAACCTTTTACCTACTGGAATATTTTCATTCCACGCAGTTTCAACATCCTTTAATGGCGCGGTCAACGTTTCAATTTTAAGTTTTCCGTTTGCGGCTAACTGAAACATTTCGGGCAAAATTTCATGGGGAAGCTTTTGCATTATTTCTGCAGGTATGCTTCCAAAGCCCGACCCCAAAATTTCAATGGCTGTACTTCTTAAAAGATTGGAGGTGATCTTAATCTCCTCTCCTGCCATATTGCCAACAGTTACAAATTTCACTTTTGGGGTAACATAATGTAAACCACCACCTTTTAAGGCATTTAATATAATTTCTGCGGGATGGCCCCATGTGTAATCGACAACACTATTAAAAGGCGTGCTGTAATGAATTTCTTTTATGCGGCTGGTAATATCCTTGTCATCATCTTTTAAAGAAATAATTTCATCCGCACCCAACTGCAGTAATAAATTTAGCGTCTCAGGATTTCTGCCCGTTGCAATCACTTTTTTAGCGCCGTAATATTTAGCTATTTGTACGGCCGCTTGCCCGGTTACGCCGGTTGCCCCGTTTATTAGTACTGTATCGCCGGGTTTTAAATCTGCACGGTATTTTAAAGCTAATGCTGCGCCCAAAATTGCATTTGGTAAAGCGGCCGCTGTTATGTCATCAACTGCATCCGGGATTATGGTGTAACCATTTTTATTGATTAGCGCTTTTTCAGCTATCATACCGGTAATAGCCAGTGAGTATACCCGCGTACTATCAGGCAAAATCCCAACTCCATCAATACCAACCACTTCGGGCAGATTAGTATGGCTGCTATAATGCGCTCCGCTGGCGCGGCCCTTATCAAGGTTTTTTACTGACGCGGCCTTAACTGTAATCAGCACCTGATTTTCATCCTTGACAACCGGTTCCGGAAAATCTTCATATTTAGGGGCTGTACCTAACTGGTGCAAAACTGCTGCTTTCATGGCTTGTATTTACAAAATGTAATAACCTTGTTTTAAAAGAATTGTTCATTAATTTGTTTGAACCATGATTTACTTGATATACAGATTACTTGATAGATAGTATCTTCCAATAATCAAGAAATCCTTAAATCAAATAAATCATAGTTAAGATAACTCTCCCAACAACCCTTCTACGTCCAGTCTTTTGGTAAACATAGTCATTTCGCCATTTTCATCTAACGGCCAAAGCTCACGCGGCCTGTCCCAATACAGTTCAACACCGTTTTTATCCGGGTCATCTAAATAAATTGCTTCAGAAACCCCATGATCAGACGCGCCGGTTATGGGATATTTTGCATCTATCAAACGTTGTAATATAGCTGCAAGGTCTTTACGTTCGGGATATAAAATAGCGGTGTGGAATAAGCCGGGAGCGTATTCTGGTGCAGGTGGCGCACCCTTGCTTTGCCAGGTATTTAAACCAATATGGTGATGGTATCCACCTGCCGAAATAAATGCCGCCTGGCCGCCATACATCATCATTTTTTCAAACCCGAGTAAGCCGGAATAAAAATCAAGTGACTTTTGTAAGTCACTAACCTTTAAATGCACATGACCTATACGGGTTTGGGCTGGTATTTTATAATCATTCATTAAATTACATGTTTAAACATCAAATTTACTTAAAAATTGAAGAAATCTCTGTATGGTGATTGTAAAAATCAATCCCAAAAAATGCGCCTTCTCAAATCTCGTATCTAAAATCTCACATCTAAAAATCAAAAACCCTACCTTTACACAATGATCATCAAATCTGCCGAGTTTATTTGCAGCAATACCCAGATTTCAAAACTGCCACCGTCGGTAAAGCCCGAGTATGCTTTTATTGGCCGGTCGAATGTTGGAAAGTCATCTCTTATAAATATGCTTACCAATAAAAAAGGACTGGCAAAAACATCACAAACGCCCGGTAAAACACAATTGATCAATCATTTTTTGATTAATGATAGTTGGTATATTGTGGATTTGCCGGGCTATGGCTATGCCAGGGCATCTAAAAGTAAAAAAGCAGACTGGAGCAAATTTATACATACTTATTTAGATAAACGTGAAAGTCTGCAATGTGTAATGGTATTAATCGACAGCCGGCTCGAGCCGCAAAAAATAGATTTAGAATTTTGCAACTGGCTTGGGGAAAAAGGTTTATCATTTGTACTGGTTTTTACAAAAGCAGATAAACAATCGGGTGTAAAAACTGATCAGAATATCGCCAAATTTAAAAAAGCTTTGTCAGCCAGTTTTGAAGAGGTACCTGAATATTTTATTACATCCGCAGAAACACAATTAGGCCACGACGATGTTTTAAGTTTCATAAGCGAGGTAAATAAGAATTTTGTAATTCCGGATTTGTCATTCTTAAGTTCTAAATCTTAAGTACTAAAAGAAATAAACTAGTATTAAAATTCAATTTCAACATATCATTAATAAAAAACTAAAACTATGAAACGTACAGCACATGCCCATTGGAATGGAACTCTTATGGAAGGAAAGGGAGAAATCACAACTCAAAGCACCGTCCTTAATAACACTCAATATTCATTCAAAACCCGATTTGCGGATGGGGCAGGCACAAATCCTGAAGAATTGATAGCTGCAGCACATGCGGGCTGTTTTACTATGGCAGTAGGCGCTGCTTTAAGCCAGGCAGGCTTTACTCCGGGCGATTTGAGCACTGATGCCATTTTAGACCTGGATATGAAAGCCCTCAGCATTACAGGCATCCAACTTGAATTAAAAGGGTCGGTTATAAATGGTGTATCTGAAGCAAAATTTAAAGAAATTGCTGAAGGTGCCAAAGCCAATTGTATCATCTCAAAAGCATTGAGCGTTCCTATTACTTTGAATGTACAGTATCAGTAGAAAATAGAGGTTATTCATTTTGTCATTAGTCATTGGTCATTGGGTCATTGGGTCATTGTTATAGTCCAAAACCAAAGACTTTTGACAAAGTAAATTAATAAAATGATTCCGTCTTTCTCTGCATGGTTTGCGCTTTTTGAACCAATCTCTAACCTCTAATTCCAGTTACTAATCAACCTCAAATCTTTATCCACATGGCAAATCGTTTCGTTAACCGTATTCTGCTTATATTGGTAAGTTCACTGGTAATAACCGTTTTTTTAATCTTCATATTCTTTTATATAAAACATGAACTTACTGGTTCACGCACTGAAATTACTGATACGGGGATGTTGCAAAAAATTACCAGCATGGGTAAACTGGAATTGGTTAAGTATACCATGAAGGATATAATTGAACAAAAGGAGATACATACTATTTTACCCGATAGCCGTGTTCTGTTTTTAGCTGTTGGCGAAGTTACAGCCTGTATAGATCTTACTAAAATTAAAAAGTCGGATATTACCCAAACAAAGGACTCTGTGATAGTTTTTTTGCCACAGCCCGAGATTTGTTACGCCAAATTGGACCATGAAAAGTCAATGGTTTATGATATTACCGGTGCCTGGTTTCCGGGCAATACTAAAGATATGGTGGAAGGTGTTTATAAACTTGCAGAGAAACGAATATTTGATAATGCCCGGCAAATGGATGTGTTGGGTATGGCCAGGCAAAATGCACAATTAATTTTTAAGCCACTGCTGCAAAGTATTTCAGGGAAAACGGTTGTACTAAATTTCAAGGTAATTTTATTAAAAGCACCGGAGTATTAAAATCCGAAAAAGATTTCTTAGGCAGAAAATTTAGGGTGATAATTATGCAAGCTCCATATTGGCTTCTTTTTGCATTCCAGCCGGAACAGTAAAAGAGAACTCTGTTCCTTTACCCAATTTGCTGGTTACCCATATTTTACCATTGCATTTTTCTACAAGGTCTTTACAAAATAGCAGCCCCATACCGGTACCAGATTCATTATTTGTACCTGTGCTACTATTAACTTTACTTTTAAATAGCTTATTAAGTTGTTCTTCGGTCATACCTGTACCGGTATCCTTTACGGTAATAACAATGTTTTCGTTATCCCGCTGCCATGCATTGATTTCAATGGTATCGTTTTCTTTGGAAAATTTTATAGCATTTGTAATTAAATTACGAATAACTATGCGAATAGAATTCTGATCTGCCGCTGCAGCAATATCATCCGGAACCTTGTTAACCAAACTAATGCCCTTCAATGCGGCCTGTTCATAATAACTTTCGGTTTCATAAACCGCTATATCTTTTAATTGAAAACTTTTTGCAGAGCTTTCAAAATTTTCCATCTGACTGTTTATCCAAAACAGAAGGGTATCCAGAAAATCAGAAGTATACTCCAGCTTTTTAAATACATTTGGGATCATTTCTAACATTTCAGCATGCGAAATAGTCGAATCCTGTAACAGGCTAAATAATCCCCGTAAAGTACTAAGCGGCGCTCGCAAATCATGCGCTAAAATTGATATAAGCCTGTCCTTTAACGTGTTAAGGTCATTTAATTTCTGAGCCTGATCATCAAGGTCGGTCTTTTGCAGCAATACCTCGCGATTTTTATCCTCGAGCATTAAATTAATCTTTTGCTGTTTACGTTTCTGCAGGTAGTAAACTACAGAAATAGTGACCATACCCAGTATAATGATTAAAAAGATGGCATTTATTAAATGCTGCTGCTGTATTCTTTGCTTATATAACAATTCCTTTTCCCGTTGCTGCAATGCAAGCTGGTTTTGTTTTGTTGCAAAGTTAAGTTCAAGATTGTAAGAAGTTAATTTCTGAATACTTTCATTGTTATTCAAACTATCCTTTAAATCAATATATTGCCTTAATAATTTATAAGCTTCATCAAATTGCCCAAGGCCAGCTAAAGTCTTATTCAATTGCAAAGCTGCATTTGAACGCACTGCCAAATTACCTATTTTTAAGGCTAATTTTTGCCCTTCCATAGCGTATTTGTAAGCGTTTTTATAATCTTTTTGCAAATTATAAAAGGTGGCAAAGCCTATTAATGTGGTAGCCTGGTAGTAAATAATTTTGTATTGAGTTGCAATTTGTAATGAGTTATCCAGGTATTTTTTTGCTATAACAAATTGATTTTTGTGTGCATAACAAAGCCCCATATCAGTATAAACAGAACTCAGTCCCTCTTTATCATCTTGCTTCACTGCAATGTTAATTGCTTTTTGTAAATAAGTGATGGCACGGTCGTAATCTTTTTGTGCAAGCAACACTTCACCTATATTTTCATTAATAGCTCCAAGTCCATACAGGTCTTTACTTCCCTGGAGTATCGTAAGTGCTTTTTTATAGTATTCAAGCGCTTTTGGATACATTTCCATACCATATAAAACAAATCCGATATCATTATAATTGGCCGCAGCAGCATGTTTATTATGTTCTTTTAAAGCAATAAATAACGCTTTGTAATAAAAATCAAGTGCTGTGGATAACTGCCCTTCACTAAAATAAACAATGCCTATATTTTTATAACAATCAGCTTCATTGTCATCATTTTTTATTTTCTTGTTTATTTCCAGCGCCAAATTCAAATAATGCAAGGCCAATTTATATTTAGCCTGTACATTATACATGCGTCCACAAAGTATATAACAATTGCTTAACCCAATATAATCTTTTAAATGCTTGTAAATTAAAATAGCCTCCCTAAATTCTTGCTGAGCCAGGGTAAAGTTTCCTTTAAAAAAATTTACATGGGCTGCTTGTACCAAACCGTTAGCTATACCAGCTTTATAATTAATTTTCCTTGAGAGGGTAATGGCTTTCTGGCTGTAGTAAAGTGTACTGTCAGGATAGGAATCAAAATAATTAATCGCCAATGTGTTTAACCTGTTAATATTTAATGTATCCGGTGCACCTCCCTCTTTTAAAGAGAGCTCAACGAGCGTCTTTAAACTATCAACACGGCCCCGGTTTGCAACAGCAAACACACTTATTGAAATAAATAAAAAAGAAATTGTTAAGCGTAATTTCAAATTTTTTATATAGTTAATATTACCTGGACATTGCGTTATATTCTTTTATACGAAAAAAGCACTTCAATTTGTTTTTATTTTTGCTCATAAAATAAAAAAGCCCGTTTTCACAATGAAAACGGGCTCTTTTATGTATATTATTATTTTTATTTTAAATTATTTACAAATTTTGTAAGCTTCGATTTATTGTTTGAAGCTTTGTTTTTATGAATAACATTTTTTTTGGCTAAACGGTCAAGCATAGAAATTACTTTAACTAAAAGTAAGCTTGCGTCTGCTTTAGTAGTTGTGCCCCTTAGCTTTTTAATAGCGTTCCTGGTAGTTTTAGCCTGATATCTGTTACGTAAACGCTTTGCAGCATTTGACCGGATTCTTTTTAATGATGATTTATGATTTGCCATTGTATAGCTTGTTATTCTTTCTTTTATTTTAAGGACTGCAAATATAGGATGATTATTTTAAAAATCAAATCTCTTTTTGAAAAATTGTTTGAATGTTGTAAAGTTTGAATGTTGAAAGGTTAAAGAAATTACCGGAATGGGAATTATAGAAAAAATTATGAAGTTTCTCAGCATTAAAGGGGTAACATTTTAACTTACAACATATTTAATAAAAAGTTTAACTTTCCAACATTACAACCTTTCAACTTTACAACAACTAATGAAACAATTGAGCAGATTAGTTACCGCATTATTAGTAATTATACTATGCTCATCCTGGGGATTTTTTTCCCATTACCGCATTAACAGGCTTGCTGTTTTTACATTGCCTAAAGCTATGGCTGGTTTTTACAAGAGCAATATCGAGTATATAACAGTACATGCTGTGAGTGCTGATAAGCGTCGTTATGTTGATTCGACGGAAGCGCCGCACCATTTTTTAAATGCTGATCATTATGGTAAAAATCCATTTAACATTATCCCGCAGAATTGGGTAGATGCAGTTGTTAAATATTCGGCAGATACGCTTAATAAGTATGGCACACTTCCCTGGACTATTCAGTATAATTATTATAAATTGGTTAAGGCATTTAAAGATCATGATACCGTTGCAATATTAAACACCTCAGCAAATTTAGGTCATTATATTGCTGATGCCCATGTACCACTTCATCTTACCCAAAACTACAACGGGCAGCTAACCAACCAAACAGGTATACATGCGCTCTGGGAAAGCCGGCTGCCGGAACTTTTTAGCGATCGCTATAATTATTATGTAGGTAAAGCCCGGTACATCGAGAATCCATTGGCCGAAGCTTTCAAAATATGCAGAAGTTCGTTTAAAGAAGTTGATACCGTTTTGCGCTTTGAACGGATACTGAACAAGTCTTTTTCTTCGGATAAAAAATACACAATGATGCTGCATGGGAAAAAATATATTAAAGACTATTCTGTGGCTTATTCTAAAGCCTATCATATAATGCTTAAGGGTATGGTTCAGCGCCGTATGCGCTTGTCAATACTGGCCATTGGCAGTTATTGGTATTCAGCGTGGATTGACGCCGGACAGCCTGACCTGGATAAACTGATCAAAAAGCCGCTCGCTGATACGGAAAAGAAAAAGATATTACAAGAAGAAACTTTATATAGAGTTGGAAAGGTTTTAAAATCAACTAATTGATAAACATTACTGATTCGCCGTCTTTTTTACCATACGGTTTTTTATGGCCGCATAAATTGGCGGAATAATTGAAATTATTATTATCACTACGCCTACCAATGCAAAATGAGCCTTAAAAAAAGGAACATTGCCTAGAAAGTATCCGGCAAAAAGGAAAACTAAAATCCAGGCTACGCCTCCAATAATATTATACAAACTATATTTTAAAAAAGGCATGCAACTTACTCCGGCAACAAACGGGGCAATAGTGCGGATAATTGGCATAAAACGACTAAATATTACTGCAGGGGCGCCATGTTTATCAAAAAAAGCTTTTGTTTTCAGGTAGTAATCTAACTTTAATACTTTATTCTTTTCCTTAAATACTTTAGGACCCAGGTAACCACCAAGCAAAAAATTTACTGTATTGCCTGTAAAAGCAGCGGTAATCAAAATTATTGCAAGTAAATAAATACTTAAACCTGTATTTCCACCGGCAATTAATGCACCGGCTGCAAATAATAAAGAGTCGCCCGGTAAAAAAGGAGTAACCACAAAACCGGTTTCAGCAAAAATTATTGCAAATAATATCAGGTAAGTTAAAGCATGATATTGGCTGATTATTGCCTCAAGGTGTTTATCAATGTGTAATATAAAATCAATAATACTCTTTATTATTTCCAAAGCGCTTTTAATTTGGGGCAAAAATAGAAAATTAGTTGATTAAGTGATTAGATGAATAGTTGATTAGACGAAAATGTATAATGTATAATGTATAATGTATAATGTATAATGTATAATGTATAATGTATAATGTATAATGTATAATGTATAATGTATAATGTATAATGTATAATGGAATAAAACTTAACCACTCACCTAATCAACTTTAAACTGTTTTATTGATTAATTATCATAGCGGCATTAAATGCCGCAGTGTCAATACGGGTAGTATAGCCATAAGCATATATGGTATACGCCCTGCCGTCCTGGATGGTTGTACCTGGCATATCTTTTAATATATTGGATGAGCCTGTAGCGTTTATTTGAAAATCGTAATTACCCGCTGGCAATTCGATAAATTTAGAATAACTTAAATAAGGGATTTTACTAAATGCTAGTGTTCCGTTTGCGGTAACATCAAGGCCTCCGGTTCCCGTTGGCGAAGCATTAACAAACCTTAATTTGCCCCGCCCTACTGCAGCTAATGTCGCTGTATCAACCGTAAAAATTTGCTTAAGCGAGTTATCTCCTATTGTACCGGTTATAAATAAGGTGTATTTTAAACCTATTTTAAGGGAATCGTTTCTTGAAAATAATTGTGTACCCGCGGTTGAAGCCGACCGGATCTGGTATGGATTAATAATTGAAGGCACATAAAAATACCCCTGGTCTATTGTAAAAACATATGGGCTTGTATTCGCTTTTATGTAATTGATATATAAATTAACCGGAAAAAGGTCCGGACTTAAATTTAAAATATGGTACTGCACGTTTAATCCCGTAGGGCCGCCTGTTGTGGTTGCTTTTCCACACGAGGAGATGATTGGTATAATAAATAAACCAGCAATAAACAAAAACAAGCTTATAAATGCGTTTTTACTATTTTTAGAAGTCATTCTTGTAATTTATTTTATCAATTAAGCACTATACCCACACCAAACGCTGAGCTTCCTTTTCCATTTACCAAACCTTTTGAAAATAGCGTATAAATCAAGTTTTGCTGAATCGTTATCACAGTATCCACTTTAGGAATTATAGCTCCTGTCTGAAAAATTTTCACTTCCTGTGGCCCGCTTCCAATTGGCAAAAATACTGAAGTCGTTTTAAAAGACCGGTTTTTAAAATTAACTGCATTACCGACATAAACATCCAGATTACCAGCATCGCTTGCGGCATGAACAAATCTAACCGTTGCCATGTTTGGAAGTGAATCCCTATATAAAGTATCAGCATGATAAAATGCTCTATCGGCTGATTCCCCGGTAAGGTATAATGAATAATATGTTTTAGCTGTTAAATTTAAAGGCACAGAAAACAAAACTGCAGAATTTCCAGCTTTCTTAAACTGATAGTTTTGTAAACCGGAAGGTATTGATTGGTCGTGAGCCACATAACCTGTAGGATACAAACTTGAAGAATTATTTTGGCGTGTACCATTCAAATAAAAATTAAGTGTATCTGCAGATGCGTTTACTACAGTAAGGTCTGTATAGGTTACAGTTTTAAAAACATTATCATTGTTTTTACAGGATGATAGCCCAATCAGGGTTATAATAAGTAATAAAAATAAACACTTAATATTCATACAAGTAAATGCTATTATAACTGATTATAATATGTTTTGTTATTTACCCTAAATAAAAAAGTCACTGGTCATTGGTCTTTTTTTAACCTAACCCAATGACTAATGACTTAATGACTAATGACCAACCCTACGCGTAGCTATTAAGCATTACCGGCATAACCAGCATCAGCACATCTTCGTTGGCATCACCACCCTGGGGCAATAGTAAACCTGCACGGTTAGGGGTCGACATTTCGAGGGAAACCTCTTCGCAGCTTAAATTCTTCAACATTTCTATCAAAAAACGGGCATTAAAGCCAATTTCCATATCCTCACCTTCATACTGACAGCTTAAACGCTCATGTGCTTCGTTTGCAAAATCAATATCTTCTGATGATATATTTAATTCGCTGCCATTAATTTTCAGTCTTACCTGGTGGGTAGTTTTATTGGCATAAATAGCAACCCTGCTTAATGAACCTAAAAAGGATAAACGATCAATGCTTAATTTATTAGGATTATTTAGTGGAATAACAGCTTCATAATCCGGGTAGCGTTCGTCAATTAAACGGCAAACCAGGTTGATATTTCCGAATTTAAAAAATGCACTGGTACTGTTATATTCAACAGAAACATTCACATCCTCAGATGGCAAAGAGGATTTTAGCAATGTCAGCGCTTTTTTGGGTAATATAAACGAGGTAGTAGTAGCAGCTTTAGCATCCAAACGGCGATAGCGTACCAATTTGTGAGCATCAGTAGCTACGAAAGTAAGAGATTGGGTTGATAACTGGCAATAAACACCCGTCATAGCAGGCCGCAACTCATCGTTACTTACAGCAAAAATGGTTTTATTTATGGCTTCGGCTAAAACGGATGCAGGTAAGTTTACCGAAGAAGCATTTTCAACAACGGGGATTTTGGGAAAATCTTCCCCGTTTTCCCCATTTAGTTTATATTTCCCATCGCCTGCATTTATTTCGATAGCAAAAGTTTTATCATCAACAGAAAAACTTACAGGCTGTTCAGGCAACGATTTTAAAGTCTCTAACAAAATACGCGAAGGTATAGCAATACGGCCATTTTCCTTAGTTTCAACCGTTAAAGAAGTGGTCATGCTTGTTTGCAGGTCAGTTGCTGAAATAGTTAAGTTTCCATCTTTTATCTCGAACAAAAAGTTTTCAAGTATAGGCAATACGGTGCTACTGCTCAATGCCCCGCTAACAGCTTGCAATTGCTTGAGTAATGTTGATGTAGAAACAATAAATCTCATATAGTTGTCAGAATTAATCAATCAAAAGTATAAAATTTAATGAGGATACAAGGGATGAAAAAATATTTAAAGAAGGGAGGGCTTATTGTAGCCGACATACAGGGTTTTTCAAACTATTTGCCTGTTTCCTTAAAAATATATGCTACATAATATTGCAAATCAGGCAGTTTGTTTTGTATAATATCCCATATTATGTCATAATTCACGCCAAAATAATCATGTATTAAGCGGTCTCTTGTTCTCGCCATTTTACTCCATTCAACACCGGAATGGGCTGTTTTAAATTCCTCATCCAATTTTTTAGAAGCTTCTCCTATTATCTCTAAACTTCTTATCACCGCACGAGATAAAACTGCGTCATTAATTACTTCATCTTTTGTTTTATTATTGGTAGCAAGCAAAACAAAATCTACCTCATCTTGAATATGGTGTAATAACTCTAAATTAGATGCCGACATTTTCCACCTCTTTTAAAATGTGTGGGCCAATGTATTTACTTAATGACTTTGGTGTAATTAATTCAATTTTACGACCGAGTATTTCTTCCAGATAAAAAGACAGATCCATAAAATTATCAAATGTTTCCTTGCCCTGTTCAAATTCAATTAAAAAATCCACGTCGCTGTCGCTATTAATATTAATGTCTTTTGCGAACGAACCAAACAAACCCAGTCGCTTTACGCCAAAGTTCTTGATTTCATTGGCATGACCGCTTAATTCTCTAAGTAATGAGGCTTTATTTTGAACAATTGGTGGCATCCCACAAATTTAATTTAAAAAAAGGGGTTAAACAAGTTACTTGCACCAGCAATACGCCTGCAACAATAATATAGCTCACATGCCATCAACCCGCATACTTCCTCTTCCGAAAATAGTATTGCACAACAGCAAATATTAACAATAAAGTCAAAGGGACAATATTATTAATTAATTGCCAATTTAATTTTTCGCTCCTGATGCGGGGCCTGTTAAGCAGGCGTATTTGAATTTCTTTAGTCCGCAAAGCTATTAGTCCGGAATCATCGGTCATATAATCCGCTATATTCAACAACAGGTTTTTATTACCGAAGTTTTGGCGCATATAATGATCATATCCCAGAGGATATGGAGAACCGTCGGCTCCTACCTGGTTTTTAAACACATCGCCATCACTGATCACTATCATTTTTGTTGGCTTGCTTTGAGGCAATATTGCTATCTTTTCTTTCAAACTATCCGGTGCAGGGCGATTTTTAAAATCCGAAGTAAATTTTCCTTCAAGTAATACCATTATCGTTTTTGGGGTGCTTTGAAAATCTTTGGGGTTGGGCTCCTGTTCCAGGGCTTGTAATGATAACATATGCGGAGCGCTTAATTTTTTATTATAAGGAGAAGAAGCAAGCAAAATTGTTTTTTTAACATTTTTAATTCCCAAAGTATCAATGGTACTGGCAAACTCACTGCGGATACCATCCAGATTTTTTACGATCGGATTTTTTGATATCGGAAAAAATATAGGATAATATAACCAGGGCAGCATTTGTATTTGCGCCTGCCCCCCTACATTACCTGTGCTAATAGGAATTTGAGCACAGTTCATATCAGCAATCAAGTCATAATTTATGCGCACACCATATACAAACAACTGATCATCAAGATTCAGGTCTTTAGGGAACGACATCTCCTCGCCGCCATGTCCACGCAAGCTGTCAAGTTCGGCGTTCACCTGGTCAATTGCCCATAATACCCTGCCGCCACGCATTACATACTGATCTATCTTAAACTTTTCAAGTTCAGTAAATTTTGTATCGGGCTTGGGTATAACCAGTAATTTAACTTTCAGCAAACTATCAAGCGGAATATATTTTAAATTGATCCTGCCTACATTATAACCATCCGACAATGACTTCATAGCATCATTCAGTTGCAAATCTGTCAACTCATGGTGCCCTTCGGTAAAACCAATTATAGGCTTACCGCCGCTGGTTATTTTTTTTATTGCTGATGAAAAGGCATATTCCAGGTTTTGTATTGAATTATTATACACATCCTCATCAGAAAGCCCGATACGTGTTTGTAATAAATTTACAGTGATTTCCTTCCCTTCAAACTGAACAAGCGCTTCCGGAAATATTAACATTTGAGTAACGCCATTATCTGTTTTTACACTATTTGGCTGTCCGGTAATCCCTTTGGCCTGTAATGAATCATAAGCCTGTTTTTGTTCCTGATCTGGTAACTTCTTGATAAGTGCAATGGGGTCAATAAAACCAAATTGAAGTCTGCCATGACTATACGCCTGCAAATCGCTCAGCATATCACGTGTAGCACGCTGCAGCCTTTTCATGCCGGCGGGGAAATTATCACCCTGTAAATAAACTGTAATCTTAACGGGGCTTTTAAGGCTATCCATTATATTGCTGCTTATTTTTGAGACAGTAAAACGTTTCTCTTTTGTAAAATCAATGCGTGTAAATGTAAAGCTGGAAATTATCCCCAGTAAAATCAATGCTCCGAGTGCAGAAATGAAATATTTTGCGTCAATACCCACCAGGCTCTTTTGTCTTTGCCTTATTAGGATAAACAGTGTAACACAAATAAACACACCTGTAAGTATCACAAAATAAACCAGATCGCGGGTATCCAAAACACCACGGCTTACAGATTGGTAATGCTCATTGATACCTAAATTTTCAAGGCTTAAGCTTTGTAAGGATAATAACTGGCTCAGTGAATCAAATCCGGTGTAAAAAAAGAAACACAGGAACACTGCTATAGTAAAAGCGATTATCTGGTTTTTACTTACCGATGAAGCGAATAAACCGATAGCACAAAAACTGGCGCCTAACAAAAACAAACCGATATATGAGCCAATTACCCCACCTGTGTCAATATTTCCCCGTGGGGCACCCAACTCATAAACGGAATAATAATAAACCAAAGTAGGAGCCAGCGAGAAAAATACAATAACAAGGCAGGCAAAATATTTCCCCAATACTATTCGCCAGTCGGTTAACGGACGTGTAAGCAGTAATTCAAAGGTGCCTTCCTTCCGCTCTTCGGCCAGGGACCGCATAGTGATGGCCGGTATCAGGAACATGAAAAGATAGGGCGCAGTGCTAAAAAGGCTATCTAAACCTGCATATCCGTAATCAAGGATACTTGATTCTGGAAATACCCATAAAAACAGGCCTAATACTAGTAAAAATACGCCGATAGTAACATAAGCTACAAGGGAGCTCAGGTATGATGTGATTTCTTTTTTGAGAATACTAAGCACTTTAACAATTAGAGGATAAATGCCGAAATTAAACAAATATTAATAAAGCCAATCGGTTTTTGACACATTTATAGTTTGACATTACTTAGTGAGTGCTGAAAACTTCACCTATTAACCGAAATTTAAAATCTTTCTGCTAAGCGTAATTCCAATTGTTTAAAATCACTTACACCGGCAAAAGGCCCTGATTGCCCATAATCTCCAGTTATATGATTTTCGGGAGTTTGGATCCACTTCTCATAGCGCACACCCACTTCAAATCCTTTTTTAAAGGAGTAACCAATACCTGGAGAATATTCAAAAGAATGACCACCGCCATGTTGTGTATATGTAATTCTGCCCATTTGCCATTCCGCGTAAAGGCCTTTAAAGGCATAATATTTTAAACCGGCTTTTAAGGGAACATAACCATATGTTGAAGGAACATAAGCATTTTGCAGCTCAGTTTTAACATTAAAAACTTCGTAGCCGCATTCTAATGTAATATAAAGGTTATTTAAGAAATCAGGCTTTTTTTGGAAAGGAAGACTACCCAGGCGATATTCATATTTAAGGGAGCCACCAACTCCCGCATCAAATATCTGTCGCATATTTGAAAGCGGTAATCCGCCATAAAGGCCCAGGTTAAAATTTCCTATGCCTGATGATTGCGCAAAACCGCCTTTTATCATACTCCCCAATACAATTAATGCCAGTAAGAATTTCTTCATATCCGATCAGACTTTATATCAACAAACATATAAAATATTTATAACCTTACAATAACAAAGTCAGGAAGCTTTTTTGATCGGAATATATTGGAATATATATACTAAGCTTGATTTTTTTTATCAAAGTTTCTTAGTAATTGAAAATATTAAATGATAAAAAAAGTAACTTTTTAAAGACAACTAAAGGCTGTTAACTGTATTAGGATATGATTTCAATAATACAAGGTACTCATATACCAAATCTGTATGCCATACGCAAAGCAATCTGGCTTACAGTACCGCCGTTTTCCACCCGGCCTTCATACCTTATGCCCATATCAACTGTAGCTTTATGCTTATTTGTTGGGGCTGATAACCCTATAAGCGGGGAATAAATAAATGCGTTTTTTGATGTAGAGTAATTACCGCTAATGTTAGACGATAGGCCGAAGTCGCCCTCAAAATACCCTATCTTGCTAAAGTAATATTTACCGCCTGCTTCAAGAGGTGCATAGGTGGCATTATTGAAAACTCCGGTATAGTCAAATTTTAGCAGAAAACTACTGATTCCTGTAGTAATTACAAAACTAAATGGCGATGCAGAAACCGGCAACTCAAGTTTAACGGATGCTCCTATTACTTTACCATAAATTTGGTTGGCATCCCCTGTCGGAACTCCAAATTCACCGCCTATACTAAGTTGAGGAGTATATTTTGAGGAAACAGGTGTCGGAGCTGTGGGTTTTGTTTGTGCAAGACTACTAAAAGCTGTACCACTAAAAACTATTATAAACAATAAAATTTTACTCATTTAGATAAGGCTTTTATTACCAAAAATACTATCTCGGTAATCGTCCCTTATAATCTTTAACGAAAAGTTTAACTTATAGTTCCACTAATTGGTCAACTTTATAAAAATATTTTCAAGAGATTGTTCATCATTCTTATTCCTAAGACTTTCCAAAGTATCATCAGCAACAATTTTCCCTTTATTTATAATAATCACCTGGTTGCATACTGCTTCAACTTCCTGCATAATATGTGTTGATAGGATAACTGTTTTAGTTTTACCGAGGTCGAGTATCAGTTTGCGGATACCAATCAGTTGGTTAGGGTCAAGTCCTGAGGTTGGTTCATCAAGTATAAGCACTTCAGGGTTGTGCAATATCGCTTGAGCCAGGCCCACACGCTGGCGATAACCTTTTGACAATTGTCCTATTTTTTTATGCTGTTCGGGACCAAGCCCGGTTTGATCAATAACTTCTGCTATACGTTTCTGAGGCGATTTAATTTGATGAATACCTGCGATAAACTCCAGCGATTCTTTTACATACATATGGAGGTAAAGGGGGTTGCTTTCGGGCAGATAACCAATATTGCGTTTAACTTCCAGTGGTTGTTTTTCCACATCAAAGCCACATACTGATGCTTTACCCATTGTTTGTGGAATAAAACAGGTTAGTATTTTCATGGTGGTTGACTTTCCGGCTCCATTTGGCCCTAAAAAGCCCAAAACGCCTGGTTTCGCACTAAAGCTAATATTGTCGACAGCTTTTTGAGGCCCATAAACTTTCGTTAACGATTCAACAAGGATACTCATGGTTCAAATGTAAGTTAGAAATTTGGGATTTCGGAGTCAGCTTTGTATTTGGGGAGATTATTTCCCTTGAAAAACTTATTATTAAGTCCGAAATCGATCTGTCAACTGGTAGATGAAATTCAAAATAACACTAAACTTACTTTTCAATTACCCAATAATTGTCATAATGTCACAGTTTCAGTATGGCAAGCAAATTGAATAGTATATATTTGTATTACAAAAATTTAAAAAAAAATAAAATCATGGCTTTAGAAATAACTGATGCAAATTTTGAAGAACTTGTTCTTAAATCTGACAAACCGGTTTTGGTTGATTTTTGGGCAGAATGGTGCGGACCTTGTAGAATGGTTGGACCAGTAGTGGAAGAAATTGCAAAAGAGTATGATGGCAAGGCGGTTGTAGGAAAAGTAAATGTAGATAACAATCCCGGTATATCAATGAAATTTGGTATCCGTAATATCCCAGCTTTATTATTCTTTAAAAATGGCGAAATTGTAGATAAACAAATTGGCGCCGTTCCAAAATCTATTTTAACTGATAAATTGGTTAAACAATTAGCGTAATCAATAACAGATTACACTGATTTAATTTATGATTTCACCGATTTAAATAAATAAATCGGTGAAATCGTTTTTACACCTCTGTGAAATCATTAACATATGTTGCCATTAAAGGATGAACAGCAAATAAGACAGCTGGCTGATCTTGAGCTATTGGCCCGGCAAGTAGTTGAGGGATTTATAACTGGTTTACATCAAAGTCCTTTTCATGGATTTTCTGTAGAGTTTGCCGAACATCGGTTGTATAATAATGGTGAATCTGTAAAAAACATCGATTGGAAATTACTTGCCCGGACTGATAAACTCTTTGTGAAACAGTTTGAAGAAGAAACCAACTTACGATGTTATTTATTACTTGATACTTCTTCGTCCATGAATTTTCCCATTTCGGGGATAAATAAACTACAATTTTCCATTTATGCTATAGCATCGCTAATGTATCTCTTTAAAAAGCAGCGCGATGCTTTTGGATTATGCCTTTTTTCGGATAAAATTGATTGGATGAGTCCTGTAAAATCTACAGCCGCCCATCTCTTCTATTTATACGCCGAACTCGAAAAGGCATATAACAATCCAAAAACAAACACGGTTACTAATATTACACAGGTCTTACACCAGGTGGCCGGACAAATTCATCAGCGGTCACTGGTAATTATATTTAGTGATATGCTGGAAAATAGTTTGAACCCTGAAAAACTTCAGTTATTATTTGCAGCAATACAACATTTAAAATATAACAAGCACGAAGTGATTATTTTTAATGTAAGTGATAAAGAAAAAGAACTTGACTTTAATTTTGATAACCGCCCTCATCATTTTATTGATATGGAAAGCGGCGAGCAAGTGCGTGTCCATCCAAACAAAATAAGAGAATCATACCACTCATTATTAGCTTATTATAAACACGAACTCACATTAAAATGTGCCCAATATCATATTGACCTGGTTGATGCTTATATTGAAGGTGATTATAATTCTTTATTAAAATCATACCTTATTAAAAGAAATAAGATGATTTGAGAATTAGTTGATTGAGTTAAGTGGTTAAAAAATACAAACACTCACTTAATCAACCATTCAATTATCAACCATCACAACCCGATTGAGTTAAAAATTTTTAGTATTATTTAACTATTCAATCAATCAAGTACTTACTTAGTCAACCATAATTATAAATTTGCCGAATCAATTTAGATGAATAGCTGTTAATGAATAAACTTATTTTTTTATATGAGACTTTCCATTGAACGAAAACCCATAAGAATAAACCCCGATCCAAAACGTGTTATTGCAAGATTTTTTTTTAATGGAAATAATCGTGCTAAAGAAGTAATTCAAAGGGTAATGAATATCAGTGAAGAAATTGCCTTTAGCATTGTTTCGCCTATTTTACAGGAATATTCAAAACGGCATCGGAATATCACACGTGTATTAAATCGTCATTGCAGTAAACTAAAGCCACTTTTTGTGGAATTGGATATTGACTTTGATACTTTAACAGTATATAGAAAGCTACTTATAGGCTCCTATTTTACACATGAATATTCCATTGAATCAGCAGCGTTTTTTAATCCCTCAATTGTTGAAGACCCTGATCAAACTGAATTGCAGGAAGGTCAAAGGCGGGTAATTATTAGTTTCAGGGCCGTAGGAGAAGGCCATATTTCATCTATTACCTTTAGGAGGGCATTAATAGATCAATTTAATAATATTACGGTATTGCCCGCAGGCAGTTATATAGACGAAGCAGAAATTGTTAGAAATGCCGTTTATAATAAAAAACTATTTCTTGAAAAAGCGGCTGTTACACATATCAACATTGATGTATTAAGAGAACTGGAAGGGAAGCTCGACCATCATTTTGAATATTCAAACTTGCGCAGAATCATTCTTGATTCACAACAACTACAGGAAACCGATTTGAAGAAACTGGAGTATGATAAGGTTTTGTGGCTTGCTGATTCCTATTATGAAATCGTTTTTTCACTGGATACGGATATCTCTGATAGGGTAATTTTCCCAATATCTGAATATGAGCGAAAGGGTATTGAGGATGCAAGGTTTGTACAATTTAAACATGAAGACGATAGTTACATTTATTATGCAACCTATACTGCTTATGACGGGTCATTGATAATGCCTAAACTTCTGCAAACTAACGATTTTTATAACTTTAAAATAATGCCTTTATATGGAGCAGGCGCACAAAACAAGAACCTTGCTTTATTTCCACGTAAAATAAATGGAAAGTACGCCATGATATCGCGTATTGATGGCTACAACAATTATATTATGTACTCCGATAAAATAAATATTTGGGAAAAACCGATTTTATTGCAGCAGCCCCGGTTTGCCTGGGAATTTATTCAGATAGGCAATTGCGGCTCCCCTATCGAAACCGAGCATGGATGGATAGTAATAACACATGGGGTAGGACCAATGCGCAGATATGTATTGGGCGCGAGCTTGCTTCAATTGGATGATCCTACTATAGAAATAGGCCGCTTAACTGAGCCGCTGCTTATCCCCAACAGTGACGAGCGCGAAGGCTATGTGCCAAACGTTTTATATTCCTGCGGATCCCTTGTACATAACGGGAAACTCATCATTCCCTACGGTGTGTCTGATTCATCTACAGCATTTGCAGAAGTTGATATGGAAGAATTAATTAACAAATTTAAAGGAATTTGTTAATTAAGAAAAAAAATACACCAAACCAGCATAACAATTAATCACTGATTAAAATTAAAAAAAAGATTCACTAACGATAAAAAATTGGCATAGCCATTGCTATTGTATAAATACCACCAACTAAAATAGGAAAGTGGTTTAAGATTAAAAAATTAGCAACTAAAATTTATCAGCGATGGAATCCTTTAGAGAGATAAAAAATTGTTTGACCTGGCATAATGAAGGCAAATTTGAAGTAGAGCTTATTAACGGTGTAATAACCAAACTTAATTTTTGCGAACCAGGAAAAGGTCCTGATGATAGTGGGAGGTCCCTTACATCAACAGATTATAAATTTCTACAGTCTGTGTACTCATGCCTTGGGGAATTATTTGCCTTTATTGATGAGGAAAATAAAAAATTAGGTTATAAGTACGCCCGTGAAAACGAGATTCACAAACAGCTTGAAGAAATTTTGGTTAATCCTTACCCAATGTCTGCTGAAGCCAGGCTTAGGCCATTGATTAATTATTCAAATCAATCTGAATTAATGAACTCTGGATTTGAGGAAAAAGAATTAATTAGAGATATTGGATAAATCTTTACTTTTTTCTATTCAGAAATTTTATCTACCTTATAAGCAAAGTTCGACTAATTGTCAACTACCGTAGAAAAATTTACCCTTATATCTTTAATACTTTTTGATATAATTCAATATAATCAACAGCCATTTTTCTTTGGGAAAACTGAGCAGTTGCCCATGTGAAACATTCAAACCGGCTAATGGTATAAAGCTGTTCAATTGCCTCAACAGCTTCATCAATATTATTTACCAGGAAGCCGGTTTGCTCATGTTTAATCAATTCAGGCATGGATCCCTTATTAAATGCTATTACTGGTGTACCGCAAAGCATGGCTTCGGCTACGCTCATACCAAATGGTTCGTTAAAATTAATAGGGTGCAACAAGCATAACGCCTTTCCTAAAAGTTCATTCCTTTTTTCAGGTCCTGCCGGGCCTATAAATTCTATTTGTGAATTTAGTTGAGGCTCTATTTTTTCTTTAAAATAATTTTCATCCTGTATAATACCTGCTATCAGTAATTTCTTCCTGCTTTTTTTGGCTATGTCTATCGCCTCAGCTGTTCCCTTATCATGATGTATCCTGCCGAAATATAATAGATAGTCCTCAGGCTTTTCATTATAATTAAAGTCCTTAGTATTCAAACCATTGTAAACAGTGGCAAGGTAACTCAGTTCTGAACTGCGATCGGCATTGCTGATGGATACATAATGAGCGGAAGAGTTATATTTTTTATACACCGGTATGATTTTAGGAGAAGAGAAACCATGTATGGTAGTAATAACCGGTGTTTTTATTAATCGTGAATACGTAAGCGGTAAAAAATCAAAATTATTATGGATTATATCAAAATCTGACGCTTTTTCCATCAGATTGCTGATATGTAAACACTCCATTACTTTTGCATCCTGACTGCGATCCTCTTCGTATCCGGCAGCACAAACAGCGTCAAGGTTTCCCGCTGTAATTGAATCAGCGGTAGCAAATAGTGTTACATCAATTCCACAGTTTACTAAACCTTCGGCTATATTTGAGGCAATCTGTTCCCATGGGCCATAATGCCTGGGCGGTGTACGCCAGGCAACAGGGGCTAATATGGCAACTTTCATTTAGTAAATTGAAGCGTGTTGTGCAACTTTATTGTATTCATATTCCAGTTCAAATGCTTTTAAAACTGTTAAATGTGATATCAGATAAGCTAAAGTACTTTCCGCGCCCTGGTTACGGTTAATACCTGTTGGCAGCAAACCATCGCAGCAACCCTTGGTTTCATGGTCATATAAAGGAGCGCGCAGAGTATTTTCACCTAAAAACCATCTATAGGATAAAAACATTTTTTCAATATACTGCGGTTTACGGAATATTTGATAAGCCTGAAAATGCATCAGCACCATGGCCATAGTTTCTATAGCCTGCTGATCAAAAGCAGGAAATGTTCCGCCACGGTAATACCAGCCATCGTTACCCACCGGACTTAAATAGCCGTTTGATAGGGTCAGTCCATCTAAAAAAGCCATTGTTTTTAAAGCAACCTGTTTAACCTTTTCGTTTCCTGTAATTTCGCACGAATGTAAAAGTGCAAGTGGAAGTATTGCATTATCATAAGTCATCTTTTCTTCAAACCATTGCCAGTCGTGAGATTGGTTTTGATTATAACCATCAATTAATGGTTGTGTAAGCCTGATCAATTCATTAACCATTCCGTCATCACCCGGCACAACCTGCAAGTATAAACTGATCCCTATAATGGTATTTGCTATAGCTCTTAAATGGGTTAACGTTTTAAAGTGAGGGAACGATTTTCTAAATAACTCCAATGCGAACTCCTTATAAGAATTATTTGCTGCACTTCCTATTAAATACCCTAATGCCCAAATTGTGCGCCCAAATGAGTCTTCTGAGCCAACTTCGTCCAGGTATTGGCGATTAAAACTCAAAAAGTTACGGAAATTTCCATCATCCGTTTGCATATAGTGAATGTAACTTAAATAGACAGGCAAAAGCTCAAATGCTTCCTTACTTTTATTACGCTGATAAGCCATTATGGCCATTATCAAAGCCCGTGCATTATCATCAAGGCAATAACCTTCCTTTAAATTTGGGATACCATATTTAGCATGCTGCACAATACCAGTATCGTCTGTTAAACGCAGTACATGCGCTAAACTAAATTTGGGCATAATTTCAGGATCAACAATGCTATTTTTTAATATTTTATCGCTAAAATCATGTGCTGCAGAGGCTTCTTGAGCTACCTTTATATATTCAGAACCAATTACCGGCCAGCGTAAATGCAAACCATATTCATATGCATTTTTCTTTAACTCATTTAATACCCGTTTTTTATCAAGTAATTCATTTATAATATCAGCCAATACATCTGAATTCTTGAATTCAAATAGCCGGCCGCGGTTATCAGCCAGCAGTTCTGTTGCATGCCAGTAAGGGGTAGATACTACAGCAGCACCAGCACCAACTGCATATGATAATGTACCGCTTGTAATTTGCGCTTCATTTAAATATGGCGTAACATAAATTTCTGCAGCAGACAAATAACTAACCAGTTCTTCTTCTGATACAAATTTATTAATGAAGCTTAGGTGTTTTGAAACATTAAGCTGTGCTGCCAGGCTCTTCAGGTGGTCACGGTATTCCTCGCCCGAGCTTTTTAATACCCCAGGATGCGTATTGCCCAATACTACATACATAACATCCGGATGCTTTTCTACAATTTTCGGCAAGGCCTTTATCACTGTCTCTAAACCTTTGTTGCGGCTTATTAATCCAAATGTCAATAATACCCTATGATTTTTAAACTGTGTTAAATTATTGACAGGGTTATCATCCGGAACTTTTACATCGGGAACACCATGTTCAATTATTTGAATTTTTTCAATCGGGATATCATAGATATTCGTTAAAAATTCTACAGCCCTGCGGCTCATTACAATTATTTTTGATGATTGTTCGGCTATTTCGCGAATAATAATACGCTGTACATAACTTGGATCCTTTAAAACAGTATGTAAAATAGATATTAAAGGTTTTTCTATCCTGTTTATTAAAGGAAGTATATAAATACCGCATTCTCCACCGTATATCCCAAATTCATGCTCCATTATACAAACATCAGCATTGCTGGTATTGATATAATTGGCCGCCCGTATATAATCCTTTTGATGATTTTGGCGGATTATATATTTTACTTCTTCCGGATATTCATATTCCTGTATTGTTTCGGAGTCATTTAAAGCCACTACAAAACCGCTTTGAAGTATCCCTCTTTTTGGGAAATTTGCGTTTATTGCACGCATTAAATTTTGATTAAAGGTTGCTATTCCACATTCACGTGGCGGATAGGTTGATATATATGCTATTTTCATTGATTTCTGCAGGTGAATTATATTAATAACGCCTGTTTTTATTTATTGTTTATTGGTTTGATGTAAAAAAAGTGCGATTATGACCTAAAAAGCGTGTTTTTTTGATAAAATCGACCGTTTTTATAGTTCATCCGGTATTTGCAGAAACCGTACCAAGTAACTGGTTAAAAATTGAAAAGCAGATAAATGCAGGAATTTGGGAGAAAATGGGGTTACCTGTCCATACGAATAAACAAAGATTTTAGCAACAATACTCAATAGCTTCAGTAATTACTTCGCAGGCTTTCTCAATTTCATCATGAGTGATGATTAGTGGCGGCGCAATCCGCATAGCATTGCTGCAATGTAAAAACCAATCGGTGATTACTCCATTTTCAATACAGCGATCTATTATTTTTTTATTGAGTTCAAAACTTTCCAGCTCAACGGCAAGCATTAACCCCTTTCCGCGCACTTCCTTTATTGCGGGATGAGTTAAGTTTTTTCGGAAAAGTTCTTCCTTTTCTGCGACTTTATACAAAAGGTTTTCATTGAGGAGCACTTCGAGAGCAGCAAGCCCGGCAGAACAGCACACAGGATGCCCTCCAAAGGTGGTGATATGTCCCAGAATTGGATTTTCTTTCAATGCCGACATAATTACATCGGATGAAATAAAGGCGCCTAATGGCATTCCCCCGCCTAAGGCTTTGGCCAGTAAAAGAATATCAGGTATAATGTTAAAATGTTCAAAGGCGAATAACTTCCCCGTACGACCAAAAGCCGCTTGTATTTCATCTAATATCAACAGCGCTCCAGTTTCATTGCAACGATTACGTAAAGCGTTCATAAAACTTGCATCAGGAACTTTTATGCCAGCCTCGCCCTGTATTGTTTCAATTATTACACAGGCGGTTTGATCATTTATCATGTTCAAATCACCTACATTATTAAAACGACCAAAACTAACGCCCGGTAGTAAGGGACGATAGGCCTGCTTAAATTCTTCATTGCCCATTACGCTTAAAGCACCATGGGTACTGCCATGATAGGAATTATGGAAAGCAACAATCTGATTTCTGCCGGTAAAACGTTTGGCCAGCTTCAACGCGCCCTCTACAGCTTCAGCGCCTGAATTTGTGAAATAAACAGATTGCAAATTTTGCGGCATTAATGAGACCAGTTTTTCGGCAAAGCGGACCTGCGGAGTTTGTACATATTCCCCGTATACCATCAGATGCATGTATTTATCTAACTGTTCCTTTACGGCATTAACAACATATGGATGACTATGGCCCAGGTTACTTACCCCGATGCCCGAAATAAGATCAATATAAGCCCTTCCACTTTTATCATACATGTAAATACCTTCTGCCCGCTCAATTTCAAGCAGTAGCGGAAAATTTGTAGTTTGGGCATTATTAGATAGAAATAATTGGCGGAGAGTTGGCATAATGCAAAAATAAGTCAAAAGTCTTAAGTTCTAAGTCTTAAGTCGTTTTGTTCTTTTAGCGATCAGAAGAATTATTTGTAATATGAACAACTTTATTTTTTGACTTCGGACTTAAGACTTCAGACTAAAGACTTAACTAATCTCCTGCTTTAACGCTTCGTTCACTTAGTTGTTTAAGCACTTCGTCATTAAACTCACGTTCGCTTTTATATAGCTCACTTACTTTTTCTGGCGGTAATATTTTTAAAAACTCGTCCCGGTAATGTTTCCTGATATTTACCATCTCTGTTTCATATGCCAGTTCCTTATCTATCTGTTCAGTGCCATCCGGAGAAGTCTTAGAATTGTTTAATCGTTTTAAAATTCTAACTCCAGTAAGCTCCTGTACATATTGATGATATATTGGCCAAAACGTTTTGGATTCTTCCGATGTAAGTTTTAGCTGCTTGCTTATAAAACCTTCTTTAACAAGTTCTACCCTTTTTCCTGGATTGGGCTTGTTCACCTTGTTCGTTGTTATGTTACGCTGAACCGGCTCGCGAAAGCGCATCTGCCCAAAGCTATTATAACTAATGGCCAATATAAATAATATACTAAAAATAGGTTTAATCAACTTATTCATAGATATATTATTGAACGCTATCCGCATTATTTTGTAAGGCATTTTTTAAACTATTGGCATCAACAGGCACGCCGTCTGCTGCAACTGTTTGCTGTGTTTCACCTGCATCCACATTTAGTTGCAGATAATTTTTAATTTCATCAACCGGAACATTTGATAACTCTTTATGTAAAAACGAGTTTTTATGTTGGCTAGCAGAATTGTTAAGCTCGCTTAAAAGAATCCCGCTTCCCAATGCTAATGCAAAACAGGCAGCAGTAGCGTATTTAAATGCGGTTGAAGCAAACATCCTCCTGATAATTCCCTTGCGGTTAACATTATTAAAATTAACGGTATTATCTAAAATATTTTTATTAAGCTGATTAAAATAACCCTGCGGAACTGTAAAGTGCTCATCTGGATTACCTAAAGCTTTTTCAACTAAAATTCTGCTTTTAATTTGCTGTTCCAAATCATCAAAATAACCATCAGGGACAGTAAACCCCGTATTTTTCAACCCTAAACTACTTTCAATAGCGATCCGGCTTTGTATATTACCGGGCAGTTCTTCAAAATAATTGGGGGGAACAGTAAAACCACCAAAAGATCCATTTTTTAAGTCATCTAAATTTTTGTATGATACAATACGGTCTCCCAGGTCATCAAAATAACCAGCAGGCACTGTAAACGGATTATCAGGATTAATCTGTTTAAGTAACTTGTAATCATTAAGCCAATCTTTATTTTCCATATCGCTCTTCATTTTCAAATCTTCTTAATCAAAGTATAGATTGAAAAATTATCAAAAGGTTTAAATCAATTTAAATTAATCTTTTGATAATAAATATGCCTCAATTTTTTTTACTGCCAGATGAAAAGAGGCTTTTAAAGCGCCTACACTTGTTCCAACTACCTGGGATATTTCTTCATATTTCATATCATCGAAATATTTCATATTAAATACCAGGCGTTGTTTTTCGGGCAGGATAAGCAAAGCTTCCTGGAGTTTTCTCTGCGCCTGGTCGCCATTAAAATAGGTTGAATCAGCTAAACTGTCGGCCAGTTCATAAGCTACATCGTCCAGTGAAACATTATTTTTTTGTTTTTTCTTATTCAGAAAAGTTATGCATTCATTAGTGGCAATTCTGTACATCCAGGTATAAAGCTGGGCATCACTGCGAAAGCCAGACAAGTTTTTCCAAACCTTAATAAAAACGTCTTGTACCAGGTCATCCGCATCGTCATGGTTAATAACCATCCGTCGTATATGCCAGTATATTTTTTGCTGATATTTTTTTAGCAAAAGGTTAAATGCTTCATTCCGGGTTTTTTCATCCTGAAACTTGCTTAATATCTCTGCGTCCTCAACCTCTAATGGCATGTATTAATATCTGATTATTTAAATACCTTTTAACAGCTTAAAATTCTTTTGCAAACTATACAATAACTTGTTATAAATCAAATCTCTCAGTACTTTTTGATTTGTATCTTATTGCAATAGATCAATCACCTGTTGCGAAGAATTTTTGGTGTCTACTTTATCAATTATCTTATCTATAATGCCAGCTTCGTTAATAATAAAAGTTGTGCGGGCAGTACCCATATACTTTTTACCGTACATGTTTTTTTCAACCCAAACTCCATAAGCTTCAACTATACTTTTGTCGGTATCGGCAATAAGCGTAAACGGCAAACTGTATTTAGTTTCAAACTTCTTATGCGATTTTTCATCATCGGTGCTTACACCAATTACTTCAAAACCCTTGTTTAACATGGATTGATAATTATCCCTGAAACTACAGGCCTCTGCGGTACAGCCAGGTGTATCATCTTTTGGATAAAAATAAAGGATCACATTTTTACCTTTAAAATCTGATAAAGAAACAGTTTTACCGTTCTGATCTTTCGCGGTGAAATTTGGAGCCTTATCGCCTTCTTTTAGTGTTGCCATGTTTATCTGTAAAAATCAGCAGTAAAGTATGAAATATTATTTTTATTATCGCTAACAGTTAATTCAAAAATATGTTTCCCGGGTGTAATATCGCTGTTAAAGGTATAACTTAGGATTTTAGTTTTAAAATCCCATTCCATTAAAACCCATTTACCGTCTATTTTGCCTGTATAACTTTTAATGCCGGATAATCTATCCCCTATTCTTAAAAATATTCCACGTGATTTTGCCATGTTTCCACCTTTTCTAATATTAATTGGGATGATAAAGGGTGGAGTGGTATCAAGCTTTACATAAAAATCCCCAAAGGTATGCGGCTGCGTTTTAACATAGCCATCCTGGTAAATACTACCTTCGCAAATGCCGGTTGTACTTACAATAACTGCCTTATCTGTGTATTTCCCAATATTGCTGTCAGGTTTTATCCAAAGGTCATAACTATCATGTATAGGTGTATAACGGTTGTGAATATGATGAATTACTGAAAACGCACCCGGCCCTTTTGGTAGTGTTGAATAGGTAAAGTCCACATTATCATACAGGTTGCCAGGCATTACCGTCACTTTAACTTTGTCATTACTAAATTCATTTACCTGGTCATAATGAAACAAAATCCCATTTGATTTATTGACCGGATTCTGATTTTCAGCATGGTGCGATTTTACCTTAATACTTAATGTTGAAGTGTTTCCAGCAACATCTTTAACCACATATTCAACATCGTGCACGTTGTCATCATCAAAATTTATAATACCGCGATTAATGGATTGGGGATACAGGGATATTTTACTACCTGGTAAAATAAAGCATTTTTGTACCCATCGGTGTGCTTTTAAAAATTCAGGATAATCTATATAAGCGTTAATAGCGTGGGTTTGATCAAAAGCGAAACGTTCAACCGCAAAAGTGTAAACCGTTTTTCCATCGAGTTTTAATTCTATCGAATAAATGCCATTATGGTTTTGTGATACGCTGTTCATATCATTGGTGGTGATGCCAAAACCTACTTCGCCGCTTAAATTAATTATAGCGGGTTTTGTAAGGTGATAATTACCGTTTCTGCCTTTTACAGGTAAAAACTGGCGTGGTGTTTTCTCGCTGAATGGGTTTCCATTCAAATGATATATTCCTATGGCATAAATGGTTGGCGGTACCCTGTCGGGAATCGTTAAACCGAAAAGTTGCGGATTAATAGTTTCCTCTGTTTTGGTATCCCTGATCTCGAAGTGCAGGTGCGGCCCTTCAGAAGCACCTGCATTACCTGACCAAGCGATAATATCCCCTTTGCAAACCGGTAATTGCATTGGGTCAGGGTTAAAATCTACTTCAAAACTTTGCTGCTGGTATTGATATGCACGGAGCACCTTTTCCATTTCCGGGCTAAAGCGTTCGATGTGCCCATAAACCGATGTATAACCGTTAGGGTGGGTAATATATATTGCATTACCAAAGCCTCCAAACTGAACCTTTAAACGCGACACATATCCATCAAAAACAGCACGCACTGGATAACCAGTAGTACTGTTAGTTTTAAAATCCAAACCTGAATGAAAATGATTTGGCCTTAACTCACCAAATGAGCCGGCTGTGGACGGTGGCAAATCAAGCGGATAACGGAAATAGTTTTGAGGATATAGTCTGCTTTGTATAATGTTTTGAGCAGGTACATGAATACAAAAAGCTAAGATCAGAATAATTACAGGAAGGCATTTTTTTGTCATGCTTACTTAACGCAAAAATCAAGCAATTTGTGATCTTCTATATAACCTTCCAGTCTATCGCCAATGTTTACCTTAGCAACTCCTTGTGGAGTGCCTGTAAAAATAAGATCGCCTTTTTTAAGTGTGATGTATTTTGATACGAAGGAGATTATATATTCAAATGAAAAAAGCATATTCGAAGTATTACCCACTTGCCTTGTTTGTCCGTTTACATCAAGTTTAAAATTAAGGTTTTTCAAATCGGCAAACTGTGATTTAGGTAAGAATTGACTTACAGGCGCTGAATTATCAAAAGCTTTGGCCAGCTCCCAGGGTAAGCCTTTCTCTTTGTGTCTTGATTGTATATCGCGGGCTGTAAAATCAACACCCAGGGCAATTTCTTCAAAGTAATTATTGGCAAATTTTTCGCTGATATGTTTGCCTTCTTTGCTTATTTTTAATACAATTTCTATTTCGTGATGAATATCTTCCGAAAAATCGGGATGATAAAAGGGCTTATTCTCTTTTAACAAAGCCGTTTCAGGTTTCATAAAAATTACCGGTACGCCGGGTACGGGGTTATTTAATTCTTTGGCATGCTCAGCATAGTTGCGGCCTATGGCAATTATTTTCATGAAGCCGAAATTAGGAAAATTGTCTGAACCGTTGGTTAAGCTGATTAAAAGATTTACTTGATTATTGCGGAATGCTGATACACTTGAATTATTTGTGCAGAATTATGTATTTTTGTTATGTTAATAACTATATATGGTTACGATCAATTCAACTTTAGAGGATATTATGCAGCTGGATTATGCTTCCAGGGAAATGCTTTTGGAAATATTACAAAAGCGGCAGATTGAGTCTCGCAGAGATGAAATAGCTAAAGTTGCTAAACAAACATTAAAGGAATATCATTCTGGTAAAATTCTTCCGCTTTCTGCTGAGGAAGTGTTGAAAAAATTAAATACACTTTAATTAACTAATGCCTTTCGAGAGAAAATTGGTATTGTCGAAAGCTTTTGAGAAATCATATCAAAAGTTCACAAGTAAAAATCAGTCATTAAAAACTTCTATTGGTAAAGCTTTACTTAAATTACAACATGATGCTTACGATCCGGCGTTAAGAACACATAAATTAAGTGGTAAGCTTATAGCGTATATGGTTGTTCTTGTGGATATGATTGCAGGATCATCTTTACCATTGAAAAAGATTTATTAAATCCGGATGCTGAAAATATCTTATTATTAGACATTGGCACACATGATGTCTATTAATGAAATCCCTAATTTACAAAACCGATATCCTTTTAATCACCGATTCGGTACCGGCAACTATCCTTACAAAATAAAAACCCCTTGTTAATTTATTACTTACGGCGTAGCTGAAATTCTTCTCTCCCGGTTCAAGCCTTTGAGAAAATAAAGTAATAATATCATTCCCCAAAAGATCCATTATTTTAATTGTAACGTTAGAATAACGCGCCAGGTCATATTTCAAATTAATTTGATCCGTTACCGGATTAGGGTATACTTGCACGTTATTTAAAAGCTTATCATCGGGTTTTGAAACATTAAATTTTGTTGTGGAAATTACTGCCGGTTTTAAAGGTGGTAATACTAAATGCAGACTATTTTTAAAAGAATTTTTTGTTTTAGATTTTAGGAAATGTAAATAGGTTGTATCATTTTTTGAATTTTGAAATCCATACACAAAGGCAGAATTCATGAATATTGCCATAGCAAATATTATAATCCATGAATATGTATAGGTAAAAGTTTTTCGCATGCCTTTATATTATGTTACAAAAATATAAATAAAGCTGTCATCAATTTAAATACCTGTTGGTTTTGTAAAACATTTTAACAAAATTTAACAAAATCAGGCTTTTTATGTTGTCAATGTGATTTTTCTTTTTACGTTTATCAATAATTTATGTTGTTAACCAGGAATACTAATTTTTATAATTTCTAAATATATAAAGTGTCAAATCATAAAAACCAACAAAAGCTAACAGCTGCGGGGCTGTTGATTAGTTTAGGAATAATTTACGGTGATATAGGTACTTCCCCGTTGTATGTTTTTAAAGCCATTGTTGGCTCACAACAAATTACAGATGCATTGATTTTAGGCGGTGTATCCTGTATTTTTTGGACGCTTACTTTACAAACAACATTAAAGTATGTAATTATCACCCTGCAAGCCGATAATAAAGGTGAGGGTGGTATATTCTCGTTGTTTTCGCTGGTGCGGCGAAGGGCGAAGTGGCTTATAGTACCAGCAGTTGTTGGTGGCTGCGCCTTACTGGCCGATGGTATAATAACGCCTCCAATATCCGTTTCGGCCGCAATTGAGGGTTTACAATCCTATTATCCTCACTTACAAACCGTACCAATTGTGATAGCAATAATTATAATGCTTTTTATTATTCAGCAATTCGGTACGTCATTAGTAGGCAAAGCATTTGGTCCCATGATGTTTATATGGTTTACGATGCTGGGAGTGCTCGGACTCTCATTTATTGTCCAAATGCCAATGATAATAAAGGCATTAAATCCATATTACGCTTATCATTTATTAAGCACTAACCCTAATGCTTTTATTATATTGGGAGCTGTTTTTTTATGTACAACAGGAGCTGAAGCATTATACTCAGACCTTGGCCATTGCGGCAGGAAAAATATTCAAATAAGCTGGATTTATGTAAAAAGCTGCCTTGTTTTAAATTATTTAGGTCAAGCTGTTTGGCTCTTACAACATAATGGGAGAGTACTAAATTTAAATTTACTTAATCCGTTTTATGAAATTATGCCTGGATGGTTCCTTTTATATGGAATCGGAATAGCTACAATAGCTACTATTATTGCCAGTCAGGCACTTATTTCGGGCTCTTTTACCCTGATTGCAGAAGCGGTAAGGTTAAACTTATGGCCGAAAGTGCGGATAAATTATCCTACAGTACAAAAAGGACAATTATATGTACCAAGCGTTAACTGGCTGCTATGCGCGGGTTGTATTGGGGTTGTTTTACTTTTTAAGCATTCCGATCATATGGAAGCCGCTTATGGATTAAGTATTACGGTAGCTATGCTGATGACAACTATACTGGTATCTAATTTTTTAAGACGAAAAAAACTCCCGACATATATCGTTACTGTCTTTTTAATTGTATACCTATTTATTGAAGGTTCATTTTTAGCAGGTAACCTGGTTAAATTTATTCATGGCGGTTGGTTTACCTTATCAATAGGCTTTATTTTATTCTCGATTATGTGGACCTGGCATATAGCACGTCAAATAAGAAACCGGTATGTTAAATTCGTTGAAATTGGCGACTATTTTAATATTATTAAAGAACTGAGCGATGATGAAACAGTTCCGAAATATGCATCACAGCTAGTTTATTTAACCAGTGCCAATTTCAGTACAGAAATAGAGTCAAAAATAATTTATTCTATTCTTCAAAAACAACCTAAGCGCGCTGATGTTTATTGGCTTGTACATGTAGACGTTGTTGATGAACCCTACAGAAAAGAGTATGAAGTTGAATTTTTAGTGCCGAATAAATTAATAAGGATAGAATTTAAACTTGGATTTAGGATTGAGCAGCAAATAAATCTTTTATTTAGAGCAGTTGTTGAGAACATGGTTAAAAAAGGCGAAGTTGATATTACCAGTACCTATAAATCACTTAACCATCATAAAATAGTTGGCGATTTTAGATTTGTGGTGATTGAAAAAGTCCTTTCACGTTCTCATAACCTTTCGTTCTACGAAAGTTTTATTATGGCATACTATCTTATCCTAAGAAGAATGAGCTTATCAGAAGAACGAAACTTTGGGCTCGATCTGAGCTTTGTTACAGTTGAAAAAGTTCCGTTAATTATGGCAGCGCCTGAATCCGTAGATATTCATCGTATAAATTAATTTATCATTATCGCAATATTAATTCAGTATTACTTCAGATTCTTAATATATATTTGAAATATTGACTTTATGAGGAATAAAATTTTATTATCGATAAAAAAAACGGTATTTGGCTTACTTTGCATTATTTCTTTTGAAGCAAATGCGCAAATTGCCGATACTATAAAGAAGGACATTTTAACGGCTCCTGATACTGTCAAACGCTTGCATAGCAAGACCTGGACGCTTATTCCTCCGGCTGCATTGATTACGTACGGTGCATTGTCATTTGTAATTCATCCAATAAGGCAGCTCGATTATGATGTCCGGAATCAGATTGCAAAAACAAATCCCAATTTTAACACAAACGCAGAAAGCTATTTCCTGGTTGCCCCCATAGTTATGGTATATGGTTTAAATCTTGTTGGTGTTGAAGGCAAAAACAGGTTCATTGACCGGACCGCATTACTTGGATTATCCGGCGGATTCTTAGGCGTCTCTGAATTTATTACAAAACACGCAACACATCGATTACGGCCTAACGGAGCTGATTATTTATCTTTTCCATCGGGGCATACCGGTCTTGCATTTATGGGAGCTGAGTTTTTGGCACAGGAATATTCTGATAAATCTCCTGTATATACAGTTATAGGCTATACGTTTGCCGTTACCACGGGAGTTTTCAGGATGTATAACAGGGACCATTGGCTTAGCGACGTTGTTGCAGGTGCGGGCTATGGTGTACTTTCTACCAAATTGGCTTATTTAGTATATCCTTATATCCGCAATAAGTTAACCCATACCGATAAACAGGGACGCAAAACCATGGTTATGCCAACTTATCAGGATGGTGTACCAGGAATGTCCTTTGCTATGCAGCTGTAGAGTGTTGTATTGGTTGTAAAAGTTGTAGTTGTTATAAATGTTTTAACGTTTATAACATTTTCAATCCTTTTTTACTTTTTCAACTCATTATAACCCTTTCAACCTTTGCAACCTACTTATACCTTATCTTATACACTAAAATAATACTGGCAAATAACAATGTTATAGCATTGGCTATTGCGACCGGCAAGCTACCGCTCATTATACCATAAATAAGCCAGAAAAGTGTTCCCAGGGTGAAAAGCCCATACATGGATAACGAAATTCCTGATGTATTTTTTGTTTGAATGGTTTTGATAGCCTGGGGCAAAAAAGAAACAGTTGTTCCAAAAGCTGCCAAATAACCAATAATTGCGGTAATGTTCATATGAAATGTGCAGATGTGCGGATATGAAAATGTGCAGATGAAAATAGAAAAATTATTTTGCAAAAATGCGGATTTGAAAATTAATCTTCACATTCGCACATCTGCATATTTGCACATCTGCACATTAGGCTTCTTTCCCAAGTACACTATTTTTATAGCTGTAAGTAAAATAAATCACCAGGCCAATTACCAGCCATATTGAAAAACGCAGCCAATTGGTATAGCCAAGTTGAGTCATCAAATAAAAACAGCTTAATAAACCAAGCACTGGTATTAATGATAAATTTTTAATAAAGGCTAAAACGGCCAACACAGCTGACAAAATGATAAAAAGAAAAAACGGTAAACTGTCACGATCCTGGGTTTCTGTAAATAATCCTTGCAGGTCTTTTCTGAATACATAAACACAAATTATAAATAGCGCAGGCACTATCCATTTTGCATTAATATAAGGCAAATGAAACCTGCCTTTTTGAGCCTCTTCACGTGGTAATAACAGCACGCCTCCGCAAACCAGTACAAAAGCAAATAAAGTACCTATGCTGGTTAAATCAGTAACTATGGTAAGATTAAGAAACAGGGCTGGAACACCTACAACAAAGCCGGTAACTATTGTTGAAAATGACGGGGTATGAAACTTTGGGTGTATCCGTGAAAATATTTTAGGTAATAAGCCATCCCGGCTCATGCTCATCCAAATGCGTGGTTGCCCCAGCTGGAATATCAATAAAACGCTGGCAGTTGCTATAACCGCGCTAAAAGAGATTATACCGCTAATTTTTGTTAGGTGTACCTGGTTAAATACGTAGGCTAATGGGTCGCCTACTGCAAGTTTTTTATAACTTACCATACCGGTAAGTACGAGCGCTATTAAAATGTAAAGCACCGTACAAATAATAAGCGAATAGATCATTCCCCTCGGCAAATCGCGTTGGGGACTTTGGCATTCTTCAGCCGTGGTTGATATGGCGTCGAAACCTATATAAGCAAAAAACACACCCGATACACCTTTCATTACACCACCAAATCCATTAGGCATAAATGGGTGCCAGTTAGCCGGGGTAACATAAAAAAAACCTATTGCAATAACGGCTACTACAATTGCTATTTTTAATATGACCATGGCATTAGTGGCCTTTTTAGTTTCGCGGATACCAATATAAACGAGATAGGTAATTGCAATCACAATTGCTAAAGCCGGGATATTTGCTATTAGTTTAAAGCCCTCAAAACCGGGGGCGGTATTCCATGCCATTGCGCCTTGTTTCAGTGTGTCAGTTATGTCTGAAAGATGATGGCTTGCTGTAAGTTCCTGTATCTGTTGATGGGCACTAAATGCCGAATAATAATCCATGGTCAGGTATACCGGCACGTGGATGTTAAAACCTTCGAGCAGGTTAACAAAATAGGTACTCCATGATACAGCAACGGCAATATTGCCTATTGCATATTCCATTAACAGGTCCCAGCCAATTATCCAGGCTATCAATTCGCCAAACGAGGCATAAGCATAAGTATAGGCGCTGCCGGCAACCGGGATGCGCGAAGCAAATTCAGCATAACAAAGCGCCGAAAATCCGCAGGTAACGGCAGTAATTACAAATAATATGGTTACTCCAGGGCCGCCATGAAATGATGCCAGGCCTATAGTCGAAAATATTCCGGCACCTACTACTGCCGCAATACCCATCAATGTAAGATCTTTTACATTTAATTCTTTTTTTAAATGCCCTCCCGTATGTTCGGCATCACTAAAACCACTTTTAACATCAGCTAATATTTTATCAATAGATTTTTTACGGAATATACTATTCGACATTTAGTTTAAAAATTAGAGTCTCCATCGTAAACATAACCATTTTTTTGCATTGAATAAGTATATCACTATTTTGCACGATGAATATAGGCATAAAAGATGTTTTACAACGAATACGGCTATTTTTTATCATTTACCTCATCCTGTTAATTGCCTGTTTAATAATTAAGCTAACCTATAGTCGCAGTGAAATTTATTTTGCGGTAAATAGCATATATAGTCCCTGGGCAGATTTCATTGCACCTTATGTTACTGACATAGGCGAAGGCTGGACAATAATCATCATATCAGCCTTTTGGGCATTATTTAATTACCGGCAAGCCTTTTTGATGGCAACAAGCTGGGGGGTAACTTCTATGGTTGCTCAAACTTTAAAACACATTTTTGACGCCCCCCGCCCTGAATTATATTTTAAGGGCCAGTTAAGTAGCATACATTTTGTAAAGGGGGTTGAAATTTATAGCTATAACAGTTTTCCATCAGGTCATACCGTCACTGCTTTTTCTGCCGCTGTAGTAGCCACTTATCTGTGTAAAAATAAAAACTGGGGGATTTTATTTTTATTGATAGCCATACTTGTGGGCTATTCACGTATGTACCTGAGTGAACACTTTTTTGAAGATGTAACTACAGGTTCGGTTATTGGCGTTATTGTAACTATTTTTTGGATTACGTGGATTGATAACAGAAAGTTTTTACGTACTCAGGGGTGGAATAAGGGATTGTTTTTTAAAAGTATCAAGTAGTTAGTATCAAGTATCAAGACAAAAATGGCACTATAAACTCTGATACTAATTACTGACGAAAATTTGTTCTCCCGACAAGGTCCTTAATCAAGCACAAGCTTTCTTTTAAGCCTGATGATGAGTATTATAGTCAGAATAATAATCAATCCGCCGCCGCCGAAAATTGCAATTTTAACATTGGATGACAGGCCTTTCGCATTTGACAAATATTGATCATTTCGCTGAAGTTCGGGAGAAAGCTTTATTGAAGCTGTGTATGCTTTAAATTCATCTTTAACCAAATCATTTCGGTTATCCGGATACCCGTATTCAAAAGTATAGGTTACTTCCCTGGTATAAAGCAATATGAAATTTCTGAATTGAAAAACACCGTTGCCATCGCCGGTTTTTAAAGTAAATATCTTTGCCTTCAATGTTCCTATAGTAGTATCACGAACATTTTGAGCACTGCCATCTCCTGATTGGCCCTGGATACCTTTAACATAATCTTGTAGAACTTTATTGAGATCTTTTTCTTTTTTTAAAGGTGTATTGTTTTTTGCATTCGCAGCCCTTATAACCACCATATAGCCATATAAACCATTCGCCGAAAAGATCCGCTGATCTAAAGTATCCTTCTTTTGATAACCCGGAGGCAATGAAACAGTAACCACGCTATCTATCTTTACCGGTTTAAGAAGCTGGCTAAAACCGGATACAGCAAATAATAGCAAGGCAAAGGTTAAAAATAAATTTTTCATGTATGTTTAACCTTTTAAACCGTAATAAGTTTTAAGTAGGTTACGATGGAAAGCAAAGAACAAATGAGAAAGACTTACGAAGTTTTAAAAACTTCGTAAGTCTAAGATCAACTATGGAATTGATATATATGTTGTGCCGGATATGATGCCGGAAAGATTTGTTACGCTGGCTTTTGTAACGCCATCGTATATAAACGAGATTACCGGTGCCACGGCAGGGCTTACACCTTCAAGTTCCAGGAAATAATATATTTTAAGCCTATCGCCGGAATTAACATTGACAGTATAAGTTTTATTTTCCGTCTGTGAATATAAATCCATTAAGTCTATTGAAGACTGGTTAGTAATCGAAAAGCTATAAATGGTTAACGTTGTTGTTATATTACTCACAACAATTTGCAAGGGTTTGGGAAGTACTTTAGGTGTTGGGTTTGATTTTTTATTGCATGCAACCGAAAAGCAAAGTACCGCTAAAATTAAAAACAACATTTTTTTCATCGTCGTAACGTTTTTATAAAGTTACGTAATGAAATTAGTTACAGTTTCCTGCTGCTAAATATATATTTTTGAATATGAAAGACTTACGAAGTTTTTAAAACTTCGTAAGTCTAAAATATATTTCGCCGAAAAAACCTTGATACTTGATACTAGCTACTTGATACTATCCCTACAGCTTCTCCATCTCCCCTTTCACAAACTCGGCAAGCTCTTTAACATAGTGGGCGCTAAAATCAAATTTAATGCCTGCTGTTTCGTAAATCTCTTTAATGGTTTTTGTATAGCCAAGTTTTAATGCATCGAGGTATTGCTGTAAACCTTTTTCAGGATTTTCTTTGTAATTTTTCCATACTGCTATGGCGCCTAATTGCGCCATGCCATATTCAATGTAATAAAAAGGCACCTCGAAAATATGCAGTTGTTTTTGCCATAAGTTAGCTTCGGCTTCCGGGTTTTCACTCCAATCCACAAATCCTGCCCCGAAAGTTTCATATATCTGTTTCCAGGCATCAGTACGTTCAGCATCGGTATGATCAGGGTTAGTATATATCCAGTGCTGAAACTGGTCTACAACTGCCACCCAGGGCAAGGTTTTTAATACATCAACAAGTTGATCGCGTTTGGCGCGTTTCAAATCTTCTTCATTATCAAAATAAACATCCCAGTTATCCATAGAAATTAATTCCATCGACATGGAAGCCAATTCAGCAACTTCCGACGGGCAATGTTTAAAATCATTTAACTCCAAATTGGCAGTTAGGAAGGTATGAACGGCGTGACCGCCTTCGTGTACCATAGTGGTCAGGTCACGGAAGGTATTTGCCGAGTTCATGAAAATAAAAGGAGCGCCGGTTTCTGATAGTGGGAAATTATAACCTCCAGGGGCTTTGCCTTTGCGGCTTTCTACATCAAACAGGTTGTTATCTTTCATTATCTCCAGGCGTTCACCTAAATAGCTGTTGATATTTCTAAAACATTGTATTGATTTTTCAATCAGCTCATTACCACCATTAAATGGTTTTAAAGCCGGTTTGCCAGATACATCTACATCTGTATCCCAGGGTTTTAAAACATTTAATTTTAAGGCGGCTTTTCGCTTTTCAGCTTGTTCACGAAGAATCGGCACTATCTCTCTTTCAATAGCTTCATGAAAGGCATAGCAATCCTGTGGGGTGTAATCAAAACGACCAAGGGCCTGGAACATGTAATCCCTGAAATTTTCGAACCCGGCATTTAAAGCAACTTTATGTCTTAATACCCTCAGATGGTCAAATAACTGGTTAAGCGGTTCTTTGTCCTGCAGGCGGCGGGTGGTGATCTTTTCCCAGGCCTCTTGCCTTTTGTTGCGGTCGGTGTCTTTTAAAATTACCGCAGCTTGCTCAAGCGTAAACTCCTTATCGCCAATATGAACAGACATAGAGCCGGTTATAGATTGGTATTTTTGCTGCTCAACCTGTATCTCTGTCAGGATAGGAATGTTTTCCTCTCTGAATAGTTCCAACGCTCTCTTTACCCCTCGCAAATAAATGAAATATTTTTCACCGTCAAGCTTATCAACCCACTCACTGCTAACCAGCTTTTTATTAAGTTCGTTGCTGTATGGTGATACTTTGGGTTCAATTTCAGTAGCAAAGTATTGAAAATTTTGCAATAATTCTTCGCTGGTAGTGTCGCAGGTCATGCGGATATAGCGCCATGCAAAATCCTCCTCTAAGGCTGCTTCAAGTTCACTACGGTCGTGCAGCCAGTGTTCCAACTGTTCCACTGAATTTATGGAACGGTCACAAAGTTCTTTAAAAAGTGGTTCCAGATTTTCCCATTTAATTTCGAGATCGGCTGGTATATATGTTCTTGTTTTTTTGTGGATCATAATGACAATATGCAAATGTGCAGATATGCAAATATGCAGATTAGTCCGGAAGTCGGGAAATCCGGAAGACCGAAAGTCGGGAAGATTTTACAATATGATTATCTTATTAGCTAAAGACTTGCTTTTAATGTCTACTTTCGGACTTTACTGACTTTTCGGACTTCCGGACTACCTCTTATACAAAGTTTCAGACAATTGCTTTATCCCTTCTTCATAACTTGTCGGCATAAAATTAAACGCCTTTTCAAATTTGGAAGAATCGAAAATGTAATCATGGTCATACTGATAATACATTTCTACTAATTCGCCTACTGTTTTATTAAACAAACCGAACAACTGCATCATCAGTTTGTTAATGGCGAAGTACTTGGGTTCAACGTTATATATTCTTGCAGCCAGTTCGATAAATTGTTTGCCGGTTAGGGCAGGCGCAGTGGACATATGCCATATTTGATTATTACTCTCAAGTTTCTGACCAAGCAAATACATGCCTTTTCCCATGTCTGGGATATAACTGAAACTATGCAGCTTTTTAGTATCGCCTATCCATTGGGCTTTTTGCTTTTTAGCGAATTTATCAAGTGCCATTATATCTAAAAATCCGCTAAGATTTGAAGTGCCGTAAAAGTCGGCTGCACGTGCAATACTGGCTTTAATGTTGCCTGCTTTTGCTTCGGCCATCAGTTTGGTTGCAATGCCAGCACGCACCTCACCTTTTACGCTGCACGGATTGTATGGTGTATTCTCAGTCATGGGGCCGTTAGCCAGGCCATAAGAATAAACATTGTCAAAAAATATCAGCCTTGCTTGCGTTTCCTTGGCTACGTTTATAGCATTTTGCATAACTACAGGCCATTGCGCCTTCCATATCTTTTTATCATAAGGCAGCCCAGCGCATAAATAGATTACATTTGAGCCTTTAGCTGCCCTAAGCACTTCAGCATAATTTAACAGGTCGGCTTTATGCCAGGTAATATTTTTATCAGTATTAACAATCGGCTTGCGGCTAACCAGGCGTATTGTTTCGTTATGGTTTGATAGTTCGCGGGTAAGCGCATTTGCTACTGCCCCGCCTGCTCCTAATATGGTGTGCATTTCTTTATTGTTTTGTTTGATTCAAAGGTAAAACCATATTGATTCACAAAACGTTAACAAAAGATAAGAATTCCTTTTTTATTTCGGATGTCGGATGTTCGATTTCGGATTTATTTGCCTGAACCCGAAATTATAGAATTTGAGAAATTCTTGAATTAATATAAGTTGGAAGTAACCACTCATATAAAAAACATTCGTTCGCCTCACCTAAATCCTCTCCAAGGGAGAGGACTTTTAGTTTTTGTAATATTTTAAGCTCTCTCTCCAACGGAGAGGGCCGGGGCGAGGCTAATAGAATTCACTCAATTTCGCATTTACTAAATCAACAAAATCGTAAATCTAAAATCGTAAATCGTAAATCGTAAATCATCTAACCGGTTCCAATATCCTTCTTCTTATCCGCGAAAGCGAAACCGGGGTGATACCTAAGAAATGACGCCGTTCGCCTCACCTAAATCCTCTCCAAGGGAGAGGACTTTTAGTTTTTGTAATATTTTAAGCTCCCTCTCCGTTGGAGAGGGTCGGGGTGAGGCGAATAGAATTCACCCAATTTCGCATTTACTAAATCAGCAAAATCGTAAATCGTAAATCATAACTCATCTAACCGGTTCCAATATCCTTCTTCTTATCCGCGAAAGCGAAACCGGGGTAATGCCTAAAAAATGGGCTATGTAATGCTGCGGCACACGTTGTAAAATATCGCGACCGGTACTTAACAATTCAAGGTATCGCTCTTCCGGGGTTTTTGTGATAAAGGAGATCATCCTGTTGTCATAACAAATTAGATAATATTCAGCTACAAGCCTTCCAAAACGTTCCATTTTATAAGCCAGTAAGGGGTGAGCAAGCATTTGATGCCAATCTTTATAACTAATATTGATCAGTGTTGTTTCTTCCAGCGCCTGGATGTAGCTAAAGCCAGGCTCCCGGGTTAAAAAACTTGTGTACGAACTTGCAAACTCATTTTCAAAGCTGAAGTAGTTAGTTATTTCCTGTCCGTCTTTAACAAAATAATAACGAATAGAGCCTGAAACGATAAAACCTATGTCGCTGCAGACTTCACCCGGTTCAGCAAAATGCTGTTTCTTTTTTAATTTGCCGAAAGTTAAATGAGATCGAAAAACTTCCCATTCAACGTCGTTAAACTCGATATACTTTTTTAGCTGTTCTCTGAAAATTATTAAAGCATTTAGCGTATCCATATTCTATCCAATAAAAAGAAAACTGCAAATACTACGCTGGCAATCCCATTAGTGGTCATAAAAGCAAAGTTTACACGGCTCAGGTCGTTTGGTTTTACCAATAGGTGCTGATAAATGAGCATAGCGCAGAAAAAAACAATTCCAACATAATACAATAAACCTACATGGGTGAAAAACACCGGCATTATTACAAACGTTGCCGATAGTATATGCAAAAAGGTAGATAGCCTTAAAGCATTAACCTTACCGAGATAGGCCGGAATGGAATGCAGGTTTTCCGCACGGTCAAAGTCTTCATCCTGCAGGGCATAAATAATATCAAAACCGCTTACCCAACATAAAACTGCGAACGAGAAAAATAAAGGAGTTAAAGCAAACTGACCAGTCACTACTAAATAGGCCCCGATTGGCGCCAACGATAAACCTAAACCTAAAACTAAATGACATAACGCAGTAAACCGCTTGGTAGCGCTGTAACCCAATACCACCAGCAAAGCAACCGGCGAAAGGTAAAAACATAAGGGATTGATAAACCAGGCGGTGGCAACAAATAAAATGCAGTTAATAGCAGTAAAAGTTAAAGCCGATGCCGGGCTGATCCTTCCGGAAGGGATATCACGCTGTTTTGTCCGTGGGTTTTTTGCATCTACATCTCTGTCCAGGTAGCGGTTAAATGCCATTGCTGAGTTTCGGGCGAAGACCATACATAAAACCATCATAACCAGCTTCAGCCATTCAAAACGATAGTTGGTTGTGGTCACCGCCAAAAAAAAGCCAATAAAAGCGAATGGCATCGCGAAAATGGTATGAGAGAAAGTTACTAAGGAGAGATATTTTTTCATGCGTAATTAAAAAACAAATGTCATTTCGAACGATAGTGAGAAATCTTACTGACCATGCAAAGCGAACTATGCAAAGCGTATAAGTTTTCTCCTCGTTCCTCGTCGAAATGACATCTTTTATTTTTGGTTTAATTGAAATAAATCAATTCAAAATTAGTAATTTTTATTACCATTTCGCCCTTAAATATTGATCGGGCCATTTAACCTCGTGCCCTAACTGGTGCGCGGCACGCAATGGAAAATACGGATCTCGCAATAATTCACGAGCCATAATTACAAAATCTGCCTGCCCTTGTTGAATAATATTATCTGCCTGTACTGCTTCTGTAATTAAGCCAACAGCTCCCGTAAGTATGCCGCTTTCTTTTTTCACTTTTTCAGCAAATTCAACTTGGTAACCGGGCTTTAATGGAATTTTAGCGGTGGCAACATTTCCGCCTGAAGAACAATCGATGAGATCCACGCCTTTGTTTATTAATACTTTTCCTAAAGCAACAGAATCATCAGCAGTCCAGCCGCCTTCTGTCCAGTCGCTTGCCGAAATCCGTACAAATAAAAGATTTTCAGCTGGCCATACTTCATGCACGCTTTCAATAATTTCGAGCAGTAAGCGTATACGGTTTTCAAATGAACCTCCGTATTCATCAATGCGGTGGTTACTTAAAGCGGATAAAAATTCGTGGATCAGGTATCCATGAGCGCCGTGTAATTCAATTACATCAAAACCTGCAGCTAAGGCACGTATTGCTGCTGCTTTAAAATCGGCTTTTATTTTTTCGATGCCTGCTTTGTCAAGTTCCTTTGGTGGCTGTTCATTTTCCGTAAATGGAATAGCGCTTGGCGCTACAGTTTCCCAGCCGTTTGATTGATTAGGAAGTATTTGCGCGCCGCCTTTCCAGGGAATTTCATGACTTGCCTTGCGTCCGGCATGGGCCAGTTGAGTACCTGCAACAGCACCATGCTGATGAATAAAATCTGTTATCTGTTTTAATTTAGCAATATGCTCGTCCTTGTAAATACCCAAATCACCATAAGTAATGCGGCCTTCCGGCGATACAGCATTAGCTTCAGTAATTACTAAAGCTGCCCCACCTACGGCCCGGCTGCCTAAATGCACCAGGTGCCAGTCATTGGCAAAACCGTCTACGCTGGAGTATTCGCACATCGGCGAAACAACAATGCGATTTTTAAATTCGATATTTTTAATTTTTATGGGAGAGAACAGATGTGGCATAAGTTTTTTTTCGCAAAGATGTGAAGCAGGGATTAAGCATTTATCACTTTCAACGATTTTTACTGGAAGATGATAGGAGTTGATTGGATTGCAAATCAAATTGCGGCATATTTCAACCACCACCTATAGTTTAATATTCGCTGATTCCTTTTCCGTCTGCCGGACATCCCTGAAAGGGACTAATACGGTTGCGATGGGCTACCATCGAACATAAAATGCAGATGTAAAGCCCTGAAAGGGCGTAATAAGAAAATGCAGTCGGTAAATGTGTGAATAGTTTTGCTGCATTTGGCCATATAATCATCGTCCTTCACTAACCCATAGCGCCCTTTCAGGGCTTTGGATTTGGTTTATCATTAACACAGGACTTCGCCCTGTGTGGTCATATTACGCCCTTTCAGGGCCAGTGAAGAGAATTATTTAGTGCCCGCCCGTCTTGTATTGAAGCGCCAATTTGGTTTTTACGCGTTAATTGGTAGGTGATATACTTTCTTTTTTTTTGCAAAGATGGGAAGTTGTAGTTCTATATTTACTTCAAAACTTGATTTTTACGGAATGATGATGAGGGGTTGTCTGAACCGTTGATTAAACTGATTTATCAGGTTTTCATGATCATAAAAATTTAGAACAGCCGTTTAAGCGTTCATTTTATCAAGCACCTGCGCGACACGCAATGCATGTTCCGGACTTTTTTCACCTTCGGTATTCCATACAGCAGAAAGCACCGTTTGCGCAAAGCACCAGTCGAGTAAGCGTTGTCGGTTAAACCCTAACTCTTCAGCAAGAATTGCTATTCTTCTGCTAAGCAATGGCTCTAAATCTTTTATATTTTTCAGCTTTTGGTATGGGTTACGGATCATGGCCGCAACCTCATAAGCTGGCTCTGCCGCTACTCCTTTAGGATCTATCGCTATCCAACCACGGTCGGCAGATAAAAGAACATTGTCGTGATGCAAGTCGCCATGTACCAAAACCGGCTCTGCGGATGTAGCGATCAAGTATTTAAATAGGTCATTTGCCTTGTTAACAAGTGTCATTGGAAGAGGCCCATTACCATTTTTATATTTCTTCAAATATACGGGTATGTCAGTAGCCCACTCTTCTACGGTAATAAAAACATGAGGTTCTGACAGTGGTTTATGGATCTTTTTTATAACTGTAGTAAGTATCTTAGTTGCTTCGTCGTCATTATCAATTGAAGATAGCGGAATGCCCGGTGTAATTTTTTCGATGAGTATTGTGGAATTTTGTTTATCCGCTTCCAGTAACTTGCAAACACCTTCGCCATTAAATAATTCCAGCGCCTCAATTTCCGTTTTAAATTCTTTATCTCCCGGAAAGCCGATTTTCAGAACTGCTAATGAGCCATTACTCAATTCAGCAGGAGCGACATAATTGTAACTAAGTACGAAAGGCTCTCTTACCCGAATGTCCCACTTTTGTTCGCATTCCTTAATAATGGCAGGAATGCGCTCTAACCAATCTGTGCCTTGCTTGCCCCAGGTGAGTGCGTTATTTTTAAAATGTTCGTTCATAATTTATTGAACGGTGAAAATGGGTGTTGTATAAATTTTTCTGCAAAGATGTGAAGTAAATAATATGCTTTTATTTTTTTATTGAAGTATTAGATTTGACAACTTTTAAAAAGTTGTCAAATCTTTTGGATATGCTGCAGCAGTTTACAATCAATTGATTAAAGAAGCATAACGATATCTAAAAATTACAGGTAATTGACTACCAGTTATTCATGACAGTTCATCCAGGTGTTCATTTGAAATGAACGTGAACATGAACTCGCTCTGTCTATCCCTGAAAAAAGTTGACACTTTTGGTGAATAATCCTGTAGTTAGTTTACATGGTGCCTTCCCATAAAATTCCGAAATCGAACTTCCGAAATCCGAAATTCTTCTTAAATTCCCAACACCTGTTTCAACTTTACATATCCTGTTTTGCTAACCGGTATTTTAGCGCCGGATTTGAGGATAGCAAGGTGAGCATCTTTTTCGTAAGGGTCAATACGGGTAATTTGCTGTATGGCTATAATGTATGATCGGTGCACACGCACAAACTGGCGGGCATCCAGCATTTTTTCGAAGAAGTTCATGGTTTTATTTTTCAGGAAAGAACCTTCGGCGGTATAAACACTAACATAATCATCGTCAGCTGCTAAGTATATAACATCCTGTACTGGTATAATTTTTACTTTAGTGCCTGTTTTTACTACAATACGCTCATGCTGGGCGGGTGAGTTCGATGTTTCTAGCAGTTCTTCGGTTTGTTTGCGCACTTGTGGTCCCGGCGCTTGTGCCAGGTATTTATCAATTGCTTTATTAAAACGTTCTTTGCTAAAAGGTTTTAACAGGTAATCAACCGCATGGGCCTCAAAAGCCTTTATGGCATATTCATCAAACGCTGTGGTAAATATCACGGCCGGTTGCTGGTCTACAAGCTCAAGCATTTCAAAGCCATTTATTTTCGGCATCTGAACATCTAAAAATATAAGGTCGGGCTGATGCTGCTGAATTGCCTTAAGCCCTTCAAAGCCATCATTACATTCCTGCATAACCTCTATCTGATCATAGGCCTGCAAATACTCTTTTACAACCATACGGGCTAAAGGCTCATCGTCAATAATTAAGGCACGTTTCATAATTTATAACTGCGGTACTTTAATAATAGTTGTAAATATATTATCATTTGCATGAGTTTCCATTAAATCATTACGTGCAAAAATTAAATATAGTCTGCGCTGCACACCCCTAAGGCCAAAACCCGTTCCCTGCTTAGGTCTTGATGTTTGAGGGTCATATGGATTTTGGACCATAATTATCAAATAATTACCTTCCATTTCACCTCTTATACTCACTACAACATCGCCCGTGGTATCATATAACCCAAATTTAATGGCATTTTCAACGATGGGCTGCAGCAGCATAGATGGTAATAAAGCTGAACCGCATTGCGTATCACAACTTATTTCAGTTTGCAATCTGTGTCCAAATCGTACCTTTTCAATTTCGAGATATAGATTAAGATGCTGCAGTTCATCATTTAAGGTAACCTGCAGCTGATCGTCCTTTTTTAAAGTGCCGCGTAAAAAATCGGAAAGCTGGTGGATCATTTTACGTGCCTCATCGGGCTTAAAGCCGATTAAAGCATTAATGGAGTTAAGGCTGTTAAACAAAAAATGCGGTTGTAGCTGTTGCCTTAAATTATAAAGTTCAGCATCCCGGGCTAATTTTTCAGCTTCTGCCTTCCGTTTTTCATTTTCTTTCTGATCTATCTGCGAGTAGTAAATTATACTGATCATTGCCATCCACCCTATTGCCAAAAAATTAGTGAAAAAACGAATGGTTAAAGAATTTAATAAGAAATTGGAATAAGCTGATCCCGTAACCAGGAAGGGAAGTATCCACCGGCATCCAAATGTACAGATGCCAGCCAGTGCACCGCACCATGTTAAAATATTAATATAGCTGCCCTTACCAGGTTGATAATAACGCAGATTGTTATTAATCAGCCAGCAAGCTGCGGCAAGCAATATCGAACATACCAAACCATCAGCTAAGGCGATATACCAGATAAATCCAAAACTGTGAACAATATACGTTTGCAGGGCTGCCCATACCAGCCCGCAAAGTACAAATGCTCCGTAAAGTTTTGAAGATGTAAGTGATGTTGCCATTTGTTTGGTTGGAATGGTTGATTAAGTTGATTAGGTTGATTAGGTTGATTGGGTTGATTGGGTTGATTGGGTTAACTTAATCCAATCAACCTAATCAACTACTCACCAATTAATAACTTCTTATGTCAATTCCGGCAAAAATAGAAACGCCTTTAAGCACTAATATTTTTTCACTGTTTGCCGATGCTGTAGTTTTCATTCTTTTATCATCCATACCGGCAAAAACTGCCGCTAAATCAGAAACTACCTGCCAGTGAGAAGGTACAATAATTTTGGTGCCGCCAAATACCTGGGTAATGTCAATTATTACACGACCATTGATTTCTGATTGTGTAAAATCAAGTTCTGCACCGCCAAAAATGTTTACGATCTCGCCGCCTTTGAAATCTTTTGAAAGGATGACTTTTTTCACCCCACCAAAAACAGATACGGCATCAAGGTAGTCATCCCCTGTTGGCCTGTACCCTGCAGGGTTTGGCGGTGGGGTTGTAGTTGAAGTATAGTCAGTAATGGGTTCATTGGGACTTTGACTTGCATTATTGCGCCAGTCCCACTTGTTACCAAAACGTTTTTCCCAGTAATCATTATCAAAACGACTATGGCGTCTTAATATCATCCATAAACCAAATGCAATGATAGCCATAGGCCAGATAAAACCACTGGCGCCATGAAAATTTTCATTTATCAGGAAAACAATACCCAGCAGTATCAGCACAAAAGAAGATGGTCTGTGAAAATTGCTTTTAGCACCTATAAAAAGCCCCCAACCAATTAACCACATAGGCCATGTAAACAGCCAATGGGGTATAAAAAAGAAATCGAACTGCCGGATGAGCAGTATGGCGCCAATGGCCAGTAATACTATCCCGGCTAAAATTTTACCATTTCGGGGATTGTTTGTATATCCAATATCGTCGCTCATTATTTGTCAAATTTAATCGTATCCAAAACTAAGGTAACATTATATGTTAGCCAAACAAAAACTGGCGGTTTATTTAAAGAAGTCGGTAAGGTGGGATAATATGTCGGTGAAAAATTAAACATCTCGTTTGCCTCACCTAAATCCTCTCCAAAGGAGAGGACTTTTTGAACTCCCTCTCCTTTGGAGAGGGCTGCGGTGAGGCGAAATAAGCCTACCTTAAACTCACTTCCACACTCCAGTCACTACCGCTTGAAACATGAAAATTCTTCGCGAAATCTCCCTGGTTTAATGCAAACGATACTTGTAAAAGACTGTTTAAATAAGCGAGTGGTTTCCCTTCGGCTACATCGCCAAAAGTTTGGCTATAAGGCATCTTATCTTTGTAAACAAGCTTATGCTTATAAAAAATGGAAACATTAACCATATCACCATAATGCAGATTTAGCCGGTTAAATAAGGTATCGGGTATGTTTGTCCAAACGTTTCCATACTGCACATCCAGCACAGGGATATTACCTTTTAATGTTTTACCATCAAATACAGCCTTTTGGTAAAGTATGCTTACCACCTGCTTGGGCAACAACGGACCAACCTGCTCAAAGCTAATAACCCCTGCTGCGAGGCGTGCTGCAGTATATGCATACACATCGCGACCATGAAAAGTATAGGACTTTTTTGAATCCTTACGGCGATTTATATTTTCATCAATTTCATGTACCTCATCAATACCTAACGATTGTGTTATGAGTGTTAACGTCCCGTTATCAGGAGTTACAATGAAATGGCCTGACTTGGTTTTCAATACCACCGATTTACGCGCTGTACCAACTCCGGGGTCGACCACCGAAACAAATACGGTACCCACAGGCCAGTACCTTACCGTTTGTTCAAGGCGGTAAGCGGCTTCCCAAATGTTATAGGCTGGTATTTCATGGGTAAGATCAAATAATTTTAAATCTGTAGATACGCCCATGGCTACACCCTTCATGGCGGAAACTGCGCCATCCTTCAAACCAAAGTCTGATTGAAAAACAACTATTTTATTTTGGGCAATGGAGGAAACTGAAATTAAGGACAGTAATATTAGATAAGGGATTGATCGTAAGTTTTTCTTCATAATATTTAAAGCGTACAAATTAATAGATTTAAACTTATTGTACGATTGAAATTTCGAGAATTAGAACAATTTAATAAAAATGTCGAATACGAACGCAGAGAGAAACCTTAAAAGAAATGCATTATCGCTGTGCATGAACAATTAGCATGGCCAGCTCTGCAGTTGTATAAGATTTCTCCTCGTACCTCGTCGAAAGGACATAACTCGTTTCTCGTCGAAAGGACATTAGTTAAATAAAAAAAAGCCAGGCAAGTTACCCCACCTGGCTTTCAACCAACTACTAAACTTATTATTTATAATTATAGCTCTTTAAAGCTGCTTTCTTTATATCCTTGATTATCCGTACCCTTGTGTTTTAATACCATCCAGGTACCTATACCGATAATGGCAACCGGCCAAACAAAACGGTCGGCATTGTTAAAATTTTCGGTGAATAAGAAAGCTGTACCCAGTACAATCATCCATATCCAAATCGGTTTTCTAAAATTGTACTTGCCGCCCATATATAGGCCGTAAGCTATTATCCACATTGGCCAACTAAAAAGCCAGTTGGGTATAAAAAATAAATCAAGCTGATTGATAAGTAGTATACCTCCAATTATTAATATAATAATCCCGGCCATGGTACGGCCATTATGAGGTCTGTTTTGATTTTCTATAATAGTTTCCATTGTTTCTAATTTTAAATCTTACCCAAAAGTATAGTGATATGGAAGTTTTGCCAATGAAGTATTGGTGGGGTTATTGATGAAGTCGGTGAGAAAAGAGAAACTGTCGGTGAAAAAAGTACTTATTGTCATTGCGAGCGATAGCGCGGCAATCGCGAACTTTGCACCGCTATGCATAGTCCGCGATTGCTTCGTACCTCGCAATGACAAAGGCTGATAAAAAACTAAGTCTCAGTACAGTCACGCCTCCGGTTCCTGCTGACTTAAACAATGAAAACTACCCAAGCCCCAGATTATATGAGTTGAATCGATGCCGATTACCTTACGTTCAGGGAAACACTGCTGTAAAATTTCTAACGCCTTCTCATCATTTTTAGAACGATAAGTAGGTACTACTACAGCTGAATTAGCGATATAAAAGTTAGCATATGATGCCGGTAACCGCTGGCCATCGTAATATACCGCATCGGGCATTGGCAGTTCAACAATATTTAATTGTTTGCCGTTAATCAGCCGCATTGTTTTTAAGGTTTGCAGATTTTCCTGCAGGACGTGGTAATTTTCGTCGTTCTTGTTTTCTTCAATTACGGTAACAACAGTATCTTCATTTACAAAACGGGTAATATCATCAATATGGCCGTCGGTATCATCGCCAACAATTCCATCGCCCAGCCATAAAACCTGTTCTACGCCGTAATAATTTTGCAGGTAACTTTCAATTTGCTGCTGGTTTAAGTTAGGATTGCGGTTTTTATTTAACAAACAGGCTGTAGTAGTTAAAACAGTCCCTTTGCCATTAAAATCGACAGAGCCTCCCTCCATAACAATACCTGGATGATAAACAGGCAGGCCAAAATGTTCGCCGATCTTTGTTGGTATCACATCATCAAGGTCGTAAGGCGGATATTTTTCACCCCAGGCATTATAACCCCAATCCACAATAACTTTTTGTTTGGTAGCAGGATTAATCAAAAACGCCGGACCATGATCGCGGCACCATGCATCATTGGTTAGGAATTCAAAAAATTCAATACGCTTCAAATCAACACCGACAACCTGCAATTGCTGCTTTGCAAATGCAGCCATTTGTTCGTCCACTACATTTATCCGCACCAATTCCCCTTCGCTAACCGCTTTAATAAACTCACAATATTTTGGATAGATCAGATCAATCTTACCAGGCCACGATTCTTCTTTATGCGGCCAGCTAAGCCAGGTAGCTGTATGAGGATGCCATTCTGCAGGGAAGTGGAAGTTGTTTGTTTTGGGGAGGTTCATTGTTGATGGTTCATAGTTCATGGAATAAAAATCTTCTAATTGTCATTCGAGGGACGAAGCAATGGCCATTTGTCTGAACCATGATTCGCTTGATTTAAGGATTACATGATTTTATTATTGTGAACCCGCTTAAACTGAAGGCTTTTTGAGCCGAAATTTAATAATAATCCTATTTCCATTTTATATGCTTCAACATAATTCATCGCTTGAGCTAAATAAACTTCTTCTAACGCTACTATGGCTTTCATTTCAACCATTACTGCATCTTCTACAAAGAAATCAACTCTTCTGGTACCAATGTCCTCACCATCATAATATATTGTCATTTCCATTTCCCTGGTATACCCTAACCCCACTTTTCTCATTTCCAGTGCCCGCTGATAAATAACTTCCTGAAATCCATTGCCCAACGTGCTATGTACTTTCATAGCGCACCCAATTATTTTTTCTGTTAATTCTTTATGCTTCATAATTGAATCAAGGTAATCAAAAAATCAAGTAAATCATGGTTCAGACAACTAAAGCTATGGACCATCGACCATGGACTTTCTTACTCTTCGTCAATAAATCTTTTAGTTATCGGTGAATATGATTCTATTCTTCTGTCCCTCATAAATGGCCAGTGACTTCTGTAATAATCAGATTTATCCAGGTCAATCTCCTGCACAATTACTTCTTCATCATGGTGTGATGCCTGGTGTAATACTGTTCCAAACGGGTTGGATACAAACGATCCACCCCAAAATTTTAATCCGGCTTCTTCGCCTGCACGGTTTACGCTTACCACATGTACTCCGTTTGCAACGGCATGCGAACGCTGAATGGTTTGCCAGGCGTTGTATTGTTCAATGTTAGTTGCTTCATCCTGCGTGGTGGCCCAACCAATTGCGGTTGGATAAAATAGAATTTCCGCTCCCATTAAGGCGGTTATGCGGGCAGCTTCCGGGTACCATTGGTCCCAGCAAATGAGTACTCCAATGGTAGCATATTTTGTTTTGAATACTTTATAGCCCAGATCGCCGGGGGTAAAATAAAATTTTTCGTAAAACCCAGGATCATCAGGGATATGCATTTTACGATACTTACCTAAATAAGCGCCATCAGCATCTAAAACAGCTGTTGTATTATGATAAAGGCCCTGGGCACGCTTTTCAAAAAGGGAGGCAATAATTACTACATTTAATTCAGCAGCTAAGGTTGAAAGTGCATCGGTTGAAGGCCCCGGTATTGCTTCGGCCAGCTTAAAGTTATTGTAATCTTCAACGTCGCAAAAATAAAGGGAGGTAAACAGCTCCTGTAAACAAACTATTTGTGCACCATTTTTGGCGGCTTCCCTTATTTTAATAACGGCCTTATCCAAATTTTCCCGCTTATCAGCAGTACAGCTCATTTGTATCAGGCCAACTTTTACTTTACTCATCCCACTAAAATTTGCGCAAAAATAACGTTTATTTAGATATGAGATGTTAGCTTCTTTAATGCCCGTGTTAGAACGTTAAATTTTGAATAAATGAAAGTATACCGGCGCCCTCCAACTTTACAACCTTTCAACCTTTCAACCTTTCAACAACCAATCCCTAATCAAGCTATTATAAGCCTGTTTACTTTATCAATCAGTTCTTCAAGACCGAAAGGTTTTGTAATTACTGCATCACAACCACAATTTGAAAGATTATTGTCCTTATTAAGGTAAGCCGAACAAATAATAACGGGAATGTTATAAAGTTGAGGATGCGTTTTTATTTGCCGGCAAATATCATCGCCATTTGGGCCATTTAGCTTATAATCTAATATCACCAGGTCGGGTTGATAAATTTGAATTGCTTCAATTATATGTTCGCAATTTGAAGTGATAAACACTTTAAATTTTTCGTATAAAAGAGCTTCTTTTATAAATTCCAAAATATCCTGGTTATCATCAAGCACCAATATCCGCTTTATCATATTCAATTGTTTGTAGGGTTTGGTAGAGATTTTCTATCAGCAAAACGGGATAAATTATTAATGATTTTTTGTAACCACTCTTTATTAACCAGTAACGGGATTAGTTTAATCTTATTTGTAAATAAATGTTAAAAGCCTATCATTTGTTAAATTTTACTATCAGATTACCATTTTAAATAAAATGGATACCGAATGTATCCTTATGTTATATGCTGGAGTATTATGACTTAATTTATGCATCCGGAGACTTTATAAAGCATAGCAAGCCGCATAAATATCCCAGCCGGATTTAAAATTGTTCGACTGAAGTATTTATGAATGGTTTAATGCAAAAACCTGAATATTTATTTGAGCTATTAAATGTGGAACAGTAAGCCAAAATTTGCAAAATGAGCCTGCGTTCTATGCAAATATGCCTTTGTTTCTAAAGCTACCCAGTTCGTTAAATAGTATTTAACTCCAAAATTCCAATAGGTATGTACTGGGGTCACATCATATTTTAAGTGAAGATAATAGCCATAATCTGCTTCAAACACAACTTTTCCAAGCCATAAATCAGTACCTATACTTGTGCCCACACTAAATTTATCATAAGATGTACCATAATCTTGCGAGGTATATAAAAAATTTACATTGTTAAAAGTCGTCGAGTAATACACAACGTCAGTTCCCACTTTTAAGCTTAGCAACGGGTTTAAACGATAGTTATAACCCGCATATAAGCCGACATTATTTAAATATGAAGTTGCATATTCCAGTTTGATAGAATCGGCAGGTGAAAGCTTTTGATTATAATTCTGTTTTAATCCCCTGTGGCCAATACCTAATCCAAATTCAAATGAACTTTTATGGTCAATATTAAAAGCCACAATTTTACGGGAATTTTCATAGGTGTCTATATCACGAACAATACTTATAGATGCATTAATTGTATTTACACCATTGTTAGATAATTTAAAAGCGGCATTTGAATAATGAAACAAATGTAAACCTAACTGGATTTTCATTGAGGAAGAAACAGGCGCCTCTGCTTTTAAACCTATTTCGGCACCTAAATTTATGTGACTGCCTATGACTGGGTTATAATTTGTTCGATAGGTTTTTGTAGCATAAGTTACTCCGAAGCCCGGTGTTAAAAGAAAGTTAACTTTGCCTGCCTGGAACAATGACAGATCTAACAGGGTAACAACAGCATATGCGCTTCCTAAAAAACCGGTTGTACCCGCCGTTTTGGTTAAATATACATCATCCATATTGCGGTATGAGAATACAAAGCTGATGTCTTTTGCATTCATCATTCTTACCCAATCAGATTCATTATTTTTCAAATTGAGGTTGTAACCAATTTCCGCGCCCCAGTTCTCGCCCTTCAAATAATTTTTTTCGGCCGAAAAAATGTTTATTCCATTAAATGACGTTATAGAAATACTATTAGATGCCGTAGAAGGATTGTTTTCGGTAGTTTGTGCAGATAATTCATTGATAAAGCAAAACGTTAGGGGTAACAGCAAATATTTAAACATATCAGAAATAATGTCTAAAAATAGATTTTACTGCGAATATTATACAAAACAATACCGGCAATGTTGACAAATAATAAGAGTGCTAATAAATAATAGCAAGGGAAAATTTCAGTTAACCTTTAAACAATGGGGGGTATTTAACAGACAAAAGCTACTTCTATATCATTGAGATTAAAAATCAGAATATAAACCTCTGAAGGTGCTGCGCAGGCCAAAAGTCACCATTGCTGTTTTTTGAGTGCCAAGGTTATTTGTTTGGTTACGATACAATGCGCCAAGCTCCAGGCGTAAGTTATATTTGGGGTTAATGAGTAATGATACTGTTCCCTCCCCGTAAAATAAATTTGTAGCTATACCCTGCCCTATCGTTGCAGTTGTTGTTGAAGGCATAAATACTTTCGTGACATCTTGTCCGTAGTCGGTATTTTTATTAGGGTCCAGACCATATTTTGCATAGTTTAACTGGCCCATAAAATCAAACCTGCCTATAGAGTAATTTAGTATGCCTATAAATTCCCTAAAATTTGCCCCCAGCGGATCGCCTAAAGACTGACTGTACTGCGTATAATTTGTAATTAGCTGCGGACTGGTATAGGTATAAGGTTTAACTGTGTTAAATTCAAATATATAATTAAAGCTTTTAATCTCAAATAAATCGGCTCCTCGCATACCAAGCTGTACACCATTAGTATTATTATTACTATTACCCGAAAAGAAATCACTTGCATTAAAACGATCTATAAGCAACTGCCCGTAAACAGCTGTCTTATCAAATATTTTGTACTTTCCGGTAAAACCTATCAATGCATTATCCGGTTGCGAAGAGGGGCCTAACGAACTGGAAAACAATAGCGGGTTAATATAGTTAACGTCAAAACCATGGAAATTGCCATTGTCATCAGCTTCCTGTGTTATAATGGCATTAAAAAAACCTAAAGATAAGCGGTGGGTTACGTTCCAGTCGAGATAATGAAACATGGCCCACTTACGGCGATTATTCCCAAAAACATCAAATTGCTTAGCCTGGATATCCTGCAGGTATGCCCACATCATCATATACTGCACCTTGCCCAGGTTAGCTGTTACACGTAATAAAGGATAATTGGCCGCAAAATCTGACAAGAGCAAAGAGCGGTACCCGTCGCCAATAAAAGTTTTGTCTTCGCCAAGGGTAATATTCAGTTGTTTAATTGGAGTATATGATATAATTGCGGTAACGTACGACCAATCTTTTGTGGCTTTCCCAAAAGAACGGTCCTGAGCCTGACCGGGTACAAAATTAATTGAGTCTATATATTTATTCATATAGGCAGGAAACCTACCCTGGTCTTCATATACACTTGAATAAAAGGAAAACTTGCTGCCTACAGTTCCGCCAAACTGTACAGCGCGGGTATTAAGAAAGGTGGTAGTTTTACCTGCAAAATCGCGCCCTAGCTGGAGATCAGGTAAATAATCGGCATAGAAAGTATAGTTTTTATTTCGTTCATCAAACAAGTGCTCGTTAAACAGTTTTCTTTCAGCCCAGGTTTTACGGCTGCTGTCAACACCTACATTCATAATAGCGTTGTATGCAGGCAGGAGGGTGCTATCAATTAAAAATGGCTTAAGCGAAGTATGAAATGAACTATTTATAGAATATATTGTTGAATTAAATTTTTGATCTAATTGGTAAGAATAAGGCAGGTAAACAGATTGCGCCTTACTTATGCTTGCTGAAATCAATATTACCCCAACAAATAATACTAACTTTTTTACAGATAAAAAACTGGTTTTTTGCATCACAACAAATTAAGTATTATTTATGCTTAAATAAAAATTTCATTTGGGGGTTGGGTGAAGTGATTATGTTTTCGCTTATATCTAATTATCATTAACAACATTTATATCATTAGATACTTCATAATCCACCGGCAATAAACCGGCTACTCTATTCTTAACCCATGCACCGGTAAATGAAATGTTATTAGGATTAAGTATCCAACCCTTATCATCAAATAAAACATACGGTGAGTTAAAGGTTAACAAAGTACTTTCATTATTGTAAGGGCTGTTCAAAAGAGTTAAGTCGCCATTTTTAGAAAACCGATGGGTTTTATTATACGTAATATAAAGTCCGTCATTTTCACATCTCAGCGCATATACTCCTTTCTGATCTGTAAGTCTGATAATATCTTTTTCATTTAAAGGAAAATTCATTAAGGAGTGAAGTATTTTTGGCAATTCCGATTTTCTGACCCAAAAAGATAATGAATCGCGGTACCTGGTGTTTTTTGATTTTAACTCTTTATACCGGTTCATTTTAGCTTCAATTAAACTATCAGTCGGCCTGTCAGGATTAGCATATATGGCATATTGAAATACCCTGAACCCTTCATCTTCAATCCTGTTATTAAGCGCTGAACGCAAAAAGTGCATTACAGAGCCTTCGTATACTTTTTCACGTCTCTTTAGCCAACGTTGTTCCTGTGCGGGTGTTCCTTTCATGGGTTCAAATAAAATCGAGCCTACATAATCAATATTTTGGCCATTATTAGCTCTTACAAAACTATCAACCAGGTACTTCACCTTGTATCCTAAAGCCTTATTTTCAATTACTAAAAAATCACCGGATGAAACTGTAAGTGAATCGGCTTTCTCACCGTAGTCAAAATCAAGTACTGCAGGGTTTAGTATCTTACACTCTTTCGCAAGGCTTGATGTTCCTAAAAATCCATCCTTAAACCACTCGTAGTTTCTTTGCCAGTGTGAATCCACGCCTGATTTTATACGCACTTCCTTTAAAATTTCAGTTTTGACTGAAATTTCTATATCCATTAAATTAAGAGAGCTATTATTTACAACTATTGTTTGATGATAAGTATAAAACCCAATAATTGATACTACCAGATCGTATTTACCCGGCTTTACATTCTGTAAAGTAAAATCACCATCCGCATCGGTTTTAGTACCAATTGTGGCATTACTTAAAAAAACGCTGGCATTAAGTACCGCTTTTTTGTCGACTCCGTTTAATACCCTGCCTGATATATTAAATTGTGCATTGACAGATAAATGACAGAAAATAATAAAGCTTATACCTGTTAATAAAGGCTTAACAGCAGTGTGACAAATCTTAAATATTGAAATCATACTGACAGGTTTAGAGTTTGGTTATTTGTGATACTTGATTAATTCTCAGCCTTAAAGGTATACAAATAGCAAAATAAAAATAAACCACCTCGCCTTTTTAAATTTTTACTATTGTCCCGCAGGGTCTCTCCAATGCTATTAAGTTAAGGAAAACCCCATCGGGGTTAAAGCTCGGTAGAAAGATAAACGATTAGAAAATCCGTGCCATAGGTACGGAACTTCGCGAGGTTGCGTACCTATGGCACGCTAAATTGGGTGGTAATGATCTTTCTACCGAGCTTTAGCACCTACCGGCGCTACTTGAAAGTGGCCTAATTCCTTAACTTAATAGCATTGAGGGTCTCTTTTTGTCCCCGCAGGGTCTCTCGCAGAGGACCGTGCGCACGGTTATCAATTGAACCTATATCATTATATTTACCCAATGGCTATCCGAACACAACATCAAATTACAGATAATACCTGGTTTATCACTTTCACTTGTTTTAATTGGATACCCTTATTTGAAATAACTAATTCATACGACCTGGTTTATAAATGGCTAAAACTGGTTGATGAGAAACACAAAATAAAAACACTGGCATTTGTAATTATGCCAAACCATGTTCATCTGTTGCTTTATTTAACCGATGAAAAAGTTAACGTGAATACCATTTTTGTCCCCGCAGGGTCTCTCGCAGAGGACCGTGCGCACGGTTATCAATTGAACCTTAAAACTGGCTGATGAGAAACACAAAATAAAAACACTGGCATTTGCAATTATGCCAAACCATGTTCATCTGTTGCTTTATTTAACCGATGAAAAGGTTAACCTGAATACCATTATCAGCAATGCGAAACGTTTTATGGCTTATGACATTATAAAAAGGTTAAACAAACAAGACAATCAGTCATTGCTAAATACGCGCTCTCCACTGCATGTACGAAAAAAGAGAAAGCCAAGGACAATTGCATAAAGCGTTTGAGGTCTCCTTTGATGCCAAAGCGGTTTACTCGCTCGACTTTTTATGCCAGAAACTGGATTATATACACCACAACCCCGTTAGTGGAAATGGAACTTATGCAATGAATTTACTGATTATGCTCATAGCAGTGCCGCATTTTACGAGCTTGCACAGCCGCATGTTTTTTTAAATATTGCAGATTATCGTGATTATTGGTTCTAAGAGGTGATCGTACTCCGCAGGGTCCTCTGCGAGAGACCCTCCGGGGACAGGAATTACCTGTGCCACACACACCTGGCACAGTTGGCACAATGGCACAGCCGGGTATTGAAACTGAAGGATCATATTTCATACCCCGCAGGGTCCTCTGCGAGAGACCATGCGGGGACGGGAGAGAATACCTGGTTTGTTACATTTGCACTCCGCAGGGCCGTCTGCGCGGGGACGGGATCGGATCGTAAATCATTTCGGGGACTGGTACAACCCTCTTGATAATCACCCTTAATTTGTGTATATTTGGTTAGTTCAGGCTTTACCGTAATCAGGTCACATCGGGACAATCGCAACTGCAGTAAATTTTTCTAAATAAATTTTGATGTTTCTTTTGAATTCTTGGTCATTATGTTGATATACAATACTTTAAATAAGTTTGACCAGTTTTTTTATGACTACCTAAACACATTTAGCCTGCAAAAACATGAAAATTACCACGCCCTAAATGCATTTAGCCTGCAAAAACATGAAAGTTATCACACCCTAAACGCATTTAGCCTGTAAAAACTATAAAACTATTTTTGTCCCAGCAGGGTCTCTCGCAGAGGACCCTGCGCACGGTTATTAATTGAACCCTTGTCGTGATTGTTGGTTCTGAGACGTGATCGTGCTCCGCAGGGTCCTCTGCGAGACCTTGCGGGGACGGAAGGTTCTAAAAATACCAACATTAAAGCCGCCAACACGGGTTATGTTGCACTTGCTAAAAATCTTCCGCACTTTCCCAACTTTTCGCACTTTCGCACTATTTTATCATATTTGCAACCTTTTAATGGTGTACACTTTTAACTTTGTTAAAAAATGTTAACCAAAAACTGTTTTTTTAAAATACTTTATAAAAATTCTGATATTTACCCTGCGATAAAACCATAATCAGCATCCATGCAATACAATAAAATTAATAATCTTTTTGGCTGGCTTTGCTTTGCCATAGCCTCAATTACGTATATTTTAACATTAGAACCATCGGTAAGCTTTTGGGATTGCGGCGAATTTATTTCATGCGCCTACCGTTTGCAGGTGGCACACCAGCCCGGGTATCCGCTTTTTGCCATGCTTGGTAAAGTATTTTCGCTGCTTTCATTTGGCGATCGTACCAAAGTGCCTTTCTTTACTAATATGGGCTCGGCGCTGGCCAGCGGTGCAACGATCATGTTTCTGTTTTGGACCATTACCGCATTGGCTAAAAAATTATTACTTAACAAAAGAGATGAAGCTATCGATCAGTCACGTCTGATACTTATTATGGGTGCAGGTTTGGTTGGTGCACTGGCATTTACTTTCACCGATACTTTTTGGTTCTCAGCTGTAGAAACCATTGTATTTGCATGGTCGTCACTTTGCACTGCCATTGTTTTTTGGGCAATATTAAAATGGGATGCCCATGCCGATGAGCCTGGCGCTGACCGCTGGCTTATTTTTATAGCATATATCATCGGTCTTTCTATTGGTATTCACCTGCTTAATTTGTTGAGCATACCTGCTATAGCAATGGTTTATTATTTCCGCAGGGGCAAAAATATTAATGTAGGCAATGCTATAATTACGATGGTAATTGGTGCAGCCATATTAGTATTTATCCAATACGGTATAAGAGGTTACACTGTACAAATAGCCGCTTACTTCGATCTTTTCTTTGTAAACAGTTTGGGAATGGGCTTTTGGAGCGGTGCTTTCTTCTTCTTTTTAATCCTTATAGCTTTAATAGTTGGCGGTATATGGTATAGTATAAAATATAAAAAGCCATTATTAAACCTGGCGCTTTTATGCATTGCTTTTATTTATTTTGGATACAGTTCCTTCGCTTATATCCCTATCAGGGCTTCGGCAGGGACCAACCTTGATAATTCGCATCCTGATAATGCATTTACCTTGTATGGTTATTTAAACCGTATTCAATATGGGGAAAACCCTTTATTGTATGGTCAGTATTTTGATGCTAAGGTTGTTGATCAAACCCAGGGTAATATCATCTACCGTAAGGGCAAAACAAAATATGAAAATGCCGGCAGAAAAACCAATTACATTTATGACCATACAACTTTTTTGCCGCGTATGTATAGCGCCGAAGGTCAGGACCCTCAATTTTACAGGCAATGGTTACAAATGGGCGATCAGCAGCCTCCTACTTTTGCTGATAACATGAAATGGATGTTTAGCTGGCAAATTTACCAGATGTATGTACGATACTTTTTATGGAACTATGTTGGCCGTTATAATGATGCCGACGGGCAGCAAAACATGACCGCGATAGACGGCAACTGGACCAGCGGAATTCTTAACGGCAGTAAGCATTTGCCAAAATCTGTGGTTAATGGTACTACTTATACCCCGTTGTTTGCACTACCTTTTATTATAGGCTTATTTGGCGCTATTTATCACTTTCAGCGTAAAAAACGGGACGCACTTATAGTACTTCTCCTTTTCTTTTTTACAGGTATAGCTATTGTAATATATGTTAATCAGCCAAGTATACAACCCCGCGAACGTGATTACTCATATGTAGGTTCATTTTACGCTTTTGCAATTTGGATAGGCCTGGGGGTGATAGCGCTGGCCGAGCTCATAAGATCAAAATTAAATCCTAAAGTTGCGGCTATTGCGGCTACTGGCATTTGTTTACTGGCAGCACCAGTATTGCTGGCAAAAGAAGAATGGAAAGCTCATGACCGCTCCACTAAATGGACACCACATGATATGGCTTATAATTACCTGATATCATGTCCGCCCAATGCTATTTTATTTACTTACGGCGATAATGACACTTACTCGTTATGGTACGACCAGGAAGTAGAAAATATAAGGCCAGATGTACGTATTGTTAACCTTAGCTTGTTTACAGGCGATTGGTATATACGCCAGATGCAAGGCAAAATGAATGAGTCGGCTCCGCTGCCTATTACTATGCCTTATGATAAATATAAAGAAGGTGTACGTGATGTGATTTATTTTGATGATAGAAAAATACCTGGACCGGTTGAAGTTAAAGAAGTTTTTGACTTTATAACATCTGATGATAAACGTACCCAGGTTCAGTATCAAAGCGGCGATTACGGGAATTTCCTTCCTACCAAAAACTTTAAATTAACTGTAAACCCTGATGATGTTGTAAAAAATCATGTAATAACACCTGACCAAAAAGACAGACTTACAACAAGCATGGATTGGAAATACACTTCCAATTATGTAACCAAAGAAAACCTGGCCATGCTGGATATACTGGCACACAACAACTGGGTAAGGCCAATATGTTTTACCACCACAATAGGCCAGGAGAACCTGATAGGCTTACAACCGTATCTTTATAAAGAAGGATTTACTTATCACCTTATCCCTTTTAAACCAGATACTAGCACTAAAGATCAATTGGGCAAAATTAACAGCCTGGTGATGTACAACAACATGATGAACAAGTTTAGATATGGCAATTTTAAACATGCCCGTTATTTGGACCATGAATCAACCAACATGTTTTTCCCGGTACTGGTAACTACTTTCCTTGATTTGGCTAACGGCCTCATAAAAGATGGTCACCCTGAACTTGCTTTAAAAGTGCTTCATAAATATGACGAGGTAATGCCCGATATGAACCCTGGTTTAGAAGTGGCCGACCGCAAAATATTTATGGCACAAACAGCTTACGAACTCCACGACATTATTTTGGGCAATAAATTTATAAACAGTGTAGACGGCTATATTACTGATCAGCTTGATTATAATTATTATTTGCTGCAAAACAATTCAGGAGATTTGAATGCCCGCGATGTTCAATATGGCATTTCATTTTTAAACGGAATTACTGGAATGACTGGTGAAAATCATCAAACAGCTTTAAACAACAAGCTTAAAGCTCAATTAAAAGATTACGAAACTAAATTTGCAGCTATTTTGCAAAGACAGCAATAGTTTAACTATAGTTTACTTTAACAACAAAGCGGCTTCATGAAAATGAGCCGCTTTGTTGTTTATATCGTTTTGATAAAATCATTATTGCCTTTAATTAGCAGGTTAATGCAATTTTAAATTAGATTGTAGTAGCTACCTTTATACTATGAAAATTGAACTGCTAACAAAAAGACACTGGCCCCAGGTTAAAGCCATTTACGAGAGCGGTGTTGCAACAGGAAATGCCAATTTTACTCACCCGGCAACACAGTGGAATAATTGGGACAATGCCCATGTAAAAACCTGTCGTTTAGTTGCTATTGAGAATGATGAAGTATTAGGGTGGGCCGCATTAGCCGCCGTTTCGGATAATTGCGTATTTACCGGTGTAGCCGAAGATAGTGTGTACGTCGCTGAAAATTCACGCGGGAAAGGGATTGGCAAACAATTATTAAAGGAAATTGTAAAATCGAGTGAAGAAAATAATTTCTGGACGCTGGAATCAAGGATATTTCCCGAAAATATAGCGAGCATAAAAATTCATGAAGAAAATGGTTTCAGAATAGTGGGCAGCCGTGAACGAATAGGCCAGTTGCATGGCATATGGAGGGACACGCTTTTGCTGGAGAGAAGAAGCATTATAGTGGGAATATGATGTATAAAAATGCCATTCGGTTCGAATTTTCAACAATTTGTAAATCATAAACATATTATCAAATTAAATCAATTGCCTCTTTTGTAATACGTAATATAAGTGATCTCAGGCATGGAATTTTGGCCAATCGTAGATTGTAAAACTAAATTATTTGCATCCAAAAGCACTATCGTATCGGTTGCAGGCCCAGATACTACAGAACTCGGTGTGGGGTGTAAAAATGTTGAAGTTAATGTTAATAGTGAACCTGATACACTGTATGTGAAGGTATTTTTTCCATCAATTACATTACCGGACCCATCTGTAACGGTAGCTTTTCCATAAGCCTCAAAATCTCCTGAAGTGGAGAGCGACGCTGTACCATCACTGTTAAATTGAAAATAATCAGCAGTAGTAAATGCATTTCCGCTGTAAGTAGTATCAAGAACCTTGCTCACACCTCCTGTTACCTCTTTTATTTCTTCCTTATTTACATACCATTTTCCAACTATTGATGCGTTGAGCTTATTATCCTTTTTACAGGCTAATAAACAAAGTATTAAACCTGCCATGAACGTTAATGAGTATATTGCTTTCATATTTATATTTTGCCAATCATAAATCATTACGTTATAAAACAGCAAATGCAACAAGCAATTACAAAAATACAGAAAGCTATTATTTAACCTTAAACTCCTGGTTCGTAAATGGCGGAGTATCCGGAACCTTAATGACGTTAAATTCCTGATTGGTGCTTTTGTGGCAGCTATTGCAGCTGTTGGTTAAAAACACGAAACCAGTTTCAAACCGTTTAAGGTTTTTTGCTTTTATTGCGTTGCTTACACTATCAAGGGCAGGGTATAATATGGGAAGTGATTTTATTTCGGGACGGTCAGTACAATATTTTTTTACAGCCTCAAGAGTTTCTTTAATCTCTCCTATTTCAAAGTCGGCTAATTTCCAGTTCTGGTTTTTCCCTGCGAACCAAATTTTGGCATGGTGTATTTGTATGCCCATCATAAACTCGCCTAAACCCGGTTTATAGGTTTGGGCCAATTGGGTGTTTAAACTGTCTACCTTTGCCTGTAAAGTTGTTGTATTAGCTTGCTGGCCGCATGAGGTAAAGATCATTAACAAAGAAATAATGAGTAATGGTTTAATGTTGATTAAGGGGAAAGTTTTCATAATATAAAGATAATTAAACCTTAATAATTACAAGGCATAAACAAACAAGGCGGGTTAATACCCGCCTTGTTTGTTTATATATAGGTTATTAAAACAGTAAAAATTACTCTTCGCCTTGTATTTTGCGTTTGCTGCTCTCCTGATGTTTTAAAATTTTAGCCTCAACATAAAAAATTATCTCTTCGGCAATGTTTTTTGATTGATCACCAACACGTTCAAGCTTACGGATTACAGAGAGCATATAAAGCGCTTCTGGCAAAGTGCTTATATCATCCTTAATAACAGAGGCAATAGCCACAGGTGCATTTTCATTAATATTGTCCAAAACATCGTCACGTTTAAATATACTGCGGGCAAGTACTGTATCCTCTTTTTCGAAGGCAGTACGGGTATCACTTAATATATTAATAGCTTCGTCGTACATATTGAGAAGGGATATTTTTTCCAAAAGAGCAATATCAAAATTAACAGAACTTTCCACAACATATAAAGCAATACCTGCTGCAATGTCCCCAATGCGCTCAAGGTTAGTATTTATTTTTAATGCTGCCAATAAAAATCTTAAGTCAACAGCAACCGGGCAATACAAGGCGAATATATTCTCGCAATCCCTGTCAATTTTCAATTCAAAAGAATTTACTCTTTTTTCTTTAACTAAAACCTCACGGGCCAGGTCCTTATCAAACTTAACCATGGCTTCTTTAGCTTTGTTCAATTGAGATTGAACTAAAATCCACATGCTGATCAATTCCCTTTTAAGAGCAGTTATTTCGTTTTCTAATGGTGTCATATCTTTTTTACCCCCAATCCCCCTAAAGGGGGAATTTTAATTTTTCAATTTATATTTTTCTTTATATTATTACCAGTCTCCCTGTGTTCCCCCTTCAGGGGGTAAGGGGGCTAACTAAACCTGCCCGTAATATAATTTTGCGTACGGCTATCCTTTGGCGCGGTAAACATCTGTTTTGTGTCGTCAAACTCAACTAATTCGCCAAGGTAAAAAAATGCGGTTTTATCACTTACGCGGGCTGCCTGCTGCATGTTATGCGTTACTATAATCAGTGTATAATTAGCTTTAAGCTCATGAAACAAGGCTTCAATGCTTGATGTTGAAATTGGGTCAAGTGCCGAAGTTGGTTCATCAAACAGAATTACTTCAGGTTCCATAGCTATAGCACGTGCAATACATAAACGCTGTTGCTGCCCTCCCGACAAAAATGTTCCTTTTTTATGGAGAGAATCTTTAACCTCACCCCATAAAGCTGCAGATGTTAATGATTTTTCAACAATATTATTTAAATCTGCTTTTTTCATCTTAAGGCCGTTCAATTTGTAACCGGCAATCACATTATCATATATGCTTAAGTTTGGGAAAGGATTGGGCCTCTGAAATACCATACCTATTTTATACCTTACATATATTGGGTTCATGTTATATACATCATCATTATATAATTTTAACGAACCTTTTGCAGTAGCACCGGGTATCAATTCGTGCATGCGGTTTATGCAACGTAAAAAGGTGGTTTTACCACAACCTGACGGGCCCATAACTGCAACCACCTGATTTTTTTTTATGCCGATAGATACGTCTTTTACAACGTGGTTATCACCAAACCATGCATTAAATTTTGAGGCGCTTACAACTGTATTTTCCATTTTCTTGTAATCAGCTTTGTAAATATATTTAAAAGTAACACAAACATTAATAATATAAATGATGCTCCCCAAGCAAGGTTATGCCAGTCATCATAAGGACTTGTAGCATAGGTAAATATTATATGAGGCAAACTCTCCATAGGCTTTGTAATAGAAGTTGATAAAAAAGGGTTACCAAAAGCTGTAAATAATAATGGAGCTGTTTCACCAATAATACGGGCTATAGATAACATTATACCAGATAATATCCCGGCAAAACCGCATGGAATTATAACCTTCAAAATTACCCTATGATAAGGTACACCTAATGATAATGCCGCTTCTTTCAGCGAATCCGGTAGCAATCTAAGTGTTTGTTCGGTTGATCGTATTACAATAGGCAACATCATTATAGCTAAGGCTATACTACCCGATAAGGCCGAAAATGTGCCCAGTGGTTTAACTACCCAAAAATAAACCACAATACCAACCACTATCGAGGGTACACCCTGCAAAATATCAACACATAAGCCGGCATAATAAGCTAATTTCGTGTAAGGGTTTTCACTCAAATAAATACCCGCAAGTATGCCTACAGGGATAGCTATTAATGATGAAATACCCACTATGATAGCAGTACCCACCAAAGCATTGCTTATTCCCCCGCCTGCTTCGCCCACAGCCGCCGGTACATTTGTTAAAAAATGCCAGTTAACTTGCAAAACACCTTGCTTTATTATATAAAGAAGTACAATAATTAACGGTATGGTTATAATAAAGGCTAAAAAAACAATCACCCCTTTAAATAAAATACTTTTGGTATTTCTTATTCCTATTCGTGCATCCATTTAATTAATTATTAGTGAATTTTGTAATAATCCTCTTACCTATCAGGTTAATAACAACCGTAACAAAGAATAGAACCAAACCGAGTTCAATAAGAGCTGATAAGTATACGGTATGATCAGCTTCGGTAAATTCATTCGCAATAACGCTGGCCATGGTATTCCCCGGGCCAAAAAAAACAGCTTTCAGGCTGTTAGCCACTGCACTGGTATTGCCTATCAACATGGTTACAGCCATGGTTTCGCCCAGCGCACGGCCTAGTGATAATAGCACGCCTGCAAATAGACCTGTACGGGTAAAGGGTAAAATAACGCTGCGTATAACTTCAAAACGGGTTGCCCCTAAAGCATAAGCACCCTCCTTTAAAGGAGATGGCACCATGCGTATTAAGGATGTACCCAAAGATGCAGCATAAGGAATAATCATTACCGCTAATATAAGTGATGAAGTAAAAATCCCTATTCCATATGGTGCTACTCCAATTTTAGCTTCAAATGTCCGGATAATTGGAACAAGAACAAACAATCCCCAAAAGCCATAAATAATGGATGGCACAGCTGCAATTAGCTCGATTGTGTTTTTTAACAGATCCGAAAGCCAGCCTTTGGTATTATACTCACCCAGGTAAATAGCAACAGCATATGAAAAAGGAATAGAAATTATGAGCGCTGTAAATGAAGTAAGCAAGGTGCCTATTAAAAAGGGGTATGCACCATAAATATTTTGAACAGGATCCCATATTTTGCCCCATAAAAACTTAATGCCAAGTGCCTTAATTGATGGCATTGATTGCCATATGAGTGTTATCAGTATACCAACAACCAGTACCAGCAATATAATACTCATTATCATCAGCAAACGTCTGAAAATAGTTTCCCATTTCAATTGACTGTAAGATAGGTCTAATCGTTTATTTTTCATTCTGGTAACTTGTTCTTTATCAATGGAACTTTCCGAACCGTTTTGCTTCATTATTGCTTTATTTTGGTTCACAGTGGCAGTTTCTTTAACTTTTGGATCAGAAGGATGATTTAATAAACTCATGGGCTTTTATATAAAACAATTACCAGCCCCCTTTTTATTGGAAGCTGGTAACTGTAACCATATTAAGAATCACTTAACAAAAAGAAAAGGCTTAAAGTTTGGCTCTTATCTTTTTATTCTGATTGTTAACTTTTAATTATAATATTGCTTTACCATCATAAGTGGCTGATTTTAAAATTTTCTCAGCAACTTTTAAAGCTGATTTTGAAAGCGGTGCGTAATTTAAAGGTTCGCAATTTTTCTGACCTCCGTGAATATTATACCACATCAAATCTAATAACATTTTAGCTTTTGCCGCAGAACGGTCACTATATTTTTGCTCTTTGTATATTAACGCCCAGGTAAAGCTGGTGATAGGATAACCTTTAGGGTTATCTGTGTTAGTTAAAGAAACTTCAGCATTTGCAGGTAACTCAACGTTACTTGATGCTGTAGTTGACGCCAATGTTGGGGTAATAAATTTACCAGCTTTGTTTTGAATGTCAGCGTAGGTCATTTTGTTTTGTATTGCATAGGCTAATTCATTGTAACCAATAGCGCCAGGGGTTTGTTTAACCAAACCGGCAACACCTTCGTTACCTTTACCGCCTAAGCCTGCTGGCCAGTTAACAGCGCCAGCTTTACCTACTTTTTTTGCCCATTCTTCACTTACTTTTGACAAATAGTCTGTCCAAATATAAGAAGTACCGCTACCATCTGAACGGTGAATAACTACAATAGGCATATCAGGTAGTTTAGTACCTTTATTCAAGGCGGCAATTTTAGCATCGTTCCAGGTAGTTATCTTACCTAAATAAATATCAGCTAAAACAGGCCCTGTTAAGTCTAAACCGGTAGTAAGGCCGGGAACGTTGTAAGTGGCTACAACAGCGCCCGAAGCCATTGGTATATGTAAAACAGGAACACCAATTTTTTTGGCTTGCTCAGTATTTAAAGGAGCATCAGATCCGCCGAAATCAACTGTTTTGTTGGTAAGCTGTAATATACCACCACCCGATCCAATTGACTGGTAATTAACCTTTACATCGTGAGTTTTACCATATTCGGCAAATACCTTTGAAAACAACGGATACACGAATGTACTGCCCGCGCCTAACAAAGTGTTGTCCTGGGCCGACGCTGATAGCGTTATGCAAATGCTGGCTATGGCAACAATTGCTAACTGTAAACTTTTAATTACTCTCATGGTTTTGTTTTGATTGTTTGTTTTGATTTTAGTATCCTATTCTTATTTACCAAATGTGTAGAAGAAAGTGAACCTGTAAACTAAAGTATGGTCATTTACAACTGTTGCAGCAGTTGGGCCTTGATTGGCATATTGAATTAACCAAAAGTTTGGCATAAAGTGAACATTTTTTATTGGATTATAATCTACACCGGCAGTATAAAATTGCTCTTTGGTAGTAGGGTTATATGAACCGTAGTTAGTATTAATTGTATAAGTGTCAGCAGCATTAAATTTAGTATCAGGGTTATAAGTATCGTAACGGGCATAGTAATTTAAGTTTTTAACAATTGCACCCCTTACCCAAACTGAAAGACCATGTACTGTTGCATCTTCAGGAGTTGTAGTTGAAGGTGCAGGTGTTACACTATTTACACCACTGGCTATGTTTTGGGTATACACTTCAACACCTACATTAACCGGTTTAGAAAGGTAAGCCACAAATAATTTAAACATATTGTGTTCTTGACCAGGTATAACAGCAGTAGCAGGAGCAGTTTTTGAATAATCGGCATAAAAATCTACATATAAATGCTGATTAAGAAATTTAGCCCAAACGTCTCCATAAAATATTTTGTAGAAACCTGTATTTGCATTGGATGCTGATAATAAACTGGAAGTACTATTGTTCCCAACCATTGCAACATAACCAAAGTTTTTGGTAGCCGGGTCAAAAGTTCCCTGTAAAGCAGCACCTACATCATATGAATTATTTTTATGAAAGTCGGTAATAGTTTTTTCGACAGAACGGTAAGCCCAGGTTGATTCTGATAATGAAGTTGGGCCATTGGTACCAGGTTCATTCAATGCGAAACCTGGTGTACTCATTTCGCCGATAACAAAGTCTGTTCCGTTCCAAACGTCTCTAACTCTTAAATTAAAGTTTTTGATCCAGAATGCCATCTTGTTATCAACCAGGTTATCACCGTTAGATACTGAAGTTGTTGTTGTTGTTTTTGTAGTTGTAGTTGCTGTTCCGCCTAATACGCCTGTTAAAGTAGTAGTACTGGTGCTTGTACTAGTAGCGCCAACTGTACCTGTGTTTGCATTTGGCTCAGATGCCAGCAATACTTCTGCTTTAAACTTTTTAGATATTTCATAATCATAGCCTAAGTATAAACGACGGAATTGGAAAGCATTCCTGTAAGTAGGTACGCCATTATACATGGTTTCTGGCCCTCTGTTACCTGCATCGGCATGACCTGTATAATATTCATCACCAAATGCATAACCCCATAATCTTCTTTGTGGTTTCCATGTGGTATCAGCGTCAGCTGGTTTTTTAGCTTTTACTTCAGTTTTTGCTTCTGTATTAGCCTTTGCTGAAGTATTTACTTCAGCTTTTGTATCTGTTGTTACAGTGGTTGCTGGAGCAACGGTATTAACATCATTTGTTAATGATGTTGTTTGGGCTTTAACACTAAAACTTAAAAGTGTTATAGTTAGCATTAGTACTAAACTAAAATGGTTAGTAAACATCTTTTTCATGTTGAACAAATTTAAAATTGATTTTGCCCAAAGGTGCATACATCGGGTTATCTTAATGTTAAGAATACATTAACATTTGGTAATATTATGTAAATGTTAACTCTATGTTTTTATTGTTATATTTTTGTCAATGATTTGTTTCTCCTATATAAAGCACTTTAATAAATTAATATTCAGTGCTTTAAGTTTAAAACAGACTTATAAAAACGCCCTATAAATTTCAAAACCTGATTACCACCTTTTGTATAGTTAATATTTTGTTATTAAATGGTTTAATTAATCATATTACACTGATTTTTAGTGAATTCAATTAACGCATTTATTAAATCAAAATAGTATAAATAGTAAAAGGCATTATTTTTCCATAATGCCTTTGTTTTAATACTAAATAAAATAATCTGTTTAATTTACTCTTATTGTACAGCTTTGTTCAATACTTCTTGATGATAACCCGGCAAGTGGCTTATATTTACCGGGTTCAACAACCCATTTACTGGTCTTTACATCATAATAAGCAAAGTCCTTAACAGGTATATTCAATGTAACATCGGCAGTTTCGCCGGCTGCAAATCCTTATCAGCGTTCCACAACAGAAACAGGTTTACTAAATTGGTGTAAGAAACCTAACGTTCGAGCGGTAGTTGCGTGAGTTGTTTTTTAATTCCAGCTAACAACTGATGAGGCTGAAAAGGTTTTAAAATACAATCTGCAAAACCACTTTCAATAAGATCTGATAACATTTTTTGATCGACTAGTGAAGCGGTAAATGCAATAACGGGAATAGCAGGATATAATTTTTTTATCTCAAAAATTGCAGTATAACCATTCAATACAGGCATTTCGAGATCTAATAAAACAATATCAAAGGCCTGAGTATTTTCCAGCGCTTCAAGTGCTTCTTTACCATTGTATACACCTAAAACACTTGCTTTAAAACCTGTTAAAATTTTTTTTGCAACCATCATATTGATCTGATTGTCCTCTGCCAGTAAAATTCTAATACCAGATAAATTGTCTTCCGTTTGGGTGTTATTTTCTAAAAGTTGATGCAGCATATCGGCACACTTAAATTTCAAGTCAAAACTAAATTTACTCCCTTTTCCCTTTTCACTAACTAATTTAAGGTTGCTATTCATTAATTTTAACAATCGTACACATATAGTTAGTCCTAATCCCGTCCCGGTAAATTTCTTGGTATTTTCGTCATAAACTTGCCAAAAGCTTTCAAAAATCTTCTTTTGATCTTTCTCCTCAATCCCTATCCCCGTATCTTCAACGGTAAAGGCTACCTCTATAAATTGTTTGTCTGTGCTTTTACACAACACTTCTAACCTTACAAATCCCTTTTCAGTAAACTTTAAGGCATTAGAGAACAAATTATTAAAAACCTGGATCAACCTTAAATCATCCGCCAGTACCGAAACATCAAGTTTGGGGTCTATGTCAATTTTTAGTTCCAGTTCTTTTTCCTGGAAAAGTACAACAAAAGGAATACTAACATTTAATAAAAGCTGCCTAAGGTTTAACTCAACTGGATGTATTTCGAGTTTATCTGCTTCTATTTTATTAAAATCAAGTATGTTATTCACCTGCTGCAGCATATGATCAGAACAATATTTTAATGTTTGAATATATTCTCCCTGCTTTGATAAACTGTGTTCTTGTTTTAATAAATTAATTACACCGATTATTCCATTTAAAGGAGTACGCAATTCATGGCTCATAGTAGCAAGGAACTGGCTTCTGGAGTTAATCATCCGTGTGCTTTGTTCCATTAATTCATTTATATATTTTTTCTCAAAAATGATATAAGCTACTGCGAACACAATGGTTGAAGAAATAGCAACAATCCTATTAACAAAAGCCAGTTGGGTTATTTGAACTATATTGAAATCCTCGCGGGGGGCTACGTGCAGACCAATAAAAATGGAAATGGCAAATGAAAAAACAATGATGGAAATATAAATAAATGATTCCCGGTATTGGGTTTGTTTAAGGTTAACTATTATTGGCACAGCCACCAGAATAGGAAAAAAATACAAATATTCTTCCGACCGCAGTCCTTCCAGGTAGATTGAGGTAATTAACAACCCACAAATCATTGCAATAATAGAAACAGTAAGATTTATAATGGCCTCGTTATACTTTAAAAGAATAAACATTAAAATGCCAAAGCAAAAGCAAGCCACTAAAAAAGACGAAACATAAAGACCTATAAAGGAATCATAAATAGCGAGGCCTATCCCGGTAAATAAGGCAGCGATACCAAGCTCATATACCCTTTTTGAAACATTTTTGATATCAAAAAGCGGGTTTAGATGTTTGTCGTCTTCCTTAATTAATCTATGATATTTATCAGTAAGTTTATTCATTAGGGGTAATTGTTCATTATGCTAAACTTTCAACTATTTTAAATTCAGCACTTTATTTTTGTGCACATTCAATCTTTGTACATGCTTTATGTTTTATGTAATTTATGTTATACAACAACTAAACGAAAAATGTTACAATGCTGTACAAAAGGCCTTTAATAAATTCAGGTTACTCCTGACAGTTCTATCTTTATCAAGGTCCCTCATATTCCTGGACAATCAATGTTAATAGGTCCTATGCTATTATTCAGCAAACTTATCAATTAAAACTAATTAATTTAATAAATACTAATATTTTTAGTATCGTATTATCTGGGATAATAGTGAATTATTCATTTCGTTGACATCACACATTTCCCTAATACTATACTCGATTATCCATTCCGGGGAAGAGGCTGTTATCTTATTGAAGGCAAGGTGGTACAGGATTTTGATTTCCAGAGTATTGAAGTAGTAAAGTTTAATAAACTATAGATAAAAGGGAACCCGGCTTCGAATTAAAATTAATGTTGCCTAAAATAAACCAACACAATAGGCACAAAAAAGCATAAAAAAACCCCTCTATTAATTAGAGAGGTTTTGTGATCCCGCTGGGATTCGAACCCAGGACCCCAACATTAAAAGTGTTATGCTCTACCAGCTGAGCTACGGAATCGGCCTTAAACGCTTTTGTTTAAAGTGGTGCAAATATAGGAGTATTGAACATTGTTAGCAAGGCTTATTTTAATTTATTTTCAAGCTTAATTAAGCCCTTAATTATCAATAGCCTACATCTTTAAAACACCTATTTTACCTCCATTTCCAGCCAGCAGAACAAGTTTTCCATGCTTTGCCTTGCGGCAAACGTTGTAACTTGTATCGTCAATTTTTGACCATGTTTTACCACCATCGGTGGTAATATTGCTGCCTGGAATACCTGTAGAAAGGAAAATATTACCTTGAATAAACTCAACACAGGATTGAAAACCAGCAGGTTGTTTAGAAGGAATACTAAAAAATAAATTGGAGTGTACTTTTTTAATAGCGGCTACCGAATCAGTTTTTTTATCGTCAGCATAATCTCCTCCAACAAATATCCCTTTGTTTCCAGCAAAAGAAAATGAAAAAGCACCCTGACTTTGCTTTCCATGCGGTATCGGCAGATTTGAATAGTTCCATGAATCAGCCTGCGAATATGATAATAACCGGACAGTGGTTCCTCCTGTAACTATATCTATCTCTGCCTTATAGAGGCGTAAACAAGTGCCACTCGCAGCAAATGCGGCTTCTCCAGGTAAAGCGTCAGGTCTATCTTTAAACATATTCCAGGTTTCCCCACCGTCTTTAGTTTCCATTAATAAAAACTTATTATTGATTGGATCTCCAAGAACATAGCCATGCTGATGATCTGCAAAATCCATCGCATCAAAAAAATAAGTGGTATCAGTATTTTGATATTTTACCTGCCAGTTTGCCCCGCCATCTATGGTTTTTAATATTATTGCCGGCGTACCCGAACTCATGATCACTGCTTCTTTATCGGAAAATGCTTCAATATCTCTGAAGTCAGACTTTTCAAATCCCTTTATCTGTTGCCAGTTCCAACTTTTACCGCCATCTATAGTAATTGCAATATAACCTTTACTCCCGCTTATCCAGGCAACGTTATCATCAACTACTGATAGCCCACGGATGCTCGTAGGTTTACCTTGTTGCAATTGTTCAATATGCTGGGCTTTTAAACATGAAACAAAAAACAAAAGAAACAGTATAGAAATGGAAGGTAAAAAGTAAGTTTTTTTCATCGTATCCGGGATTAAAAATAAAATAGTTCTCCGAAATTAATTCTTACTTCATCAAGTTGCAATCAATAATTGTTTTTTAATATTTATTGAATTACATTTTGTCCGAAACGATTATATTTGCACCCTTGTTTAAAGTAATAGTTGCAGGCAGCAAAAAAGAATCTTGGTACCTGACACCAAATACTTGATACTAAAGAATGCCCGGATGGCGAAATTGGTAAACGTTGCGGTCTCAGAAGCCGTTGAGAATTGTCTCTTGAGAGTTCGAGTCTCTCTTCGGGCACATCCTTTATTAAGTTATTAAGTCGATAGCCTTAAGCCTTGAGTCTGAAGTCAACCAAGTAATAGACTTAGAACTTTCGACTTAAGACTTTAGACTTCAAAAGCCCAGGTGGCGAAATTGGTAGACGCACCATCTTGAGGGGGTGGCATTCGCAAGGATGTACGAGTTCGAATCTCGTTCTGGGCACAAAAAATACAGCTAAAATAGCCTCATTGAGCGCTTTTTAAAACATGGTCAAAAAAGCGGGGTAAAATACGGGGTAAGTTTTAAAAATTACCGTTCTTTGTGTGTGGCAACTCGTAAACTCAAATTATACAAGGATCCTAAAATTGTCCATTGCAAAAATGGCGACTGGTATGTCAGCTATTATTTTCGTGACCCTTAAAATCCCCTCAAATGGCTGCCGGAATTTAAAGAAAGGTGCTGCCTGAATTATATTAAAGATTTTAATGAAAGAGAACGAGAATTTGAAATTCTACGACTCGATGGGCTGCATTGGCTACAGGCAGGTAATACTCCGTTTGACGATGAATTCAACGTTAAGGAGAAAGTAATTGAAACAGAGGCTTTGATTGAAAAGTCTAAAAAAACAAAAGAGGAATGGTCAATTAAGTTTGCAATAGACAAATATCTTACCTATATAGAGGATAATACTCGAAAGGAAGAGAGCCTGGATGGCTATTCTCCACGTACGGCTGGAACCTATAAAAATCACATTACCCATTTTAATAATTGGTGCATCGAAAATGATCTAATAAACAAACATGCATGGTTTTTTAATGAATTTGAACTGGAACAATTTCTAAATGACCGTGCCGATATTCAAGAATGGAGCGGCCGAACATATAATAATTACCTTGAATTCCCATCTGTAAATATACCGCCGACAGCATAACCCCGGCCAGGATTAGTTATTGAGAAATCACGTCCACCAAAACCGACATTTATAGCACTTACCAAATTTCGTGCCCATGGGACCTGCATAGCTTCGGATACTACAATGCCTTCACCCGAGCGTAAATAAGCGTTGGTATTATCTGTTTTGCTGTAACCTGGTAATACTCCGCCATAACCATCCGATTTGTAGTGCAATCCACCTTTAGCGTATGCAGGTGGTTTTTGGGATGTTATTGCAGCTATCTGTATGGCAGTTTCCGCTATTATTACGGGTATCGCTATAGCACCGAGTACACCTGTTTGTGCTTCTGCCTTAGTTATCGCTATGGCACCGTTTATAACTGCCTGAGCAACGGATGCTTCCTGCTCTTGTTTAAAGGCCTTTAATTTTATCTTACCCTCCTGTTGCTTATATTTTTGCGCAATTGCCAGTTTTTGTGCTGATGTTAAGCTATTGTTACTAAGCTCTGCGGCTTTATCTTTTTCAAGGTTTGCAATCTTTGCATCGCTTTGCTGTTTAATGCTTTTATTTAGCACATTAAGGGCATCAGTTGCTATTTTGCCTGCTGATTGTTTGGCATAATCTTCAACTTGTTGCAGCGCCGTTTTTTCTTTCTTTACGGTTTTATCGGCAGTACTTTGTTCAATGGTAGTATTAAAACCTCCAGCCGGCTGTGAGGCAAGATTATTGTTTGAAAGGGTTGGTGGTCCGCCAGAGACGGCAGTAAGCGGGCCATCGTCTGGTTGTTTCTGATTATTACTTTTATCCTGCTCCTGGTATGCGGCTCTAGCCCTGTCGGCTAAGTCTTTATAATATTTTATCTGTCTTTCGACAGACCTCTTAACTTTATCCTCATGATCATCTACATGTTTTCCCGCTTGTTCATATCCATTTTTGTAAGCAGTTACCATTTGGTTAGCGGTATCTTCCACGCCTTTTTTGACAGCATTGAATCCTGTCCCTATTTTATCAGTAGCGTCAGTTACGCCGGTAAATGCCTGGACAGCGCCATTGGCAATCTTTTTGAAATCGAGATGAATAATCCCATCCAATATTACACTGAAAGCTTTAAACCGGTTAATGATATTTTCCTTTATCATATTACCTAATGCTTTAAAACTTTCAACCGGATGGGTTACTGCATCAACTATTATCTTACCAAGACCAGCAAATGCTTTGTGTATAATTTCAATAACCTGTCCCACTGCAGATATGGCCCCCCTTAGTTGTTTACTTCCTTCGGTGGTTTTTGTAAAATAATCAACTAACGATTGTAACACCAATACTAACAAACTAAAACCGGTTGTTTTTATAGCTTCGCCAACACCCGTAAAACCAGTTTGAACAATGGATAAGCCACTTTTTAATGTCTCAAAGCCTTTGGCTGCTTCTTCCAAACTTGGCCCAAAAGTCCCTGATACACCTTTAAGCTTATCAAAGCTTGAGCTTAATGCATTTACTGTTGCTTTATGTACATCAAATACCTCGCGACTTTTGGTAAGACTAGTTATCTGATCGGTAATAGTATTTGATAATGTGCTTATTTGTGTATTTAGTGTTTTAATTTTTTCAGAATGATCGCCTTCTGATTTTGACAAGCTATCGTGCTGTTGCAATAATGAAACCATCAAGTCCTTATTTTTTTGTAAGGTAGTATTTGACGAATCGATTGCTTTTACATTATTTTCAATTGCTTTACTGTGGCTTTCAATTGCTGTTTGGGCAGTTTTTACCTGTACTGCCATGTCCTGGAAAGCTTTTGTATTTTGCAGCCCGGCATCGGTTAATTGTTTTTGTTTTTGAAGTAAGCTGTCCAATGTCTGGTTTAAATCAGTCACATTTTTCTTTAGCTGATCTGTTTCTGCCTCAACCTGTATGAGTATTTTTTTGTTAATATCGTCTGCCATTGTTTTAAATTTTTTAATGAATATTATGCCAAATGGCATAATGTCGTTTTAAAATAAGCCCGAAAAACGGGCGTTATTTTCTTACTAAAAATCAGATTTCTCTTTTGCTTTTTGCTTATCGATAACCCGACCTACAAGCTCGCTATCTTGATATTTTAGTATAACGGCTAAGGAAACATCAACAGACGCCTTAATCGTATTTTTGGAAGGCTCCGATTGCCAAATGGTAAAATACTCTACTTTGCCATCTTTCATAGCATCGATTTTTATGCCATCATCATCCTCATTATTATAAGGTTCCTGATAGTTCTTATGGTCAAAGCCTTTTCCGTAATTTTCGCTAATATCATTTACCAATATTTTGTAATATTCAATAGTTTTTGCATCCAACCCCGGATCAAATATAAAATCAGCTTCAAATGCTTTATCATCAACAAATTTCACCATAAATGCTCCAGCATCTCTATGCCCTAATTTTATATTTTTATAATACAGAAATTCGGGCGTACTTTCTTTTTTACCCAAAATGCCCCCTTTGGCATTTAAAGCTGCGATAACAGCAGCACGGCTGCTGCCAAATTTTATTCCTAAGAAGCCATCAACGGGCTTTGTTGTTTGTGAAATCCCCAAAAAAGGAATTAATAAGAGAGCGATAAGTAAGGTCTTTTTCATAATTTATTTGCTAATTTTTTTGGTAAATTTAATAAAGTAAATTTAATATGCAAGTTATCAATCAACTTTTTCTAGCTCATTAACCTAAGAAAAATAAAGATTATTTAAACAGCTAACTTTCAGCGACATCTTTTAAAATTCTATTTGAAAAAAATGAATTCAAATTAAAAACATATACTTTTATTTTAATTAGTGCCGAGAAAAAATCATCCCAATTTTACCAATTCTACCTTTGTTGGCTGCCCTTTACGCCAGGCGTCTATTTTATTGATGTAATAATATGCACTATCTTGTTGTAAATATATTGGGATAAGCAGGTCAAGCTCCAATATATCCCTGGGGGTAAGTAAAATATACCGTACCACTTTTTTGGTTTGCGTAAGTATTTTTTCCAGTTCGGGATAATACTTTTTTCGCAAATCATCAAACAATAAACTTGCCCCACCATAACCTGATTCAGGTTCGGGCGCATCCAATTTATAAAAGTAAGGAGTGCTTATTATATCGTTTATATAACGATTATTACCAGCACCGTCAGTAAATGTAACAGTTTTGTCTAAAGCTCCAATATTTAGTTTTTGGTCTATCAATATTCTTGGCGTCACTCCTATGGAAAAATCATTATTACCACTTGTATTGTCAATCATAGTGATCTGGGCAATAGTCCCACCATAAAAAGGGCGGTTAAGTGTAACTCCAAAGGGACTTACAAATAATTGTGTACTTGCCGGTAATGTTTGGTCTGCAATGTTCATTTGTGACCAACCGAATTTTAAGGGTAATATATTTTTATCAGTCTGGTATTGCATATAATTTACCTGTGCATAATTACCAAGTTGAAATGTGACCTGTTTGCCCTGATTAAGGCATTTAGTGGTCCAATCTTTTGCGATTGGGATATTATTTACAATATCCCGAAATGAATTAAAAGATATTGTTTTGCTTGTATTTTCGGTTTGACAAACAATACCAAAACGCTGCAATGTATCCTTTAAAAGATCCTTTTGGGAAATGTCAGGAAATATACGTTCACATTGAACTGTCTGGCCAAATAGCACTAACTGATTATTTGATTTAATAGTTAATTCTGCACCCTGTGCCATGCTGAAATTTGATTGTGAATAACCATTAAATCTGTACGTTATCCTTATTTTTCCATTAGCCGGTAATTCTGTTTGAAATGAAAGAACTGTTTTTGATGTTATAGTATAACCATGTCTATAAGGTCCCTTACGTATTAAGGTTGGATTACCTGATAAATAAAAGTTAGAACTAGTTAATGGAGTATCTCCGTTAACCGGATCGGTATACATTATTATAATGTCAATATTTGCTGCATAACTCCCGTTATAATTACCGTAAAAATAAAATGATGGGATAGTCAAAGCTATGGTAACATTGCTTATTTCGTTTGTTGTATAAATACCTGTCGAAGGATCATAAAAGCCGCTTATGTTTGATATAATATTAGGAAATAATATGGTACCACCTGGTTGGGAAAGATTGTTATAAGTAACGTTTAATGATTGTGCCAATGATACATCGCACCCTTTATTATTGCTTTGATTTTGATAATCAGTACCGTGCTCAAAGTTTCCGTTTGAAAATTGGGCGATCATTAAAGGATAAAGCGGGTCAACCAATAATGAACCTGTACCTTTATAACCTGCAGATTGTAATAAAAGATCAACGGCTGTTTTAATAAAAAATCCTGGACGCATATTACGAACATCAATGGGAGCAGTAAAATCATCAGTTATTAAACCATAGTCAATTACAGGCCATATCCAGCCATCAGTTTTAGTTTGTGAACCTGCTACATTGTCCAAATTCCATACATGGTCATAAGGTTGCCAAACTAAATTCTGTCCGTAATTACTCCATTGGCTGGTACTATCACCCATGCCATATAGTTTGCCATTAATTGCATCAAAAAAATCTACGTTACCCGATAGGATGGTGATATTTGCCGTATTCTGATCAATCCCATTTAATTCCCCAATACCATAAGGGATTATCTCCAAACCATCTTGTATAAGCTTTGCCTGGTACTTTTGATAAGGCAGGTTATTACTAAAGGGTATGTCATCCGGAAAACCAAGTATCCGCCGGTTGCGCTGCGTTAAAGGCAATTTAAACTGGTTTGAGGTATTTCCTTGTTGGTTTTTTACTTCGGCCAGATCATTGATCTGGAAAGTAAGCGCAACCGGGCTATCATTACTCAGATCGACTAATTGATCGTTTAAATATAGTTGGAGTTGGTCCATTTATTATGTTGTAAAGTTGAAAGGTTTGAAAGTTGTAATGTTTTTTGTTGGAATGTTGAAGTAGAGCTCTATCATAGTAATCAGGTTGTTTGTATTGCAAAATCCAACATTTCGCTTTACAACATTTCAACCTTAAAACGATTGCTATTGCGTTTGTATATTGATTGAAGGCAAATTAAAAGTAACACTAAAAGGTGCCTGGCCATTCAGTGTTTCATATTCGCTAAATGTTGCTGTGTTTAGCACAATGGTTTGCCATTTAACTGGATTTTTATTTACCAGCATTTGAACCTTTGGTGAATATTTTATGGATTGCAATCCTTTAATATCAGCTACTGAAAGGTCTTCGGCCATAACTTTTACTTTTTGACCAGCGCTTTTTCCTATCACTTCTTCAATACTATCCTGCTTTTCCCAATCAAATACGTAATTTCTGATGATTACAGCATTTTGAACATCGAGAGAAACTTCCTGATTGTAAACAAAACGATAGTAATTCCAACTTCCGCTTAGGCCCATCCAACGTAAATAAACGGATTGCTCATCTACTTCATTGTCAACCCTTACAGTTTGAGTTTGCGTAACTGTATAAGTTGTACCTCCGCTGTCATATTTAAGCGCTAAAGTAAAATAACTAACATCGGCAGTAAAGACTGTATTTACGAGCAATCGGTTTAAACCAAGTTGTGCAGGTACAGGTATATTTGTTGTAGTTTGCCTGGCAATAACCAATTTACTTCCATCCTGATTTAGCAGCCATGAACCGTCATCATTTAAAAGGTAGCTGGTTTGAGTACCGCCACCTAATGGATTGCGGTTAATGTCTAAAGGAGTCAGCACACAGTACAACTGCTGTCCTACCAAATCATCGCTGTAAATAAAACCGATATCGAAAGGATAACCATTTGAGTAGGCTGGTTCAGCAAAGTCTGTTACCCACCGCGCTAGCTGACTGTTATCAGCCAACGTTCGAAATGGAACGTAAGCGGCCAGGTTTCCACCATACTGCTCACCTAATTGTTTTGCTGTATACAATAGATAATATGGATTTGTAATTGGTGTATAGGTTAACGTTTGATTGCTGTTTAGTTTGCCATCCCAATATTCAGCATAGGCAATTTGGTAACTTGCACTAAGGTTAGTGTCACGAAAATTTACTTGAGTATAATTACTAACATCCTTTGCAGAAAGCAAGCTTTGCAGAAAGTTGGAAATATCTGCTTTTACTAACCCTGTATTATCCGGCGTGTTTGTGGATATGATTGTATTTTGTCGTCCGCTAATATTATCTTGATAAGTTATTTGCGTTCGCACCTGGTAATGTGGGCGTAATAAATTAATGTTGATAAAACCGGCAGCTGTCGAGATATAAGGAGTATTTAATATTAAAACTCCTGCAGCCGGTACGGAAACCACTTGAAATACACCCGCGTATGCACCAGCGCTGATATAGGTATAAACTGCGTTATTATTTGTTAATACTATGTTTAAATGAGCTGCATTATTCATTGCCAAGTTGTTGGCAGTGATCGCATTTTTTATTAGAGTAGTATCGCAATTAACAGATACAGCAGCATTCCCACTAATCGTATCTAAATTAACTGCTGTAACTTCAAAGTCTTTACGCTGATAAGTAAAAACTATTGGGTTAAAGGCAGCATTCCACCGTGAAATGTTACCGCCGGTTAAATTTACAGAAGGATCGCTTATAAGTAAATTATTTATTACCGGTATAGTTATGTTTGAAGTATTTGTGCAACTATTAGCATCAGTTACATAAATTGTTTTTAAACCACCTGTTAAACCGGAAAATGTTGCTGAAGCCTGGAAAGTTACATTATCAATGCTGTACATAATAGGGCCATAGCTCGATGTGACATTTACAGTAATTTGTCCATCAGCAGCACCTGGCGCTGATTCCAGGCGATCTATATTGATGTAATTTATTTGCAGATCGCACACGTTTACCGGCGGAGATGGGTTGGGTACGGTTCCAACATCGGTTATTACAAAGTTTGTAAAATAAGGATGCGAAGGATTTTGGTCACTGATGAGCCCGGTATATATTGGCGCACTTTGTCCGGCAATGGTTGCCTGCCCATTATATAATGTGCCGTTAATATTTTGGGTGAAACTTATTATAACGTTATTGCCGTTAGTTGGCTGCCCGGTGGCGGCATCAAAAAGCGAAATGAATATCTGGCCGTTTATCTGAGTACTACTAACATAGGTATTTGAATAATCAATTTTTGCTATTATCATGTTGTGTAATGGTTATAAATGTTAAAAGGTTAAGTGTTAAATCAAACCAAGTAATTCTTCGCATATAACAGATGCTATATTTTCCAATACCGGATTAAGTCTGAGGTTTATATTTTCGTTGCTCAAAGGTTCGGTAAGAATTCCCTGTTTTCCCACATACCCTTTTTTATCTATCGATTTTTTAATTGCCCATGCAGCTTTATCAGGAATTCCCTTGGCTGCGCACCACTGCTGTATTTGTTGAATCATTGGCGGATCTCCTGGCACGGCATTTTTACTTGTTGGCCTCCTCCCCATTTCTAACTCAAGCATATAATCAGGGAATTGCAACTGGACATTGTTGCCATCCTCCGTTATAGTAATTTGCCTGGAGGTTTGTCCTGTTGCATACTTACCATTGGCCTGTATAGAGTTGATTACATCTGTTTTGAGCAATTCAAGCAGTTGTATTAATTGGTAATTTTTCATAGTCAATTAGTTTGCTCAATGATTCATAGAGCGAGGTAAATTGGATAAGTTCTCAGGTTTGTTAAATCAGATAAAAATTATGGATTATCGACATATAGGTATATACCGAAAATCCATATCTATTACTATCCAAAACTTTCGAAATACATGGTTGCCAAAGTAATTGTCAAATTTATTCCGGTAGTATTAACATCAAACTTGTTGTAAACAGGAAGGCATTTTGCCTGGTCACCGGCCTTGACCTTGAAATATCGTCCTTCGCCTTCACGGTATTTTGAAGCTTTAACAATAAATTCATTTGCCAGTGATAAAGCCTGATTAACATAACTCTCATTGTCTGCAGTATATTGATCAAATTCAGTTTTGAAAAGAAATTCAAGATAAATTGAAAAAGTATTATCCACTGAACCGTTTACCTGGGGCGAAACATTAATTGGTTGCAAGGGGTACATAAATACACATGGAAATGTGTTAATATCATCAGCAATAGCATTTAATTCGTTTATAGTGCCATAAACAAAAGTTGGCGAATTAGTTAAAGTTCGAACTATGGCTTCAATTTGGTTACGTATAGGCATTTTAATTTACGATTTTAGATTTACGGGTTACGATTTAGAATATTGTTTAATGAGAAAATAATTTAGATAATAATTCTCATATAAAATTTATCAAGATTTGAATATGAATGGTATTGACATTAATAAAACCGCAAAATCAATTCGCCTGCAAAAGGTCACTGTACCGCTTTTGATACTCAGCCTCTGTCTTATTAAGCAAAAGTTTGGTTAGTACCCTTTCATAGGGCATATTTAATATTTCACTCCATTTGGTAATATCACCACCGGCCAGGGAATTGATAGTATTTATATATTTAAACTTTTCAAACGATTTAATCCCAGCCTTTTTTTCCAAAACTGAAGGAAAGGAAACCAAAAATTTGTTTTCTGTTTCGATAAGCTGGGATAACAAGTAAAAAAATGCTTGGATATGGGCAGCGCCTCCACTACCCTAAGTTTTTTTATTTCGTTAGTAAATTCTTCAGCTTCATATTCATTATATCTTTTATTGGTAACCCGACAAAAAAAGTAATGTGCCAACACCTGGCAACAAGCCTTTAATGACGGATTAAAATTCTCTTTCCAATTATCTTCACCGTATTGTTTTATATGCTCATTTATCTCATCGGCTATAATATCCCTGGCTGCCATGAATGCTCCGGAAGGTTCCACAGATAAATTGCGGATAACGTCAACTGTAGTACTCTGTTTGTCTGAATAAAAATTTATTTTGGCTGGGATAGCATCACTATTGTAAAGATATTTAATTTGATGTGATAAGGATAGAATATAATCTTCAAATACAGCAAAATCATCTATATTACGTACGTTTTGCAACTCTTCAATGGGTATACCTGATAGAACACTGATGGCTTCCAGGTCGTTTAGGTTGGGTTTTCCCTGCATTTCCATCATTTGACCCAATGTGACTTCATTGAGGAGGGTTGGTATTTTTATTCGCAATTTGCCATCAGTAGTTTTTAGTGTTTTTTCAATCATATTTTATTTAGATTACATTGATTTAAGATTAAGAGCATTTTGTACACGCATTTACAATAGCTGCATATCAGTAAAACCTACCGGTTTAATATCTTTATATGGCAGCCTGCTTACAGGAGCTTTTATATTATTGATTTTCAATTTATTTAGTGCAACATAACGTAATGGATCTATCAAATGGTTATATACATCAATGGGTTCATTTACAACTTTTCCTGACCGATCAGTTTTCCATTTATAACGCCCTAACTCATTGCGCATGTTAACACTCTGACGGGTAATGTTTATTTTATAACGTTTAAGTATGTCTATTGAATTTTTAACGCTGTCTGCGCCTTTTTTTGCACCAATAACCTGCCAGCCAAGCCTTCGTAATTCTTCAATTGATTTAGGTTCTGCACTATCGGCTATAATCTCAATGCTTTTGCTTACTCCTGCATCTGTTAGTTTTGCAGCAATATCTGGGTTAGTTAGTCCTGTTTCATATAATACCTCGTCAACCCACAACTCGCCATTTTGACGATACACTAATATAAACCCTGTTTCATCGTTAGTAAAGCCAAAATCCAGCCCGGCGGCCAATAATTTTGCATCTTCGGGAATTCTTTCACAAATGTGCCAATTGTTAAAAACAAGGCCGGTAATTTTTCCGGTTAGACCACGGGCATAAACCTTCCAAAGTTCTACATCCACATTCATTAACGCCTCTATTTTATCTCTTGTTTGTTGGGACACAAAAGGGTTATGCCTATGATCTGATATGATGAGTTGAACACCAGGTTTTCCTATTAAATTATCGTGTACCCAAAAGGCGCAATTAGGGTTAAAATCAATAAAAATTTTTCCCTTAGTCCGCAGTGCCAACTCAGTAAAAATAGATAGTTCTACACCGTTAGCCTCATTTACAAACAAGTAATCACGTTTCCCGGATTTTGCATCCTGTGCATTAGCATAGCTTTTAAATTCTATAATTGAACCATTATGAAATTCAAATATCCTGTCTGTTTTGTTAAAGCTTTTGACAAAAGCCTGTAAAGCAGCAGAAGATGAATAAATGCTTATAGCATCTCGCAGCGCTCCTGCCTTTAAATTAGGTATATCCTGTCCAACTACTGTGATTACTTGTTTTTCAGCTTCGCATGCTAAGCTAAATAACACTTGTTCAATTGCATAAGTCTTACCTGAACTTGTGCCGCCCTGGTTTATAACAATGTGGGCTGTACTATTATAACTTTGTCTAAAAAGAATAGAGCCTTCTAGTTTCTGCAAATTGGTCATTTAGCTTTTCTATTTTTTAATGTTTACTAAAACATACTTGCACAAATGCTAAAAACAAATGTTATATTTAACATGAAAAAGGATGTGATCATGAAAAATATATATTTATTGTTTAGTCTTTTCCTTTTAATCTGCTTAAATTCTTGTAAAAAAGATTCCACCTCACCAACCGCAAACGTGTCAATTATTGGAAAATGGCTTAAAACCAAACAGAACTCAAAATTATTTAACAGCGGGGTTCAGATAGCTACATTTACTAAGACAAATTATACGGCAGATGATTTTGTTCAATACTTTAGTGATGGCACAGGTTACACTTCAAGAAGTACTGCAACTTCGCCAAGCCTGAATGAGTTTAATTTTACCGTTAACGGTAAAAATCTAACCCTATTTACTACCGCTGATAAAACAGGCACGCCCCAAACCATAACCAACCTTTCAGAAATAAATTTATCTATTCATGCGGAATCATTAATCATTGACCCAAACAATTTAAATTTAATTGAGAATGAGATTGATGACTACTATTATATGAAAGCTAATTAAATCATAGAATTACTTCTTTTTCATTTTCGGCCAGTTTTGGACCAGTTTCTATAATTTCAATTTTTATACTTTTAAAAACGGTTTTACCTGCCACCTTGCTTTCGGCTTTTTCATTCCAACCCATACTTTTAAGAGCAAATATTGCCCCGGCTGATGATTGAAGATGCAGTTTTTTTTCGTATGCTGCTTCTACACGTAAACGTCCCTGTTTAAGAATATTTGCAAATCGTCCATTCTCTTCATATGTTTCAAATGCCTGCTTACTGTGAAAACCTAAAAAAATTGCAAGTCCGGCAAGTGTTGCAGGTTCAGGTTCACGCACCCACACTTTTTGCTTTAAGTTGGCCAGGGTTTTAGAATCAGTTACAGACTTGTTTTCCAAATGATATTCACCTTCAATATAACTAAAATAGGCATCAATACGGCTCCTCAATTCATTTGAAGTGGTAAAAGAATGTTTAGGCATTTTGTATTATGATTATAATGCCAGTTGGCATAGTACAAATGTAAAGATACGAATCTTTAATATATAATGCAAATATTTTTAGCAATAATTATTCTGCACAAACTAAGAGCGCTATAATTGAATGTATTTAAAGTTTTGAGGTTTAACTATTCTTACTTCCAACAATTTTAATTATCTTAACCAATTATCGACATAAAAAGCATTTAAAAGTCATTATATTATAGATAACTACAATAAAGTTAAATAAAGTTAAATTATGTTAAATTGTTAATTAAATTTAAAACTTAGGCAACTATTGATTTCTTATATTCGTTAATGTTTAGTAGATTTAATTAATAAATTAAATATGCAAAAAGTAAGGTTTACTAACCTGTTAATTTCTTTTTCCGTGATTCTTTTGGCAATGATTTCATCGTGCCAGAAAGATCCTGCTTTAAAGGATACTAACACGGAAAAAACAAGCCTTAATGCAGATAGCGCTACCGTAAGTACTATTATTGCTACTCCAGGTAATTATCTTGCTTCTGCAGGTACACTTACAATTAAAATAGAAGATTCAACTTATACTTTTGATGCCAGCAGGGATTCCATTGCTTTTGTTAATGTACATGTTGATGACAATAATAGGTATTTTGGTATAACAGCCATTAACAAAGAACATACAATGAGCTTTGGTATCAGTTCAGCCGGTTTCGTTAACAGCAATATTAATAGTGGCATAGCCGGAAGCCAACTTTTGCTAAACCGCGATCAAAATAACCCTGGTTTGCAATATTCCTTAAGTAAATTTGCTGGACAGCAAGATTTTGGGAATATTAATATTGTTCAATACAACCAGGGAAATGAACTTGCTAAAGGGACATTTTTTACTTTCCTCGCAAAGGATGATAAGGCTAATTCTCCGTTCTACAAGGTTGAAGGCAGTTTTGACCTGCAGTTAAAATAGAGCATCAAGATAATTGTGCAATTATAATTGTTGCGTAATAAAACCTTTACAAGAGCCGTTTAGGGCCGGAACGGTAAAAATGTGCTTGTTTTTCCGTACCTTTACTTAAATTTAAAAACATTGATGAAAGTATTTATTGCAGGACTCCCACTAGAGGTGGATGAGGCTGAACTAACAGCTGTTTTTGGTGATTTTGGGCCTGTAAAATCGCTCAGGATTATTAAAGATCGCGAAACAAAAGAGAGTAAGGGTTTTGGTTTTGTTGAAATGGTGAATGATAACGAAGCAAAAGAGGCTATTAGGTGTATGAACGGTGCAAGTTATTATGGTCGTAGAATAACAGTTAACATAGCAGAAGACAAAGGCCCAGGCTTTAACGCCGGCGGCAAAGGTAATTTCAGACGGAACTGATATTGATAATATTCTTTTTTATTGGAAGGCTCCCAGGTTTACCCGGGAGCTTTTTCTTTTTACTACTGGTTTAAATTGTATCTTTTATTTCTGAGTGATCATAAATTTTTTGCTGAAACTCAATATCTGAGTTATAATTTTTAGTAAAAAAAAGCATTAAAGCAAGAATTGATACTATAAGAATTATTACCATCCAACTTTTTAAATTTTTCATTTGCATAAGTTTTTATTAGTTTAATGTTGATTTAATACATGAATTGCAAAGAAGTAAAGGGTTATAAAAGTCCCGTTTAGTGATACCTTCTTTCACTTTAAATTAATTGAATATTATGAATTTTATGCCATATGGCATAAAATTACCATGTTTCGACACCTTGTGCTTCATTTTCCACCAACTGCGTGAGCAATAATCTTAATACTGCTTCACGAGCCCATTGCTGTTCTGTAATTGATGCATCATCCCGGTACCAGTTAATAGGATCATTTATTTCAATACGGGTTTTGTAAACAAAATTCTTGGTAGGGTGCATTTTGGAGCCTTCATAACTATTCAGGTTTTCAGCTTTTATAACCTTTGCAAATTGTTTTGCAGATATATCAATCTTCAGGCATTCATCCAGGGAGTTTTTAAAATCCTGTTTATCTTCGAGCCATATTGTTAATATGTCGCCATCAATTTCGTGCTCAGCAATGGTAATGCGGCTATAGTCATAATCTACTGAGATCACAAGCCACCATAATTTGTCTTTTAGTTTTTGAGAGAGCTTTATCATTTGGGGTTATTTTTGGGTTACGTTATTATTACTTGATATATACTTTTAGGGTCTATTAATAAAACTAATTTATTTCCTAAACTGTGGCATCCAGTTTGGTATATATTTTTGTATTGAAGCGATTTCCTGACTGTATTTATTACAGACAGTTTGGTAAGCCAGATAACGAAGCATTATTTCATTATCATTTTGCTCATCCTGGTTATCTGTTGAAGAATGTAAATTCATAGTGATAGTGTTAATTGCTGAATAGGCAAGGTGCATAAGTTAAATTTTTAAGTTATTGGTTGGCTCATTTTTAAGGCTGTGGTTGGCATATAAATAAATTTTATTCTTTATATTCTGTAATACTTATATTTGTTTTTAATTTAAAAAGTAATACCTTAGTAGGAAACAACACGACAAATATAAAGAAATATCTTTAATAAAATAAAGAAATTAAAGAAAAAATTTATTTTTTATGGAAGATGTATCAAAACCTGCCAAAATTAAAATCATCCGGCCGGAAACTCTGGAGTTTATAATATTATATAGTCAGCTTAAAGGCAAGGCATTTAGTGGCAATGCACAGTTGGCTGAAGCTTTAGGTTTTAACTCGCCCAGTTCTATTACTGAAATAATCAAGAGCCGGCAAAATATTGATCCAGAGAAATTAAAGGTTTTTAAAGAAAAATACAGTGATTTTGTAATTGGTAAAAAAAATACAGTAAACTCACAAAATATAGCAGTTTCTAAGCTGTCTGAAGGTATTCCTATGTATGAAATTACGGCAACAGCCTCCGGAGTTGAGGTTTATAATGATATCAATGATAAAGAGCCTGTTGGACGGATGAATTTTCCTGGAATTGAAGATTGTGATTTCGCATTGCCTGTTTGGGGACACTCAATGTACCCTTACCTTGAGAATGGGTGTTGGGTAGCCTTGAAGATCATCCACGACAAAAAAATACTTCCCGGAGAAGTTTATTATATTGAATGGGGTGAATATCGTATGTATAAAAGGTTACTGGCTGGTGATAGTGATGATGAAGTTATTGCTCATTCTGATAATACTACAGAAATGATAGGCACACGTCTTAAATACGCGCCTTTTGTAATTAAAATTACTGACATTAAAAAACTCTGCCTTGTTAAAGATATTCATAAGAAGCATAATCATTGAGACGTGAAAGGTAAAAGCTCATTATACATTTTAGCTTTACTTTTGTATTCTGCTTTTTCTTCTATATTTATAACTATGACAGAACCGGTTCAATGCCCTTACAGCTTAAAATTTAGTTTAGGTACCATTGCGCTAATGATCTTACTAATGCTGCTTTTATCAAAAAATGTAATTAGGGCAAATACTACTTTTACATGGATAATTTTCGGAGCTTGCACTCTTATATTTTTATTCTTGGTTACATTGCTGATAATTAAACGTTTGATACCTGCTTTAAAAGGCGACATCGCGCTTGAACTGGATAATGAGGGTATTAATGATTATATCAGAGATGTTAGTATAGACTGGAAAGATATTAGGGACATAAAACTTATTCGTGGAAGAAGCGCATCAATTATGCAGATAAATTTGAAATGGGAATCAGATTATGGCAATCAAATATCCATCCCTTTAAGGTGGGTTAAAGGAAAAGATGATGAGATTTATGCATCCACTTTGACTTTTTTTGAACATAATCCTGCAGATTTTACAACAGATTAATAAATCAGATAGATTAATCTTATTTGTCTAATATTTAAATTCATATGGTAGCAATTTTTTTCAATGTTAATCCGCCTTGCTAAAGTAAATGACATCCCTCAAATAATGCAGCTTATTGCTGAAGTGGTACCTGCTATGAATGCATCTGGAAATTTTCAATGGGATAGCACTTATCCAAATACACAGGTATTTGAAAATGATATTGCTTTAAACCAGCTTTGGGTAGCCGAAGAAAAAGGTTCAATTGCTGGTATTGCAGCTATTACTACCGATCAGGAACCAGAATACGCCCATATTGGATGGGACATTAACCAGCAAGCTATAGTTACACACCGGTTGGCTGTAAACCCAAAGTATAGAGGAAAGGGTATTGCAGTAGCACTATTGATGCAAGCTGAACAGGAAGCGATAAATCGTGGTATTAATACGCTCCGCATTGATACCAATACCAACAACCAGGCAACACAACGGCTTTTTCCCAAATTAGGATACCAGTTTGCCGGTGAGATAGGACTAAGTTTCAGGCCAAATTTGAGATTTTATTGCTATGAGAAATCAATAGGCAATAATCTGTAAAAATTATTTAAACTACTAGAAATTCCTTTTTATTGATTATCAATCAAAACCAAATAAATAATTCTTAAATAACCGCAACTCTTATTTAATTATAATCGTAAAAACTCATCGATTAAAGTAATTAATTTTCTAAATACTATAGGTAATAGTGTCTTTTAAAGGTTGTTATTATCATCTATAGGCAAATAATCTAATATATTTTACAGTAATGTATATATTTTTTTCCTTTTTATTTGGTGGGATTGCTTTTATGATCTGGATAACAGAGTTTGACAAAAAACAAATTAAAAAAGTCAATACAGTTTTAAGGGAAAGCAAAAGTGTTCCGCCAATGTTTATGCTAAAATCAACAGAGCATAAAATAAGCAAGTTAAAAGCAGCATTAAATACTGATGCTATAATACATAATAATGGTAAGGCTTCAATTGCCGCTATCTATAATAACAACGAAAATAATAAGCAATTAAAAATACAGGATCTTATGCTTTTATCTGCAAAGTATAATGACGGCCTAATTTCCCTTGAGGAATACAACTTAAAACTTGATGAATTGCTTGCAAAAATTAGCCGAAACGGATCATTAGGATTGGTTGGTTAAGAATATGTTTATTCGAGATACTAAAATTGTAAGTAAATTCTGCTTCTTACAATAACTATTGACTATTCCACGACTTTGTTTATTATTGCAATTAAATGTCTGACGAAGCAATAATAAAGCGATTAAAGGTAATTGTTAAGGAAAATGGCGGCCAGCTTGGTTTGGCTGGTGCAATTGGTGTGGACCAAGGCTTTATCAGCAAAGTGATCAATAAAAAGCAAGATGTAAGTTATTATCTTATTCGTAAGCTTTGTTTCCAATTAAAATATTCTCCTGAATGGCTTATACTTGGCACGGGGGAGAAAAAGATTAACAAGCCAGAATCAGCTAAACTAATTACTGAAATACAAATGATGCGTACTGAATTAGATATTTTGCATGCCCGCATGCGCGCATACGAATTGGAATTAAAAGAATTAAAGGAGCAAGGTCATTTTGGCAATCAAAAAGCTGGTTGATAAATCGTTGCCACTATAATTCCTTGTTTAATAACAATTCATTAATTAATCCTAAAAAACTTACCGATGCACAAGCAATTATGTCATCGGCTGCACCATAATAAATATACAAGATATCATCAATTAATGTAGTGCCGGTTGGGAAACACACATCATCCACATCCCCCGTTAATTCATAATCCAACTCAGGTTTAAATAAAGGATAAGGTAAACGTGCTATTTCTTTCCGGGGATCGTTTAAATCCAGTAATGCAGCACACGCCGAATACTCATAGCCTTTTATTGCATCCTTTACTCCGTGATAAATAACCAGCCAACCGTGTTCTGTTTCAATTGGTGGGCAACCACCCCCAACATAATTTACTTCGTGCGGATATTTAGAGGCAATAACAATATTCTCTTCCAAATGCAAAAAATAGTCTTCCCAAAACTCTTTTGTAAGTTCCTTTAAATCATTTACAGCAACAATTTGTATATCAGGTTTTATCCGGTGTAAAAAGGTTAACCTTTCGTTTATCCTGCGAGGAAAGAAAACCAGGTCTTTATCAGCTATAAGGTCATTGGCACCTCTGTTATAGTGCAGGTATTTCTTTTTTATTTTATTTTCACCATCTATCAAACGGTCGAAATCAATATTCTTTATCTGAGGAACTATTATTCCGTGCTTTTTAAATTGTTGCAGGTCTGTTGAAGTAGCCAGTGCGCCAAGTGCATTAGTTCCGTTAAATGCAATATAGGTAAGGTAATATATCCCATCTACATTTACTATCCTGGGGTCTTCCATCCCCTGGGATTCATATTCATATTCCGGAGACAAAATAGGTTTATTAAAGCGCTTTTTTATCGTTAATGGAGCATTTAATTCACAGTAACCTATAGTTGAAAAATTGCCTTTTCTCACTGCCCTGTAAAACAAATGAATAACATCCCCTTCGTTTATAACGGCCGGGTTTAACACGCCATCATTTTCAAAATCCAAATTGGTATTTCTGAGTATAACACCTTCTTTTTTTACTTCAATCATAATTTATGCGTACTATTCGAAATGGTATCTATTTAAAATCCTTCTCCAAAATGTCCATCATCAAGGCAACCAATAATTCCTTCAACAACCCTCTTTGTTTCATTTGGATCACTTACGCGGATTGAAAATGCACCAGCCTGCTTAGCAGGATAATCATTGCCACCCGGAAATATAGCATCACCAATAAAAATCATTTCTTTAATGGGAATGTTTAAAACATCGCGTAGCTTATTTATACCATAGGCCTTGTCAATACCATGTTTTGTAATATCTATAGAGGTAGCGCCGCCAAGGTTCACAGCAAATTCAGGTATCATTTTATCCAATTGCTTTTTTATTTTACCTCTTTTAGCAAACTCAGGGTCCCATTTCTTTTTTTCTTCAAGAGGGGCTTGCTGTCCTAAACCAGAATAAGTAATCTGGCTACCTCTATCTTCAATAGTTTCGCCCCAAACTTTTGTGGCTTTAAACCCCGATTCATCAATTGCCTTATTAAGGGACGAGATGATTGTCTTTTTTTCATCGTCTGTAAAGTTTTCGGCATAAAGCTGTTTCCAGTTAGTTTTATACTGATAAAACTTTGTTCCGCAGGTAGGTAGAATAGATAAATTTTGCAGTGATGCATCCTTTGGAAGATTTGCCAATACTTGCTTTTCAAATTGCGGCCAATCCCCTCCTGAGATAACAGCTACTTTTGCTACCGTTAAAAGTGCGGACAGACGGGTTGATATTTCTTTATCTATGGCCGCTTTGCTTTCCGCAAGCGTACCATCGAGATCAAAAACTATAAGTTTTTTCATTTGCTTTGGTCATTGGTGAAAGCTGTTTCAGGCACAGCTATTTCTAATAATATCACATTTCCTTTTGGTACAAATGGGCAAGCACCACAAATGGCAGGCAAGAGCATGACATCGCCTTTAACTAATGAAAACAGGTCGTTATTGCTTTCCAGTTCACCAGTCCCTTCAATACATACTAATATGCGGGGTGCTGCTTCTTTTCCAACCATAAATGGCACTGTGCCTGTAAGTCGCCACAAAATAAAATGCTCATTGTCAAAAATCTTTTCACGAAGCTCGGGGCCATCATTTTCTATAATCGGGTTTGCAGGTCCAATTGCTGTTTGAGCAAAATCTATACAGGCGATAGCCTGTTCAACTTGTAGGTCACGGGGTTTTTCTGTTTTTTCATCTACCCGGTCCCAGTCATAAAGTCGATAAGTAACATCACTGTTTTCCTGCACTTCAAAAACCAACACATCACCCAATGTATGCACAGTACCCGCTTTTATTAGCACACCATCGCCAACATTGGGTGTAAAGCTTGCCAGATCATCAACAACTTTATGCTTTTCGAGTGAGTTTCTCAGCTTTTCTTTGGTAGTTCCAGGCCTTAAACCTGCATAAATTTTACCATCATTGCCTGTTTGCAATACAACCCAAGCCTCGGTTTTTCCGCTTTCTCCTGCCGGGATATATTCCTTTAACTGGTCTGAAGGATGCACTTGTACTGAAAGCACTTTTTGGCAATCTAAAAATTTCAATAGTAGAGGAAATCTTTTAAACTTGTCTACTAGTTTTCCGAATAGCTGTTCCGGTGAATCCACTAATAACTCGCTAATGGTTTTTCCTTTAAGGGGACCATCTGTAACTTTACTTGGGTAATCGTCTCTGTCACTTAATATCCATGCTTCACCAATAGGGTCGTTATCAGGTAAGGGTTTGGTCAATAAATTGGCAAGTCTACGCCCACCCCAAATGCGGTATTGATAAATTGGTTCAAATTTTAGCGGATAAAGTTTTATTTGCTCCATGATCATACAGATAACACAAAGCAGTGACATAAGTTTCCCAAAACAGAATACTTGTTCAATTTTAACTACATCGAGTTATTGAGATTTAGTTGACAAAAACTTTTTCCATATCAAGACTATATTCACCCCGGCGGGCAATAGTATTTAAACGGGCACGATGGTAAAGCATTTGCTGAGTGGCTTTTACATTTTCATCCTTGCCTTTCCATATTTCCAGTGCCGGCTGTTGTATTGCTCTTGAATACGAAAAAGTAAGCGCCCACGGAAGTTTCCCTTTATACTTTACATGCATGGCATTTAAATGTGCAGTAGCTTTTTCAGGCGATTGACCACCAGATAAAAAGGCTACTCCAGGCACAGCGGCGGGCACTGATTGCAGCAGGCAGGTAACAGTAGCTTCAGCAACCTTGTCAACATCTGCCTGTTTAGAGCAACTTAAGCCAGACATTATCATGTTAGGTTTTAAAATGAGAGCTTCCAGGTTTACTTTTTGAGCAAATAACTGATCGAAAAGCACATGCTGCACTTTTTCTGTAGTATCAAAGCATTTTTTCAAATCATGAGTACCATCCATTAAAACTTCGGGTTCAACAATGGGCACAATACCAGCTTCCTGGCACATTGCCGCATATCGGGCAAGGGAGTGCATGTTAGCTTCAATACATCCCCTGGTTGGGATACCGGTATTTATAGTAATTACTGCCCGCCATTTGGCAAAGCGTGCGCCCAAATCATAATATTTAGCAAGGCGTTCTGGCAAGCCGTCCAAGCCAACTGTAATTTTCTCTCCAGGAAAGCCAGCGAGATCTATAGTTCCTTCATCAACCTTTATACCAGGTATAATACCCGCTTGCTTTAATAAATCAATAAATAAAGCTCCATCCTTTGTAGCCTGATAAATGGTTTCATCGTACAAAATAGCACCACTTATTGCCTGGCCCAAATTTGGTGTTGTAACTATCAATTCGCGATAAGCCCTTCGGTACTCTACCGTTTGTGGAATACCGGCCTCTTCAAATCGTTTATTGCAGGTTGTCGTACTTTCGTCCATTGCCAGCAGACCTTTATCACCGGCCATCATTGCCCTTACTGTAGTGATCAGTTCTTGTGTTTTCATGCTGTATGATATTTCCATTTGGGTTGCCGGAATGCACCGGCCCCGTTATCACCTTAATCAGATTAAATTTAACAAGTTTAACCAATAATTGTTGGTTTATTATTGATAACTTTTAAACTTATGTGACATTTATTTATTATTTGAGCAAAAGTGTAATAATTATTCCCACTAAAGCTGCCGAAGCAAAACTAATTAAAGTGCCAACCAAAATATACTCTGTTCTTCGCTGGGTTTTATTGTCATTGTCATTAAACCGTAAAATTGATTTTGCGGTTATTAAAAACCCAAGCGCTGTATATTGATTTGTAAGGATAAATGTTAAAATCAATACCCTTTCGCAACGGCCAATCCAAATTCCGGCACTTGCCAAACCCTTTGTATCCCCGTCCAAACCCTCACGCCATTTTTCTGTAGCCTTTCCAATGGCTATTCCCAGCGGCCATATTACAACCAGGTACCCCAAAAACAAAGCCCATATTTGCCTGTTCTTTATTACAGCATTCCATAAAGTAACAATTTCTTCCCAACTAAAATAAGTACAAAACCATATAACCAAAATTACTGTAATGTGAAATACCTGATCGAGTAAAAAATAAAAAATATCATTTGGACGGTATGATTTCCATATGTCTATGCATAAATGGGTTACAAATATTACCAGAGGTATCCACCAGTTATTCCACCAACCCAATAATAGGTAAGTGACAATTGTTGTTACTAATACATGCAGGTATAGCTTTACCGATTTCCCCTTTTTCTTTTCTTTGTCATCAACCCATGCTTTTGGTTGCAACACAAAGTCCGTTAACAAATGGGCAATTAATAAACGCAATAAAATATTAAGTTCCATGTTAAGATTGTTTTAATAAGCTGGAGATATAATTTATTCCTTTTTCTACCTCTTTCCATTTAGCTACCCTAAGCCTGTTATTTACCGCCCCCTGCCTGATTCCCAGTTTTTCAGCCATCTTTTGCTGTGTATAGCCTTCTTCATACAAATAAATTACTTCGGCCTGGCCAACAGTCCATTGGCTTATTATTAGATTTATGAAAATAAGAATTATGGCTATCTGTTCATTTATTTCTTTATTATCAGATGAAATCGTTAATAAATCATCCTTGTTCATTTTATCAAAACTGCGGCCCGATTGATGAAACGCTTCACCGTCTGAATCCAACACAGATTTACCCTTATAAGCTACTTTACCTATTCCTACCGATATTCGTGTACTTAATAACCATCCCTCTTCATGATCAGGGTATTTTTTGAACCAGCAAATAAGCTGGATACTTCTTTTTAAAGCTTTCTCAATATCATTAAAGATTAACTGATAACTATCCCCACGGAATATTTCTGCGTCACCTGGAATTTTAACCCATGATTTTATCAATCTACGGGTTTCTTCAATTAGTGATTGACGGGTATTATTACTTAATTGTGTAAAATTTATTATGTCACCTGTTAGAACCGCGTAATTTTTCATAATTAATAGACAAATATATTAATTATTTACTTGATAACTTAATTTTATTAATCATTTACTTAATAACACATTATTATCAATTTATTAATTGATAATAAATAGATATCATGTATCAAATTAATAATGATTTGCTTTTAGTTTCTCATTTTAGAATCCCGATTTAAAATTCACAATGAATTTTTTGAGAGCAAATAAAGGCTAAAAAGCTTAATGAGCATTTGCGTTAATGAACCAACTTCGATGCCGCGTCTTCATCTAATAAAACATACGCTGAAGGATGAGCCTGAAAGATGGAAGCCGGTAGTTGTTCAGTTACGTCTCCCTGTAAAGCTTCAGCGATAATTTCTGCTTTTTTAATTCCAGCAGCAATAAGTACTGCTGTATTTGCCTCTTCTAAATGCTTAAGACCAAGTGTTATACCTTCACGTAATGGGGTTTCTTTTTTGAAATATTTCTGAGCAACACTTATCGTCACAGGTGCCAATGAAGAGTGATGGGAATACAAATCGAAATCAGTACCTGGCTCATTCAGACCAATATGTCCATTCATGCCAACACCAACCAGCATAATATCAATCGGGCCTTTTTCTTTAATAAAATCATCCATTGCCGCACATGCCACATCAAGGTTTTGAGCGCAAGCGTCAAAAAAATGAATTTTATCCGGCTTGATTTGCATGGGCGTAAAAAAGTTTTTATTCAGAAAATGTGTACAACTGCCCTCATCATCTTTACTCATGCCTACCCATTCATCTAAGCCAACAAAATAACATTCACTAAAATCAACTTTGTTTTCATTTGAATCTGCTATCAAATACTTAAAAATACCTATTGGTGAATCACCGGAAGGAAAACATAAAAGAGAATCAGGCTTGCGTTTTACCTGATCAACAATAAGATCGGCCGCTGCCCTGCACATTTGATCGTAATTCTTAAAAACCAGTACTTTCATTGTTTAGCTATTAATTTAATCTGTAAGTTCAAAACTATCCTGTAGTCTTATATCATCAGAAGCGCTGCCTATCATTAATCTGAATTCTCCTGGTTGTGTAATTCGTTCTAACTGATCATTATAAAAAGCTAGCTTTTCTTTGTCGATGATAAATGTAATGGTTTTGGTTTCACCGGGCTGCAGCATTACTTTTTGAAAACCCTTTAACTCCTTTACCGGTCTTATTGGCTGCGATACCATATCGCGCAGGTAGAACTGCGCTACCTCCTCTCCGGGATATTTTCCTGTATTCTGAAGATCAAAAGAAATGGTTATAGTTTCCTTTTTAAGCATTGATTTTTTACTGAATCGGAGGTTACTGTATTTGAAAGTGGTATAACTCAATCCATACCCAAAAGCATATTTGGGGCTATTTGGCAAATCAATATAAGCTGAAGTATAGTTCACATCATTATCATTTCTAGCAGGTCTTCCGGTGTTAAAATGATTATAATAAATTGGGATCTGCCCTTCGGTACGGGGGAAGGTGATAGGTAGTTTTGCGGCGGGATTGTAATCACCATATAATACATCGGCCATGGCGTTACCGGCTTGGTTACCCAGCCACCAGGTGTATAAAATAGCCGGAACATGGTCGGCAGTCCAGTTAAATACCATAGGCCGCCCCGCCATCAGCAGTACAACAACCGGTTTGCCAGATGCCATTACCTCCTTAATTAATTCTTCCTGTACACCTGGAAGATGAATATCCGACCTGCTTTTTGCTTCACCGGTCATATCTGGTCTTTCTCCCATTGCCATTATTACAACATCTGCCTGCATTGCGATTTTATAGGCTTCGGCAAAGCCTGCACGGCTGGTATCCGTAATATCACATCCTTTAGCATAAAGCAATTTAGTTTTCCCAGCCGCCTGCTGCATCCCTTCAAACAAAGAAACGATTTCCTTTTCGTCCCCCACATTAAGGGCCCAAAAACCCTTCATTTCCTTTTTCGATTTCACTAACGGGCCTATTAAAGCTATGGAGTTCAAAGTTTTTGACAAAGGCAATAATTGATGCTCATTTTTTAGTAGTACTATACTTTTACTGGCAATGTCTTTTGCTGCTTCAACGTGTTCAGGTGCATTTAATACCCGCTTTTCGCGATCAGCATCGCTAAAGCGGTAAGGGTCACTAAACAAGCCAAGTTCATATTTTTTGGTTAAGATGCGTCCAACAGCTTCATCAATCACTTTTACAGATACTTTTTTATCAGCAACAAGTTTAGCCAGGTTATTGATATAACTACGGCTTTCCATATCCATATCATTACCCGCATTAATGGCAGCTTCGGCGGCTTCATAATTGTCCTTTACGTAACCATGGTTTATCATTTCACCCATTGAACCCCAATCACTTACTACAAAGCCTTTAAAACCCCATTTTTCTTTTAAAATATCGTGCTGCAAATAGCGGTTGGCAGTAGCAGGAATACCATTCAGATCGTTGAAAGAGTTCATGAAAGTACCCACGCCTGCATCAGCAGCGGCTTTAAATGGGGGCAGGTAAATTTCCCATAGTGTACGCAAACTCATATCAACACTATTGTAATCACGACCGCCAATTGCTGCTCCATATGCTGTAAAATGTTTTGCACAAGCCATAACGGCATCTAAGTTCCCTAAACCCATACCCTGAAAACCATGTACCCGTGCTGTAGCAATAAGGGAGCCTAAATACGGATCTTCGCCTGCTCCTTCCATTACCCTACCCCAGCGTGGATCACGGGCAATATCAACCATTGGTGCAAATGTCCAGTGTACGCCCCCACTGGCAGCCTCAGTAGCGGCAATACGGGCTGATTTTTCAATTGCTGCCATATCCCAGCTTGCAGCTTCGGCAAGGGGGATAGGGAAGGTTACGCCATAACCATGTATCACATCCTGCCCAAACAATAAAGGAATCTTTAGCCTGGATTGCATGGCTGCTTCCTGGAATACTTTTGTATGCTGTACCCCTACTATGTTAAGTATTGAGCCCACTTCTCCCCGCTTTATTGCATCAAGTTTATTACCAACATCTGTAGTTATGGGGCCTGTAGCTTCCCAATCGCCGTTATACTGGTTAAGCTGGCCAATTTTCTCGGCAAGCGTCATTTTTTTTAATAAGGCATCTACTTTTTGAGGTATGCTTTGTTGCGTGTACGCAGTATTTATAATGCTGCTGAAAAGACAAATAAAAATGGTTGATTTGATGCTAATTGTCATTTAGTATGGTAATTTATAAAAGCCCATCTAAATTTCACCATCAATTGGTATGGTGTTTTATTGATAGGGCAATAATGTAAAAGTAAATGGGATTAACCTATTTAGAAAACAATTCAAGATTAGTTAATTATATTTTAAATAGGAAATAAATGAAGTGGAGAAAGAGATTTTATCCTGACGTTTATTATAAACTATTATTGACAGCCAGGTTTACATTCTCTATAGGTGAAGTATAGAGTAATTAAAGAGCTACTATGTGTATTAGACGGGGCCTTCCCTGAGTCGCTAGTTAATTAGCCTGACTTGATAAATTGTCATTATGTATCCTTTCAAGGAAACCATGCTCATTAATTGCATATTGAGCTTCGGAAGTATCGTTATATTTTTTGGGGAATTTAACATTCCTGGTTTTCCTTTTAAGCGGTAAAAATAAAGGCAAAATTAACGCAGATAGCAGACAGCAAATTTTTAATATATCAATAATCATAATTTTAAAAACTAAGTAAACAAATAGCGAAAGCACTTATAATTAACTATTTATATGCATATTTCGTTCCGCGGTTTAATGTAAATTAAGTTTACAGAGCTAAATCAATGCCAAATAATTTATCACATTCAAATAGTACTTACAAATTGTTTAAAGAAGTAGAATTTATAATATTACATTTATTAAAACGGCCATAAATACTATCAAATTGATAAAGTTTTATCACTTCGATAACATTTTTAATATTTCTAATAATTTTTAATATAAGTGTATTTATGCCTTTATGTGTTATCTATTTATTTTACAATTTACTATGCATGCATAGTAATCTACACAATTGTTGATAATAGAAGACAAAAAAACACTAAGTCTTTGTTTTTTTGTTTGATATAATAAATAGACATTTACATCAAATTTTCAATATGAACAAATTAACACTGGCAATAATCTTCGTTGTTGCTTCAATATTTACAAGCTGCACAGGTAATAGTAATAAATCAGCGAAAGATAGTACCAATATGTCATCTTTTGGTGCAAATACCGATGGCAACACTTTACTTGGGGCAGGCAGTTCCTTTGTATATCCATTATTTTCAAGACTTTTTGCTGAGTATAATAAACGGACAGGTATAAAAGTAAATTACCAATCAATTGGTTCTGGAGGCGGTATTTTGCAGCTCACAAACAAGACTATTGATTTTGGAGATTCGGATGCACCATTGAATGCTGATCAGGAAAAAAAGATGGGTGCTCCGGTACTTCATATTCCTATGTGCTCTGGTGCAGTTGTTATCAGCTATAATATTCCTGATTTTAAAGGAAAATTAAAGTTAGATCCAGATGTTTTAGCTAATATCTTTTTAGGGAAAGTTAAAAAATGGAACGATCCTCAAATCTCTAAAATAAATCCTGGTTTGAATTTGCCGGATGTTGCTATTTTTGTAGCCCACCGTGCTGATGGAAGCGGAACCACAAATATTTTTACTGGTTATTTATCAAAAATAAGCAATGAGTGGAATACTAAAGTTGGACAGGGTACAGCTGTAAACTGGCCTGCTGGGCTTGGGGGCAAGGGAAATGAAGGTGTTTCTGGTTTAATAAAACAAACTCCCGGGGGCATAGGTTATATTGAACTGGCCTATGCTATTCAAAACGGAATGCCCTTTGCCGATCTCAAAAACAAAAGCGGTAATTATATTACTCCTACGGTTGCCTCAACAAGCGCTTCGAGTAATATACAAATACCGGCAGATGCAAAAGTTTCATTAAGCAATACAGACGCAAAAGATGGTTACCCAATAAGCGGGTTTACCTGGGCATTAATTTATAAGGAACAAAGCTATAATGAAAGGCCAAAAGACAGGGCTGAAAAAGTAGTTAAATTACTTTGGTGGAATGTGCATGAAGGACAAAAATACTGCAAAGACCTTAACTATGCCCAGCTTTCGCCCGCTGCCGTTATCGTTGCAGAAAAAATTTTAAAATCAGCAACCTATAATGGGAAACCGATACTTCAATAATTTAAAAATGTGCTTAAAAAGTCCTGATAATTAATATTGAGACTTTTTATTTTTTTCTCAATATTAATTTTTAATGTTACTATAGAGATATGCCTCTTTTCCATGGTATAAAATCGTCCTGTCCCAATTGAACGGATTTAGGCTCAATTTCACCACTGGCAACTTTTATTACATAATCCAATATTCGTTCACCGGCTTGTTTTATGGTTTCTTCTCCCTCAATTATAGTTCCGCAGTTAATATCTATAATATCAGGCATTTTTTCGGCCGTTATTGTATTGGTCGATAATTTTATAACAGGTGTAACAGGGTTCCCTGTAGGTGTGCCTAAACCTGTTGTAAATAAAACGATATTTGCCCCGGCTGCTACTTCAGCGGTAGTGCTTTCCACATCGCTTCCAGGTGTACAAAGGAGGTTTAATCCATTTGCTTTTACTTTTTCGGGGTAATCAAGGACATCCGCAACCGGAGATGTGCCACCTTTTTTTGCTGCTCCTGCAGATTTTATTGCATCTGTTATTAACCCATCCCTGATATTGCCAGGAGACGGATTTGCATAAAATCCCGAGCCATCAGCAACCGCGCGGGCATTATATGATGACATTAGTTTCATAAAATAATTTGCTTTTTCTTCATCCACGCAACGGTCGCTTAATTCCTGTTCAACACCGCAAAGCTCGGGAAACTCCGAAAGAATAACTGAGCCGCCCATAGCAACCAAAAGATCTGAAACATAACCCAATGCAGGGTTAGCTGATATACCTGAAAAACCGTCAGAGCCGCCGCACTCCAGCCCAATACATAATTTAGACAGCGGTGCAGATATCCTCTGTGTTTTATCGGCTTTTACAAGTCCGGCAAAGGTTTGTTGTAATGATTGCCTCATTAATTCACTTTCGGTCCCCACTTTTTGTTGCTCCACGATTACAAGCGGCTTGTTGAAATTAGCATCGCGTTTATTTATTTCCTGCTGCAAAATACTTACCTGAGCATTTTGACAACCCAAACTTAATACAGTTGCCCCAGCAACATTTGGATGAGTAATATAACCTGCTATTAATCCACAAAGTGTTTGAGCATCCGAACGGGTACAACCGCAACCCATTTCATGAGTAAGGAATTTGACGCCATCAATATTTTTAAATAGCCTTTTTGATTGTGATTTTTCTTCTTTAGTATTAATATCTGCACTTAATATTTCTTCAACCGATCTACCCGCTTTATAAAGTTCCATTAAGTGCTCTACTTCACTTTCATAATTTTTGGCCTTTTTATAACCCAATTTATCTACCAGAGCTTCCTTTAAAACATTTATGTTTCGGTTTTCACAAAATACCAAGGGTATTACAATCCAATAGTTAGCAGTTCCAACAGACCCATCTTCACGATGGTATCCCATAAATGTTTTTCCTTCAAATTTGCTGGTATCCGGTTTATGCCACTCAAGTTTACGCTCGCCTAAATGAAACTCTGCCGAAGCATGATACACTGTTTGGGTGCTTATTGGGCCGCCTTGCGGAATATGCTGAGTTGCTTTACCTACCAATACGCCATACATATAAATTTCCTGTCCGGCTTGCAGATCGACCATGCTAAATTTATGTTTCGCTCTAATACTATCCGTTAAAGTAAACCTTTGATCGTTAAATTCAATTAATTTCCCTTGTTCCAGATCCTGAAGGGCTACCAAAACATTATCCTTTGGATGTATCCGTAAAAAAGTATCTCCTTTTGCTGACATTGCTAAATTATAACTGAAATATTTTATTCATTAAAACCCATTTTTCTCCCTTGAGTGAATTTTTAAGTGGCTGCTGATAGTTCCACATTAAGGTTTCCCATTCCTGTACTTTACTATTGGAGGCATCCATCACTGCTTTTTTTTCAAAGTTAAAATTTTCATTTGTTTCCATTATCATAAACAAACGTGTTTCATAACGGTATATTTCCATATTGGTAATACCTGAATCTACAATACTCTTTCGTATTTCGGGCCAGATAGCTATATGATATTTTTCGTACTCTGCTATTAATGTAGGGTCGTCTTTTAGATCGAGGGTTAAATAGTATTTATGCATTGAGAAGCAAGTAGTTGATTAAGTACAGCCAAACTAAATTGGCAATACAAAGGAATAAGTTTGCTTTAAATAATTTGCTATAATAATTAAATTTTAATTATGGCCTGCAATCCAATCAGCAATAGCATGACCAATAAATAAAAAACTTAAAAGCCCGGCAATTATAACAATGTAAGGATAACAGTTTTTAAACGAATAAAAATGTTTAATACTTTTTGACCATAGATAAATAATTACCTATTAATTAGGTAACTCAATAGAATTACAAATCAGGTGAAAAGCTGAATCTTAATCCCCAGGGGGTCACTCCCGGGTGATCAAGATAATTAAAACGATGGACTAAATCTAACCGTAAAACTTTAAATATGTTACTTAAACCTACACTCGCTTCAACATATGGCGTATTGCCAAGTGCAAAAGTTGCCGGACTACCATTTGCATAAGTAGGGAATTTATAAAGATCAGGATGGATAAGTGGATTATTTTGATCCCGGAGTCCGCCATACAGGATTTTAAATGAAACGATTTCCCGGAGTTTAAGATACTCTACAAGAGGGATTTTATTAAGAAAGAAACCGCCAAAATAATGTGTTAAATTAAGGCCTGCATAATGGTCACTTACAAACTCCAAAAAGTTCATGTCATTATATGCATTATTACTAACTAAATAAGTTTGATTTCCTGGAATGATTGCCAATAATGGAAAAGGAACCTGGCCTAACACTGTGCCACCCAAAAGAGTTACATCCGTATATCCTAATTGGGATAAATAAAAACGTTTGTAAATATTGGCGCTTAAATTTAAATAATTGTATTGTCCATTAACCAACCCTTTAATACCAGAGTTGATACTCATAGTGAATATTGGATATTTACTCGGAATGGTGAAGCGGTGTACAGTACCCTGTATAAACTTTTCATTCGGAGCATAACGAAGCAAAAGACTTATTTCTGAAGTAGTTAATTGTGTTACGGGTGGCAATGTTGCATCAATCGGCTGGTAAACCAATGTTCCAGCTGGTTGCTGTTGCCAGTTTTTAAATTCTAAATTAAAAGAGAAATGGTCTTGAAAATCCCTTACGTAATTTAACCGGAAAATTTTGTTGTATAACCATAAATCACTTGTACCTCTTTGAAATGACCCCAGTAAACTTTGTGTTTTATTGATTAGAAAATTTTGCCCTGGTATGTCTGTATCATACTGATAACTTACTTTTAAATAATTATTAGGAAACAGGTATGGCGCTGTTTTATTGAAGGAAAATGTAGTGCTTAAGTAATACTTAAGGCGCTCATCTTTGAAACCATAAGCAGTATAACCTTCCAAATAGATTGATTTATTAAATATTGGCGTGGTTCTGCCACCTAAACGTACACGTGTTCCTTCAATTGAGTTAAATGTATAAGTAGCATCAACCGGTCCAATTTGTACTGGCCCGGCATCTGCGTATCCGCCGATAATTGTTTTTACTAACCACATGGTTCTTTTAAACGAAGGCATATTTTCCAGGCTATCGATATGGGTATATACTTTTGCCTGGGAGCCTGAAAGCGTATCGGTCCGGTGTTTTTTCCAAAAATCCAGGTCAGTTTTATCAACATCGGGAACAGTTTGAGAACTATTACCATTATAAAACGCCTCGTTAACAGGAGAATTCAATTTGTAATTAGTATAGAAAATAGTTCGCTCGCCGGCAAAGCCTACGCCTTTGTTTTTCAATATTCCAAAATCTGCTTTTACATCACTTTTTACCAGGTAATAACGCCCGTCAGGATATTGATCAAAATCCTGGTGGACTTTCATTGTGCGAAGAAAATTCAGATTAATTTGCTTATCTATGCTCAGATCCGCTCCCTTAACAGCATATTTTCCATCCATAGTTACCCACAACTTTCCTTCAAACAACAGGTCTCCCCTATTCCGGGGCAAAAAGGTTATTTCTATAAGTTTTTGATTTCCGGATTGCACAGTGTCAGTAATAAAAAACTTATAAAAATCAGGTGCATGATCTGCAATAGGGCTTAAAAACTGATTGGTTAAAATAAAGATATTATTGGAATAAAGATCTACTTGGCCATACAGGCGGTTTAAATAAAGGTCAAGTCCTTTGGGATCAACAAAGCTGCTGAAATCAACCTTTTTTTGTGCATCCAGAACTGTAATTGACTTTGAAGGGTTCTTCCTATAAAAATACCGGGAAAGTTTTTCACCCAAATAGACCGGAACGGTAGCTTGTTTTTTACCGTTTATCACCTGGCTGCTATCTATTAAAAACCGGTATTTATTAAAGAATTGACTGTTAAGAAATTTTGGGGAAAGGTCGGTAAGTGAAAATCCAATCCGTTCGTACTGATTATACTGAAGATAATCAGCATCTTCCATTTTATTAATGGGTTTGTGATCAATTACCTGTTGAATTAATGTAACAGCAGGATTATCTTTATTTTTGTAACGTTTTCTTTTAACCGAGCTAATCACTACCTCCTTCAGCTGCGTCTGGCTGCTTTGAAGTTTTATATTCAATACTTGATCCTGGCCAGCTAAAATGGATTTAGTAACTGGTTTATAACCCACGCTGGTAAACTGTACCTGCTTATAGAGTCCTGCTACACTTAAAGCATAATTACCATGGTCATCAGTACTTGTTCCATAATCGTTACCAGCAAAGGTGACCATAACCTGCACAATTGGTTTTCCTGAAGCTGCATCTGTTATTATACCACTTACACTTGTATGGTTTAGTTTCAGTGAATCCTTTTTGATAGTGTCTGCTAAGATCCTTGTGCTATCGGTCTTTTTGAGCAACGTATCTTTTTGCTGAGCAAAACTAAAAATTGGTATTAATGAAGATATAATAAAAAGAATTCGCAGTATAATTTTCATAAATCTAGGGGTATTTACTTCACAAGTAATTTTCGACGATATTTTTGTTATGAGATATTTTTGCCAGCAGGTAGTTCTTTTCATCACCTAAAATACTTCTCCGAGGCTAACAAAAAAGCCATGTGAGTCCCCTGTACCGACTCCGTAATCAATACAGATATTCGAATCAGAGTGTTTATTTAATTTTATTCTTATACCTGTACCTGCAGCCGGGGCTATTCTTTTAAAGACATTACTTTGCAATTCAGAAAAGCTTTCGCCGTTTGCAAAAACAACACCGCCAAGCAACCCATTACGGGTTATCCTAAACCGATATTCCCCCTCTAAATAAAGTTCATCCCTACCTCTGAATCTGCCTATGGCATATCCCCTTCCACTATTATTATACATATCTCCGCCTGTTGTTGGTAAATCAAGGTACGGTACATTACCAGAAGTGAATTGTATAAGACTCCAAATTGCAAGTATATTATTTGAATTTGGAGACAACCTGAAGTATTTTCTGAAATCAAACTGCAATGATTGCCAATTGGCATCACTTTTAAAAAATGTTGAATTTTCACGAAAAGTTATATTTGTATAAAATCCTCCAATGGGGCTGAACGGGTTTTTTCTGTTATCGAATAAAAAATCAATGTTTATTCCCGATGAAGATGACCTGGCAGTTTGTCCGTATTTTTTAAAATCTGAAATAGAATTATCAACATTACCCGTAGTAGTGATATTATAATGATAATCCAAATTATACCCAAATCCAACATACAAATCACCAGTTATCTTTTTTAACACGGTTTCATATATACGCAGGTAATTATAAACCAAATGGTTATCTGTGACAAATGTTGTAAATGTACCTAAGCCATAAGTTTCGGTTGGATATTTTTCGAAGCGCAAATCTGACACCACTTTATAATAATTTTCATTAGTCCAAATTTCTGACCGCGTAAAAAAAACTTTTTGGTTTTTAGTATCATAAGATAAAACAGCGGATATGATGGAATAATTTTCGTTATGGGATAAACCAGTGTAGAAACCAACATTACCACTTATAGCAACAACTAATCCAGTTGAAAGGGTATATCCAGCATACGGGATAATCGAAAAATTCGCTTTTTGGGGTAATTTCCGTTTTTCAAGAGATGTTTTTTTATCAAGTATTTTTTGAACCACGTCAATAAGGTCCTTTTGCATAGCAGAATCAACAGTTAAAGTTTTTGAACCAAAATCAGTTGCTTGCTGGGAAAAAGCATTTAAAACACTTAAGACTGCCGTCATGCTTATTAAATATTTAAGTGTTTTCAACAATATCCGCAATTAATTTAAAGACATAATATTTCGGCATTATGTTTTATGATTCTTTTATTGTTTAATATTAACTAAATTTCCCCAAAACAATAACTAATCACGGAAAAGTAAACTATCATGTAAACTATATAAATAGAGGATTATTATCCGTTACAAAAAGTATTTCATATTTGTTACATAATTATTTATACGTTGTATTTAGCTTAATGTTGGCTTATAATAATACAATATTCTACAAAAAAAGCGTTCTGCCTCTCACCGCAGAACGCCCTGTTACGGATAAAATCCAATAACAATCAACTAAATCCAGATCAACGTCTCACCATTGATCTTTTCTCATGATTCTAAAAGAATCCTAAGCTCTTAAATTTATATTTATTAGATACTAAATTATTCCCCATTGTTACATTAAACTTAATCACCCCCTGGGCCGCCTGGTCCACCGCCTGGAGTACCACCACCGGGCGGTGGACCAAATCCTCTTCCCGGGCTCATTTCTGGTTTTTTCCCTGCCATTTTTTGGAAACGATAAGTAAAGGTTAACAAGTAATAACGACCCAGGCGGTTAGCATTGGTTTGCGTTATATAACTCCCGTTTTGTGTACTGGTAAAACCTGTATTCTGATTAAACACATCAAATACCGAGAAACGCAGGGTAGCCATATTACCCTTTAAAAACCTTCGTTCAACATAAGTATTAAAAACATTGGGGTTTGTAGCGCCTTTGTACCCATAATAAAGCGTTTTTGTATAATCGTAACTATAGGTCCAGTCTTTCCAAACATAATTTTTGCCATTTAAACCAATTACCCATGATCTGAAATTATCCTGTATACCTAGCTGGGGGATAGAGTTTTGTGAAGAATTAACACTGTAAGTTGTACTGAATTGAGCATCGATAATGTCGGTTATATCTATCCGGAAACGTACTCCCTGCGATAGTACCAGCGTTTTGGCGATATTTTTTTCTGTAGTCATATCATAGGTAGTCGGGTCAACATTTGTGATATATGAAATATTGTTATTATATGACAGGTTACCTATAAAAAAGAGATTATACTTCCGTTTTTCCCAGGGCTTTGCGAATACATAAAATGCCGAGGCGGAATAATACCCTGTCGTATTTAAATAATCAGTCGCTATAGTTCCTGCAAGCCTGCTGTCGGGTGTATATATACGCGGATATGTAATGGTATTGGCTACAATTTTATTATCAGTTTGAACAAAAGAAAAGTTGCTGAAAAATACATTGCCCGACTCGAAATTGAACTTGTTATACCGTAAAGAAAAGGTATTATTATATTCTGGTTTCAGGTCAGGATTTCCAGTCACAGGGTACAACGCACTCGAAAAATCAGTCACAGGTTGCAATTCCGAATAAGTTGGCATGTTACTGCTTCCGCTGTAATTGGCGCTTAGCGACTGCGTACGTGAAAAATTATAGATAAAATGTGCATTGGGAGAAAAGTTGAACGTGCTTATGCTTGTTGGAGCGCTAACCGGCGAGTTACCTTCTAACAGTGAAGGTTGTGCAGTTACTCCCAGTACATAGTTATATTTCTTTTCAATAAAACGGTAGTTTAAACCAAAGCGATTAGTTATGAAAGTGAAATTATAGTTATTACTTAAAAGCGCGTATTGGTTTATATCATTATTTGCTGCCAGTGTATCAGTTTCCTTATCGGCTGTTGTATATGAATGTTTGTAATTGTAGTTAAGTTCAATGTAGGAATGTTTGGCTATTGGCTCAATGTAGGATAAGGATGTCCCAACGGTGTCAGTACGACTATTAGTAGTAATAAACTGGTCCAAAGGAGCATTAGGATTACCTCTTATATATTGGTAAACCGGGTTCTGGTATTGATTACTTACTGCAGATCCAACACCAATATTTATGCTAAAATTACGGCCATGACCATTAAAACGGTGATTATAAAGCACATTTATACCATAATTTGGCGCCGATGAATGGCTTATTGAGTTAAAACTATAATCAGATAAGGTTGATGTATCAGCCATCAGTAAATTTGTACCACTTTGAGTAGTATGCACACCTGCATATGAATATGAAGGGCTTATCTTAAAATAGTCCAAAGTATCTGGTCGGTACTCCATATTAAAAGTGAACCTGTGGTTTATTTTCCCATCCGTTTCATTACTTTTTTGTGTGTTTGTGGTAGGATTTGTTAAAGAGATATTATTTTGTATCGTTGAGCTTATCGTATTTATTGTATTGTCCGAAAAACTATAACTGCCATACACAGTGATCTTTTTTCCCCATGAGTCGCGATAATTAAATCCTATAGAACGTGCTGTTGTAATACCATTTGTAATGTTATTGCCTCCCGGAGGGCCGCCACCTCCCCTGCCGCCACCGCCGCCACCAGGACCACCAAAATTAAAAAGGCTGGTATTTGTATTATTAAGATTGCCCAATACAGCTACTTGTTGATTACCGTTAAAGTTAAATAAGTTGAATTGGGCCAGGTACCTGCTTTGATCTTTTGTACCATCTATTTGTGGAATAGCATCCTGACCAGCCCCGGCACTGGCCTGACCAAAATAGCCGTGATTCCTGCTCGGTTTAATATTAATATTTAAAATGGTTTCAGGTTCGCCGGTTTTTATGCCGGTTAAATTTGCCTGATCGCCGTAGTCATTTACCATTTGAACATTTTGAACCGCATCTGCAGGTAAATTTTGAGTAGCTGTTTTTAAATCACCACCAAAAAACTCCTTTCCATTAACCCTTACTTTTGTTACGCTTTTTCCCTGGAAGGTTACATTGCCCTGGGCATCAACATCTGCTCCCGGTATCTTTTTTATCATATCCTCTACAGGCGCCCCATCTCTTACTTTATAAGCGGCTGCATTAAATTCAACAGTGTCTTCTTTTATTTTTATAGGGAGTACATCGGATATAACAACTGTGTTTAACATTGTTGTGGAAGGTTTTAAAATTATCGGCCTCAAAAAAACAGGGTTATTAGTACTATCCAAAACAAAATGGCGCTTTACAGGCAGATAACCAATAGATTGTAGTACCAAACTAAACTGCTTCGCTTTTACTGAAGGGAAAAGAAATGCACCTTTTGAATCAGTAACTGTTGTAAGGCTATCTGTACCTGTTAAAAGTTTAACAGTTGAACCTGGCAGTGTTTGTTTGGTTGAATCCTGTACAGTACCGTGTACATCCCTGCCCGTTTGGGCATAACCTTTTATATTTATCAAAAGGGCTACGGCTATAAAAAAGTATACTAATTTCATCTTGATCTTTGTTTAGATAGTGCAAATCAATATCTAAAGCGATCCGTTTAAAAACAAAATAGACAAGGGGTTAATAAAGGTAGATCAAGACATATTTTTAACCCATAAAACAACTTTTAAAGATAAAAAAGGGAATAATTGCTTTTTAAAGATAAATATTGCCAACCTGTCGGTAAACGCTACCTCCTCATAGAATTGATTGTCTTTATGCAGAATTGATTTGTAATATTGTGGTTATATTGTTCAGTAAGAGGTTGATTAAGTAAGCATAGGTGTTCCAATTTGAGAAAGAAGAACACATTGAACGGTTGGAACACTTGGAACACTTGAGTTCTTAACCTGACCAACAAGCTGATGCCATTGTAATCAACTGAAGTAAAACATTATGAGATGATCATTCCAAAATCAAAGAGTAAGTTAGTAACCATAATTATCCATATATTGATATGGGGCGTATTCGGTATGATCTATTTTTTTCAGCCCTTAACCTGGAATATAGCTGTACCTTATCAATTATGGATAAAAAACAGCATTATTTTAGCTCTGCTTGTAATTGCCTTTTATTTTAATTCATCTGTTTTGGTCCCTAAGTTTTTATTAAAAAATCGTACAAGTATTTACTTTTTAATAGTCATTGGTGTCGCTGCAACTATAGTTTTATTAAATAGTTATGCTGATGGCTTACTAAACCTTCATCAACTATTAGATGAGGCTTTTCACAAAAGTGGACCGCCACCCAAACACCATAACAGAAATCACGATTGGGATATATTTATAATTTCTACAACAGCTTTAGTTCTAGGTATAAGTACCAGCATCACTGCTATTCAAAAATGGCAGAATGACAAACAAATGCACCAGCAAATGGAACAAGACAGGATAAGCTCTGAATTATCATTCCTGAAAGCACAGATCAATCCGCACTTCTTTTTTAATACGCTAAATAATATTTATGCACTTACCCTGGTAAATGCGGATACATCGCGCAAAGCGATACATCAATTATCAAGGATGATGCGGTATGTATTATATGATACTCAAAACAGCACAACCCAACTGAGCCAGGAAATTGCTTTTATAAAAGATTACATAAGCCTTATGCAGCTTCGGCTAACCGATGCGGTTAAAATAGATTTTGCATCGCCTGCCTCACTTAAAGATGTCCAGGTGGCGCCAATGATTTTTTTGCCTTTTGTGGAGAATGCTTTTAAACATGGAGTAAGTGCTATTCAGCCGAGTTATATAAATATCTCTATTGAACAAAAAGACAATTCACTTGAATTAAAAGTAAATAATACCATAAATAAAGAACAAAATAATAACTTAGAAGAAAGTAGCGGAATAGGGCTTAATAATACCAGGCGCAGGCTCGACTTATTGTACCCCGGTAAGTACACTTTACTAATAAATGAAAATACCACCGATAATATTTATTCAGTTCACTTAACACTTGATCTGTCATGATTATAAATTGTATCGCAGTTGATGATGAGCCATTGGCACTTGGGCTTGTATGTTCCTTTATTGAACAAACGCCATTTCTGAACCTTATTGGCCGTTATTCAAGCGCTGTGGAAGCGTTGAAAGCTATTCATACTCAAAAAGTGGATGTTGTTTTTTTAGATATACAAATGCCGGATTTGAATGGTATTGAACTGGCCCGTGTACTTGATAACAGTAAAGTCAATAAACCCCGTATTATTTTCACTACTGCCTACAACCAATTTGCATTAGAAGGTTATCGGGTTGACGCGCTTGATTATTTGCTTAAACCTTTTAACTATGAAGAATTTTTGCACGCCGCTAATAAAGCTTTGGCTTATGTAGAATTGCTTGAAAAATCAAACGCCACGCCAGTTGCTGCCCACGCCGCTATTATTGAAGAACGGATTGAGAACGAATACCTGTTTTTAAAAGTAGAGTATCAATTAGTGCGGATAGCATTAAATGATATATTGTATATTGAAGGATTAAAAGATTATGTAAAAGTGTGGCTTAAAAGTAACGAAAAACCCATATTATCTCTTACCAGCCTTAAATCGTTAGAAGAAAAACTGCCATCAAAAAAATTTATGCGCGTGCACCGCTCATTTATTGTTTCCCTTGATAAAATCAACTCCATTACCCGTAATGCAATGCAAATTGGTAAAATTAACATAACGGTAGGCGATCAGTACAAAGAAGCTTTCAGTAAGTTTTTGAGCAAGTGGGTTTAGACGAATGTTGGAAGGTTGAAAAGTTGGAAGGTTGTAAGGTTTTAAAGTTGTATTAAGATTAACGGATTTTACCCATATAACTTCAAATATTTAGTTAAACACCCTAAGCATTTAAAATAAATCCCGATAGGTTGAAATAATTTGTACCAGAGTAAAATAAAAACAAGTTTTATAAAATATATTTAACGAATCCCTCTCATATTGATTAATATTTGAAAAAATTAATCCTATAAGTTGATTTAAACTTATCACAAGTACTAAAATAATGCTATTATATTTGCACGCTTAAAAAGCATATTTCTATTCTGCAACAAATGAATAACAAAAAATTCTTTAATAATTTATTCCAGGTTAGTTCGGGTACAACATTACCAAAAATTCTAATACTTGCAATTCCTTTTTTAATATCATTGTTCTCTTGTGGTAGTAAAGGAAATCAAAAGAATGATCCTGCCGGAATGATAATCAGTTATAAGGTACTTACTTTACAACCACGATCGGCTACCTTAAATACCGATTATCCGGCAAGCATCCAAGGGCTACAAAATATTGAGATAAGGCCAAAAGTAGATGGTTTTATTGAAAAGATATATGTGGACGAGGGTTCCCTGGTAAAAAAAGGACAATTGCTTTTTAAAATACTTGCCCCTCAATATGAGCAGGCAGTACGCACTGCTGATGCAGGTATTAAAACGGCTGAGGCCGATGTAAACACGGCAAAAATGCAGGTTGATAAAGTTAAGCCACTGGTTGAAAAAGATATTATCAGCCGTTACGAATTAGAGTCTGCTCAAAATGTGCTGCAATCAAAACGAGCAGCTTTGGCCCAAGCAAAAGCCGCATTAGAAAATGCACGTATTAACCTGGGATATACAACCATTGTAAGCCCTGTAAATGGCGTAATTGGTTCATTACCTTATAAATTAGGCAGTTTGGTTACCAGTACAACTACCGAACCTTTGACCACAGTATATAATACAGGATCAGTTTACGCCTACTTTGCCATGAACGAAAAACAGCTGCTTAATTTCAGCAGGGACAGTTCTAATACCTCTATCCATACGAAATTAAAAAACATGCCCCAAGTAACGTTAATACTTTCTGATGGCACTGTTTATGAACATAAAGGTCGTATTGAAACCATTAACGGATTAATAAACACCACAACTGGTTCGGCTAATTTCAGGGCGGTTTTTACTAATCCAAATGGATTGCTACGCAGCGGGAGTAGTGCAATGGTAAGGATACCTGCCAGGGTGAAATCAGCCATTATGGTTCCTCAAAATCTTACTTATCAGTTGCAGGATAAGCGTTTTATTTATGTTGTAGATAATCATAATAAGGTGAAGAACACAGCAATCACCGTTATGGATAATACCCCCGGCCAGTTTTTTATTGTAACCAGCGGATTAAATACAGGCGATAAAATTATAGCCGAAGCAGTTAGTAATATAAAAGACGATACAGAAATTAAGCCGGAGGAAGTTAATGCCGCATCTGTATACCAGGGACTCGAATAAAAATTGTAGAGGCGCAATACTTTGCGTCTTTAATAAAAACCATTTTCAAGACGCAAGGTATTGCGTCTCTACACATAAAATATATGTTAAAAAAATTTATAGAGCGGCCTGTACTTTCAACGGTAATTTCTGTACTGCTGGTAATATTAGGTGTAATAGGGTTAATAACCCTTCCTATCTCACAGTATCCAAATATTGCACCTCCAACGGTACAGGTATCTGCTGATTATAGCGGGGCCAATGCCGATGTAGTATTAAAAAGTGTTATAGTGCCATTAGAGGAGCAAATTAATGGTGTGGAGAACATGACCTATATGACCTCCTCTGCGGGTAATGATGGTTCAGCCTCTATAACAATTTTTTTTAAGGTTGGCACCAACCCCGATTTAGCAGCAGTAAATGTTCAGAACAGGGTTGCAAGGGCCACCAGCTTATTACCCCAGGTAGTTACACAATCAGGCGTAACAGTAGCAAAAAGTCAGAATACAAACCTGTTGATATTTTCGCTATACAGCGAAAATAAGGCTTATGATGAAACTTTTTTGCAGAATTATGCAAAAATAAACCTGTTACCTCAAATACAGCGTGTTATTGGTATTGGAACCGCCCGTGTTTTTAACTCAATGGATTATGCCATGCGGATATGGTTAAAACCTGATGTGATGTCGAGGTACGGTATGGTTCCTGATGATATTACCGAGGCATTGAACGAACAGAATATTGAGGCCGCTCCGGGCAAATTTGGTGAAAACAGTGGTGAATCTTTTCAATATGTAATCAAATATACAGGCCGCCTGAAAACGGCTGAGGAATTTGGTAATATTGTACTTAAATCTGCCGGCAAAGGACAACTATTGCACTTAAGGGATATTGCCCGTGTAGAATTAGGAGCGCTGGATTACTCATCCACCTTTAAAATTAACGGCAAACCGGCTATAGGTGTTGGCGTTACCCAGGCATCAGGATCTAATGCGCGAAACGTTATTAATGAAACCAAAGCAATTCTTGATAATGCCTCAGCAGACTTTCCAAAGGGTATAAAACTCACTTACCTGGTTGATGCTAATGAGTATCTGAATGCCTCAATCGAAAAGGTGATCAGTACCCTTATTGAAGCTTTTATCCTGGTTTTTATTGTGGTATTTATTTTTCTTCAGGATTTCCGTTCAACACTTATTCCCGCTATAGCGGTACCTGTAGCTATTGTAGGTACCTTCTTCTTTTTAAACCTGTTTGGCTTTACGCTTAACCTGCTTACGCTTTTTGCGCTGGTGTTAGCTATCGGGATTGTGGTTGACGATGCCATTGTTGTTGTAGAAGCCGTTCATGCTAAGTTAGACAAGGGATATAAATCGGCCAGGAAAGCATCGATACATGCCATGCACGAAATTGCCGGTGCCATCATTTCAATTACATTGGTGATGTCGGCGGTATTTTTGCCGGTAACATTTATTACAGGTTCAACAGGCGTATTTTACAGACAATTCGGCATTACGCTTGCTGTTGCTATTTTAATATCAGCGATAAACGCGCTAACGCTCACTCCGGCATTATGTGCTTTATTTTTAAGGCCGCACTCCGAAGAAGAAAAAAAGCATCGTTTTTTTAACTTTTTCTACTCCCGTTTTGATATCGCATTCGAAGCCGTAACCACTAACTACAAAAGATCCGTTTATTACTTAATAAA
>JAQBOA010000078.1 GCA_028288305.1 Mucilaginibacter sp.
TGGTAACGCCATTGGTTGCAGGACTGCTGTTTTGAGTTTTTTTACATGATACTATTCCTATAACAAGCAACAATAGGATAATAGACGTTTGAATTTTCTTCATAACATAAATGTTTTAATAGGTTAATAATTGTTGCAGACAAGAAAATAACGATAGGATAAGTATTTTATTATTGTTAAAAACAAAAATTGTAATAAAAAAGTTACAATAGCATTAATAAATTCATATAGGCAATAAGTATCATTAAAGATAATAACGTTTTTAATTCATTGTAAGTCAGGTATTAAACATTATTTTAAATTAATTTTTGGACAATAAGCCATAACTCCTATATTTGAAATCCCAAAACGAAGGGAGTTTAGCTCAGCTGGTTCAGAGCATCTGCCTTACAAGCAGAGGGTCACTGGTTCGAACCCAGTAACTCCCACTTCTTAAAGCAGAAATCCTTTAGCGTAAAGCTGAAGGATTTTTATTTTAGAAACTTTCGGCTTTCTTGAGCGATTGTTAGGCAATTTTCGGTTAATTTTTAACGATATTGTTCCGACTGGATAATTTTTCGCGACATAAAAAATGCTCACATTGTCGTGTTTCAAGTCGTAAAAAACTCCATCAAACCCCTTGTATCATTCTTGTCTTTTTATAACTTTAAGGGATGAAAATAAATACTGAAGCAAAACACTTTTAGACACCTAATATTCAACAGGGAAATTATTTTAAGATTGACTGCGTATATTGCGTTAATACGCTCGTTGTTTGTAAGCAGATAGACATGACAAAATGAAGCCTGAAAAAGTACATGCCTTTAAAGAGCATTCACAAAAGGAAAAATTATAAGATGGCAAAAATTGACCCTATAATAGCTGTAAAAGATATTGAAGCCAGTTCTAAATGGTATCAATCAGTATTTAACTGGAGAAGTTTACATGGAGGAAAGGAGTTTGATATTCTGGTTTCTGAAAATGATGAAATTTTAATTTGTCTTCACCAATGGGGAGAAGACGAGCACCCTACAATGACAAATCCAAATATTACGCCTGGAAATGGACTAATCCTTTATTTCAGAACTGAAAATATGCATATCATACGACAAAATGTCGAAAAACTGGGTTACGCTATTGAAGAAGATATTCACTTAAATCCAAACTCAACGAAAATGGAATTTTCATTGAGAGATCCGGATGGATACTACTTAACGATTACTGAATTTCACAAGTATGAAGATTAGATCAATAAAGCCAGCCATAAGGATATGGCTTCCCTATAAAAATAAAAAACTTTTCGCGTCCATAAGGTAACATTTCCTGTTAACATCAGCGACACACTTCATTTGGCACGTATGCAACGCGACATTTGAACCAAATTATTTATAAGTCCAAATTCGCTATTAGATGCAAATCAGATAGGAAATGGTTCGATATATGTACAGTAACTCCCACAAAGCCTGATAGAAATATCGGGCTTTTCTATTTATGGTATAATAAACAAAAATAGTTGGTAAAACATTTGTAATTATCTGTAAAACAGTTAGATATATAGAGCAAGTCGAAATCGATTTCAATTTGATTTTTTACATTGTAAAAGACCAATCAAAATAGTCTATTAATGAAGTTTTTTAACCATTTTGAACTCTAAATAGACTAAAAAAAAGCAATTCCACCAGCTATTTTTGTCATCATTACCCTATTTATTCTTACAGAATGATTAATTATACAGGTAATGAAACAATAAACTCTGAATACTCACCCTCTTTAGTATTGATATCAATCTTTCCCCCATACCCCTTTACCACTATATCATAACTTAAAGACAAGCCTAAACCTGTCCCTTCGCCCGGGGGCTTGGTCGTAAAAAACGGTTGCATTATTTTTTCTTTTATAGCCTCAGGTATACCATTGCCATTATCCTTTACCCTAATTTCGATATGATCATCTTTAACCATAGTAGTTGCTTCAACTGCTGGCCTATAATCTGCTCCGGTGTTTTTTTTCTTTTGTATTAGCTCATAGAATGCGTTGTTAAACAGGTTGAGCAACACCCTGCCAATATCCTGCTGTACCAGGTTTACGAAGGGTAGTTTAGGATCAAAGCTGGTTAACAAGTCGGCATTAAAATCTTTATCTTTAGCTCTTAAGCCATGGTATGAGAGCCGCAAGAATTCATCGGCCAGCTTATTTATATCTGTGGGTTCGCGCGTACTGTTATTCGCCCGGCTGTGCTGCAACATTCCCTTTACTATGGAATCTGCACGTTTGCCATGTGTACTTATTTTTTGCTGATTTTCCTTTATGTCTGTGGCAATTGCCTTTACCTCACACATGTTGCCTTTATCTATTTCGGTTTGCATCTCATCAATCAACTCTGTGTTTACTTCCGAAAAATTGTTTACGAAGTTGAGTGGGTTCTGTATCTCATGGGCAATGCCCGCGGTAAGCTCACCCAGGGAAGCCATTTTTTCGGACTGGATCAATTGTCGTTGCGTATTTTTCAATTCCTCAAATGCTCGTTTAAGGTTATCCCTCTGGGCTTCTATTTCTCCCTTTTGATGCATTACTTCTTTAGTGCGGATACGCACCTTATGTTCCAGGACACGTTTCTCCTTTATCAGGCTCAATGAACGATAATATATAAATGCCCATATACTGCCGGCAAACAAACAACCAAAAAGTAAATAGGCCCACCAGCTTTGCCACCAGGGCGGCGAAATAATGACACCGATATGTTTTTCTGTAATCTGGCCATCGCTATTGATACTTTTAACTTTAAAAATGTAATTACCCGGCGGTATGTTATAATAATTTGCTGTTTCATCCAAACCCGCACTACGCCATTTGCTATCATAGTTTTCCAACATATAAAAACTACGAATGTCCTCGTCTTCTACGTAATCAATGGTATTAAATCCAAAAGAAAAAGTACCCTGGTTAGAGTTCAAATAGATTTTTTTCGTATCTAAAAGCGGCTTGGATAATATTCCTCCCATTGATGGGGTCACTGGTATATCAGCTAAAAAAAACTTGTTAATGATGGTAACAGGAGGGGGGGTTCTGTGCAATAACTTATCCGGATAAAAAGCAAAATAGCCGGAGGTATCTCCCGCTACTATTTGGCCGTCCTTTCGTGTATATCCAAGTTGGTACATCACAGCTTCGTTTACTCCCTGGTTTATTCCATAAATGTTTAACTCGTTATTTTTTACATTAAGCTTTGTAATACCGTTATTGGTATTTAACCACAGATTATGTTCATGATCTTCAGTCATCCCGTAAACTGATTTGATCTCTGTATTATAAATTGAAAAATTATCCGTGTTTTTACTATACTTTAAAATGCCGTTATTGGTGCCGATAAACAAGTTTCCTTGGCTATCGTTCAGTATACAATAAATAACGCCATCATTGCTGAGGTATCTTTTGAAATACGTGGTGGTGCTTTCCAGTTTATTAAGCCCATTGGCAGTACCAATCCATACGTTATTATTTTGATCCGTTTCAATTGCATTGATGATATTATTACTGATACTTGTGCTGTCTTTCGGGTTATTCAAAAAATGTTTAAACGTTTTGCTTTTGATATCCATCAGATCCAGGCCGTTGTATGTGCCAATCCACAGTTTCCCGCCAATACCTTTTTTAATGCAATAAGTTGAATCTGTAATTAAACTATTTGAGTTGTTTTTCTGATGATGATATGCCGTAAAGGTTTTGCTTATAGGGTCAAACTGGTACAGACCTTGTTGAGTTGTGAGCCATAATTTATTTTCATCATCTGTTTTAATATCATATATAGGATTTTTTACGGAGGGAAGATTTTTGTCCATGTAAAACGTTTGTTCTTTGTTGCCGCCGTATTGATGTATTAATCCAGTATTTGTGCCTATCCACAAACTGTTTAATGAATCATCCATCAACGAATAAACTGTTTTACCAATATGATTATGCGGAAGCTTAGTTTGATAGGGATTGATCTTATAAAAATCTGTCATTTGCCAGGGCGCTATCCAAATAATTCCATCCCGGGTTTCATAAGCGTTCCAAAATTCGTTACTGGGTATTTTTTCGTTATTTTTAGGGTCATTTCCATACCATTTAATTTTTTGCGTTAACGGGTCATATACATTAATTCCTCCCTGAAATGTACCTATCCAAATTTTGCCGGAAATATCTTCGTTAATAAAAGTAATATGATCGTCCGCATAGGCGAACTTGTTTTTTAGGGGAGGTCTGCTAAGCTTCTCAGGATGTGCAGGATCGTAGGAATGACGTTCAAAACTTCCTTTTTTTCTATCCATGGTGTGTAAACCGTCTCCGGCAGTGCCAACCCAAAATATACCCTGACTGTCTTCAAAAATAGCACGTACCCTATTGTCAACAAGGCTATGGTTATCATTTGCATCGTGCAGATAACGTTTAAATTTCCCTGTTGTTTTATTTAGCCTGTTCAATCCGCCACCATTGTCCAGGTTATCTGCGTTAAAAGCGCTTCCCGTCCCTACCCATATTATTCCCTGCCTGTCTTCATAAATTTTTCTTACCTGATCATTACTCAGGCTGGCTTTGTCTTTTAGATTATGAATAAAATGCTCAAACTTTTGTGTTTTAAGGTCAAATTTTTCCAGCCCCCGCATTGTTCCCAGCCAAAATATTCCTTCGCGGTCCTGAATAATGGCTGTAACCGTGTCGCACCCCAGGCTACTGGTATTATTTGGCTGATGGCGATAATGAGTAAATGTATTTTTTGTAGGATCAAACCGGTCCAGCCCTGCGCCATATGTGCCAATCCAGATTATCCCATTCTTGTCGGCAAAAACCGATTCTGTCCTGCTGAATGCAAGGGAATTGGGGTTTGAGGATTCGTGTTGGTAAAACGTATATTGATGTCCATCATATTTATAAAGGCCATTAAAGGCTGCAAACCATAAATAACCCTGTGGGTCTTGCGTCATATCCAAAATTCCAGACCACGGCTGATCCTTTGGAGGATTAACTGTTGTAAAATGAATGTCCTGTGAAAAAACCACGTTATGGCATACCAAAACAATTAGGATAAATAAAGGTGATTTAAGTAGCATTTTCATCATGTCAGGTTTAACTGCAGTGAAACAATAAACTTCCGATCAATATCTTAGTTTTGGTCATCTTCAACAATAAAAAATACAGGCTTTTTATGGTTAGGTGTTCAAATTTTAATTCTGCAAGTTCTGTTTTGAAATTTGGCAAAAAAAGAATGAGAACAAAGTACCCTTCATTTGGAACGTTCAGTTTAAATAAGCACGACAAGTCTAAGATAAATGAATTATGTTAAATAACAATAACAAAGCTGTAGATAAAAGTTTGACAGAGAGGGTTGTAAATAAATTGTAATGAATTAAATAGGGTAGAAAAATAAATGTAAATCAGACAAGCAGCGAAAAAACGGAAAAGCGATGATGAGGTTAGTCAAGCAAGTTAACAAATTTATAAGATTTATATGTAGCTTTAAGTAATTGATTAGCAGTGCTGATAGGCTTATAAAAGAAAGTTATCTAAAGAAAAATGTTAAAGCCCTTTATTGGAGGTAATAAAGATTTAAATCTAAGTATGGAATATTCATTTGTAACATATTTGGGTACGGACAGTTTTTTACCCGGTGTTTTGACTTTAAGCCATTCTCTCGTGCGATACAATAAAAAATATGAGTTAGTAGTATTGGTTAGTGAATCTGTTTCTGACAATATCATTGACTTATTAATAAATAAAAAAATACAATTTAAAATAATTAAGGAGATTAAGAACCCGCAAAATTTAGGTGATGATGAACGGAACTTTAAATATATGTACACAAAGTTACGGATATTCGAAATGTTTGAATACGATAAAATTGTTTACTTGGATGGCGATATGCTTGTGTGTAATAACATAGAAGAACTTTTTGCTAACCCGCACATGTCCGCAGTAATAGCAGGGGGGCTGGTGCCTTCAAATAAGCTGTGGAAGGATCTGAATGCAGGTTTAATGGTTATTGAGCCTGATAAAAATACATTTATTAAACTATATTCTTCAATAAATAATCTGCCTTCTGGTGATGGCAGCGACCAGGGCTTTTTGCATTCATTTTATAAAAGCTGGCCGCTAAAAAAAAGTTTGCATTTAAATCATAAATTCAATGTCCCTTCTTGCTATATAGATGAGTATTGCAAATCATATGAGTATAGATTTTTATATATGAGAAAGTTGTTGGATACAAATATTTCAGTAATACATTATTGGGGGCGATTTAAGCCCTGGGAAATTAATCTTAAACAATTAAAAAGGAAAAGCACATCAAAAGTGGAACAGGCGTTGATATTATGGTGGGATATATTTTTGGAGGCCGCAACAGATATACACCATTGAAACTTTAAATCCGGGATGATTTATATTCAGTATTGCCGGCCAGCTCCTTTATTAATCGCTATTTATTATTGAAAATTAACAGTTGTAGTGGAATTTATAATAAGCTCTTTCATACTGCTTTTGCTGCCAAAATGCTGAACACCTGGAACTATATTTTCAGTGTATTGATTTAAAATCTCATTAAAAAGGTTATTCTCTTCGTTATTTACTGGGTTGTTTCTCAAAATGCTATTAAAAAATATTTCTTTAGTAGTATTGATGGAACAATAAATTAATAATTATCTTAACTAAGATAAAATATTTTTAACTAAGATAAAACAATATCAATTTTTTAATACTAAATTCACAATTGATAAACAAAGTATGGTACCAAATAGCAGAATTTGCCGCTACGACTATACTATTGGTATAACAATTACCACCCGCCTGATTTGTACAAGCTGCGAATTTAAAATACATAGTTGAATAAAGCACATAAGATACTTCTTGAAAGTAAAAGGAGCATGCACTTTAACAATACATGCCGCTTAAATATCGGGGCGGGACACGGTAATTATCTGAATTTAATTTAAAAAAATGAAAACAAAAAAACTGAACCTGAAAAGCATTAAAAATGTGCTGAGCCAGGCTGAAATGGAAAAAATCATGGCCGGTAGTGGTAAACATTAACAGTAATGGTAAAACGAAATTGTATGAATGTAGTATGAATCCTGGTATTTACATTTCTGTAATGAGGTGGTTTCTCAATAGTACCAGGCAGCTTATTTTTTTGCATTTATAAGTTACTACATTCTTAATTAACAAGGAACATTTTTAGTTTTTTAAAGTGTTCCTTTTTTAATTTTTAAAACGCTCATTGCTAATTAGTACAATACAATATATTGTGGGCCAAAAATTACGAAATAGATGTGTTAGAGCCTGTGCGCTGAAAATTGAACTTAAAATTTATAAGTCCAAATCAGCTATAACGCAAATCAAATAGGAAATGGTTCGGGATTTGTATAGTCATCCCACTACAAAGCCTTCAAATTAATTTCTGAGGGCTTTTATTTTATAGACATAAATTATAATAGAAAGTCGGGACTCAGACCGCCTCTTCTGTTTTATGTTCAACGGCAAACAGCCCGCCGCCTTCAATTGAAAAGAAGATGAGCGCAAGCATAACAAATAAGGATAACCAAAATTCAGAATAAGGCTTAAATATATTTTGCCTCAGATTAACCAAAAACACAGCACCGACCAGCGCGGGTAAATTCAACAGGCAGAATAAACGGGTACGCAAGCCAAAAACAATACAAATGCCGCCAACAAGATGTAAGATGATAATGAAATGCGTTATTAAAGTTATGGAAACCGAAGCACTTATTTGATCAGTTAGTCCTGTTTCTCTTAGAAAATCTGCTAATACGTCCAAATTTAATATAAATTCTATCCCTTTCCAGATGAGTATCAAGCCCAGAACAATCCTTAAAAAACCCAACCATTTAGGATGATGATCACCCCAAAATTTAATTTTTTCGAGCATTTTCATATCTATTATAATTGATATGGATATAACGAAGTTTTTGCGCTTTTGTTCTTACTGCAACGTGAATAAAAAGAATTATTGTATTGTAACAATCTGATATCCAATGTTAACTACATGAAGTTACATTTAAATATTTTATAAAGTGTTAAAGTAAGGGTGCCGTCGAGGGATGATTTAAACTGGCGAATGTCGGAAGGGAGTGGACAAAAGGCAAACGGCCTATAAGCACAAAGCTTTAAAAATCACTTGTTATCAAGATCACAATTTGCAGCACATATGCACCCAAAACCTTTCTTATCCTTATTTCTTTCGCCCGCTGAACCGTGCTGTAAGTAGCAAATGCAAATAATCCAAACAGGCAAGTAAAATGGCAAGACTTGAAAAAGTACTGAATACAAAATTCACAAATTACTGAAACTATTTTACCCCTCAATAGTTGTTTCCACTTGTTAGCAAAGTTTTAAGATAATGGGCGAAAAACAATTTTTATTATCATATTTGAAACAGTGAAGACTTCATAAATACAATGTACACTTTGTTATGCAAGAATTAGATCCAACCATACTTCGAAAGGTAAATTCATGGCTGCAGGGAAGCTATGATGCTGATGTTAAACAGGAAATTCAAAAGCTGTTAGACCAGGGCGCTTATACAGAATTAACAGATTCATTTTATAGGGACCTGGAATTTGGAACAGGAGGGCTCCGCGGAACTATGGGACCAGGATCTAACCGCATCAACAAGTACACAATTGGCGCGGCGACCCAGGGATTGAGTAATTTCCTTAAAAAAACCTACCCCGGCGAAAAAATTAAAGTTGCTATTGCCCATGACAGCAGGAATAATGCTGAGCTTTTTTCACGCATCACGGCCGAAGTTTTTTCAGCAAATGGTATTCATGTTTATTTTTTTAAAGCACTGCGCCCTACTCCCGAGCTTTCATTTGCCGTACGGCTATTCGACTGCAAAAGTGGGGTTATGCTTACTGCATCTCACAATCCTAAAGAATATAATGGTTACAAAGCTTACGGTGCAGATGGAGGGCAGTTTGTTTCTCCGGCGGATAAAGCGGTAATGGATGAAGTGGCTGCCATTGGTAGTGTTGATGAAATTAAGTTTACCCGCGTTGATGCAAATATTGAAGAAATAGGAGAAGAGGTTGATAAGCTTTACCTTGATAAAATTACAGCGCTTTCGGTATCACAAGATGCTATAAAACGCCAAAAGGATTTGAAAATTGTTTACTCGCCCATCCATGGAACAGGGATCACCCTGGTTCCAAAGGCGTTGGAGCGATTTGGTTTTGAAAATGTAATCCTGGTAGATGAGCAGATAAATCCGGACGGCAATTTCCCTACAGTTATTTACCCAAATCCGGAGGAAAAAGAGGCTCTTACACTGGCACTGAAAAAGGCCAAAGAAGTTGATGCAGACCTTGTGTTGGCAACAGACCCTGATGCGGACCGGGTTGGCATTGCAGTAAAAAATACCAATAACGAATTTATATTACTTAACGGTAACCAAACCGGCAGCTTGCTGATTAATTATCTGTTAACTGCCTGGCAGGAAAACGGCAAACTGACCGGCAAGGAATATATTGTTAAAACGATTGTTACCACCAATTTAATTGAAGAAATTGCCAAAGCCAAAAACGTTAAGTTTTATAACACGCTCACAGGATTTAAATATATCGGGGAACTGATGACCAAATTTGAAGGTAAACAAACTTTCATTGTAGGCGGCGAAGAAAGTTACGGTTATCTTGTTGGCGAATTGGTGAGGGATAAAGATGCAGTGGTTTCAAGCGCGTTTATTGCGGAAATGACCGCTTATTATAAAGATAAGGGAAGCAGCTTATTTGAAGCGCTGATTAAAACCTATCTTGATTATGGATTTTATAAAGAAAAACTAATTTCCATAACTAAAAAGGGAAAAACAGGAGCGGAGGAGATTAAAGAAATGATGGAAAAATTCAGATCGAATCCCCCGGCAACCTTAGGCGGATCAAAGGTAATTACGCTTAAAGATTATGAAAAAGGTGTTGAGACCGACCTGGTTAAAGGTGTAACTGCGAAACTGGATTTTCCTTTATCTGATGTGCTGCAATTTATTACTGAAGATGGGAGTATCATTTCGGCCAGGCCTTCAGGAACGGAACCTAAAATTAAATTTTATTGCAGTGTGAACGGAAAACTGGCCAGTGCAGCAGCATACGAACAAACCGATCAGCAGCTGGAGTTAAAAATTGCCGCTATTATTAAAGATTTGGGCGTTTAAAAATAATTTCTGGGTATTAATATTAAATATTGGATTTATTATTTTTTTATTTATAAGGCAACTTCACAAAGAAAGTTGTTCCGTTATTTTCTTTGCTTTCAAACCAGATAGTTCCGCCATGTGCCTCAACTATCTGCTTTGAAATTGCAAGGCCCAAACCAAAGGACTGTTCCCCGGCTGTTCCTGACCGTTTGGCTTCGGTAAACATATCAAATATTTTATCCTGCATTTCTAATGGTATGCCAATACCATGATCTTTCACCGTAATAAGAACATATTGTAATTTTTGTTCCAGTTGTATCATGATCTTAGCGCTGGTGGGACTAAACTTTATCGCGTTGGCGATCAGGTTGCTTACCACCCGCCATATTTTTTCCTGGTTAGCAGAAACGGTAATGGCTACCGCATGCAATTCAATTTGCTGCCTTTTTGCTTCAGCTTTAAAACGTAACAAATCAATACAATAATGCAGCATCTGGTTTAAATCAACCGGCTCCTTTTTTAGTTCTTCTGCATGAGTGTGCACTTGTAACAGATCGCTCACCAGTTCAAGAGAGTTCTGCCCCGATGTTTTGATTAGTTCAAGCATTGTCCGGTCGTCTTCCGAACGGTCTTGTTCCTCTAGCATCAGGGATACAACAGAAGTAATACCGCCAATAGGATTTCGCAGATCATGTGCTACAATCTGCATCATTCTCGTATTATCAGCCTGGCTTTGTTCAAGAGAGTTCAGCGCATTTTGCAGCAGGGAGTTCTGCATTGTTATTTTCTGGTTCACTTTTTTAGAGTTTTTCAGATTATTCCATACCACTAATAACAGAGCGATAGCCATTACAGAGAAAATTAGAATAGTTACTAAATACACGGATTTCAATTTGTTATCCTTACTTAGCAATGATAATTTATACTGTGCTTCATCATGCCTGAAGGCATCATCCATATCGGCATTTATTAACCCTTTATTTACTTCATTTGCAGAATCACGAAGTAAAAAATACTTTTTCGAATAATTATACGCCTTAAGAAACGCATGAGTACGGTCATAATAGTCCCATTTTAATTTGTACCATTTTAACCGCGCATTATCATCAATCTGGTACCTTTGTAATTTTGAAAAAATGGCATACTGAAGTCTTTTTAAAAGTTCATCAGCCTCTTTAAAATGGGAAAATCGTAAGTACAAGTCGGCTAATTTAATTTCTGCAGTCTGCGCGTCGAGCATGTCATAAGTCGGCCGGTCGTTGATGCGTATGCTTTCTGTTAAATATTTTTTTGCTAAATTGTAATTTCCAAAAGTACTGTAAACACCTCCCAGATTGCCGTAAATAACCCCACGCGCTATTTCCATAAACTGCTCCTGGCCAGGATATTCAATGGCATGCTGATTAATAAACTCCAGGTCATGCTGATAGTAAAAGATAGCGCTGTCGGGCATACCTGAACGCTCAAAGCACAGGCCGACGGTATTGAAATAAGCTTCCGGTAAAAAGAATTTGTTGTTAAAGCCCGAGCCGGTTTTGCAGTTGCTATTTTCGGCAAGTGCTTGTTTTACATATGGTATTGCTTTTCGATATTGTCCCTGGTTATACCTTACAAGCGCAAGCCTGTAGCTGAAGTCGCAAACGCTGCAGCTGTCCAGGTTGCTTTTTGCAAATGATTTACCTTCATAATAATATTTAAAGGCTTCAGTATATTTCCTTTCCGCCATAAGCGCATCGCCTTTTGAAAACACCGCGCCTGCAAATTCAACCTGGCTGATTTGTTCTATTCCCTTCAAAGCATAGAACATGCTATCGGCGTACCTGTTAGCTTTTGCAGTATCAACCTCAAAATGCAAATAGTAACTTGCCTTGAAATTATATTTTTTCCAAAGGTCAATCCGAGTTGGTTCAGGGAAAGCGCGATAGGCCGAATCAAGATAAGAAAGGGAGTGTTTGAACGCTCCATTATTTGCAAGGCTATAAGCATGATCAAGAACAATATTGAGTTTGGCTGACCATGCGGCATGGATTTGTTCACGCTTTTTACACGATGTAATTCCAATAAGGCAAATAAGCAGCAATAGCCTACTTAAATTCATAATACCCGAAACAATATTACGGCGTATTTTTGAAGGTATTGGCATATTACTTACTTACTTTTTACATAAATGTACATTTCCATTATGTAATAATACGGATATGAAAGCATAAACCGGATTGTTTTATAAACTTTGCTCTGTAAATTATTCGTTATAAATGATTTATTTGAAGAAAATCCCGAAATGGTAGAACTATGTTATCAATACCAGGTATAACACATGAAAGGTCGCATAAGATAAAGAAAGATCAGATAGGACTTACAGGAAATAGTTAGGGATTCTTATTGACGGCTAAAACCTGGCAATTTTACCAGGCCTTTTTTAAAAACATCACATTAAGTGTCTCTTCCGTGCGAATAAATTGCTTTTGCGGTTATAATTTTATAAAGGTCGCTTTACCAACCAGGCTGTTATCATTATTGTTAATTACCTGTAAAACATAAGTACCCGGTGTAAGATTGCTTGCATTTTCCTGCCATGCTGCTGTCTTTGTATTACCGTTTTTTACAACTGTACCGGTAATATTTGATACTTTAATACTGTACGAAAGTTTAGGGCTTAAATTGCTGTTTTGAGTAATGGATAAATTTATTGTGTTACTTACAGGGTTTGGGTAAATAATGATATTACTTATATTGCTATTGCCTGGAGTTAAATAATCAAGGCTAACTACCTGCGAATAGGTTATAGTGCCGTTAAGGTCTTCAATTTTTAAATGGTACTTGTTACTGCCTTTAACCGGGGCTTTATCAAGGAAGCTGTAAGTACCCAGCGCGCTGGAAGTAACGCTGCCCAGTACATCAAAAGTAGTACCGCCATTGGTGCTTCTTTCTACTGTAAAATAGGTGTAGTTCTGTTCGTTTTCAGTTTTCCAGGTTATCTGTGATCCACCTGATATTTTGGATGCAGTAAAACTTAATAAATGCACCCCTTTTGCCGGGTTTTGGCGGATAACCAGGCTAAAACGGCCTGAGCCATACGTCGCAGGAACACTGTTGGTAATGTTAAAACTGTAAACTGGGTTATGCTTTATGTCTACCGAATCTTTTTTGTAAGTATCCATTAACCATATATCATATAGATCGGGGATACTTTTAATTGCGGCCAGGTATAGTTTGTAAGTGCCATCGGTATAGCCACTTACTTTTAAAGGAATTATTAACAGGGTTTGATCAGGCAATGGAAGTGTATTAATGGCAAGGGCAAAATTATCTGAAGAAATTGTTGACAGGCTCAATACTCCGTTTCCGGGTTTATAAGCGGCGTCTTCATTTGCATCAAATGTTTGTTTAGCGCCGCTTTTAAAACAAATAAGGGTACCATCCTTGTTTACATCGTCTTTTATGAGCTTTAAGTTTAAGTACTGCATAACTGCCGCTTGCACCGGTTTGCCAAGATAAAAGTTGCCATTTGCCTGGGTGGCTTGTGACAAAGGTATTTTGGCTGTCTCATTGAAAACCAACTGGGGAAGTGCGCCGGTTGCTTGCACAAAAAAGCCTTGCCCGCTTGGGATAACATTTGAACCACTACCTAAACCATTCCCATAGGAAACATAGTTTTTGGTTATCGCGTCGAGCACCCAAATAAACGGGCCTACAGATGGCGCGTAAATTCCGGTTCCGGTACTCGTGCTATATTGGTTCCAATCAATAGAGCAGGCGTAGGGGTTGCCAACTAACGCGAATCCAATTACATTTGAGTTGCCGGGTACAGAAGTATAGTCTAAATTAGATGATGTTGGGTTAAACCAGGGATGAACGGTTATGGAGCCTGTGTTTAAAGTGCCGGTTGTTGTTAAGGTTATAGGTTCTGCTATAGTATACGATAAATATTTAAGTGCAAAATTTGTAGTTCTGTCGCCCCTGTCAAAAAAGAAAAAACCATTCCCAACGGGGAGATTAAATCCACTGCCATCAATGTTAACGGAATAGCTTGGCGGAAACCTTATATCAGTAAGCCCCCTGAAATTACCACCAATAAATGAATTTCCGTTTGAAGCTACATCATCGCGGTAAAAATAAAGTGTGGGGCTGTTTAAAGGGCTGGCATCAAATCCATTAGCTGCTCCACCCAGGCCGGTAACCAGCGCTGATGATTGGACATAATTTATACTATAAATGTTGTTACTTCCATTGGCTGCACTGCTGGTATTTGTATAAACCGGTGATGATAAAACACGGTAGCCCCTTGAATTGGTCTGGCCACCGCTTAAGTAACGTTGTACGGTAAAGGTCCCGGTGCAGGTTGCCCCTGTACCAAGAGCGCCAATTGAAGCAGAACCGTTTGCGTCTGATTGTAAGGTGAATGTGCCGGAATTATTAGCAATTGATGACATGACTCCCGTTGGATTAATTGCTGAAGTAGAGCCCAAATTAAAAGTGCCTGTATTGGTAATAGCCGCGCTTGAGCCGTTTAAAGTAATGGTACATGCCGAGTTTGATGTGCCTGCGTTAAAAGTCCCTGAATTAGTTATAGATAATGGAGTTCCTCCAATTGTTATTTTTGATGCTAAATCAGCAGTAAACGTTCCCGAGTTATTAATACAAATATTAAGAGCAAGAGGATTTCCGCTTGCAATAATAGTAGATCCGCGGAGGTGCATAACTGCGGTAGAAAGAGAATCTACGATTTTGGAATTGGCACCTGTTAAAGTGAAGGCAGAGTTATTATCTGTAAAGGTTCCGCCGATGTTTTTTATAAAGGAATTTGGCCCACTTAGCGTAAATGTCGATGTCGTGGCGGTAAACGTCCCATTATTGGTTATACCAACAAGAGCAGGATTTCCAGTTCCAAATAAATTAAATGTAGTTGATGTCGAAGTAATAGTTCCATTATTTATTAGTGAGGCTTTTTTTCCAACATTTATGCTACCACCCGAAAAGGTAAGTGTCCCGCCATTTGTTAAAGATGTTCCTGTACTCGGGAGTCCAAGGGTAATAGCTGCGGCAGTTGAGAAAGTACTTCCGCTATTAATAATCAGATTACCAGTTAAATTTAACGTAACAGATGAGTTTAAAGTTACTGTGGGTGTAGTTGTGCCGTTGCCCACTATTGTTGTCATAGTTACGGTAACTGAAAGTCCACCGCCAAAATTAACGGTTCCATTAGTTACCAAAATGTTATTAGGTAACAACTTTGAAGAAGTAGTGCCATTTATGCTGTTAGTGCCACTTGCAACAGTTAATGCGCCACTAACAGTAAGAGTAAAATCACCAATAGTAAGCGTAACATTTGTAAGACCACCACCAATGGTAAGTGTGGCACAGGTCGAATTTGCGTTAACAGTTGGTTGTGAACCAGTATAAGCCACAACACCTATTTGTACATTGTCAGTAGAACCAGGCGCAGTTGTTGCGGTAGTACTACCAATTATCCAGTTTCCGGGAGTACTCCAATTCGTACTGGTAGCGCCAGTCCAATCATAAGTAGCTGCTATTGTACTTTTTGCACATAACACCATCGCACAAACCACCAAACAGAATAGTATTCTTGTTTTCATATTATTAAAATATTTTATCAAATCAGCAATAAGAGTGCTAAAGGAGACAGAAAACTACTAAATTGAATTGATATACCGTAAACTATCTTTAATTTATTCGTGATCTTTCTTTTTTACAGCTGTTATTTAAATAAGAGTTATAAAAACAATTATTAATAATTAATATTAATATTATACGTGTCCATATTTAGACAGTATTATTTTCTCGAATGCTTTCATTTATTCCCCAAATAGGGAATTATTTTGCGGCTGATCAGTTATAAAATAATAAGGAATTATTGCCTGAAAAAAGTTTATTAGTTTATAGATTAGGGAGATATAACGTTAGGAGCGGAAAAAATTTTGATTTTTTTTATGGATAAGTAAAATCGAAATATTCTCTAAATATAAAAAATAAATTTTAGTATTAATTAAATTTAATATTCGATAACCCGGCAAAAAAAAGACCGCCTTAACTACAAAGTTAAGGCGGTCTTTTTTTTGCCGGATTTCTGTTTTCAGATGGTGAAAGTTAAAAATAAATGAATTTTATTTCCAGCCACCACCCAAAGATCTGTAAAGGTCGGATACAGCAATAAGCTCATTCCTTTTTACAGACGCCAGTTCCAGCTCACTTTGCAGCACATTGCTTTGTGCGGTAATTACTTCCAGGTAATTTGCCATGCCATTTTTAAACAGCAGGTTTGCATTGGTTGTAGCATGCTGCAGCGTATTTACCCGGTTAGCGGCAATAGTTTGTTGTTCTTTTAATTTTTCAATTTTAACTAACGCATCTGATACTTCTCCTACGGCGTTTAATACAGATTGCCTGAACTGGATTACCGCTTTTTCCCTTTCAACCTGTGCTACCTGGTATTGCGTTTTTAATACTTTATGATCTAGCAGAGGTTGTACAACACTGCCTGCCACAATGCCAAATAGCGAGGAGGGAATGTTGAACCAGTTACTTGCCTTAAAAGAATTTAGGCCACCGTCTGCTGTTATTCTTAAAGCCGGGTACATTGCCGCTTTGTTGATTCCTACATTGGCATTGGCCATTACCAAACTTAGTTCAGCGCTTTTTACATCAGGCCTGCGGCTCAAAATGGCAGACGGTACCCCGGCAGACAAACTTGCAGGAACAGGAATTTGATCCAATGTTTTATTCCGCTCAATTTTACCCGGCAAGCTGCCTGTTAATATACGTAAGGCGTTTTCCTGTATGACTGTGTTCTGTTCAAATTGTGGTACAAGTTCCGCAGAAGCTTGTTGCTGTGCCTCGGCCTGTTGAACAGCAAGCAAAGTAACCTGCCCTGCATCATACTGTAAACGTATTATTCGTAATGTACTGTCGTTAAGCTTTACATTGTTTTGTGCTATATTCAATTGCTCATCCAGCATCAGCAGGTTATAGTAGCCTTGCGATACGCTGGCAACTATATTGGTTTGTATAGCTTTTTTTGCCTCGACAGTTTGCAGGTAGGCGGCAAAGGCGCTTTTTTGCTGATTACGTATCTTCCCCCAAATATCCGCCTCCCATGAAAGGGATACATCAGCCGAGTAATCTTCAATATGATTGGTGCCGATATTATACTGGGCTAAACTTAGGCCGGTAAGGCTATTATTTGACGGGCGATCACTACTGGCTGTAATATTTAAATTGGCAGCTGGTATATTGTTCCATTTAACCTGTTTAAACAGCAATCTCGAGGCTTCAATATTTTTAATTGCTATTTGCATATCATAGTTTCTTATAATAGCACTGTCAATCAGTTTTTGCAGCGTAGCCTCAGTAAAAAAACTGTTCCATTGCAAGTCAGCAACACTGCTGGTATCATTTGCAGCGGTGGCATTCCTGAAAGTACCTGGCAGCTCAGGTTTGGGTGTTTCGACGTTTTTCGAAACATTACAGGCGCTTAAAATCAATAATATTAAAGCCGACCCGGTTATATATTTTTTCATTTTGTTTAGAATTAAATTAAGCTATATACTCACTATGTGCTATAGCCGGTGAATTACCATTGAGCGTTTCTGGGGTATGGTTATGTTTATTGTTTAATACCGCCAGCGGTATCCCGGTTATTCTTTCCTGTAAAGATTGAAATATCACAAACAATACTGGTATGATAAACAAACCAAGCAATACACCTGATAGCATACCGCCGGCCGCACCGATACTAATGGAATGATTACCCTGCGCTGAAGGACCAGTTGCAATGCTCATTGGGAACAAACCGAAAACGAAGGCCATGGACGTCATAATAATAGGGCGCAATCTCAGCCTGCCAGCTTCAATTGCAGCAGCAACCAGCGGCTGTCCTGCCTTTCGGCGCTGTACGGCAAATTCTACAATCAGGATGGCATTTTTAGCCAGCAGTCCGATGAGCATGATCAGGGCTACCTGAACATAAATATTGTTTTCGATACCAGTTAATCCTAATACAATGAAAACACCTAAAATTCCTGTGGGAATGGAAAGAATAACCGCTAATGGCAATATATAACTTTCGTACTGCGCTGATAATAAGAAATATACAAACACCAAACAGAGCATAAATATTACAGCCGACTGGCCACCTGAAGAAATCTCTTCACGGGTTTGACCAGAGAACTCATAAGCAAAACCGGATGGTAATTGCTCTTTAGCTGTTTCCTCAATAGCCTTGATAGCATCACCTGAGCTGTAACCTGGTTTAGGGATAGCGTTTACTTCGATAGAGTTAAACAGGTTATAACGAGAAGCTGTTTCTGAACCGTAAACACGGGTTAATTTAACCAGGGTATTGATTGGTACGGTTTCGCCTGCTTTGTTTTTAACAAATACACGGTCAATGGATGCAGGATCTGTCCTATCGGCAATATCAGCCTGAACCACCACGCGGTAGTATTTACCAAATCGGTTAAAGTCTGATGCCTGGGCAGTACCAAAGTAGGCTTGCATAGTTGAAAGGATATCTTTAACATTTACACCCAACTGGTTAGCTTTTTCATCATCAACTTCTAATTGTAACTGAGGGTAATCTGCTTTATAGGAAGTAAAGGCATAAGCAATTGCAGGTTTCGACATCAACTTTCCTATAAAGTTATTGGCTACACCGCTAAATTTATCCAATCTACCATTGGTTTTATCCTGCAACATTACATCCATGGCTTCTACGTTACTAAATCCCGGAACGGTTGGGAAACTGAACACAAAGAAAGTACCGCTTGGTATGCCGGCTAATTTCCCTCTTATTATATTTTGTATATCATCGATATTCTTAACGGCACCTCTATCTTTATTAGGTTTTAACAACAGGAAAATTTGACCAGCAGATGGGCTGTTGGATAGCGTTAAAAAGTTAAAGCCAGCCAGTGACATAACAAATCTTGCTGATGGTAAAGTATTCAGTTGTTCTTCGGCCTTTTTTAATATTTTATTAGTATTGCTTAATGAAGTTCCTGATGGCGTAGAAACAGCAATAGCCACAAAACCCTGATCCTCGGTAGGAATAAAGCCTGTTTTGGTTCTATTTACCAGGTAAACTGTAGCAACAATTATTAATGCAAGCCCAGCCATACTGATCCATTTATTACGGGTAAGAATTTTTAAGCCCCCAACGTACCTGTTGGTCATATAATTAAAACCACCGTTAAAGCCCGCGTAGAATTTCTCAACAAAATTTTTCTTAGGTGCTTCATGGCCATCTTGAGTATGCTTATTCTTTAAAAATAAAGCGGCCAAAGCTGGGCTTAAAGTTAAAGCATTAACAGCTGATATAATGATGGCTATAGCCATTGTTAACGCAAACTGCCTGTAAAATATACCTGTTGAGCCAGTCATAAAGCTAACCGGTAAAAACACTGCCGCCATAACCAGCGTAATAGATATAATTGCGCCGCTAATTTCGTGCATAGCCCCAGTAGTTGCCGCTTTCGGGGTAAGGCTCGGGTCGTGCTCCATTTTGGCATGCACTGCCTCTACCACCACAATCGCGTCATCCACCACAATACCGATGGCCAACACAAGGGCGAACAAGGTTAAAAGGTTAACAGAGAAACCAAAGAGATTCATAAAGAAAAAGGTACCAATGATAGCAACCGGAACAGCTATAGCCGGGATCAATGTAGACCTGAAATCTTGCAGGAATATAAATACCACGATAAATACCAGCACAAAAGCTTCTATCAATGTATGTTCAACCTGGTTAATTGATTCATCAAGATCAGTTTTGGTACGATAAAACTGATTGTATTTGATGCCTGCAGGAAAATCCTTTGATAATTTTTCCATCAGCTTATCAATGGCGATCTGGATTTCGTTGGCGTTTGAGCCTGACAATTGTACTACACCAATAGTAATACCATCATGCCCGTTTAAACGGTTCACACTACTATACGAATAAGCGCCCAGTTCAACACGTGCTACATCTTTTAAACGTAATACAGAACCATCTGCATTTGCGCGAATAGCAATATTTTGATATTCCTCCGGTGTAGTAAGCTTACCTTTATATTTAATTACGTATTCAAAAGCCTCGTTACTGCGCTCGCCAAATTTACCAGGCGCTGCTTCCAGGTTTTTGTCCTGTATAGCGGCCATCACTTCGGCGGGAGTAATTTTGTAAGCTGCCAATTGACCAGGATTCAACCAAACACGCATGGAGTAATCTTTTATACCACCAAATACACTGGCAGAACCTACACCCGGGATACGTTTGATTTCGGGAATGATATTAATCTGTGCATAGTTATTTACAAAGACTGCATCGTATTTTTTTATATCTTCTGAGTAAATACCTATAGCGCCAATAAAGCTGTTTTGCTGTTTGGTAGTGGTTATACCATATTGTACAACCTCAGCAGGTAACTGGCTTGTTGCCTGTGAAACACGGTTTTGAACGTTCACAGCAGCCTGATCGGGGTTAGTGCCTTGTTTAAAGTAAACCGTTATGCCTAATGTACCATCATTACTGGCAGTGGAAGTCATGTATGTCATGTTTTCCACACCATTGATCGCTTCTTCCAATGACGGTGTCACGGAACGTAAAATAGTCTCGGCATTAGCGCCGGGGTACACAGCGGATACCAATACCGACGGGGGGGCGATATTTGGAAACCGCTCTAAGGGCAATTTTGTTAAACCAAGCACACCAACTATCACCAATAATATGGAGATAACAGTTGATAGTACCGGTCTTTCTATAAATTTCTGAAACATGACTTTATGTTTTATAGAATTGGGAAGCAAGAGTCAAGCACAAGGACAGACTTTTGTGATCTGCCTGTTAAAAAACTCCTGATCTTGTTTCCTGATTCTTGATTTTTGATTCTGTTTTTTTAGTTTTTTGCAATTGTTGCAGTCTTTTCAGACGCTTTTTCAGGATGAATCACCATACCTTCTTGTAAGTGATCAATGCCACTTAATACAATCTGGTCGCCTACTTTTACCCCGTCTTTAACCAGGTAATTGTCGCCGTTTTTGCCAACAATAGTAATGGCTTGTTTTTTTACCTTGCTGCTATCGCCTACGGTGAATACAAATACTTTATCCTGCATTTCAACAGTAGCTGATGCAGGTACTATTAAAGCATCATTATGCTGTAAACTCAACCTAACTTTACCTGTATTTCCTGAACGCAACAGGCCCTGTTCGTTTGGAAAGCTTGCCCTAAGCGTGATAGCGCCGGTGTTTTTATCAAACTGGCCATCAATCATATCAATCTTCCCGCTGCTTCCATACTTGCTATTATCAGCTAATAATAAGGCGACTGAAGGCAAATGCTTCAGCTTATCATTTAATGTCAGACCGGGATATTGTTCTTTAAAACTTACAAAATCCTTTTCGCTCAGTGAAAAATAAACATGTACATTATGTACATCTGATAATTGAGTAAGAGCTTGCGCATCAGCAGGTGCAACCAGGCTTCCCTGCTTTTTAAGCAGCCTGCCAATGTACCCGTTAACCGGCGCCTTAATTAAAGTATACCCCAAGTTAATTTGTGCAGTAGAAACATTAGCCTTTGCCTGCTCTACATTTGATTTTGCTACCTGGTAAGCAGACTTGGCAGTTTTTAACTGGAAATCCGAAACTACTTTGTTTTGCACAAGGGGAGTTAATTTGTCTATCTCAAGCTGCGCATTAGCCATGGCTCCTTCTGCAGCATGAAGACTTGCTTCTGCATTACTAAAAGCTGCCCTGTAAGGCTGGTCGTTAATTTTAAACAAAGGCTGGCCGGCATTTACATAAGCGCCTTCGTCAACAAATACTTTGTCGAGCGAACCGCTTACCTGCGGGCGGATCTCCACGTTTACGGTACCTTCTACTGATGCAGGGTATTCCTGGTAAGTGGTATCAGTGCCTGTTATGATGGTTGCCACCGGTAACGATGGCGGTGGCGGTGCTACAGTTGCCTGTGGTTTTGGAGAACAACTGTATATTGAAAGCGCTATTAGCGCTAAATAGATACTTTTCATGTTTGAATTATTTAATGAATGAATACTGATTATGAATTATGATTTTGTTTGATTTTGATATATTGATAATGCTCCTAACAACACAAGAGGTTATAATGAAGCTCATTGATTAATTTAACACTGTTAAATTTTTTAACAGTGTTAAATATCTGAGTGATAGTTTGATTTCTTGTTTTCATAGTGTTACTTATTTATTTTAATGATAGAAATGTTAACTTTTTGTTTTAACACTGTTAAATTATTTAACAATGTTATTATTTGGATAAAAAATTAATCCTGCAACGATCTTATAATACCGCTGATGGCATCTTTTAATACCTGGCGGTTAATTTCGTCCGAAGAACCCCGGCTGAGTATATTGATCGATATTAACCCGTGAACTACCGACCAAAAAGTATAATACTTTTTGCATATTTCATCCGAATCAAGGTCTTCGATATGCATTAATTCTCCAATTACCTCGCTAAACTGTTCCCAGGGCAACTCAGATTCTGTTAAGGTATTCACCATTGCGCAAGAGCAACTGGTAGTAACACCAAACATCACCTGATAAAGTTCTTTGTTTTCGAAGGCAAAATTCCAATAAGCCAGCCACATGGCTTCCAGTTGTTTTGCCGGCAAGCGGTGTTTGCCTTTAGCTTCCTTAAGGTCCTTTGATAATATCAAAAATCCTTTCCGTGTAAGCTCTAGTAATATAGCATCCTTATTTGAAAAGTATTCGTAAATAATAGGAGCTGTATATTCAATTACATCGGCAATTTTGCGCATACTTAAGGCCTGCCAGCCCTCTTCCTTAACAATTTGGAGAGCTGCATGCAGGATGTTAATCCTGGTTTCTTCCTTTAACCGCAAAATTCTATCCTTACTGGCCATTTAATATTACCGCATTAAATTATTTAACAGCGTTAAGCAAAAGTATGGAAGTATTTGGTTTAATAGTTCATTGTTTTGTAAAATTCTATTCGCTGTAATTTTAAATCACTTTTATAAAAGCAAACATAGCAGAATAAACAAAAATAGAAAAGATGTTGGTCTTACTTTAAATGCCAATTGTAAGCCAGTTTTTATTGCAGTCTATATACTTATAGCAACATGCTGGCCCTCGCGGGGATCTTCCGGCAGTATTTCCATTTTCGGGTAATTAATATAATCAGCATACCACTGTATGGCGCCCACAACATCCAAAGCGTCTTCGGCCTTTATATTAATGGTTTCAAATGCAAATAATTTATTATTGGCAAATCCATAAAGTTGTATTTCATTATTATCAGGAGTAAATCGTTCCTTATCGAGACAAAAAACCCTGATCTTTAAATTTGTGTCCCTTGAATGAATCACATCCCTGCAAGGATTGTTCGGATCGGTAGCTAATAAGTATACATTGTAATCCATATAAGTATAACAACTTTTTTGATTGATAGTTTCTACTTAAACTGCTTTGGTCTTAATTAACTAATTTATTAAACAAGTTTAATTTTAAAATGGAAGAATAACTCAAATAATTTGTGCGCATCGGTAATCAGGAGCTTTTGATAGCCTGGCAATTGATGAAAAGTGGCTATCTATAAAAAATAATGCGAAACGAGTATCTGGCCAATACTTCGCTTATCTCTCTCTGCTGAGTGGGATAAACAAAGTAAAACAGGAAATATAGTGTGTATAAACAAGTTGGCAGCAAGACTAAACGACCGCACAACCCGACACTTGTAAAGTTATCGGCTGACAATCATTCAGACTTACAGCTAACGGCACGCAAAAACATCCGTTAAAAAAATCGCAGAAAAATTTGCGTAGTTAAATAACTACATTTACATTTGTAGTCAAATAGCTACGCAATGAACTTAAGACGAGATGTATTTCAAGCCATAGCCGACCCGACAAGAAGGGCCATACTTCTGTTGGTTGCTTCGCAATCCTTAACAGCAGGTGCAATAGCCTCAAACTTTGACACAGCAAGACCGACAGTTTCAAAACACTTGCAAATACTCACCGAGTGCGAATTACTTGAACAAAAACAAAACGGCAGGGAAATTTACTATCACATCAATGCAAAAAAAATGAAAGAAGTAGCTGACTTTATTGAACCATTCCGCAAAATGTGGGATGACAGGTTTAATACATTGGAAACCATAATGAAAAAATACCAATCAAAAACATAGAATATTATGGAACAAAAAACAAAAATCGGTGCCGAAGACGGCAAACAAGAATTAGTGATAACAAGGGAATTTGATTTGCCATTAGAATTGCTTTTTAAAGCTTATGCGGAGCCCGGCATTGTTGAGCAATGGATGGGGACGAAAGTGCTGAAACTTGAAAGTAAAAAGCATGGCAGTTACCAATTGGAAACAACCGATGCTAAGGGAAACGTGGTATTTAAGGCCAATGGGGTAATCCATGAGTTTGTTCCGAACCGGAAAATCACCCGTACATTTGAAATGGACAATGCGCCTTTTGGCGTTCAGCTTGAGGTTTATGAATTTGAACAGCTTACCGACGACACCAGCAAACTCAATATGCATGTGATATATGAATCGGTAGCACAAAGAGACCAGTTGCTGAAGTTACCCTTTGCACAGGGCTTAAATGTGGCGCATAACCGATTGGAAGACATCGTAAGCAAATTAAAATAACATACCTTGGCAAAGAGAAACAAAATAATTTATTGGGTTATCACAGGTTTTTTGGCTTTTGGCATGCTGGCACAAGGCTTGGCGCAAATATTTCATACAAAAGGGTATGTTGATATAATTGTTCATTTAGGTTATCCATTATATTTCTTGTACATCATTGGTGTCTGGAAAATACTTGGAGTAATAGCTATTTTAGTTCCAGGATTTAAACTTATTAAAGAATGGGCTTATGCAGGCTTTTTCTTTGTCATGTCGGGAGCGGTATTTTCGCATATCGCATCGGGTGATTCCATGAGTAAAGCGGTTCCCGCGTTGGTATTACTAATTCTGATCGTGGTGTCGTGGTATTTCAGGCCTGCGAACAGAAAAATCATTTCGGTTAATCAATAAATGAATAGAATGAAAAAAGATTTGTCACCAGAACAATGTGAAGAACTACTCAGAACTTTGAAAACCCGTTTTGAGAAAAACATGAACCGCCATAAAGGTCTTGAATGGGCTAAAGTACAAGCAAAGCTGGAAGCTAATCCCGATAGCTATCGGGATGAAAAACTGTGGTCGCTCAATGAAATGGAAATAACCGGCGGTGAACCGGATGTTATTGGTCGTGGTAAAAATACTGGCGAATATATTTTTTATGATTGTTCAGCGGAAAGTCCAAAAGGCCGCAGAAATGTTTGTTACGACCATGAAGCGCATGAGGCAAGGAAAAAATTTAAACCGGAAAATAACGCTGTTGATATGACAGCTGTCATGGGCATTGAGATTTTGACGGAAGAACAATACCGGGATCTGCAGAAACTTGGAAATTTCGATACGAAAACGTCGAGCTGGGTAAAAACACCTCCTGGAATCAGAAAACTTGGTGGCGCTATCTTTTGTGATCGTCGGTACGATACGGTTTTTGTTTATCACAACGGGGCAGAATCCTATTACGCCGCCAGGGGCTTCCGCGGCTCGCTAAACGTCTAAATTTTTCATAAATAACATACTACGACAATGAATAGAATGAATCCTAAGGTTGATTTCTTTTTTAATAAAGCCAAACAGTGGCAGGAAGAATATGAGAAATTAAGAATGATCATGCTTGACTGCGGGTTGACCGAAGAATTGAAGTGGGGTTGTCCCTGTTACACGTTGAACAAACAAAACATAGTTTTAATCCATGGATTTAAGGAATATTGTGCGCTTTTGTTTTTCAAAGGCGCCTTGTTAAATGATGCCAATGGTATTTTGATCCAACAAACTGAGAATGTGCAGTCGGGGCGCCAGATCCGTTTCACCAATGTTCTGGAAATAGTTGAGATGGAACCCATCGTGAAAGCCTATATTTATGAAGCCATAGAAGTGGAAAAGGCGGGGTTGAAAGTAGCCCTTAAAACGACTGCAGATTTCACAGTTCCCGAAGAATTTCAAAGTAAATTGGATCGGATCCCTGCCCTGAAAACTGCTTTTGAGGCATTGACGCCGGGAAGGCAAAGGGGGTACCTGTTTTATTTTTCTCAGCCCAAACAATCCAGAACCCGTGATGCAAGGGTTGAAAAATATATACCGCAAATTCTCGATGGAAAGGGGTTAGATGATTAGTACATTTGATGAGAAAATAAATTAATGAATAGCTCCCTCGTTGGTATCTCTAATTCTGATTGTGTTATTATGATATTTCAGACCTGCTGATAGAAAAATCATTTCAGTTAATCAATAAATGAATAGAATGAACCCTAACAACATCACGAAAAGGTAAATTGCTTCCGACAAAATTTTCTGCGGACATTCAAGTGAAATGCTTCATGGCGAAAGTATGCCAGCCGCTAACAATGATTTGGCGTAATGGCGGCTGACGGGATTCTAATCAGCGATACTGCAAGAAATCCGCCACTACGCCAAGCCGAAACTATTGTGTGCAAGCATAAAAAACAGCGACTCGACAGACTGAAACGAACTGAATATAAAAAGTGAATAAGGCAAAAAAACAACCTAAAATATTATACACAATCATTTAAAGTTTATTTAAATAATGGTTATCGTGTAAATTATACCCTTTTTGTGTGAAATGATTTCTACGATATAATAATCTTTATAGTAAAATGTGGGCGTTTTTCGATTAAAAGGGCGGTTTTGTTAACTGGCATCGCTTTTGAATTAGTAACTGTACCCTCCCAAGGGTTGTTTTCATAGGTAGATGTACGGCCGGAATACTGCGAGAGTATTCCGGCCTTTTTTATTTAATAAAATTTTTGATCTGCCGACGCCTTTAACATTTAAATAAATCAGGTATTTTAGATTAATATTGCCATATTCAGCCGCCGGAATATGCTAATTAAGTGTTCGTTATTAATTTCAAAAAATCTTTGCGCTAAAAGATGTTTATTATTTACAATTATTACAAAATGATTTTCATCAATTAGCTATAGATATTTTCCTTTTTTTGCCAATAATTTAATTTAAGGAAATTTAAAAATCGAACATAACCTCGGCTACGTAAATACAAGTATAAATTAACATCTATTTATAAACTAAACGTTTTAACTTATGAAAACAGAACCACAAGAAAGCGCGGGCGGCAACAAAATAGCCAGGAGATCATTTTTACGGTATGCCGGAGTTGGCGCAGCCTCTGTTGGCTTATTATCCACTGCCGCCTGCCACAAAGATCATGGGATTGGCCCAAGTGGTACTGATATTGGTGTGGGTGATATTGGTATCCTGAATTATGCTTATGCCCTTGAACAACTGGAAGCCGCCTTTTATACGCAGGTAATACTCTCACCTTACAGCGGGATGAGCAGTACAGAGTTGTCTTACCTTACATCAATCCGTGATCATGAAATATTGCACCGTAATTTTTTAAAAGCTGCAATTGGAAGCACTGCTATGATTAATTTAACCACTGATTTCAGCTCTATTAATTTTAGCAGCCGTGCAAGTGTGCTTGGTGCAGCCAAAACATTTGAAGATTTAGGTGTAATGGCTTACAATGGCGCAGCTTACCTTTTTAAAGATCCAAATTACCTGATACTGGCAAGCAAAATTGTTTCAGTAGAAGCCAGGCACGCCGCGCTGATCCGTGATCTTATTAACCCGGGAAGTTTTGCTGGGAGTGACGTCGTTGCCTCAAACGGCTTGAATAATTCGCTAACAATAGCACAGGTTTTGCCAATGGCCAATACCTATCTGAAAATTAAGGTAAGTGCATCCAACTTTGGTTATGTAGCATATTAACTCATTAGCCCCACATCTCATGAACTTATTTAACATATTAAAAGAAATAGAAAAAGTTGATCCTGAGGTTCACGAGCGCATGAGCCCGCGCCGCGATGCGATCAAAAATATAACCAGTTTTGGCTCAAAAGTAGCGGTAGCTGCATTGCCGTTGGCATTTGCAACTATATTTAAAAAAGCCTATGGTACAACAGCCACAACCTCAGTAAGTACTGTTTTGAATTTTGCATTGCAATTAGAATATCTGGAATCATATTTTTACAACCAGGGTATGGCTTCAACAGGTTTAATTGCTGCAACTGATGCCAGCGTTTTTGCAACCATTCAAGCTGATGAAAATGAGCATGTCACGTTTTTGAAATCTGTTTTAGGCAGCGCCGCCATACCAATGCCTGCAATTGATCTTACAGCCAAAGGAACTTTTCCGAATGTATTAACAGATTATACCACATTTATGGCCGTTGCTAATGTATTTGAAGATACAGGTGTACGTGCTTATAAAGGTCAGGCGCCTAATTTGATAGGTAATCAAACAATATTGACGGCAGCATTATCAATACATGCGGTTGAAGCACGCCATGCATCAGCTATCCGTCAGATTAGGGCTTCGCATGGCGTTAATATCACCCCATGGATAACCGGCAGCGCGAGTATATCAAATGACACAGGTATAGCCGCTGCCAATGCAAATTACGGAGCTGGTGCTTCGGGTTATCCGGCAGAAAGCAATGTTATGCAAGGTGGAATTGATGTTACCAAACTTGCTTCAGCTTACGGATCAACAACACCTTACAATGTGGCCTGTGAAGCTTTTGACGAACCTTTGGATATGGCTTCTGTTTTAACAATTGTAGGGCCTTTCTTTGGATAGCAGATTTAATTATACTTTATTTTAACAAATAAATAAGGACCGGACTCCATAATTGGTAACCTGTCCTTTTTCTATTAAGATTGATTTTATTAATACCTTGATTAAAAAACAGCACCTAATTAATTATAAGTGCTGTTTTTTTTAATTAAAATATAGTTTCCGGCTTATTGCTGCCTGGGTTGATCCTGTGGACGAGGTTTTTGTTTTTGCTGTTGCTGTTGCTGTGCCCTTTGCTGAGCTTGTTGCTGGGCTCTTTGTTGAGCCTGCTGTTGGGCTTGTTGTTGTGCTCTTTGCTGAGCTTGCTGTTGTGCTCTTTGCTGAGCCTGTTGCTGAGCTTGCTGCTGAGCTCTTTGCTGAGTCTGTTGCTGAGCTTGCTGCTGAGCTCTTTGCTGAGCCTGCTGTTGAGCTTGTTGTTGAGCTCTTTGCTGATCCTGCTGCTGCGTTCTTTGTTGAGCTTGTTGTTGCGCCTGTTGTTGTGCTCTTTGCTGATCGAGTTGCTGAGTTCTTTGCTGAGCTTGCTGTTGAGCTCTTTGCTGATCCTGCTGCTGCGTTCTTTGTTGAGCTCTTTGCTGATCGAGTTGCTGTGTTCTTTGCTGAGCTTGTTGCTGTGCTCTTTGCTGATCCTGCTGTTGTGTTCTTTGCTGAGCTTGTTGTTGCGCTCTTTGCTGATCCTGCTGCTGCGTTCTTTGTTGAGCTTGTTGTTGCGTCTGTTGTTGAGCTCTTTGCTGATCGAGTTGCTGTGTTCTTTGCTGAGCTTGCTGCTGCGTTCTTTGTTGAGCTTGCTGCTGCGTTCTTTGTTGAGCTGGTTGTTGCGCTCTTTGCTGATCTTGTTGCTGCGTTCTTTGTTGAGCTTGTTGTTGCGCTCTTTGCTGACCTTGTTGCTGAGTTCTTTGCTGAGCCTGCTGTTGCGCCTGCTGATCGAGTTGCTGAGTTCTTTGCTGAGCCTGCTGCGCTTTCAATTGATCCTGTTGTTGTAAAGGAGTATTGTTCCTTGTTTGCGGTTGCCTTGTAGCAGCAGATTGTCCTTGTGGATTAGGGCTAGCAACGTTCGGCCGGTTATTTGTCGGATTAACACGTACAACTTTATTATCAGGAGCCGGAGCTTTTGCAACCATGGCCAATCTCGCCGCATTATTATGGTTAAATGCCGGTACACCTTGTGAAACTCTGTTTGCAATCGGACGATCAGGGTTTTGTTGTTTGTAAGCAACAGCATCAACAACTCTTTCCGGATGAGCATTAGGGGCTTGCTGAACTGCAGGCCGGTAAACATTTATAGTGTTATTATGAATGTTGTTAACGGTAACATTTGTAGGACTGTTAACAGTATTAATATTATAAATCCTAACATTTTGATGTGTTGCCTGCCTGATTTCTTGTGGAGGAGGACCGGCAACATAGGTTTGGTTATTATAAACATTGGTATTATTAATAATTGTTGTGTTTTGTATTATAGTAACCGACCTCGAAGGCGGTACATAATAATTTTCAATGTTCGGCCTGTCAATATAAGCTGCCGGTGCACAAACCCAATAATCATCGGGTACACGGTAACTTCTGCCAAACGATATATTGACACTTATACCGGGCATTAATGGAGCCCAGCCATAATACCCTCCACCATGGCGCCAGCTAACCCAGGCAGGTGCCCAATGGTGACCGGGTACCCACTCCCATCCATAATAATTATCATAACGCCAGCGTCCGTAATGAAAGGTTGCCCATCCCCACGGATAATCTGACACCCATGTATTGCCATAATCGGTTTGTACCCAATGCCCGCGGCTGGCATAAGGTCTAAAGCCTTCTTCTGCATCAGGTATCCAAACATTACCATAGTCAGGGTCATCAACCCATGTACCATATGGTTGTAAGCTATCGTAAAATTCCTGGTCTGAAATATACCCGCCGTCTTGTGCTTTACTCACTTTGGGGTTGGCCAGCACTAATAATGCTGCCAGTAAAACAATTCCCCATATTTTATTTAATGCTCTCATAATTGGTAAACTTAATAGATTATAATTGATAGTATAAAAGGTCTAAGCTGTGGATTGTTTTAATTTTGAATGATTTAATAGGATAAGGTTTAATATGCAGGTATATTTTTTTACACAATTTTTATATAAGTATTTTTAAATTAAATAGTTTTACTAAAATTCTAAACGGTAATTATGAGTATAATTAATATTCCAAGGCTCGATTTAAATTACTATATAAAAGGTAATACAAACCAGCGTAAACAATTTTCAGACGACATTGGAAGAGCTTTTAATGAAACCGGATTTGTTACAGTTACTAATCACGGATTGAGCAAAAAGTTGATTGACAGATTATATGAACAGGTAAAAGCACTTTTCGCTTTGCCGGATGATGTTAAAGTAAAATATGAAATACCCGGGCTTGCAGGTCAGCGGGGTTATACCAGCAAAGGAAAAGAAACTGCAAAAGGTTATAAAGCACCGGATTTGAAAGAGTTTTGGCAAATAGGGCAAACTGTTACAGTTGACAATATTTTAAAAAAGGATTATCCGGATAATCTGATAGTTGATGAATTGCCTTTATTTTACCCAACAACACTGGAGGTTTATAAAAAGTTAGAATTGGCCGGAATTTACTTACTACGGGCAATTGCAGTATACCTTAACTTGCCCGAAAATTATTTTGACGATAAAGTACACAACGGAAATTCTATCCTGCGCACCCTGCATTACTTCCCGATTACCGATCCGGATTCGCTACCCCAAGATGCAGTACGTGCCGGGGCACATGAAGATATTAACCTGATCACTCTTTTAATAGGCGCCAGCGCCGATGGCCTTGAATTGCTGACCCGCGAAAATGAATGGTTCCCTGTAAAAGCTTACGGTGAGGACCTGGTGGTAAACGTAGGTGATATGTTACAGCGTTTAACCAATAACAAATTGAAATCAACTACGCACCGTGTAGTGAACCCTCCGCGCGAAATGATGAAATATTCCCGTTATTCGGTGCCGTTTTTTCTTCATCCAAAGTCATCTATGAATCTTACCTGTTTAACCTTATGTATTGATCAAAATCATCCCAAGCATTATGAGGATATTACAGCAGGTGAGTACCTTGATGAACGCTTAAGAGAAATTGGACTGAAGAAATAGGCGAAAGGTTAAAACTGAAAGGCAAAAGGTTAAAAGGTTTTTTGGGGTGGTTTTCCGGCTCTATCTTGTACTAGATACTTGATACTATCTTCCGCCTTTCAGCTTTCGCCTTTCTCCTTTTACCTAAATTTTTCACCTTTCACCTTTTCCCTTTCGCCTTTTACCTTAAAAATGTAAGTTTGCCAAATGGAACAAAATTTATTTGTTTACAATACTTTAACACGTAAAAAGGAAAAATTTGTACCGCTGAATCCGCAGCATGTGGGTATGTATGTTTGCGGACCTACAGTTTACAGTGACGTACATTTAGGAAATTGCCGTACCTATCTATCATTCGACCTTATTTTCAGATACCTCACACAACTAGGTTATAAGGTACGTTATGTCCGTAATATTACTGACGCCGGGCACCTGGAAGGGGATGCAGGAGACGAGGGAGAAGACAAAATCTCAAAAAAAGCCAAAGTGGCGCAACTGGAACCAATGGAAATAGTACAAAAGTACACTGTTGGATTTCACGAGGTAATGCAAATATTTAATATCCTGCCACCAAGCATTGAGCCTTCTGCTACCGGGCATATTATTGAACAAATAGAACTGATAAAAATCATTTTAAGCAAAGGTTATGCTTATGAAGTGGATGGATCTGTTTATTTTGATGTTGAAAAATATAATAAAACACAGGATTACGGTATTTTGAATGGCCGGAACCTGGAAGACCTGCTGAATAATACCCGCACTCTGGGCGGTCAGGAGGAAAAGCATGGAAAATTGGATTTTGCTTTATGGATAAAAGCTAAATCTGTTCATTTAATGAAATGGCCATCGCCATGGAGCATCGGATTTCCCGGATGGCACCTGGAGTGCTCGGCAATGAGTAACAAATACCTGGGCGAGCACTTTGATATACATGGCGGCGGAATTGACCTGATGCCTACTCACCATACCAATGAGATTGCCCAAAATGTAGCCGCTTGTGGTAAAAATCCTGCTAATTACTGGATACATACCAATATGCTTACTGTAAATGGCCAAAAAATGTCAAAATCGCTTGGCAACAGTTTTTTACCTCACGAACTTTTTACCGGCAAACATTCTATATTAAATAAAGGTTATAGTCCTATGACAGTACGTTTTTTTATGCTCCAGGCCCATTACCGAAGCACGCTTGATTTTGGCAACGAAGCAATGGAAGCATCTGAAAAAGGGTTTAAACGTTTAATGAATGCTGTTACTTTGCTTGATAATTTAAAAGAATCACCTATAACGGAGATAGAGATCGAACCATTATCCAAACGTTGCTATGCGGCGATGAACGATGATTTTAATAGCCCGGTTTTAATAGCCGAACTTTTTGAAGCTACAAGGATCATCAATTCGGTTTATGATGGAAAATTAAAAATAGATTTTGTTAACCTGCAGCTTTTGAAGGAACTGATGAAAACCTTTGTGTTCGACGTTTTGGGCTTAAAAAATGAACAGGCAGCCAATGATGATCTTCCAAAAATATTAAACCTGATAGTGACATTAAGAAATGAGGCCAAAACAAACCATGACTATGCTACTTCTGATAAGATAAGAAATGGTCTGCAAAAAATAGGATTCCAATTAAATGACAGTAAAGAAGGTACTAACTGGAGTAAAATTTAATATTAAACGTTAGTTCTGAGTCAGAAGCGAAATTTAATTGATTAAAAAACGTTAGTACTGCGTCCCAATTAAAAAAGCGGTTTGTTTACATTATCGCACAAAAAAATAAAATCGAATAATATCCATATAAAATGAAAAAGATTCTATCAGCTGCAGTTATATTAACAATTATATTAATAAGTTCAAGCAAGTTTGTATCTGCACAATCGGCGTCAGCAAATGTTAATAATGTAATAGATGCTGAAAAGAATTTCAATAAATCAATTGAAAAAAAGGGTATAAAAGGCGGATTTTTAGCTGTGGCAGACCCTGAAGGCATAGTTTTTAAACCTGATGTGGTTAAAATAACCGATTTTTATAACAATATTGATAAGCAGGCAGGTACATTAGTCGCACATCCGAATTTTGCCCGTATATCGGCAAATGGTGACCTGGCATTTACAGCTGGCCCATACGTTTACCAAAATGGGAATAATGACACTGATAAGGTATTTGGTGATTATGTTTCAATATGGCGTAGTGATGCTGATAATAAATTGAGATTATTAATTAATCTCGGTATTCAACACCCGGAAGTTGAGCAGGAAGCCCTGATTGATTTCAAAAATCCTGCTTCGACCAAACAAGTTGCACTTAGCAAAGATCCGTTTGCCGGAAAGAAAATTATTATGGCTACCGATAATTTATTCAATCATTCCTTATCTATTTCAACTTTAGCTGCCTATAAAGAGTTTTTAAGTCCAGAAGGCCGGTATTACTTTCCGGGGTTTGAACCACTCATGGGTCAGGATAAGGTCATGAAATTTATCGATAATGAAGATATAACTATTACTGCTGAAACAATAAATGCCGGCAGAGCAACCAGTAATGATCTGGCTTATAGTTATGGAAAAGCCCGGATGAAAAAGGGAAACATTGTTAGTAACTTTTATTATGTACGGGTTTGGGAATTAGACGCCAGCCATAAATGGGATATTTTACTGGAAGTATTTTCAGCAATTGAAAACGAATAAGTAATAAGATTTACGAATTACGATTTACGAATTACGATTTGCAACTTTGGATATAATGTTTTAATTTATGATTACCAGTTTAATTAAATATGACAAAGGAAGAGCTTAAGCTAAGAACTAAAAGCTATTCAATTGCAAATGCAAGATTGGTACTTTCTCTTCCTAATAATTTAGTTAACAGAATTACTCAGATCAATTAAATAGGAGCGCAAGTTCCACCGGTGCCAATTACAGGGCTGCATGTCGGGCAAAATCAAAAGCTGATTTTATAAATAAACTAAAGATAGTTGAAGAGGAGTTAGATGAAACATTATTCTTTTTAGAGTTACTTGTTGAATTAAATCCTGATTTTAAGGAAAAAATCGCAATAATATATAAGGAAGGCAACGAACTTCTTTCTATTATTGTTGCTGCGATAAATACGTTACGCAAAAATTGAGTTTACAATGCTTTAAATCGTAAATCTTAAATCGTAATTCGTATCTACGCTTTCATCCCGGTTTTTTGTTTTAAATGATCTGATAGCCGCAGCGTTAATGCTACAATGGTTAGCGTAGGGTTTGGTGCTCCCGCAGTTACATAGCAGGAAGATCCTGCCATGTATAGATTGTTAATTCCATGTACTTTACAGTTTGCATCAACTACACCCTGCCTGGCATCTATGCTCATCCGGGTAGTACCCATATGATGCCATCCTCCGCCGGTAAAAGAAGGCCATGAGGTATCATGTTCATCCTGCAAATAATCCATTAATTTAATACGTCCCTTTGCTGCAATCCCTACTTGCTGTCCTATTATTTCATAAATTTTGCGGATACTTCTTTTTTCAAGTGGCGTAAATTCCCAGTGAAGCATTGTACGCCGCATCCCTAATTCATCGGTTTCTGTATCTAATGTAACCCGGCTATTAGGATTAGGTGCTTGTTCTATCCGGGTAAAAAGTTGAAAACTTTTATAACCTTTTGCAGATTTATATTTCTCTCCTTTTTTATCAAGCTCATCCAGATTTTTAGTTCTTTCTTTTTGATCGTCAGTCCAAATGTCAATAATTGCAGGTTCTTGTCTTGCTATATCTAAAGGAGTTAAAGAGGCGGTGCCATTTAAAATTTTAAACTCCTGCTGTTTTTGCTCACTGATACCCAACTCAGCACGGTATTTTGTTTTGCCATAATCTATCATGTACAATTTTAACAAGTCGGGTTTGGTAAGCCACATCTCTGCAGATTTTATTTCCAAATGCTCCATAAAATAACGGCCTACCAGGTCGTTATCATTTCCTAATCCTTTTGGCGCCTGTTGGTTGGAGGACAGCAACAGCCTGGCATTCTGTATTGCGCAACACGCAAATACAAAATACTTTGCCCTTACGGTATGTTGTTTACCTGCAAAATTTTTAATTGTTGCTTCTTTTATAGTTGAAACACTTTCGTTAGCGGTTACATTAGTAACATTTGCATAAGTGTACAGATAAATATTTGGTGCGTTTATAATGGTATCTTTATACTTAGTGCCAAAACGTGTAGGCGGGCTAAACTGCCACATTTTGTTATAAACAGCATCCTGATCGAGGGGAAGTGATATTAATGACTTGTCCTGCTGCTGGTAATATTTTACATCATATTTATAAGGCCCCAGATCTAAAATGCTTTGTGCTCTTTCATAAAAGGGATCCATGTCCTCACGCCGTATCGGCCATCCACTATATGGAACCCAATCTCTTTTTTTAAAGTCTATAGGATCAAGGGGCGAACAAAAGCCAGCCCAATGACCAGTTGTCCCTCCAAAATAGTGAAGCCTGGCCGATTCAAGAGGATAATACCGCTGGCCGGTAATTTTACCCTTGTACAATGCCTGCATTTTATCTTCATACTCAAATCCTCCGCCCTCCAGCAGAATTACTTTATGGCCCGAATTTATCCACTCAAGGGCCATACTAATGCCTGCAGCACCGGCACCTATAATACAGATATCCCCTTCAATAACCGTATTGTTATCAATATTCCTTGCGTCAAAATGCATTTGGTTGTATATTTTAAGATTGCAGGATAGAAAAAAGGGCACATTGCCGTGCTTCGGTTAAAGAAAGTACCCAACCCTTAACTACAGCAATTTTACCGGTTTTAAAATCGTTTTCAACCTTGTTTTCTAGCATGGACCGGATTGCTTTATCATCAGAAGATGATTGTAACGCGCTGTTTGCCAAAAGTAATTCAGTAAGTTTGTTTTTGTTGTCTTCTTCACTGTATGCTTTTCTATAAGCCACTCCCGTTGCAATAATGGTTTTAACATCAGCCAGGTGCGAAAAGAAAAGCGGCTGTGCTTCAACATCAATTTGTTTATAATCACAACCTGGTGTTGCCGGTATAGCTAAAGCTACAGCTGTATAAGCAGATAGGTATATAAAATCTCTCCTTTGCATGAATTTATATATTTGGAATAGTAAAAATATAGTTTTCTTAACAATAAAGAAAAATTGCTTAATAGTTTGCTATGAATATTAAGTAATTTAAAAGTTTAAAATAATAAATTGTTAATAAAATGCGTTTTGTTGAAAATCATTTTAAACCCTATTCCATTTAAACCGTTTAAGGTATAAGAAAATAAAACAAGCTAGCATTATGGCTGATTTAAATAAGTTTTTAAGATCAAAGGACCGGCTTAAAGAAATTCACAACTATTTAATCAATAAAAGGGCTGAAGATGAAAAAACAAATTCATTTATCAATCTTGTTGAAGAATCAATCAAAGTTATTGATAATAAAATGGAAGAGTTTAAAAAAAGTGAATTAATCAAAAGTTAAAGGGCTGCTAAATTTTTAGCCCAGTTTCAGTTTCTTTTTTCAAATTATAGTTCCACTTCCAGCCTAAGGAAAATTTGACATCCTAAATGTCATGCAGGGTCTGTCGCCCTCTTTAAATGTTAAAAATCTCCAATTTTTAGTTAAAGTATGTTAAGAGGTGTTAAATAATAACATTATTTAAAAAATTACATAGAAATTCATTGCTGATAATTAATTTGATTGGTGAATGGTTGATTATGTGAGTAGTTATAAGGGAAAGGATATAAATTTAATTATCATATTTCTAACTTAATTAACTTAATAAACTAAATCAACCATTAACCATACCATGCAATATCAAAAGATCAATAATCTGTTGGGTTGGGTTTGCTTTGCAATTGCCTCAATTACCTATATTTTAACGTTAGAGCCTTCAGTTAGCTTTTGGGATTGCGGCGAGTTTATTTCCTGTGCATACCGGTTACAGGTTTCGCACCAGCCCGGATACC
>JAQBOA010000080.1 GCA_028288305.1 Mucilaginibacter sp.
ACAGGTTTTCGTTCATGAAGGTGACATAGCTTTGTACCGCTGTGGGCTTCATGGGGTAATACTCATCCAGGTTAAAGGTGATCACGTTTTTAAAGCTCAGCCCTTCTTCGCGGTGCTGACGCACCAGCTCGGCATAAACGCCGATCGGGGTTACCCCTGTTGCCAGGCCCAGTACCGTTTTTTCGCCTTTGGCCTCTTTGCTGCGGATCAGGGCGGCTATGCGCCCTGCTACGGCCAGCGAGCCTGCTTTCTGATTCGGATATACGGTTACCGGCAGCTTCTCGTACCGGGTCTCTTCTAATAAATTTAATCGCGCCATGTGGGAAGTCGTTAGTCTAAAGTCTTTAGTCCAAAGTCAGAATTAAGACTTTAAGCGTAAGACTTAGAAAAAATTGGTTGAAACAAATATATCAGATATGTTTAGATAGTATTGTTATATTAATTAAAAAAATAACGAAGAGTTTAAAGCTGAAGTGTGCCAGGCTGTTCCACCCTGTGCCACCCTGCACCGGGTGCGCCAGGTGATTCAAGTACTAAATGAATCCATAAAATAATGTTTTGGGACTTGTAAATGAATTTAAGTCTTCTATTTGTTTAAAACCCATCGCTATTTTTAACTTTTGCATTTAATTAACAAATAACTAAATTAAGCCCATGTCATCTTTAAACCGGAATCTGCAAAAGCTTTTCAAAATCGCACAAAAAACAGAAAAAATTGGTATTGGCCTGATGTCCGGTACTTCGCTCGATGGGCTTGATATTGCTTTGTGCCGGTTTAAGGGAAGCGGTTTAAAAACGGAATTTACACTGCTTAAATTTATTACCATTCCTTACAAAGAAGAATTCAAAAAAGAAATACAATCTGTTTTTGCCAAAAAAGACGCCGACCTTGAAAAGGTTTGCCTGCTTAATGCTTATATCGGAATTTTTCATGGTGAGCTTATTTTGCAGGCGCTTATGGAATGGCAAATAAAATCGGAAGATGTTGATTTTATAGCCAGTCATGGACAAACTATTTATCATGCACCAAAAAGATTACATAAACAGCCAGCTTATCCAAATGCCACCTTACAAATAGGGGATGGGGATCACATAGCAGTAAAAACAGGGATTTTAACCATTAGTGATTTCAGACAGAAGCATATCGCAGGCGGGGGAGAGGGAGCGCCTTTGGCTTTGTATGGCGATGTATTATTGGGCAGCAAAACCGGAGAAAACAGAATACTCTTAAATATCGGCGGTATTGCTAATCTTACCTTTTTACCTGCCGATAGTAATTACGCCAATATTATGTGTACCGATATTGGCCCGGGCAATACGCTGATAGATGCAGCCTGCCGGAAGTATTTTAATGTAGCTTATGATGAGGATTCGAAAATCGCTTTCGCTGGAAATATCAGTGAGCATTTATTAAATGCTTTGCTTGATCATTCATTTTTTAACGAACAAGCACCAAAAACTACGGGACCGGAATTGTTTAATTTGAATTATGTTTCAAATTCCCAAAAGAAATCAGATACCTCAGCAATAAGTAAGGAGGATTTAATTTGCACCTTAAGCGCATTCACGGCAAAATGCATTGCTGATTTTATAACTGACAATTTCAAAGTTGAAGATATTAAAATATTTGTCAGTGGCGGCGGAGCCAGAAATCCTTACATCATCAATTATTTAAAAAAGGCATTGCCAAAGACTATTATTGAAGATACTGGCAGCCTGGGCATTAACCCGGATGCCAAGGAAGCCATATTGTTTGCGCTTTTGGGTAATGAAGCTTTGTGTGGTGAACCGATGGCTATTGGAAATAATCCACCAGTTTTAATGGGGAAGTTTAGTTTTGAGGGGTAGCGCATCAAAAGACTTCCGAAGTTTTTAAAACTTCGGAAGTCTAAAATTAGTTATAGCTTCTTTTGCACTTCCAGCATTTTCTTAGCATACCGTTTCCCAAATTCATCGGCAGACGGACTGTCAAAATGCACCGTATCACCCCGGTGCGTTAAATTTTCGGCAGTAGCTACAGCAGTGTAAGGTACCATTGCCGGCAATTTGGTCAACTCATCGTTAAAGCCTGAAAACTCAGGGCGGAAACGGCCCAGTTCGCCAGCTACAAAAGGAAGTTTGGGATTATTAGTTAATGTGCGGAACCGCTCAATCAGCTCCTGTAACTGGGCAAGGTAAATTTTTACTCTTTCGGGATATTTATTGGCTTCGCCCTGGTGCCATATCACACCTTTTATAACGCCGTATTGCATGGCTATTTTTATGCGCTCTACCGCATCGTCATATGGATGGGTTTTTGTGGCTGCATCATAGGCGCCGGGCATCCAATGTTCAATAGGTGTCCCGCCTACGGCGCAGGGGATAAGGCCAATTCTGATCTTTGGGTTAGTTGAAGCCTTCGCCATCCCTATTCCAAAAACCAGCCCCGGACCAACACCGACATACGGCTGATCAAAGTGTAAGGGATGTTTGGCTAAAATCCATTTATTGTCTTTATTGAGCACATATACCCTGCTGTCACCCTCGTTTTTAAACTCATCAGTTAAATATCCCCGGCCTGACATGTTAGATTGACCTGCCAGTATATATAACTCAAAGTTTGGATCTGGTTGTTGTTGTGCTTTGGCCGATAAGCCAGCAATAAGGCAAATAGTTAAAAGCAAAGTGTGGATTTTCATATTAATATGTTAGGTAGCTTCATTTAACTGTTTGTGATGGGTTAAATGAAATGTCGCAATTTACATCAGGATCGACTTTCAATTTTGTAATAATGCTTTTACAAAATTGAAGTTCTTCAAAAACAAGATGAAAACCATTCATGCCCCTAAAGGCAACTTTGTAAGTGCGTCCAAAAAGCTATTTTTGCACTTTAATTATTTAAGTGGGAAAAGATAAATTAAAACGTTTTGCAGAAATAGATACATTCAGCAACGTTTTACAGTTAGATGCCGGCAAGGAATTTAAAGGCCAATGGAATACTGGTTATTTCAAAAATACTAATCCCGTAGTGCTTGAACTTGCCTGCGGTAAGGGAGAATATACAGTTAATATGGCTGTGATGTTTCCCGAAAAAAACTTTATAGGTATTGATTATAAAGGAAACCGGATATGGCGTGGGGCAAAAACTGCGCTGGAGGACGACGTAAGCAATGTTGCCTTCCTGCGTATACAGATAGAAACCATTCTTGATTATTTTCTGCCTGGAGAGGTGGATGAAATATGGATAACCTTCCCTGATCCCCAACCCCAGGTGAGCCGCGAAAAAAAACGGCTTACTTCGCCCCGTTTTCTCGATAAATATAAACAGCTGCTAAAACCAGGCGGCTTCATCAATTTAAAGACTGATAATGATGGATTCCATCTTTATACTTCCGAAAAAATTATTGAAACCGGCTTAAATCTGCATATTAAAACAGAAGACCTTTATCATTCGGAATATGCCGATGAAGTGCTTTCTATCAAAACTTATTATGAAAAAAAATATCTTAAAGAAAACAAGAACATTAACTATCTTAAGTTTTCTTTTGATTAATTATGGATGATATAAATTTCTTTGATAAGGTTTACGAAGTTGCCCGGTTGATCCCTCCCGGCAGGGTAACCTCTTATGGAGCTATCGCGGCATATTTGGGCACCAAAGGGTCATCGCGTATGGTTGGTTATGCCATGCAGGCGTGCGGAAAAGCTTTACCACCTGTCCCGGCACACCGGATAGTGAACAGGCAAGGTTTATTGACTGCCAAATTTCATTTCGGAGGGGATTTAATGGAACAGCTATTGGAAAGTGAAGGAGTTAAAGTTATAGACAACCAGGTGCAGGATTTTAAAAACCTGTTTTGGGATCCTTCTGTTGAACTGGCATTGTAATATTTGACAGATTGGCCAAAATCCCTCTGTAATCCGTTACTAACCATGTATATAATATAATGGTGCCAAAAATTATATAAAATAACTTTCCTGCTGCGTTATCATTAAAAAGTGTGTACCCTAATGCAATTAAAACTACACCAACAACAGATTCAATGAAACCATGCGTATGGAATGGGATAATTTTTATTAAGCCAACATTATAATCGGTTAAAATGGTCATTAATAAATGTATGCCAGCAAGGGCATACGTAAATATGGCAAGCAACCCTGTAAAACCAAATATTGTTGGCGAAGCCAAAAGAAATATAACTACGAAATAATCAATAATACCGTGAATTGTAGGAGAGATAAATTTCATATAATTTCTTTTAATGGTTTTTAAGAAGATAACGAAATTAAGCTAATATTAATTAAATAAATAATATTATTCGTCTTCAGCAAATGTCAGTACATAATTATTGTTATCTATTATGGAGAATTCTGTCGCACCGTAAAAAGTAGTTTCCAGCGGTTTAAGCACGGTTACTTTATCTTTTATCAAATCAAAATACTCCCTTATCTTTTTTAGTTTGATATAAAACAGAAGCGAACCACCGTCCTTCCGGCTTATTTTGGGAAGTTCTTCCCCTAAGCTTATGAAAGTTTGAAACATAAAAGTAACATTCCCATTTACCAACATGGCCCAAACGAAATCATCACCTGTTTCAGGGACGGTCATTACAAGCTGAAACCCTATTGATTTGTAAAAATCAATGGTTTCGTTCAAGTTGTTTACAAAAATATTCGGCGATAAGCTTTCCATGGGTTTACAATCAGGGAGTAAAATTATTAATATAGGAATGAGATAAAATTAAAGATTTATACATTTAAAAATAATAAAAACTCACTAAATATACAGCCATGGGGAAATTAATAGAAGATTTTGAAAAATATCGTACCAAAATGAACAGCAGGATAATGGAATCGGCCAATACCAATATCAAACGCTTTTTTGCGTTGGATACAACCACTTACGCCAATGGTGCGCTTGATGTAAAAACTAAAGAGATGCTGGGACTTGTAGCATCAATGGTATTGCGTTGTGACGATTGTATCAAATATCATTTAGGCAAATGTCACGAAGCAGGAGTTAACCATGATGAGATGAACGAAGTGTTTATGATAGCCAACTTGGTAGGAGGGTCCATTGTGATACCGCATTACAGACGGGCGGTAGAATATTGGGATGAGTTGAATGAAATTAGCGGTTAGCTATCTGATTATTTTATAGATTTGATTATGGATAAAAGGATTGAAGAAATGCTAAATCATAGCATATCTGATGTAAGGTCGACTGTCATTGACCATGCAGTTAAAATTGAATTTCTAATAAATGGAATATTGAGTAGGGTACTTGGGTTGTATGAATCCGATTCAATTTCGTTTGGAAACACATCTTCTGCATTACCATTTATTAAAAAAGTTTATTTGCTTCTTGATCTAAAACTTTTTACTAAGGAAGAAAAAGATAAATTATTAGCTTTTGCAGAAATAAGAAACCAATTTGCGCATGATTTTATGATCGTGAAGCTAAGTGATTGTTCAAAAGACATACAGAATAAACTTAAAAAGTGGTACAATTCCAAAACTGCTATTAGTGAAATTAAAGATTTCCAATTATTATATCAAAGGCTTTACGATGACGTAAAAAATGCAATAGAACATCTTTTGGAAATAACAATTGAAAAGGGAGGTAAAAAAGGTGAAGAGATTGCGAGTTTAAGATATAATGATATTCTATTTGAGCAAGTAGACGAATATTCTAAAACTGATACTGACTTTAAAAATAAATTTATAATACTGGTGAATAACGCCATTAAAATATTTGAGGATAATCCCCCTTCAGATGAATCTCTTAATTCTTTACCGTTTTTATAACAACTAAATGACTCAAGACTCAAAACTTAAGACTCAAAACTTAAAAAGGTGCACCTGGGCAGGTTCTGACCCGTTATACATAAAATATCACGACGAAGAATGGGGCAAAGAAGTTCATGATGATAAAAAGCTTTTTGAGTTTTTAATCCTCGAATCGGCACAAGCCGGATTAAGCTGGATAACTATATTGCGTCGTCGTGAAGGTTACAGAAAAGCTTTTGCCGATTTTGATGTGAAAAAAGTGGCGGCTTTTGGTGAGGATGATGTGGAGCGCCTGTTAAATGATGTCGGTATTATCCGTAACCGTTTAAAAATTCGTTCAGCAATAAATAATGCTAAATTGTTTATTGAAGTACAAAAAGAGTTTGGTTCATTCGACAAATATTTGTACGGTTTTATGCCTGATGGAAAACCTATCAATAATTTATCAGGAACTACACCTGCAAGCACTCCAATTTCTGATGCCATCGCTAAAGACATGAAAAAACGCGGCTTTACGTTTTTTGGCACTACTATTTGTTATGCCCATATGCAGGCAACAGGTATGGTGAATGATCATTTACCGGATTGTTCTTTTAAATAAGGATTTCACCGATTCTTTTTTGATTTCACCGATTAGTGCTTAGTGACCAACATAAATTGTATTTTTGAAAGGCACAATTTTGAATGGTTACCGGCTTTATCATTGAAATTAATCGTCAAGCGACGAAATCATTAATGAGTAATCGGTGAAATCAAAAAAGAATCAGTGTAATCAAAGAATCAATGAAAAAACTATTTCTTTTGGATGGCATGGCCCTCATTTACCGGGCCCATTTTGCTTTGAGTAAAACCCCTCGTTTTACTTCGGGCGGTTTAAATACTTCGGCTGTAATGGGTTTTACCAATACGTTGCTGGAAGTATTACGAAAAGAAAAACCTACACATATGGCCGTAGTGTTTGATACAGAGGCCCCAACTGAACGTCATACAGATTTTGCTGCATACAAGGCTCATAGGGAAACCATGCCCGAAGACTTGTCGGCGGCGTTGCCTTATATATATAAACTGATACTTGGTTTTAACATCCCGGTTATTACTTCGGATGGTTACGAGGCTGACGATATTATTGGTACGCTCGCCAAAAAAGCCGAAGCAAAAGGTTACCAGGTTTATTGTATGACACCGGATAAAGATTTTGCGCAATTGGTATCTGAAAATATCCGCATTTATAAACCTGCCCGTATGGGTAATGAAATGGAGATATTAGGGGTAAAAGAGGTTTTGGAAAAATGGGAAGTTGAACGGGTTGAGCAGGTAATTGATATTTTAGGCCTATGGGGTGATGCAGTAGATAATATCCCCGGCATACCCGGAATTGGCGAAAAAACTGCAAAGGCTCTTATTAAACAATATGGTTCGGTAGAAGAAATAATAAACCACAGTCACGAATTAAAGGGCAAGCAGCGTGAAAACGTAGAACAGTTTGCTGAGCAAGGTTTGTTATCAAAAAAACTGGCTACTATTCTTTTAAACGTACCTGTTGAGCTGGATGAAGGCGGATTAGAAATATGCGCTCCAAGCAAAGACCTACTGGAGCCATTGTTTGCTGAGCTTGAATTCCGAACCTTAGGCAAACGTGTTTTTGGCGATGATTTCAGTATTACTGAAATGAAGTCTGTTGGCATACAAACTGACCTTTTTGGAAATGAGGTAGCTACCGGTCGTACCACTATGACGGTTGATGTGGAGGACATAGCTGAACCGGAGTTTGAGGTTGTTTCGAAAAATATCACTACTGTTCCGCACCAATATTATTTAGCAGATACGCCTGAAAAAAGAAAAGAACTGATCGCACTGCTTAAACAGCAAAAAAGTTTTTGCTTTGATACGGAAACCACAGGTACTGACGCCAATCATTGCGAATTGGTAGGATTATCATTTGCCATAAAGCCTGCTGAAGCCTGGTATATACCCGTTCCTACTGATCAGGATGCGGTAAAAAGTATAGTAAATGAATTTAAACCTGTTTTGGAAGATGCCTCAATCGCCAAAATTGGTCAGAATATAAAGTTTGATATTTTAATACTGAAATGGTATGATGTAGAGGTAAAAGGCGACTTGTTTGATACCATGATGGCGCATTACGTAATCGATCCTGATACACGCCATAATATGGATGTGCTGTCGGAGAACTATTTAGGTTATAAACCCGTTTCTATTACTGAGCTGATAGGCCCTAAAGGTAAAAACCAGGGCAATATGCGGGATGTGGAGATTGAGAAAATAAAAGAATATGCTGCTGAAGACGCTGACATTACCCTGCAATTAAAAACAATTTTCGAACCCAAGTTAAAAGAGGTTGAAAGTGAAAAATTAATCCATGAGATTGAACATCCGTTGATCTATGTCCTTGCTGACATGGAATATGAAGGTGTGCGCATTGATCATGATACGCTTCGCGAATTCTCAAAAGAACTGGAAACCGATATTGCCAAATTCGAAAAAATAATTTTTGAAAAAGCCGGGGTACGGTTTAATATCGCCTCTCCAAAACAGCTTGGCGAGGTTTTGTTCGAAAAATTAGTACTCGATCCTAAAGCAAAAAAAACCAAGACAGGGCAGTACCAAACCGGTGAAGATGTTTTATTGGCTTTGGCTGCAAAAAGCGATATTGTTAGGGATATACTGGATTTCCGTCAGTTGCAGAAACTAAAGTCAACCTATGTTGATGCATTGCCTACAATGGTAAATCCCAAAACAGGTCGTGTGCATACATCCTATAACCAGGCAGTGGCAGCTACCGGGCGCTTAAGTTCTGTTAATCCTAACTTGCAAAATATACCCATCCGTACCGAACGGGGGCGGGAGGTAAGGAAAGCATTTATTCCGCGCGATAGCGGTCATACCATTGTGTCGGCGGATTACTCGCAGATAGAACTGCGCATTATTGCTGAGATCAGTAAGGATGAAAACATGATGGATGCCTTTGTTAAAAATTTGGATATCCATACGGCTACAGCCGCAAATGTTTATGGTCTTGCATTGGAAGAGGTAACCAGTACACAGCGCAGAAATGCCAAAGCGGTAAACTTTGGCATTATTTACGGGCAATCTGCTTTTGGATTATCACAAAGTTTAGGGATACCCCGCAAAGAAGCCGCTGAAATTATTGATAATTATTTTGCACAGTATCCAGGTATTAAAAAGTACATGGGCGATACCATGAACTTCGCCCGCGAAAATGGCTACGTATGTACTTTAATGGGCAGGCGCAGGTATTTGCGGGACATTAATTCGGCCAATGCAACTGTACGTGGTTTTGCAGAGCGAAATGCTATTAACGCACCGATACAAGGTTCTGCTGCGGATATGATTAAGATAGCTATGATCAATATTCACCGGGAGTTTAAAGCCCAAAAACTGGATGCCCGCATGACCATGCAAGTACATGATGAGTTAGTTTTTGATGTACCTCACAACGAAGTGGAAATAGTAAAACCGATTATTATGGAGAATATGAAAAATGCCATAAAAACTACAGTGCCGATAATGGTTGAAATAGGAGCGGGGTTGAATTGGTTAGAGGCGCATTAAGGGATTGGTGAGTGGTTGATTGGGTTGGATCAGGTTGATTGTGTTATGAAGTTTTAAACCATATTTAAGTTTCTAAGCTAATCAAATTCCAACTAAAACAAAAGGTGTCATGGTGAGGCCCTCGAACCATGTGTGCAAAGGCACATCGCCAATGCATTAGCGCTATTGCAATACGTTCAGGCCACTCCGCATGGTTCGAGTGCCTCACCATAACATCCCTATAAGTTATCTGATCCGATTGGCTTTAATTCGTGCAATTCGATAAAATTCGTGAATATTAGTGCCCTATTCCTAGGCCTACCTCATCTTCCAACATCCACTTCCCATCTCTAAACTCCGGCATTTTATAAGGGTTATTACTCGTCAAAAATGGTCCGTCTAAATCTGCCCAATCGCATTGCGGGGCAAGGGCTATACCGGCGAGTGTGGCACAACTGGTTTCACTCATACAACCAATCATCAGTTTTAAATCGAGTTCCCTCGCTTTTAATATCATTTGGTGCGCCTCATACATCCCGGCAGATTTCATCAGTTTTATATTGATGCCATGGTATACGCCTTTTGCCTTCTCAACGTCCGGTAAGCGTTGTACAGCTTCATCTCCAATTATTGGAATGGGACTACGTTCAGTTAACCAGGCATTACTATCTATATCGGTTTTAAGCATGGGTTGTTCAATCAGTAAAACGCCTTGCTCGTGTAACCAGTGGGTTAGATCAAGACTTTGCTGCAAATCGGTCCAGCCTTGGTTGGCATCAACAAAAAGCGGAAGGTCAGTTACTGACCGAATGGTTCGTATCAAATTCCTGTCGCTGTCCCGTCCTAATTTTACTTTTATTATTTTGCAGTCCGGTGCTTCCTTTACTTTTTGGATGATCATTTCGGGTGTATCGATGCCAATGGTGAAACTGGTTACCGGCATTTTTGATGGATCGCTTCCCAATAATTTCCAGCTGGGCTGCTGTTTAAGTTTCCCATCTAAATCATGCAGGGCAATATCGATCCCTGCTTTAATAGCAGGGTTGCCTGGCGCAATGCTATCTAAATAGGCAATGATCGCCTCAAAATCAAAAGGA
>JAQBOA010000089.1 GCA_028288305.1 Mucilaginibacter sp.
GAGTGGCCATCTTTAAATTCGGCTCAAACTTCATGTTCTTGTTCCTGAACAAATCCGAACCGAATATTTTTGGCTTTAACGATGTGCTTACACTATTCTGTTGATTGCTCGTGTCTTTATAATTTAATTTGCGGCTGCTGCTTTGATAACTCGTATCACTCCCACTGCCAGGGCTCCCTAAAATACCGTCTTTTGCACGCACATCTGCTATGCGCTTCTGCAGCAGCTGTGCCTGGTCGTCTGACATCCCACGAGCCTGGGCCTGCTGGATTACCTGCGCGTCACTCAATCCCGACGACTGCGCCTGTAGCAATAACTGCCGGATCTGCGCATCCGTTAAATCGTTTACGTTTACATTCGATACATTTTGCGGAATCCCTTGTGGTAGGGTTTGTGCAGCGGAAGGGATCGTAATTATAAAAAAAATTATAACTGTTAAAATGTAAAATATAGCTTTAAGATATTTCATATAGTTTTGAATCACAGAAAGGTATTTACAAACTATTCTGCAATTGTTTTATAAATAATTGATTATTAAATAAATTGGCTTTAACAGGTCAGGTTGTTAAAGGATACAGATGATAATTATTGTTTTTTTTCGCCATCTGGGCCGCCAGCACCGGGAGGGGGGCCGCCAGGGCCTCTTTTTTCACCTTCAGGGACTGTAACTTCCGGATGAGAAGTGCCACGGTGGCAAGTATAACAGTTAATGCCAGATCTCATCACCATTCCCAACGAATCCTTTTTTGCTTCGAAATACTTTTGATTAATCTTATTCATCATTTTAAACATATGGCGTGCTGCTTCCTTTTCAGGCTTGGCATCACTCGCAAAATCCATCTTCTTTGCCGCTTCATCACGTACATGACAAAAACTACAATGTACACCCAGTGAACGTGACCATTCACCCATTAAATTTCCCAATTGTGCGTGGGTTACATTTTTAGGCAGAACTTTCAGATTCTTATATTCGGGGTTTTTGGACGTCATTGAGGTTAACGCTACTAGTGATACAACGGCAAATAAACCAAGTGTTATTATTATTTTTCTATTGATTAGCATATGTCACGTTTAAGTCACCAAAGTAAAGCATTACTTTGCATGTTTCAATAACTTTTTAACAAATGCGATGGGATTTTTAAAAAAAATAAACAATAACCAATTTGCAAAACGGGAAATAGTCTATTTAATTGCTTGACCAAAAACAAATTATTAAAAAAATTAAAGTATCACTTAACAGGAATTTAATAAACTAATGAAGCAACCAATATCTGCTTACTAACTTGTATAACTCCATCAACCATTAACTACTCAACTTGCCTCGGCCAGTTTTTCGTTTTCCAACAGGTTTAACAGGGCTTTTTCAGCCGTATTTAATTCGACAATATTAACATCCTTTTCTTCATCCAACTGTTCAATATATTTAAATATAGTCCCTTCTTCATAACTTTTTATTACGGTTGGATGTATATAATATTTTTTACAAACCGTACGGGTATTGCCCAGGTTTAAGGCAACCTCATCCAAAACGCTTACAATTTTTTTGCGGCACTCGGTTATTGAATTAAATTCGCCTGCTGCTTTAATAGCATAAAGCGCACTTACACTGCCTGTCCAGGTACGGAAATCCTTGGCAGTAAAATCCTCACCGGTAGTTTCTTTTAAATAATTATTTACATCTCCCGATCCTATAGTGCATCGATTTCCCTCGTCATTATAATACTGAAAAAGTTCCTTACCTGGAATTTCCCTGCACCGTTTCACAAGCCTGGCCAGTTTTCTGCTATGTAATGCCACTTTATGGTAAACACCCTTTTTTCCTTTAAATTCAAAATTTATGTCTGAACCTTCAACCTTTACATGCTTATTCAATAAAGTGGTTAGTCCAAAAGAGCCGTATAATTTTTTGTACGACTCGTTTCCTACCCTAATACTTGTAAGTTCCATTAATCTTACAACCAAGGCAACAACCTTATCATGATCTAAGTTTTTTCGGGCCAAATCTTTGTCAACCTGTTTGCGGATAGCAGGTAATTTGGCGGCAAATGTTTGTAATCGATGATATTTGGATTGGTTACGGATCTTATTCCAATCAGCGTGGTAACGATACTGCTTTCTACCGGCAGCATCAGTACCTGTAAACTGTAAATGCCCATTTTCGTAAGGTGAAATCCACACATTTGTATAAGCAGGCGGAATAATCAATTTATTGAACCGGCTTATTAATGCTTTGTCTTTTACCAGGTTGCAATCAACATCATAATAGCTCCAGCCTTTTCCATATTTTTTGCGCGTATAGCCAGGGGAAGAATCTGATACATAACGCAAACCAACGGCTTTAGCAGTAATTTTTGGATCACGGCCTATTTTTTCGAGCTTTTTGAGCAGTCTATTCATTTGAGATATAACAATAATGAAGATGTTAAGTTTTTTAGCCTGATCATTATAAGGTTATTCTTATTTTTATAAAAATGTAATATAAAGCTGTATGAAGCTTATTCCAATAAATGAGTACATTCACGAAAACAAAGAATTTACTGACAATCCTGAATGTTTGGATAGTATTTATATAACGGTCGATTATTTTAAAAAGATTGGATATACCCCTCCCTGGATAGGATATTATGTTCAATTAAATGATAATTTAGTTGGAAGTGCGGCTTTTAAAGGTAAGCCCGTTGATGGAAAAATAGAAATTGCCTATGGTGTTTTCCCTCAATATCAACATAAAGGATTAGGAACACGTATAGCTGCTGAACTGGTGAAATTATCGCTTAAAACTGACCCAACTGTAAAAATCACTGCAAGGACATTTACAGAAGAAAATTATTCAACACGGATACTACTTAAAAATAATTTTAAGTTTTTGGGGGCCGTAATTGACGAAGGAGACGGAGAAGTATGGGAATGGGAATACCAACCAATCTAAACCTTTCCTCCAAAGACTTTAACGAATTTGATTTAATAAATCAAGCCGCACCATTTTGACCATTCCCTGACCATTATTAGATGATAAAACTTGAATTTTACACTTAATAAAAATCATCAAACTTATGAAATACAATTTTTTAGGAAACACCGGCGTGGTGGTATCCGAATTATGTTTTGGCACCATGACCTTTGGTGGAAAGGGCATATGGGAAGCTATAGGAAAAATACAACAACAGGAAGTAAACGACCTAATGAGAGTCGTAGTAGACTCGGGTATTAACTTTATTGATACGGCCAATGTTTACTCTTATGGTGAATCGGAAAAATTATTAGGCCAATCTATAAAAGATCTTGGGCTTAACCGCAAGGAACTGGTAATAGCTACTAAAGTACGTGGCAGGATGAGCGAAGGAGTGAATAATGTCGGTCTTTCACGTTTTCATATTTTTCAGTCGGTCGATGAAAGCCTGCAGCGTTTACAATTAGATCATATTGATGTTTTATATGTGCACGGTGTTGATCCGAAAACCCCGGTAGAGGAAATAGTACGCTCCCTTAACGATATTGTTTTAACCGGCAAGGTGCGTTATATAGCCGTTTGCAATTGGCCTGCCTGGATGGTAATGAAAGCTATAGGAATAGCCGAAAAACACGGATGGAACAAATTTGTGGGTATGCAATATTTTTATGCATTGGCCGGACGGGATATTGAAAGAGAAATTGTTCCGCTTGCGCTTGATCAAAACCTTGCAATTATGCCATGGAGCCCATTGGCAGGTGGTTTTCTTTCCGGAAAATATACACGTAATAATGAAAAAGCCGGTGATTCACGCCGGGATACATTTGATTTCCCTCCTATCAATAAAGATAAAGCTTATGATATTATTGATGTGATGGCTGAGGTTGCCAAACTGCATAATGCATCAGTAGCGGAAATCGCATTGGCCTGGGTACGTCTGCAAAAAGGGGTAACAAGTACCATTATAGGTGCTAAAAATGTAGATCAGCTTAATGCAAATATTAAATCAACTGAAATTCAATTATCTGCAGATGATTTGAAAAAGATAGACGAGGTAAGCGCATTATCAAGAGAATACCCGGGCTGGATGGTTGAAAGGCAATCAGCAGACAGGGAGTTGAAGTAGGTTTTTTGAGTCCGAAGTCGGAAAAGTCCGAAAGTCCGAAAGTAAAAGAGTGGATTTAAATAAATCAGCTCGATTAAGCTTTTGGACTTTTCTGACTTCCGGACTTTCTGACTAAAGTGCTTTCAGCACTTTCACAACATACTCTACCTGCTCAGGATGTATATCTAAATGCAAAACAAAGCGGATGCGGTTCTGAGCAGTTGACAGCGCTTTTATGCCATGCCCTGCAAGTTTTTGTAGTACTTCAGTTGCAGGTTTCACTGTATCAAAAACAATTATATTAGTTTCAACAGGAAGTACACTTGCTACCCATGAGCATTTGGCCAACTCACTGGCGAGGATTTGTGCATGAGCGTGATCAATATTTAAGCGTTCCACATGATGATCGAGCGCATAGATGCCAGCTGCAGCTAAAAATCCTGCCTGGCGCATTCCTCCGCCAAAAACCTTACGTACACGGCGTGCGTACTTTATAGTTTCCTTATCCGCCAAGAAAACTGATCCGACAGGAGCTCCCAAACCTTTTGAAAGGCAAACAGAGATACCATCAAAATATTTTCCGTAATCCGCCGCCTTGTCACCTGTTTCTATTAAAGCGTTGAATATGCGGGCACCATCTAAATGAAGTTTTAATCCTTTGACTTTACATAACGTGGCAATTGGTTTAATTTGCTCAAGTGTATAGCAACTTCCTCCTCCCCTGTTAACAGTATTTTCCAATACTACTAAACTCGTATGCGGATAATGAATATTTTCGGCATTAATTTCGGGTTCAATCATTTCGGCGCTTAATATTCCTCTCTCGCCATTCAGTAAACGGGTGGAAACTCCGGAGTTAAAGGCAATGCCACCACCCTCGTAACGATAAACGTGAGCTGTTTGATCCGCAATTAACTCATCCATTGGCTGGGTAAAACATTTAATTGCAATCTGGTTGGTCATGGTACCTGACGGACAAAATATCCCTGCTTCCATGCCAAATATTCTGGCAGCTTTTTCTTCCAGTTCATTAATAGTTTCATCCTCACCAAAAACATCATCGCCAACTTTGGCATTCGTCATTGCCTCCATCATTCCTGGAGTTGGTTTGGTAACAGTGTCGCTTCTTAGATCAACAATCATCATATTAAATAAGGTAAAAATGCGTTATTTGTATTTTATAATTATGCGCCCAATTTTAATCATTTTATTTTTTATGCTGATTATAGTATCAGTAAAATCACAAGCCCAAAAATGGCAGCCCGGTCATTTTACAGATGTTAAAGGCAACAAAGAAGCCGGACTGATCCGCATAAACCCTTCAGGTAAAGCACCGATAAAGGGCGAAGGCTTTATAGAATTCAGAGAAGATGCTAAAGCTAATCCCTTTAAATTAAGTGCAAGTGATTTGAGGTCCTTTGTTATTGGCAAGGATAGCTTCATAGTTGCCCATGCACCAAATAATGAATACTGGTCGAACAAAGAATTTGATTTTGTCAAAGTTGCGGTTGATGAAGACCTTAAGTTATATGTTGCCAAAGAAGGCGGCAGTGGTGGTCGTGGAATTGGATTTGAACCTGACATCGGCGCAGGTATTGGTACAGGAGGTTATGGGGGTGGTTTAGGTGGTGGAATCTCCATTCCTATTGGAGGTGGTGGCAGCAAAGAAAAAACTATCTGGTATTTTGGCTCCAACCCCGCCGAAATGCAGCGGCTAACCAACCAAAACTTTGAAGACATTATGACCGATATGATGGGTGACTACCCGGATGTGGTTGATAAAATACATGCCAAAGTTTACGTATTAGCCAATATTGATAAATTGGTAGCTTATTTTAAACAGGTGAAAGAAGGTGAAAGGACAAAGGTAAAAGGTGAAAGGTAAATGCCTTTTGCCTTTCACCTTTTACCTTTCACCTCCTCCTAAAGATTCTGCGCAATTACAAACCCGCTTGCCCAGGCCCATTGAAAATTATAACCACCTAGCCAGCCGGTAACGTCAACACATTCACCACCAAAGTATAATCCGGGCATTTTTTTAGTTTCGAGAGTTTTTGAGGATAGTTCGCCCGTAGAAACACCGCCGCGCATTACTTCTGCTTTGTCATAACCCTTGTCCCCTGCTGGCTTTACCGGAAATTCATGTATAAGGCTGCTGATGTTTTCTATATCTGTTTTGCTCAATGATGCAAGGTTTTTATCAACAGGTAAGTAATCGCTTAAAGCTTCAGCAAACTTGCGGGTATATAAACCTGCTAAATAAGCCAGCAGCATTTTTTTGCCGTTTAAAATCCTTTCCTGTTGAATCAGATCTTCAATATTTTGATGCGGTAAAAGATCGATATAAATATACTCACCAGGCTTCCAGTAGGAAGATATTTGCAATATGGCCGGCCCGCTTAATCCCCAATGAGTAAATAATATATTTTCTTCAAAGCTGATCCTGTCATTCCATACCCGGCAAAAAATACTGCTGCCGGATAGCTGCTCATACCATGGCTGATCCTTTCCGGTTATGGTTAACGGTACTAAAGCTGGTGCGGTATCATTAATTTTCAAACCGAATTTACGCGCCGTACGTAATCCAAAATCTGTAGCGCCCATTTTAGGGATGGGCAAGCCGCCGGACGCAATTACCACTTTAGCAGCAAATAGGTTTTCAGTCCTTCCATTTCTTTCCATAGAAACTGTAAAACCATTTTCAAACTTTTCAATGCTTTTAACATCAGCTTCGCACAAAATTTCTTGCCCTAAATCATTGCACAGATCAGTAAATAGGTTTACTACGTCTTTTGCTTTATCGCTAACCGGGAAAAGCTGGCCAAGTGTTTTTTCTTTACCATCTATCCCGTAAGTTTCAAAAAAATTGACAGTATCTTCTACCGACCATTGCGACAGCGTTGATTTACAAAAATGTTCATTTTGCGAAATAAACTGTTGTGGCGAAGCATACAGGTTAGTATAATTGCACCGGCCTCCGCCACTGATCAATATCTTTGCTCCTACCTTGTCATTTTTTTCCAGTACCAACGTACGCTTTCCCAAGAACCCGGCCTGCACAGCGCACATAAGGCCGCATGCACCGCCGCCAATAATTATCGCGTCAAAGTCTGTTTGTTTTGTTAATTTTGCTGTCATGGCTCAAGTTTCGCAAATATCAGAATTTGGAAAGATACTCATCTTTATCATTACCGGGATAATAATGGTATGCTTTGCCTTTTTTATCACCAGGTTAATTGCGCCAGACAAACCCAATCCTGAAAAGCTAACCTCGTACGAATGCGGCGAAGAGCCAACCGGCAGTGCCTGGATTCCATTTAACTCGCGTTTTTATGTAATAGCACTGGTTTTTTTGTTGTTTGATGTGGAGATGGTGTTTATTTTCCCATGGGCCATCGTATTTGGCAGTCACGAAATGAATAATTTTGATCCGCGCTGGGGATGGCTGGCATTAATTGAAATGTTTGTATTTTTAGGTATATTAGTACTTGGCCTTGCTTATGTATGGGTAAAAGGTGACCTTGATTGGATAAAACCAAAACCTGTCATGCCTACTACAGATAGCTATATTCCCGCATCATTTTATGATAGGGTGAACGTGGAGCAAAGCCTGTATAAGGTAAAAGAATTTGTTGTTGAACCGGCTGGTTCACCCGGCACACCTGAAACACCTGGCACATCCAGCACACCTGGCACATCCAGCACACCTGGCACAGCCCCAATAAGAAAACCTATGTTTAAACCAACCTTTAAAAAGCCTGAGAATGAATAGTGATATGACAAGTGATTCCGATAGCAATCGGGACGGCGGTGTAGTAATCACCAAAATGAACGACCTGCTCAATTGGGCACGTTTGTCATCTTTATGGCCTTTAAGTTTTGGTATTGCTTGCTGCGCCATTGAATTTATGGGTGCCTTTGCATCCACCTATGATCTTGACCGCTATGGGGTATTCCCCCGGCCATCTGCACGGCAGGCTGATGTACTTATTATTGCAGGTACCGTAACCTTTAAAATGGCCGAACGCATAAAACGCCTATATGAGCAAATGCCCGAACCAAAATACGTCATCTCCATGGGCTCATGCTCTAACTGCGGCGGACCCTACTGGCAACATGGTTACCATGTGGTAAAAGGTGTTGACCGCGTAATACCTGTTGATATTTATGTACAAGGCTGCCCACCGCGTCCCGAAGCTTTGATTGGGGCTATTTTGGAGTTGCAGAAAAAAATTGAAGGGGAGCGATTGATTGGAGACCGAAAGTCAGAAAAATCCAAAGTCATCTCTTAAACTAATGTCCTTTCGAACGATAGTGAGAAATCTTCAACAACATGCATAACGGACTATTCAAGTTGTTAAGGTTTTCTCCTCGTACCTCGTTGTATGACAAATTAAAAAGTCCTACTGATGTCAAAAGAAAATATCTTCTTTATAATAAATCATGCTACATTTAAGCGCTAATCACAAACAAACTTAATAAAATGAAAAGTTCAACGTTGTTAATTATAATCTGCCTTTCTGTCTTTTCGTTGAATGCCACCGCCCAATCCACCCCTAAAAAAGATATTTTCCCAGCCGGAACTGTTTTGGAAGAAAACATCCCCTACGCTAACGACACCCTTAAAAAGCACCTGCTGGATATTTACCTGCCGCCTGTTAAGAAATTAAGCTACCCTTTAATTGTATGGATACATGGAGGCGCCTGGATGCTGAATGATAAACATGCCGACATGGGTTATATGACCAATACCCTAAAAGCATTTATGGATAATGGCTATGCTGTTGCTTCTATTGATTACAGGCACAGTACCACCGCCCCATTCCCAGCCCAGATACAGGATTGTAACCAGGCCATTGAATTTTTATTTGAAAACGGAGCGCAATATAATATAGATGCAAGCAGGATTGCTCTAATAGGCTTTTCGGCGGGCGGTCATTTGGCTTCATTGCTTGCTTTATCAAACAATAATAATGTTAAAGCCTTTTATCCTAATGGGAAAAAACCAAAATTTAAAATAAACCTGGTATTGGATTTTTATGGTCCATCGGATTTTTTATCGCTTAAAGATAATGACAGTAAAGATCCCCACAGCCCTGTATCGATATTGCTTGGCGCTACAGCCACAGACCGGCCTGATCTTGCAAAAAGAGCTAGTCCGATTACTTATGTAGATAAAAATGACCCTCCTTTTTTAATTGTACAGGGCGAAAAAGATGAATCGGTAAATCCGGACCAATCTATTTCATTAAGCGAGAAATTAAAAAAGGCTGGTGTAAAAAACGAATTGATTATTGTACCCGGCGCGCCACATTACGGACCTATGTTTGATCGGGAATATATCAGGAAAAGGGTAATTAATTTTTTGAATGAGTATATGCAATGATTACATAATGGATAATCAAGCTAAGGAGCAGTTTACTTTTAAAAACATTATAGATAACATTACTGATAAACTCATTGGGCTACCTGATCAGACGGAATTATCAATTGCTGTGATCAAAAACAAATCACTAAGTTATTTGGGGTTGTTAAATAATGAGAACGCTATTAAACAGATAGATAATAAAAACTCCGCATTTGAAATTGGTTCAGTAACCAAAACTTTTACGGCCAACATACTTGCACAAATAGTAATTGAAGGAAAGGTAAAATTGGATGATCCAATTGAGCAATATATCCCTTTCCAGCTTAAAAACCGGCCTTCTATTACCCTGAAACACCTGGTAAGTCATACTTCAGGTTTGCCCAGGCTACCAGATAATTTCTTTTCCTATCCGGGTTATCTTGAAGAAAATCCGTACCTGAGCTACAATGAAGATCGGCTAATCACTTACCTGACACAAAATTTAAAACTCGAAAACTTACCTGGAGTACAATACAACTATTCAAATTTGGGTGCAGGACTGTTAAGTTATGTACTTTCTAAAATAGAAAACAAACGGTTCTCAGAAGTAGTAAGCCAAAGAATCTTTAAACCATTGAACATGCTGCATTCTGCCTTTAATAAAGATAAAATTAAAACTAATCTTGTTAAAGGAATTGATAAGGATGGCAACTTTTCCCATTATTGGGATGGTGGCATTCTCAATGGCTGCCTGGGCATTATCTCTACAGCAGCTGATATGTCGAAATTTGCACTTGACGCCTTAAATTCTGAAAATAAGGTTTCTCAATTGCAGATTCGTGAAATCGCTGCCATTCGTCCTGGAGTAATTATGACTATTGGTTGGGCTGGTTCAAGCGATGTGATTAAGCCAGCTGTTTATTGGCATAATGGAGGAACTGCAGGCTTTGCGGCATCCATGGCTTTTAATAGGCAGAAACAGACAGCAGTGGTTCTGCTATCTAATATCGAACCCAATAAATACAATGAGTTGATAGAACCGTTCGTAATTAAGCTATTGTAGTGCTTCAAAACTATCGTATCTATTAACTTTTGTATTCTTTAAGTCTTCGTTAATCTCTTCTTTACAGCCTATATGTGATGCTGAATATATCAGAAAAAGGGTAATTAATTTATTAAATGGGTATAAGCAATGATTAAAATAAAAAGCAATAATATATAAATTTACACTGAAGAAATTAAATCATTTCTAAGATGCTTTGTTGGTTTAGCGGTTACTTCTAAAATATCATCATTAAGCTGTTTTAACTCCTTTTTTATATTATCAAAGTTAATAATTTGTAAGTGTTCGTCTTGTAATAACATTTGGTATTCTGTCTGATTTTTCATGCTGCAATTTTAATAATTAGTTGTAAGTTTTAAGAAACCAATTAAAACTATTACCAAAATATTACTGTCTTGCTGCCCTTATTGGCATTATCCTGCCCTTGTTTTTGTTATTACCAACAAGTAATCTGTCATGTAAATTGAATAATACTGGTTGCTATTTAAATCCGTTATCTTTTAAATGAGTACATCCGGCGAGATCATTTCTGATGCCCCTCTAAATCTTCGTCAATCTCTTCTTTAACAGCTTCAATAGCATCTTCAACCGAATGGCTCTGGGTATTTGACTGTGCTTTTTGTGTTAATTCCACCAGTGTTTTATAGTGCTCGTAAAGCGTTTTTAATTCGCTTTCGCTAAGGTCCTGTATATTTAAAAGCCGGTTACTGGCTCCTTTACTTGCTGCAATTAATTCATTTAACTTCAACTGAACAGCTATAGATTCTTTATTTTGTGATTTCTGGATCAAAAAAACCATCAAAAAAGTAATAATAGATGTCCCGGTATTAACAATCAATAACCAAGTATTTGAATAATGAAAAATTGGGCCGGTTATACCCCAAATCAATATCAAACCAACAGCTGTAATAAAAACAGGTGAGCTGCCGCTATATAATGTAATAGTATTGCTTACTTTTTCAAATCCTGATGCTTTATTTTCATCTTCTGTGTTCTTTTCATCTTCTGTGTTCATAGTGTTACTTGCTTTACAACATAAGCTTTAAATAGTAAAATTGTTTGGCATATGCTATGTAGATATAGAACAGAACACATTACAAAGCAAATGTGATCCTGTTAAACATCCCAAACAACTTATAGATAATAATCTTGTCCCAACTCAAATTAAAGCCGTAACTTGGCATAACAATTAAAAGACGATAATGATTGAATTATTAAATGCCGAATCTAACGGCAATTACTTCAAAGATATTTTTAATTGGTGGGATATTACCGAAATAATTGCTTTTCTTTCTCTTATAATTTACTTAATAAAAAGAAAACATAAAAAAAAAGGTAAATATATTTAGTCCCAGATTGTATATAGTTACAAACCTGAGATACTAATAGCCAAGCTCCGGATAGACTTGGATTATGTATGAACAAATTTCTTATCGCAACAATCATGCATAGGCAAATGAGATATATACCTTAAACTATATCATTTAGCGATCAAGCTTATATTAATATTATATAGTATATCCAGATATTTATTTTGTGACCTTCTATAGTTATTTGTTCTACAGAAGGTCGCAAAAAGAAAAAATTATTTTGCCAAAACAGCATTAACACCATTCACAACTCCATTTGTACCTATCATATCAAAGGATATAACTTGCGCCTTATTTCCCTGGCTATCTGTTAGCTCAAGGTTTTTCTTTGCATTTACAGACAAGGTAAGTGTTTGGCCGTCCATTGTTTTTAATGTTGGAGTTCCGGACGATAAAGTTTTAATAATAGCAGCTTTATCATATCTACCGCTTACTATATGCCCTTTCAAAATAGTAGCAAATTTTGCAGGATCCTGCATTAAGCTATCCAACTTACCGGATGATAAATTACTAAATGCGGTATTATTAGGAGCAAATATAGTATAAGGACCTGCTCCCTTTAAAGTACTTCCCAGGTTTGCCGACCTGATGGCCAAAGCAAATGCCTCGTAATCAGGATTGGCAGAAACCGTGGCAACTACATCACCACTTCCGGCAGCAGCAGTTGCAGGTGCTGCAGTAGTAGTTTGTGCGAATAAATTATTTGATGTTAATCCTATAGCTAGTACAGCTATTACCGTTAAAAACACTTTTCTCATTACAAATTTGTTTAATGTTTATAAAATTTAATTAATAAGTATGCTTTTCTCTATAAACTTGCTGCTAAATTAATTTGTTTGAATTTTAACCATTAATTACGCAAATGGTTTTGAAGGAAATAAAATTATCACTTAAACTATTTATTGTAGAGAATAGTGTGTAAAAAATTGGTGACATAGTGGGAATATGCAGACCTGCAGATGTGGAAATGTGCAGATGTAGAATTATTATAATTTATTGCTTTAAGTAGTTCTGTTTTTCAAGTAATACCTGGAATTCGACTATAGTTAAAACGGGAATATTAGGAAAATCAATATTTTTCAAGATATTAAAATGGCTGTCATTTGTAATGATAAAATCTGCATTGGCTGCAAATGCACAGTCAACAAATTTATTATCATCCTCATCGGCTTTAATTAAGTTTAGATTGTAATAAACTATCATTTGGGCAGCAGTTGAAAGCTCTGCTAGCGCCCGAATTACATTGTTAGCTACCGAAGGATTCCAGTGTAAAGCCAATTGCTCTTCATATTCGGTGAGAATATCATGGGTGAAGGCTATTCTTATTTTTTTGTCAAGAATAAGCTGGTATAGCCAGTGGTATTTTGACTTTGAGGATATAGAAATCAAAAGCACATTAGTATCAATAATAACTAACACGATGCTTATGATTTTTCATTAAGCCACTTTTCCATATCCTGATCACTTAAGCCTCTCTCATTCCAAATAGCATCGGCTTGTGCAATAGCTTTTTCTGCATAAAACCTGGCTAACACATCCTTTAACTCGATTAGTTCTTTTTCAGAAAGATTGGTGCTGAATAATTTCATCAACTCTATCTGAACATTACTTAATGGATAATTTAATACGCTCATCACAAATTAATTTATACGAATTTACACAAAAAGACAGTAAATTAAAAGTCTCCCCTACAGGGGGAATTCTAGAGAGGGCCTGAATTAAAAGATTTGACTTTTAAAAACATTAAATTTAATCTATATCATAACTAAGACTTAGAACTAAAGACTTCAGACTTAATAATCTACTGCCCCTGTGCCAATGTATATCCTATCTTATCCCCAAACTTCATCAAAAATTCAACCGAACATACCTTTGCATCTTCCGAAAAATCAGCGGCAATATGTAAGAGTTCCTTCTGAGTAACAGTTTTGCCTTCTTTTTTTTCAAAACGCACGCGATATTCATTAACCAGCTCAGTATAAATTGAACCCGTTGGCCAAACTTGTGTGCCACGGTTTGAGATCATTATCAGGTTGAAATTATCGGTCAGTCTTTTCTTAGCCAATTCGGCAAGTTCGTTTGGCTGCAAATCACCAGCTTCTACAAAAACATCCACGCCTACCATCTCTTCTTTTATTCCTTTGGTAACCGTTAGTTTATTTTTTGATAGCTGTTGCTGAAGCCCTACTTTAATATCCTGGTTTTCCTTTCCAATAACACCGCCATCAGAAGGAACTTTGCCTAAATTTGCGATAATTGCATTGGCAAAACCATTTGTAGTGGCGGCAGGAATCGATTTGTTGCCAAAATCGCCGGTATGTATACCTCTTTCCAAAGTATAAAGCAATGCATTCTCAATTTGAGCAGCATTTTCAGTAAAGCCTAAATAACGAAGCATTAAAATACCCGATAGCAACAAAGCAGTAGGATTTGCTAATCCCTTACCGGCGATATCAGGAGCTGTGCCATGAACAGCTTCAAAAATAGAAATGTTATCACCGATATTAGCTGATGGAGCGAAACCTAGTCCGCCCACTAAGCCGGCGCAAAGATCAGATACAATGTCACCCTGTAAATTAGTTAATACTATCGCCTCAAAATTTTCGGGATGAGTTACCAGTTTCATGCAAAGATCATCCACAATAATGTCGGAAGATTGAATATCAGGATATTCTTTAGCTATCTCCTGGAAAGTTTCCAGGAAAAGGCCGTCAGTAAGCTTCATAATATTTGCTTTGTGACCGCAGGCTAATTTAGTATAGCCCTTGCGGCGGGCCATTTCAAAAGCATAACGTATAACTTGTGCCGAACCCGGTCGTGTAATAATGCGGCGTCCTACTGCTACGTCATAAGTTAACAGATGTTCAATACCACCATAAGTGTCTTCTATATTTTCACGTATTATGGTAAGATTGATTGGAATTCCGGCTTTGGAGAAAACAGTTTCAACACCGTTTAATGTCCTGAAATCTCGCTGGTTAGCATAAGTGTTCCAAACTTTGCGGGCAGTAACATTTATACTTTTAACGCCCTTACCTTTGGGTGTTTCCATCGGGCCCTTAAACAGGATACCCAGTTTTTCAATAGTTTCCTTAGCGGCAGGTGTCATACCTGTAGAATAGCCTGCATCAAAATAGGATTTTCCCATTTCTACAAACTCATATTCAAGCTGCACATTATTAGCTTCAAAAATCCGCAGAACAGCCTGCATTATCTCGGGGCCTATACCATCCCCATTTGCTACTGCTATTTTTGTCTTCATTAAAAGAACATTTTGGTAAATATGCCGCAAATATAGATATTATTGAGATGTGCTGATGGAGAAATGTGCAGATGAGAAGATGTGCAGATGTTAGAATAACTGATTTAAGAATACACAATTATAATTTGCACATCTGTAATCTGCACATTTGCACATCAAAAAAATCTGTACATCAAAAAAATTTGCACATTTGCACATTAACACATCTGCACATTTGTAATGAAAGCTTTTTACGGAGATTTAAAATTAGGAATTTTAGGCGGCGGGCAATTGGGCCGCATGCTAATACAACAGGCTATTAATTACAATGTAACAGTAAAGGTGCTTGATCCAGACAGGGAAGCCCCGTGCCGTAAACTATGTGATGAGTTTGTTTTGGGGTCATTAAGCGATTACGAAACCGTTTACAATTTCGGAAAAAAGACCGACCTGCTTACTATTGAAATTGAAAAGGTAAATGTTGATGCCCTTGAGCAGTTAGAAAAAGAGGGGGTTTTAGTATATCCCCAACCGCGCATTATAAGATTGATCCAGGACAAGGGCCTGCAAAAACAATTTTTTAAGGAGAATAATATTCCAACTGCCGAATTTCAGATCATATCATCAATACAACAGCTCAAACAAAGCCATATCCCATTTCCTTATATACAAAAACTAAGGCGCGACGGCTATGACGGCCGGGGTGTTTATAAAGTGATTGACGAAACATACCTTGCAAAAGCTTTTACCCAGCCAAGCCTTATTGAACGCTGGATTGATTTTGAAAAAGAAATTGGCGTTATTGTTGCACGTAATGAAAACGGCGAAGTAAAAACTTTTCCGCTTGTTGAAATGGAATTTAACCCAGATGCAAACCTGGTTGAATTTCTGATCTCCCCTTCTACTCTTCCATTCGAGGTACATCAGGAAGCGGCGAAAATTGCGACTAAAATTGCGGAGGACTTAAAAATTGTAGGTTTGCTGGCAGTTGAAATGTTTTTGGGGAAAAACGGTAAAATATTGGTAAATGAACTTGCTCCCCGTCCGCATAACAGCGGGCACCAATCTATTGAAGGAAATGTAGTTTCGCAATTTGAACAACATCTACGAGCTATATTTAACCAGCCTTTGGGCGATACAACTTGCCTTAATAATGCCATAATGGTTAATATTTTAGGCGAAGCCGGGTATGAAGGCCCTGCAATTTACCAGGGAATTGAAAAAGTATTGAAGTGTGCGGGAGTATATGTACATTTATATGGCAAGGCACTAACAAAGCCGTTCAGAAAAATGGGGCATGTAACCATAGTTGATGCAGACAGAGAGAAGGCGATAGAAAAGGCGAGGTTTGTACAAAGAACCTTGAAGGTAATTAGTTAGTTAACCACTATGTCATTGCGAGGAATGAAGCAATCGCGAACTATGTAAACGGTAATGCACAATTATGAGATTACTTCATCGTTCCTCCTCGCAATAACGTTCAAATAAAATAAAATGAGCCAACCAAAAATCGGTATTATAATGGGCAGCAAGTCTGACCTTAATATTATGCAGGACGCTGCTGATGTTTTAAAAGAGCTTGGGGTAGATTACGAAATTTCTGTCGTATCTGCCCATCGCACCCCTGATCGCATGTTTAACTACGCCCGTACAGCTGCCGAACGCGGGTTAAAAGTGATTATAGCAGGTGCCGGCGGTGCGGCGCATTTACCTGGGATGGTAGCCTCTTTAACGCACTTACCGGTTATTGGTGTTCCAGTAAAATCAAGCAACTCTATTGATGGCTGGGACTCTATACTTTCTATATTACAAATGCCAAATGGTATCCCTGTTGCAACGGTGGCTCTAAATGCCGCTAAAAACGCGGGCATTTTGGCCGCGCAGATATTATCTACTGCAGATGATAAAATTGTTCAAAATCTCATCGCTTATAAAGAAAATTTAAAGAAAAAAGTAGAAGAATCTGATTTAGGAAGTTAGAGGCTGAAGTTTAATTGGAAGATATCAAAGTCAATATTTGGCTCTTACTCTTCCAATAACTTTTTCTTCGCCTCTTCAAGTTTCGCTTTTTCTTCTTTCGGCAAAACTGGGTACGACAATTTCAAATTTTTTAAAGTATCAAGTATTATGGTTGAAATCGCGATCCTGGTGAACCATTTTTTATCAGCTGGAAGTATATACCAGGGACAACGGTCTGTCGCTGTTTCTTTTATAGCCTTTTCATAAGCGTCCATATAATCATTCCAAAATTTTCGTTCATATACATCCGATGCCGAAAATTTCCAGTTTTTATCGGGATCTTCAATACGTTTTAAAAAGCGTTCTTTTTGCTCGTCTTTTGACATATACAGGAAAAATTTAATAATAATGGTGCCGTTACTTGTAAGATGCTTTTCAAAGCAGCGTATACTTTCATACCTGTTATCCCAAAACTTTTTATCCACATCTTTTACACTATAAATACCGGGAAGGTGTTCTTTCATAAGCAATTCGGGGTGCACCTTAGTTACCAGCACATTTTCGTAATGCGAACGGTTGTGTACGCCGATTTGGCCGTACTCGGGTAAAGCTTTAAAATGTCTCCATAAAAAATCATGATCCAGTTCTTCAGTGCTTGGCTGTTTAAAACTATATACTTCGCAGCCCTGCGGGTTTAATCCTGACATAGTATGTTCTATTGCTCCATCTTTGCCTGCAGCATCCATTCCCTGGAATAAAATCAGCAAAGCATACCGGTCATCAGCATACATTGCTGATTGTAATGCTGATATCTGTTCAATCAGGTCTTTTAAAACTTCTTCCGAATCCTCTTTTTTAAAATCAGCTGAATAATCTGTATCAAAATTCTTTAAAGAAAAATTTTTACCATCTGTAACCTTAAATTTATTAATTATGTCTTTCATTATTATAAATGGCTTTAAGCTATAGCCTGCCAGCTTTGTGATGAACTGTAATTTTCATTTTTTGTTTTTGGAGGCAGCTTATGTTATTTTACAGAAATTATGCAGGTTAAATTAACCTAAAATTTACCCGCAAAATTTACGTTCTTAGTTTTTGCTTTACCGGCTATGATTTAGGGCCATAATTTTACATCTTTACCGCATGTTCAGACGCATAAAAAACCGATTTCTAAGATATTTCGTCATCTTCATTTATTTTATTATCATTTTTTTCTGCTCTATTGAATTAAATTTTCTTTGGCTATTTGGCTATTCTCCTGATATGCAGGACATTAAAAGTCCTTCACTTTCCCTATCATCAGAAGTATATTATGCCGATGGAACATTAATAGGCCGTTATTATAAAGAAAACCGTTCGCCTGTTGAGTTTAAAAATATCTCACCCTATATAATAAATGCCTTAGTAGCTACCGAAGATATAAGATTTTACAAACATCACGGGGTCGACTTTTATTCCTTTTTTACCAGTATGCTTTCGACCGCAAAAGGCGACAGGCGCGGCGCCAGTACTATTACCCAGCAGTTGGCAAAGAACCTGTTCGAAACCAGGAAAAAGAAATCGCAGGGCATAATAAAGCACATTCCTTTTATAAGAACTATTGTTTATAAATGTAAAGAATGGCTTACCGCATTTAAAATTGAGCATGTTTATAACAAGCAGCAAATACTTACCCTTTATTTAAATACAGTACCATTTGGCAATAATTCATTTGGAGTTAAAACAGCGTCGTTAAAAATTTTCAACAAAACACCCGATAAGGTAAATCCTGCCGAAGCTGCAACGCTTGTTGGAATGCTGAAGGCCACTTCTACCTACAATCCAATAAATAACCCTGAACATGCCATGGAGCGGCGAAATGTTGTACTGGGACAAATGCAAAAATATGGTTATCTGACTAAAGCCGATTACAATACCTATGTGCAAATGCCTATTAAACTTGATTTAAGTTATGTCGAAAATGAAGGGCAGGGTGACTCTTACCTGCGACAGGCAGTGGAAAGGTGGTTAAAAAAATGGTGTCATGATAATGATTATGACTTATATGAGGACGGTTTAAAAATATATACCACTATTGATCCCCGGCTACAGCAATATGCGGAAGAAGCTGTTGCCGAAAAAATGAAAATGCTGCAAAAACGCTTTGATAACCTTTGGGGCAATAAAAACCCATGGCGTGATTCTAACGGAAATGAAATACAAGATTTTTTATTAAAAGCCGAAGAGCATTTACCAATTTATGACTTGCTGAAAAAGAAATACAATAATAATACAACTCTAATCAATGAGTATTTTGAGAAGCCAAAACGAATGACGGTATTTACATGGAACGGTGAAAAGGATACCACATTTTCGAGCGTAGATTCTATTAAATATTACACCAAAATTTTAAATACCGGTATGATGACCATTGAGCCAACATCAGGTAAAATAAAAGTATGGGTTGGCGGTATTGATTATAAGCATTTTAATTATGATCACGTAAACCAGGCAAAGCGGCAGGCTGGCTCAACCTTTAAACCTTTTGCCTATTTAACCGCATTGGATAATGGTTTTACACCTTGCGATAAGTTTACGGATAAACCTGTATCCATTAAATACACCGACGGCGGCAGGGAACAAGTATGGGAACCGAAAAATGCTGATTTCAAGTTCTCATACCAGGATATGTCATTACGCTGGGCAATGGGCAAATCGGTAAATTCAATCACTGCGCAGGTGACCGAAGCGGTTGGATGGGATAAAGTTGTTGACTATGCACATAAATGCGGTATTGAAAGCCCTTTAAAATCGGTTCCGTCAGTATCGTTAGGTTCTAACGATGTTTCTGTTTATGAAATGGTTCGTGCATACAGTACATTTTTAAATAAAGGCAAAAAAATCGACCCTTTATTGGTAACAAAGATCACTGATCAAAACGGCAATGTATTAGATGAGTTTACGTTGAAATCAGAACAGGTTATCAGTGAAGAAACTGCCTGGTTAATGCTGTACATGTTTAGGGGTGGTATGGAAGAACCGGGAGGCACTTCCCTGGCTTTATGGGATTATCCCGGTTTATGGAAAAAAGACAACCAGATAGGCGGCAAAACAGGTACATCATCAGGGTATGTTGATGGTTGGTACATGGGCATCACCAAAGACCTGGTAACCGGTATCTGGGTGGGCGCCGATGACCGCAGCGTACATTTCACTACATCAGAAACCGGAGAAGGATCTCATACTGCACTCCCCATTTTTGGGGCCTTTATGCAAAAAGTTTATGCCGATAAAAAATCTGGTTATACCTACGGGTTATTTCCAAAGCCATGGGTAAAGATCACCAAAAATTATAATTGTCCTTCGCCGCACATAGAAACGGATACAGCCGCGACAGACAGTTTGCTTATGCCGGCAGATACTACTTTGCTCAAACCTGATACAGGGAAAACTGAACAATAGTGGCTTTAATTGGCCTATAAGTAAATGGAGATTGACTAATTGTAAAAGTTGAGTCAATTAATTCAATATATTAACGTGAGTTTGGTATAATCTTATATTTGCCTCATTCTAGCCCAAATGGAACCGGAAATAAAAAGTCTCTCCGCCTGCTGGCGGAGGAGGTATAGAGGGGGCTTCCCTTGGAGAGGATTAGATAAGGCTATTAATCATCTTTTTAACTAAATTGCGTCCATTCTATTTAATCGTTATATGAATAAACATATCCCCATTCTGATTAAAACGAAAAGAAATTTCCTTGGATCACTCTATATTTTTAGTTTATTATTAATCAGTCTGCAAACACAGGCACAATATTTCGGGCAAAATAAGGTAAGGTATAAGAATCTTAAATTTCAGGTTTATAAAACACCCCATTTTGAAATCTACTATTATTTAAAAAATGATAGCATGATAAAGCGCTTTGCCCAGGAAAGTGAGCTTTGGTATACTTTACATCAGCAAGTTTTCAGGGATACCTTTAAAAAACCAAACCCCATTATATTATATGCCAATCATCCCGATTTTCAGCAAACTACTGCTATTGATGGTGAGATAGATGTGGGTACTGGCGGTATTACCGAAGGGTTAAAAAACCGTGTGGTTATGCCGGTAATGGAGACTAATCAAACTACAAGGCACGTAATTGGCCACGAACTGGTACATGCTTTTCAGTACCACCTGCTGCTTGGAAAAGATTCAGCCAATTTTGAAAATATAAATAATTTGCCCTTATGGATGATAGAAGGTATGGCCGAATATTTATCGTTAGGTAAAAATGATTCATACACAGCAATGTGGATGCGTGATGCTTACCTGAATCATGATATCCCGACCATAAGAGACCTAACCAATAGCAATAAATATTTTCCTTACAGGTATGGCGAAGCCTTCTGGGGATTTATCGGATCAACTTATGGCGATACGGTAATTGTGCCTTTCTTCAAAAATACAGCACGTTTCGGGTTGCAATATGGTATAAGGCGTACCTTTGGATATGATGAAAAAACATTATCCAGCCTCTGGAAAAACGCTATTGAAACAACTTATAAACCTTATTTAAAAGATACAGCCCAAATACCTGTAGGTCACCGGTTAATTGACGACAAAAATTCTGGTAAATTAAACGTTGCCCCTGCTATTAGTCCTGATGGTAAATACCTTGCATTTTTATCTGAAAAGAATTTATTTACCATTGACCTTTTTTTAGCAGATGCAAAAACCGGGCAGATATTAAGAAAGCTAACCAGTAAAGTATCGAACACTCATATTGATGAATTTAACTTTATTGAGTCGGCAGGTACGTGGTCGCCAGATGGCAAACGATTTGCTTTCAGTGTGTTTAATAAAGGCCGCAATCGGATGCTGGTAGTTAATGTCGCAAACGGGCGTATTCTTGACGATGTTTCCATGGGTAAAGCTGAGCAATTCAGTAACCTTTCCTGGTCACCCGATGGAAAAAATATTGTATTTCAGGGTTTGTCGGAAGGGCAGGGTGATTTATACCTGTATAACTTTGATACAAAACAGGTTAGGCAATTAACGAACGATAAATATTCGGACTATCAGCCCAGCTTTTCCCGTGATGGAAAAAAGATCATTTTTGCAAGTGACAGGACAACTTATGACCGTTCATCAGGACAGTCTATAACTTTTAATCTGGCTGAATTAGACCTGGCAACCGGAAAAATAACAGATATTAAACTATTTAACGGAGCAAATAATTTAAATCCCCAATATTCATCAGACGGGACACAAATTTATTTTCTTTCCAATCGTGATGGTTTCCGGAACATGTACCGATATACTCCGGCAACGGGTAAAGTTGAACAAATGACCGACTTGTTTACCGGTGTTTGTGGTATTACGGAGTATTCGCCAGCTTTAAGCATCTCAGACAATAATGATATTGTTTATTCCTATTATCGTGCCCAAAAGTATTCTATTTATAATGCTAAATCAGCTGACTTTACTGCAAAACCTGTTGATGGACAGGATGTTAATTTTAGTGCAGGAACATTGCCCCCTGTGCGCTCAGTTGGAGTTGACCTGATCAATTCAAACTTAAATAACTACCTGGCTTATCCAAAAATACCTTCTGATTCAGTAAAAAATGTGCCCTATAAGCCACAGTTTAAGCTTGATTACCTGGCAAGCAGTGGCGTAGGCGCATCAGTAAGCCAGTTTGGCGCCGGTTTATCAAGCGGGGTACAAGGTGTTTTCAGTGATATTTTAGGCCGCAATCAAATATACGCCGGGGTGGCTATAAATGGGGAAATTTATGATTTTGGTGGGCAGTTTACTTACATCAATCAGCAAGGGCGCTGGAATTTTGGAGTCAGTATATCTCATATACCATTTCAAACAGCAAATTATAGTACAGTATCAACAACTTACCCTGTAAATGGTAAAACTGTACCTGCAATTAACGAAAATTTTGATTTGATCCGTATTTTTCAAGACCAGCTTTCAGTGTTTACCTCCTACCCTATAACCAAAAAAACCAGGGTTGAGCTTGGCACAGGACTAGCAAAGTATTATTATCGGGTTGATAGGTATACAACCACCTTTGATACTCTTGGCAACCAACTTAATTATACGCATAATCACATAACCAATTCACAATATAACTCCGAAACTACAAATAATGGTATCACTTTAACACCGTTTACACTTTACAATGTAAACACAGCATTGGTAGGTGATAATTCTTTTTTCGGGGTTGCCTCGCCTCTTAACGGTTACCGGTACCGCATACAAGCCGAATATGATTTTGGTACATATCAGTTTTTTGCCCCAACAATTGACCTGCGCAAGTATGTACGTATTGCGCCTTTTACTTTAGCTGCTCGTTTATACGGCTACGGACGTTTTGGTAATACCGGTAACCTTTATCAGTTGTATGTAGGTTATCCATTTTTAATACGCGGATATGAAGCGCAAACATTTAACACAACCAACAACAAAACCCCAACAAACGGATTTACAATAAATCAGTTATCGGGGAATCGTATAGCAGTTGCAAATTTTGAAGTACGTTTACCTTTTACAGGACCGGAAAGATTATCACAAATTAAATCGAAAATTTTATTTACCGAACTTAACTTATTTTTTGATGCAGGTTTAGCCTGGAATGCCGGTGATCAGATCAAGTTTCAATCCGGCCCTGATGCAATTGGTAAGGATGCAACCGGGCAAACCATTTATAATACTAACCAGCGTGTACCGGCAACAAGTGCAGGTATCTCACTTCGTGTAAACATGTTTGGTTATTTTGTTTTGGAACCATATCTGGCTGTTCCTTTTAACCGGACGGATGTAAGTAAACCTGTATTTGGGTTAGGATTTACTCCCGGCTGGTAACAGTGATGTAAATAAACATGATAAAAATTGACTTTGTATCATAAATGTATTTGTTATATTAATAGTTAAATATATTTATGGTAGCTTTGCCGCCATGAAAAAAGGGGTCATATTTATTTTTTTTGTTTTAAATGGCTTTTTTGTATTTGCACAAAAAACAGTTGTTGTTACTCCTGTAGTTGATTCGATAAAAGCTAAATGGGGTAAAACAAAGATTGTTGATGGAGCATCAATGAAATCTTCGAATGATTTTATTGAAAATATGACTTGTTCAAAAGATTATACCTTGCTTGTTAATGCTATTGAAGGTGCCGGATTGACCCAAACATTTAAAAGCAAAGGCCCCATTACTGTTTTTGCCCCCACTAACCAGGCATTTGAAAAATTACCTCCGGGTAAACTTGATACGCTTTTAAAACCAGATCATAAACTAGACCTGAGTTACCTCCTTACATACCATGCAATTGCTGGCAGAATAACTGCAAAGGACATTGAAAAGAAAATTAATTCAAACAATGGGCAGGCCACATTTACAACAATTGCTGGAAGTAAATTAACCGCTAAAATTGACTCCAACCGCAATATTGTTTTAATTGATGAAAGTGGCGGTGAAAGCATTATCAGCAAATTTAATATTCCACAAAGCAACGGATTAATGCATATAGTGAGTTCGGTATTGGTACCCAAAATAAAAGCAATATAAAGACCTCCGTTGACAACCGCCCAGTAAAATATTTCGTAGTTAGTATTGTAAGGATATTAAACTTCCTTCGTCTAAATTGAAAAAACTTTATAGAATGAAAAAATCAATTTTAACATTGATCTTACTAAGTGTTATTACAGCATTTGGATGTCAACAAATTAGCGGGCAGCAGTTAAAAAAATATGATCCTAAAAGGAAAATGAGCAAGGCACCTGCTGAATGGAAAAAAATACTTACTACTAATCAGTATTACATAATGGTTGAGAGCGGAACTGAGCCTCCTTATCATAATGCTTACTTTGAAAATCACCAAAAAGGTATTTATGTTAGCGCGGCTACCGGCGAAGTTTTATTTAGTTCTGATGATAAATATGACAGCGGTACCGGCTGGCCAAGTTTTGTAAAACCGGTTGATCCTAAAAAGGTTGAAATAGTAACGGATAACAGCGATGGTATGACCCGCGATGAAGTTATTGAACGAAGCACAGGCTTACACTTGGGCCATATTTTTGACGACGGCCCTGCCGACAGGGGAGGCAAAAGATACTGCATGAATTCCGGGGCGTTGAAATTTATTAAAAAGTAACTGCTTTTCTCAATGAATTGATGGATGGTCGCAACTGCGGCCTTACCCTTATCCCGCTTTCAAAATTTAATCCAATGGTCAGATCTACCCAGTCAGGGTTTACAGGTCTGATCATTTTTTCTTTTTGAGGCCTTGTATAAGTACTTATTATTTTAAACCGCTCCATTGCTTGTTCTTCTGTATTTATCTCTTCAAAATAAACCAACCGGTTAAGCTGCTGTGAGCTGTCAAAAAATAATGTAGGCATTTTTTTGTAAAAATCAAGCGTTTTTAAAAGATCAGAACATAAGCCTACATGAAGGTTTTTACGGTTTCTGTCAGTAATAATATAAATAAAGCGTTTCATTTGATATTAAATTTTGCTGTTTAAAAAATAATTACTAATTTTATGAGCATAAAAATACTAATAATTTTAGTAATTCCAAATTTTATGTCAAATATTCCATCAAATATTAAATTTCTTAGAAAGAAAAAGGGACTTACTCAACAGGAGTTTGCAGATCAATTAGGTATAAAAAGGTCACTTGTGGGTGCCTATGAAGAGGAAAGGGCCGATCCCAAGTATGATTTACTAAAAAAGATAGCATTATTTTTTGATGTTTCAATTGATGACTTTATCAATGAAATAATTGATGAAAAGTGGTCCCCAAAACCAAAAGGCAACCCTGCTAACCTCCGTGTTCTGAGTATTTCAGTTGACAAGGAAGATAATGAGAACATTGAGCTGGTACCTTTAAAAGCCAGTGCCGGTTATTTGAACGGTTATGCCGACCCGGAATATGTAGCCAAGCTGCCGAAGTTTAGTTTGCCTATCTTTAACCAGGGTACCTACCGGGCTTTTGAAATAAAAGGTGATTCTATGCTTCCTTTGGAGTCTGGTTCTATTATTATCGGAGAGTATGTAGAAAATTGGGCAGATGTAAAAACTGCTGAAACCTACGTAATCATATCTAAAAACGATGGCGTAGTTTATAAACGCATTGGCAATAAATTCAAGGAAAATAAAAAGTTAAAGTTAGTATCCGACAATCCTGTATATGAACCTTATGAAATTGACGGAGAGGATGTACTAGAAATTTGGAAAGCTAAGGCTTATATTTCAACACACTTACCATCACCCCCACCGGAACCTACATTAGAAAGCTTAACCACCATGATGACTCAAATGCAACGCTCAATTGCAAATTTGCAGAATAATAATTAGTTCATTGGTTCACTAGTTCATTTGTTCATTGGTTGGCTAGACGAGAAAACTGATGGATAAAGGTATCGCATACTTCCACCAATGAACTAGTGAACCAATGAACCAATGACTATCCTCCTAAAGCAACAATTAAGTTACATCATCGTTATTAAACCATTAGGGGTTATCTTTATCAAACCAATAAAAAATTGAAAACTATGAAAAGAATTTTGTTAATATGCTGTTTCCTTCTGGGGATTTCAGCGGTAAGCCATGCACAAGGCGGCGGCCAGAGAATGAGTGCGGCAGATAGGGCGAAACAATTGCAAACACAACTTAGTCTTAATGATGATCAAACAGCTAAAATAACTGCCATTTTGCAAACCCAGCAAACAAAAATGGATAGTGTTAGAACGGCTTCAAATGGGGATAGAGATGCCATGAGGGCTGCCATGACGCCAATCAGGCAATCTATCAATGCCCAGATTAAGGCTGTTTTAAATCCTGACCAGGCTACGGCTTATCAAAAAATGCTTGATGAACAGCGAGCCAGGATGCAAGGCGGCGGTGGTAATTAGTCTGCACAAAGTTAAATTTAAAAAGCGCTCGATTAAAACCCGGGCGCTTTCTTATTTTAGCAGAAATTTCAAACTTTGAAACCCTCGGAAATATTTATTGAAAATAAATTAGCGGAAAGACGTTTGACAGGTTCTTACAGAACATTAAAACCAGAAAACAAACTGGTAGATTTCTGTTCAAACGATTATCTGGGGTTTGCCCGGTCAAACCGGCTAAAAAATAATATTGATGAAGAAATAAAAACCCGTGGATTAACTTCAAATGGTTCTACAGGTTCAAGGTTATTATCAGGAAACTCTCTCTACCTGGAAGAAACGGAGCAATATATTGCCGGTTTACACAAAAGTGACGCCGGCCTGATATTTAATTCAGGTTACGATGCAAACCTCGGCTTATTTTCATCCCTTCCCCAACGCGGAGATACCATTATTACTGACGAATTTATTCACGCCTCAATTATTGATGGGTCGCGTTTAAGCTTTGCAAACCGTTATACCTTTATCCATAATAACCTGGATAGCCTGGAAGATAAATTAAAGATGGCTAAAGGAATTTGCTACGTAGCAATTGAAAGCATTTATTCAATGGATGGTGATTCGTCACCAATAACACAAATATTAGAATTAACAGATAAATACGGCGCTAATTTAATAGTTGATGAAGCACACGCTGTTGGTTTATATGGTTTTGGATTAATCGATGAATCATTTCAAAACCGGATTTTTGCCAGAATTGTTACATTTGGGAAAGCATTAGGCTGTCATGGCGCAATTGTATTAAGCAGCAATTTGCTAAGAGAATATTTAATTAACTTTGCCCGCCCATTCATTTATACTACTGCCGCCTCACCTCACAATATCGCCGCTGTAAAAATTGCCTATCAACTTTTGCAGGGATCGCAAAAAGAAGTTGAACTTTTAAAAAACAACATCAAGCTGTTCAAACAAAAAATAAAACAAAATGACAATTATACCTTAATAAACAGTGAGAGCACTATTCAATGCCAAATATTAAAGGGTAATGAAAAAGCAAAGGAAATTTCAATCCAATTGCAAAATTCCGGTTTGGATGTACGTCCAATTCTTAGTCCGACTGTACCTAAAGGAAGTGAGCGGATCAGGATATGCCTGCATTCATTTAATACAGAAAAAGAAATATCTTTATTAACGGATATTATAAATAATTATAACCTATAGTAACGAATATTATAAATACATTAGCAGATGCCGAATAAACTAATATTTGTTACCGGAATCGGTACCGGGGTCGGTAAAACTGTAGTGTCAACAGTTTTAGTTCAAAAGTTAAGAGCTGATTATTGGAAACCTATACAATCTGGCGACCTTGATGAAAGCGATACCTCCAAAGTAAAAAACCTGGTAAGCAATTCAATATCCATTTTTCATCCGGAAACATATAGATTATCACAGCCATTTTCGCCGCATAAATCGGCAGCAATTGATGGCATAACCATTCAGCCTGAAAAAATTATACTTCCCAAAACCAACAATACTTTAATAATTGAAGGTGCTGGCGGTTTAATGGTTCCATTAAATAATAATTTTTTAATGATCGACCTTGTTAAACAGCTTAATGCGGAAGTTATACTTGTTTCACAAAATTATCTGGGCAGTATTAACCACACACTATTATCAATTTATATCTTAAATCAGTATAAAATACCAGTAAAAGGACTTATTTTCAACGGATTAAAAGACTTTTATTCCAAAGAATTTATATTGAATTATACCAAAATTGAGCCATTGGGACATATACCAGAATACAATGTTTTGGATAAGAAAGCGATTATTGACGCGGGAAATTATATAACGCTTTAATTTTAGAGACAAGAGCCAAGAAACAAGAATCAAGTAATCCCCGATCTATTTTTCCTGGTTCTTAACTCTTGTTTCTTGACTCTTATTTCTTGACTCTTTTTATCATCCTTATTTTGCCAAGCAAAGAATTTCCCTGACTTTAGTATTTTATAAGCACTAATATGAAAAATATTACCGTAATAGGCTCCGGGACAATGGGTAATGGAATTGCACACACTTTTGCCCAACATGGGTTTGATGTTGCTTTGGTTGATATAAGCCAGGAGGCTTTAAACAGGGCTTTACAAACTATAACCGGTAATCTTGACAGGCAAATAAAAAAAGGTGTTATAGATGAATATCTTAAAACAGTTACATTAAGTAATATCAAAGCATTTACTGACCTTAAGACAGCAGTTGTAAATGCTGATCTTGTAGTTGAAGCCGCTACAGAAAACCGTGATATTAAACTTAACTTATTTAAGCAATTAAGCGAATTTTGCAAAGACAGTGCAATATTGGCCTCAAATACTTCCTCCATATCAATCACGCAGATCGCCTCGGTGACAAAAAATCCAGGCAACGTAATAGGGATGCATTTTATGAACCCCGTACCGGTAATGAAACTGGTTGAAGTTATACGGGGTTATTCTACTACGGATGAAGTTACCCAAACCATTATGGAATTATCCAGGCAGTTGGATAAAATTCCGGTTGAGGTAAATGATTATCCGGGCTTTGTTGCAAACCGCATACTAATGCCGATGATAAATGAAGCCATTTATACATTTTATGAAGGCGTGGCCGGTGTCGAAGAAATTGATACAGTAATGAAATTAGGCGTGGCTCACCCTATGGGTCCGTTGCAACTGGCAGATTTTATTGGTTTGGATGTGTGTCTGGCTATTTTACAGGTATTATACAATGGTTTTGGCAATCAAAAATATGCACCATGCCCCTTGTTGGTTAACATGGTTACAGCCGGACATACGGGTATTAAATCGGGAAACGGATTTTATAAATATCTTCCTGGCGGTAAAGATTTGATAGTATCAGATAAGTTCCAAAAGTGATATTTTAAACCTTTTTTACGATCAATTGTCAATATGATAATGTTAATAACAAAATCATATACCGATGAAAACATTAATAAAATTAGGACTGCTGATTACATTAGCTGTATCCTTATTCCTGTCATCTTGTGCAGGGAGTTACTATGTAGCTGATCAGCCTGTAGAACCAGTTTATGAAAGACCGGTTGCACCTTATGATGGCGCTATTTGGATAGATGGTGATTGGGGATGGTACGGCGGCAGGTATGCTTACACACGCGGTCATTGGGAAAGGCCAAGACCAGGTCGCGCTTATTCACGAGGATCGTGGGAGCATTCAAACCGTGGCTACAGATGGCACAAAGGAGGCTGGAGATAAGCCCAGCCCCCTAACCCCCTAAAGGGGGAATATCTAAATTGTAGAGGTCCCTGGCTTAAAAGGTTAGGGACTTTATTTTTAACAAACACCTCAAGTTAAAAAAATAATATCGAACATCGAATTTTGAATAACGAATGATGAAGTTAAAAACTTCAAAATTCATTATTCGATATTAAAATTTTTAAACTTTTTCCTTGATAACACCCCCTTTAGGGGGCTTGGGGGTTTACATTCGCTCCGGTACTTCAATTCCCAACAAACCCATCCCTTTTTTAATTACTTTACCAGATGCTATAGAAAGCTGAAGTCTGAATTGCTTTGTTGTTTCATCTTCAGCCTGTAATATTGATTTTTCGTGATAGAACTTATTATAGTTTTTTGCAAGATCATATACATAATTTGCAACTACAGCTGGGCTATATCCTTCGGCTGCTAATTTAATTACTTCGGGAAATTGCGTTAAAGAAACAATCACATCGCGTTCTTCCGGGGCAAGGTTGCCCGGTATTGCTATTTTAGATATTGATAAAACATCGGCTCTATTTAAAACAGACCTGATACGTGCATGGGTATATTGAATAAATGGTCCGGTATGCCCCTGAAAATCAACAGATTCATTAGGGTCGAACAATAATCTTTTTTTAGGGTCGACTTTTAACAAAAAGTATTTTAAAGCGCCCATCCCAATAGTATGATATAAATGCAGTTTTTCCTCTTCACCAAAACCGTCTACTTTGCCCATGGCTTCTGTTTGCTCTTTAGCAGTCTGTTCCATTTCGTCCATCAGGTCATCTGCATCAACAACAGTTCCTTCGCGGGATTTCATTTTACCTGATGGCAAATCAACCATCCCATATGATAAATGAAATAAACCATCTGCGCCGGGTTTTCCCAACTTTTTCAGGATAGTAAACAACACCTTAAAATGATAATCCTGCTCATTACCAACCACATAAATAGATTTATCCATGTGAAAGTCATTATATTTTAACTGCGCGGTACCCAAGTCCTGGGTCATATAGACGGATGTGCCGTCTGAACGAAGAACCAATTTTTCATCAAGTCCATCAGCCGTCAGGTCTATCCACACAGAGTTATCTTCTTTTCTGAAAAACACTCCTTTTTGTAACCCTTCTTCAATTACATCCTTACCTAATAAATAAGTGTTAGATTCATAGTAGAATTTATCAAAGCTTACGCCAAGCTTTTTATAGGTTTCAGCAAAGCCCGCGTAAACCCAGGTGTTCATGGTTTTCCAAAGACTTTTAACATTCTTATCCCCTGCCTCCCATTTTTGAAGCATTTCCTGCGCTTCTTTTATTAACGGTGCATTTTTTTTTGCTTCTTCTTCGGTTTGGCCGCTTGTTTTTAAATCTTCTATCTGTTTTTTGTATTCCTTGTCAAATAGCACATAATATTTCCCCACTAAATGGTCCCCCTTTAAACCGGATGATTCTGGGGTTTCACCCTTACCAAACTTTTGCCAGGCCAGCATGGATTTACAAATATGGATACCGCGGTCGTTAACCAAATTGGTTTTAACTACCTCATATCCGGCAGCAGCCAAAATTTCAGCTACTGAAAAACCTAATAAATTATTACGGATATGCCCTAAATGCAAGGGTTTATTGGTGTTTGGTGAAGAGTATTCAACCATTACCTTTTTGCCATTGGGCTTAAAAACGGCAAATTCCTCCGGTAAAATCTCTTTATATAATTTATTTACCCAATAATCATCAGTTAATGAAATATTTAAGAAGCCTTTAATAACATTAAAACCTGCAATTTCTTTCAACTCATTTTGCAGGTATGTTCCTATTTCATTGCCGGTTTGTTCAGGTGACTTTTTTGAAAATTTGGTGAACGGGAAAGTAACAACAGTAACCTGGCCTTCAAATTCTTTACGTGTTTCCTGTAAGCTTATATCTGCAGTAGCAATATCAGTATTATAGAGGTGTTTAACAGCTTTAAGAGTAGCTTCAATAATAAAATCCATCGGGCAAAATTAGTGAATTAAGTCTGAAAATTGTCTGAATCAGGATTTTCTGGATTAATGGATGAACAGGATTCAAAATCGAATGCATACTGAATATCCTTTAATCCTGTAAATCCTGATCCAGACAAACAAATCCGAAATCGAAATTCCGAATTCCGAAATTAAAATGAATAGATTTGCTCTATCTACAAACCATTTATGATATTAAATAGTAGCGATTTTAAATTAGATGTAACTTCCGAAATAGGCGATCTGCGTACACTATTGATTCACAGTCCGGATAACGGGTTGGGTAAAGTTGTACCTTCAAAAGCACAAGACTGGCTATTTGAAGATATAGTGCACCTGGATACTATGCGTAAAAATGAGTACGATTACTACGTTAAATTGTTAATGTATTTTCTTGATCCGGATAAAATTAAAGGAAAACTTAAGCAAATAGATTCCGATGCCAGTAAACGTTCGTTTTTTAAACCTGATAATAAGGATTTTCATTCCTCAAATAAAGTAATAGAAATTCAAACTCTGTTAGAAGACATTTTATTAGAAGCTGATATACGTAAAAAATTAGTTGCTTCGGTTTGTGCTATTGAAAGCTGCAATTACCGTTTACAGCAGAAGTTAATTGATACTGATCCATGTGAGCTTGCTAAGATCATTATATCGGGATCATTAAATGATGAGGAAATGATATTTGCTCCCATTCCAAACCTGATATTTTCGAGAGATATAGGCGTTGCAGTTAATAACTATATGCTGTTAAACAAACCCGCTAAAAAGGCACGGGCCCGGGAAACTTTACTGGCCCGGTATATATTTTTTAATCATCCTTTATTTGCTGGCTATAGAGATAATATTTTAGAAATACCCGAAACTGTACAGCACTTTTTACGGCCCGGCGAGGAGCATGATGAAAAAACAACCCTGGAAGGCGGTGATGTAATGATGGTTAGTCCGCAGCATTTAATAATAGGATGCAGTGAGCGCACATCAGTAAGCGGCGCCAATGAAGCGATTAAACTATTGTTCGATAATAATGTTGTAAGAAAAATAACTGTAGTAAAGATTCCGCATAAGCGTGATTATATGCATATCGACACCGTTTTTACCCAGGTAAAACGTAATATGTGGGTATTACTGCGTTCATTGTCTATAACTGAAAGTCCCCTTGAAAAACATGGACCTATAACCTGGTTTGCAGATAAAAAATCTAAAGACCGGCCCGAAATTGTTCAGTTTGAACAAGGAAAAAAACCAAAAACGTTTGATAGCATTGAAGATTTGCTTAGCGATATAAGTGAGAACGATTTACAAAGCAAAGAGAAAACTCAATTTATTTACTCGGGCAATGATACCTTCCCTTTTGATGCACGTGAACAATGGACTGATTCGTGCAACTTGCTGGCGTTAAAAGAAGGAGTAGTATTGGGATATGACCGTAATGATAAAACTATGGATGCTTTTAAACAGCATGGTTTCGCAGTAATTAAGGTAAATGAGTTACTTCAAAAATTTGAAAACAATGAACTTGATCCGCAAAAGATGGAAAACACATTAATATTAATGCCATCATCAGAACTTTCGAGGGCACGCGGCGGTTTTCATTGTATGAGTATGCCGATTTTAAGAGATAAGATTTTATAATTGTCTGAATCAGGATTTACAGGATTTTAGGATTTACAAGATGGAAATTTGCAATTTAATGATGTAAAAAAAATAAATCCTAAAATCCATTAATCCTGTAAATCCTGATTCAGACAAAAAATGACTCAATGACCAATGACTAACAACCAATCCACCTCCCACATATTAATGATCCGGCCGGTAAACTTCGGTTTTAATGAAGAAACTGCCGGTAGCAATGCTTTTCAAAACAGGAATGCTGATAAAACCGGTATTAAACAAAAAGCCAGACAAGAATTTGACACCATGGTAAATATCCTCCGTGAAAACGGCGTTGATGTTATCACTATAGAAGATACGCCAGAGCCTTATACGCCTGATTCAATTTTCCCGAACAATTGGGTGTCCTTCCATGCGGATGGGGATGTTTTTCTATATCCTATGCAAGCCGAAAATCGCAGGCTTGAACGCCGTGAAGATATTATTAACCAGTTGGAAGATCGTTTTGTGGTAAAGCATGTTATTGATCTTAGCCGTTATGAATCGGAGAATAAATTTTTGGAAGGTACGGGCAGTATGGTGCTCGACAGGGAAAATAAAATTGTTTATGCCTGTATTTCCCCACGTACAGACCGTGAGCTACTGGCTTTATTTTGTGAACAAACAGGGTATAAAGAAGTTAGTTTCCACGCTTTTGATGAATATCACCAGGCTATATATCATACGAATGTTTTGATGTGTATAGGAAGCGAATTTGCCGTTGTTTGTTTGGATAGTATTACTGATGAAGATGAAAAAAATGCCATAGTAACTATTCTTAAGCTAACTCATAAAGAAATTATAACTATTTCTTTTAATCAAATGAACAACTTTGCAGGCAATATGCTTGAAGTTAAAAATATGGAAGGCGAAAATCTGATAGTAATGTCGCAAAGCGCCTTCAATGCTTTAGATCAATCACAAAGAACTAAATTAGACAAATATGGTAAACTGGTATATGCTGATATAAAAACAATTGAAAGTAACGGAGGCGGCAGCGCAAGATGCATGATGGCAGAAGTGCATTTACCGGTTGGCGGATAGTCCATGGCCCATGGTCGATAGACCATAGTCAAACATAATTCCAAAAACCATGGACTATGGGCCATAGACCATGGGCCAAAAATAAATTACATTTCAACCATAAAAATTCTATCAGCAAATAGGGTATTATTCCGTTTAAAAATTACATTTTTGGCAAAATTTTAAATAATGCAGAGTTACCAGGAATTTCTTGACCTGAGCGTAGGTTTTCCACAGGAAGGTTTTGAGATCATAGAGGATGAATTATATTTTCACGACCTTAATTTAATGGAGATGATTGAAACGTACGGCACTCCGCTTCGTTTCACTTATTTGCCCATGATCACTAAAAAAATTCAACAGGCAAAATTATTGTTTCAGCAGGCTATAGTAAAAAACAATTATCGCGGCAGCTATAAATATTGTTATTGCACAAAAAGCTCGCATTTTAAGCACGTTGTTGAAGAAGCGCTTAAAAATGAAATACACCTGGAAACATCTTCGGCATTTGATATGCCAATGATTGATATCCTTGAAAAAAAAGGTGTGCTAAATAAAGATATTACTGTAATATGCAACGGGTTTAAAACTTTTCAATACAAAACTTATATTATCGATATGCTGCATGATGGCTTTAAAAACATCATCCCGGTATTGGATAATAAAGAAGAGTTTAACCTTTACGATGACGAGATTGAAATGGATACCCCCTGTAACCTTGGTATCCGTATAGCGGCTGAGGAACAGCCCGATTCTCAATTTTATACCTCCCGTTTAGGCATACGTATGGAGGATATTATTGATTTTTATTATAACAAGATCGAAGGTAATCCTAATTTTCAGGTTAAGATGCTGCATTTCTTTATCAATTCAGGAATATCAGATACGCCTTATTACTGGAATGAGCTGGAAAAATATGTTACCCTATACTGCAAGTTTAAAAAAATCAACCCGGCTTTAGATACGCTTGATATAGGCGGCGGTATGCCTTTTAAGGATTCTCTGGTTTTTGATTTTGATTATGAATACATGATCAATGAGATAGTGAGTCGTATAAAAGAGATCTGTGCCGATAATGATACCGTTGAACCGGATATTGTAACCGAATTTGGCAAATATACCGTTGCCGAAGCGTCAGGTATTTTGTATAAAGTTTTGGGGCGTAAACAGCAAAACGACCGCGAAAGGTGGCTGATGCTGGATGGCTCGTTCATTACTAACCTACCAGATGTATGGGCGCTTAACCAAAAATATATTTTACTCCCTATAAACAACTGGGACTCCGAATATGAACGTGTCAACTTAGGCGGTATTACCTGCGACGGACAGGACTATTATAATCAGGAAGCACATATGAACAGTGTTTTTATGCCCAAAACGCGTAAAGTGCAATATATAGGTTTCTTTAATACCGGCGCTTACCAGGAAGTATTGAGTGGTTATGGCGGAATCCACCATTGCTTGCTGCCTTCTCCAAAACACGTGATCATCAGACGTAATAGAGATGAAACCTTTAATTTCGAAGTTTTTGGTGAAGAACAGAATAGCAAGCAGGTTATGAAATTGCTGGGATACACGACCTAGGGTAATGGTTAAGACTATTTATCCATATTTTGCCGTAATGGTATAGGAACCGAGTATCCATTGTAATATTTAATCATCAAGCTTTTGCGAAATGTTTTTTATTGCCTCGTCAAGTTGCTCGGCCGAGGAAAGCAAGTAGTCTTCGGCCAGGAGGTATTCTTTCTCTTTATTTTCACTGAGTTTGATCACCTCAATTAAACCTAATATGTTTGTAAGGTATCTGCGCACATCATGTGAGTTTAAGAAAGCCAGTTCTTCCTTTGTAGTCGTAAATAAAAGTTTTTCATAATGCCTTTTTTGTTTGATTGTCCTATAAAACATCGCTATTATCAATATGATGAGTAAAGCAAAAACTATTGCAACTATCAGCCAGGTACGCTCTGTTCTGTAAGTTTCATTTTTTTGTGAATAATAGCCTTCAATTTCATCAGCCTTAATCAGCGACGAAATGTTACCTACCTGGTTCAGCCTGTTCATATTATCCTCTGATTGCTGTAACGATAATTTAAAATAGTTGGATGCTGATTTATAATGACTTTTTTTCTCAGCAATTTCACCTAAAACATTATAAAGATGATATTTAATTTCTGGATGATTAGTTTCTGATGGCTTGGATAATAACTGATTAATTATAAATTTCGCTGAATCCAGCTGCCCATTTTTATAATAAGCATCCGAAAGATTTTGCAGATCCGCATCCTCAAATTTATATCCTTCATCTTTTCGCATTGTATAGATCAGGCTTATAGCTTTTCTATAATTATGCTGAAGCAGATATAGGTAGCAATCGGTTCTACTTTTATAGGTATACAATTTGTAGGTGTTTGCTTTTGAATTCTTCAGTTTTTCATTATAAACCACTAAAGAATCAATCATATTCATCCTAAAAAAATTTTCAGATTTATTATAGTAAATACTATTCTTTACCCGCTGATCATCCGGCCAAAATTTATTGGCTATTGCCTCGGCCTGGTTCAGGTAAAATAATGAAAGACTATAGAAATTATTCTTATAATATACATCTGAAATATCTATATCTGTTATCATCTGCAAATTAGTGTCGTTCAGTTTAATCGCGTTCCTTTTCGCAAGCCGATAACTTGATATGGCACCAACTACATTACCTTCTTCCGTTTGTATATTAGCCAGGTAGCTTAAGAAAGTGTAGGATAAAAAATAGTTTCCATTTTTATCTGTCGATTGAATAGCTTTGATAAGGTTATTTTCGCAAGCGTCAACATGGAATAAACGCTGTTGATATATACTTTCATTAAAATATTTATAGGCATCCTTATCCTCTATATTATATTTATTAAGGAATCCCTCGATCTCAATTTTAGAAGCGTAAAGTTCATTATATGGCGAATTCAGCAAATTATCTTTGATATATTTCACTAAAAGTTTTACTTTTAAATTACTTTCTTTTACTTCTAAAATACTTAAAAGGCTATCTGTTTTAAAAAAAGACCGGGCATTTGCCGAGTTGACTAGAATAAAAAAAAACAAAAAGGGGAAGTATCGTTTCTTTTGCATATTACCGGATTTATAGCTATAGCGCTGCATTATTTTATGAAAAAAACATGCCCGCTCCGCTGTCAGTATTACAGTTAATAGTTTGTTTTAAACGATGAATTAATAATATAAGTATTAAAGATATAAATAAAAAAATGCCTTTTAAATTAATAAAACTATCGTCAAAAAGAACTATTGTGTATTTACAATTTTACATGTATCTACGCACGACGCAAAAGTTTAAATTTTTTTTCCTGAAAGTTTTTTTGATTTTTTGTTTATTTATTCCGTCAGCGAAAAGCAAACAACTACAACAACTAAAAGATACAATATACACCTATAAAAATCCAACACCGGGCGGCACTGGTAAAGTTTATAAAGGCCGGGAAATAGCACAAATAATGAGTTTTGAGGGCGTCGATTGGCTTGAGCGTAGTACAAGACCAGGAGAAGAAAACACCGATTTAGCCATTGCAAAGTTACCCATTACCAAAAACAGTGTGGTTGCCGATATTGGTGCCGGTTCTGGCTATTACACTTTTCGCATTTCCCCAAAGGTAGCATTGGGAAAAGTATACGCTGTTGAAATACAGGATGACGCCATAAAATATCTAAAAGAACGCAGCGAAAAGCTACAACAAAATAATGTCATCGTAATAAAAGGCGGTGAGCAATCCCCTAACCTGCCTGATAATGCCATTGATCTTGCTATAATGGTTGATGTTTATCATGAGCTACTATACCCGCATGAAATGCTGCAAGCTATCCGTCGTTCATTAAAACCTAATGGAAAACTGCTTTTAATAGAATACCGCGCCGAAGACCCGAAAGTTGAAATTAAGGAATTGCACAAAACAAGTGTTGCACAAGTAAATAAAGAATTAACTGCCAATGGTTTTCATTTAGTTGAGGACGGAGAATTTTTGCGGATACAGCATTTTTTGGTGTTTCAGAAAGATTGATTAAGGACTAATTAACACTCGTAACTGTCCTTGTGAGAAAGATTGATTGATGGCTAATTAACGCCGTCTTTGCGAGGAACGAAGCAATCACTACATACGCAAATCATGAAACGTAAACATTGTTGTTAAGATATTCCGCCCGAAACAACATTTACCTGTTTGATTAGCACAGCTTATAGATTGCTTCGTTCCTCGCAACGACGCGGTGGTAACAATTCTAGAAATTTGTAATTAGAAAACTTACGAAGTTTTTAAAACTTCGTAAGTTTGAAACGTTAGCTATCAAACTTCTCCAACAACTTCAACAATGTTTCAAAATCCTTAGGATAAGGCGCGTGGATAGTAATGTCCTCACCATTCAATAATTTGAAGCTTACCTCATAGGCATGCAGGGCAAAGCGTTTCATAATAGGCTGCTCCTCCTGGTCTTTGCCTAAATGATATTTACGTTTAAGCTTTGACAGGAAAACCGGTTCGCCTTTATACATGTCATCTCCTGCTATAGATGCCTTTTGTGTGGCCAGGTGAATACGGATTTGGTGCATTCGGCCGGTTACTGGCCGGCATTCCACTAAAGTATAATGCTTAAAATATTTTAACGACTGGAACCAGGTTTCTGCCCTTTTACCCTCCTGCCGGCTTATGGTTACGTTTCCTTTACCTATGTTTAGTATGGGTAAATCAATGAGCAGGTTTTCAAAAACATGAATGCCATCAATAATGGCATGATATACTTTTTTAACCTTTCGTTTTTCAAACTGTATAGATACTTCGCGATAAGCTTCCGGGTTTTTAGCTATAATTAGCGCCCCTGACGTCTCTTTATCCAACCGGTGACAAATCTGTGCATCTGCAGAATAACTTTTCGCCAGTCGCAGCATATTGATTTCTCCGCCTTCACGTTCATCCAACGAACTTATAAACGGCGGCTTGTTTACTACAATAATATCATCATTTTCGAATAATATCAGGTCAGAAAATTTAGGAAGCTTCATATTTAACTAATAGGCGGCAAAAATACAGTTATTAAATTAAACCAAAGTTTAATGGCGCCATCATTAAATAACAATTTATTAATAGAAATAAAACAAACATTTATTGTAATGGTTAAATAAAAAAATATTAATCAACAATCCAATTAATACTACCATGAGCAATAAATCAACCAAGCCTGAAGAAAAAGGATTTTTCGAAAAGGTAAAAGAAACTATTGAAGAACTTTGGGATGGAACCAAAGATAAAGCAGAAGACATAAAAGATTCGGCCGAAGAAACCTTTGATCATTTAAAAGACAAGGTTACTGCTAAAAAGGCTGCCCCTGCAAAAAAGACAACTACAGCTAAAAGGACTGTTGCTGCTAAAACTGCGGCGCCAGCAGCTAAAGCAAAAACTGCCGCCACAACCTTAAAAAATAAAGCTGAAAATAAAGGAAAGACAACCGCAGCTAAAGTAAAGACGGAAACTGCAAATGCAAAAAAAGCAGTTACTTCAAAATCTGCGGCAGCAAAAACTCCGCGAAAGACTACAACTGTAAATAAAAAGGCTCCAGTTGCAAAGTAGGTTTTGCATATTTATATAGAAAAAGGCGGCTACTTTTTTGTGTAACCGCCCTTTCTAAATTTTTATGCCTCAAATTTATATCCTACACCCTTTACCGTTGCAACACAATCGTCGCCAAGTTTTTCACGGAGCTTACGTATGTGAACATCAATAGTACGGTTGGTAACCACTACAGAATCTTCCCATATATTCTTTAATATGACTTCGCGGGTATAAACCTTACCTGGTTTTGAAGCAAGCAGATAAAGCAGCTCAAATTCTTTTTTAGCTAAAACCACTTTGTTGCCTCTTTGATAAACAAGATAGGCTTCGCGGTCAATAACTAAATCGCCTATTTCCAGCTTATTATCCACAATATCTTCAGAAGGTGCGTTTCTGCGTAATATGGCATTGATACGGCTTACTAATGCCCTTGGCTTTATAGGTTTGGCAATATAATCATCAGCACCTACATTAAAACCGGCAATTTCTGAGTACTCTTCACTCCTGGCAGTTAAAAATACCATAAAGGTGTTTTTAAATTCGGGCATGGTACGCATAATACGACAAGCTTCAATACCATCCATTTTAGGCATCATAATATCTAAAACGATAAGGTCTGGCAATGATCTTTTTGCTTCGGCTACTGCCTCTTGTCCGTTACGAGCCAAAAATACCTGGTAGCCTTCCTTTTTCAGATTATATTCAATCAGCTCCAAAATATCTGGTTCGTCGTCAACAATAAGAATTTTCTGTTTAGTAGAGTTACTCATCAAGGTTGAATTTTTGCATAAAAGTATGCGAACAAATGAAGGAAATAGTAAATCTAATATTAATTAATTGTTAAGTTTTATTTTATTTTAACGATTTGTTGAGACTTATTAAATGTTTTGTTTAAAAATTCTTCAAGATCGGCTCCCGTAATGTTCTTTGCAATGATAATTCCCTGCGGATCAATTATAAAATTTGAGGGAATTGCCTCAATATGGTATAGTCTTTCTACCGGCCCTTCAAAATTTTTCAGGTCTGAGGCATGCTTCCATGAAAGACCATCCGCATTAATTGCCTGTTGCCATTTAGCTTTATCAACATCTAATGAAATACCTAATATATTAAAGCCTAATGGTTTATAAATTGCATATTGCTTAACCACATTAGGGTTTTCATGCCTGCAAGGAGCACACCATGAGGCCCAAAAATCGAGCATTACATATTTGCCTTTATAATCCGATAATTTAACTGGATTGCCATCAATACCGCCAATAGTAAAATCAGGCGCTTTATGACCTATAGATACAGGTTTTATATATTGCATTTGTTTAATAAAACGCTGTACAGCCATATTATTTTTAAAATTTCCATTAATGGAATCTGCGTAGGCTATCAGTTGGGGCTCATACCTCATTTGATCCAGTGAAGTAGCTGCATAAAAGGCAGCAAGCGATTTTTTATTTGCATTAATAAATTTCAAAATAGCAGTACTATATTCGTCAAAATTCTTTTGAAACATAGGCCTGTATATGTTGATTAAAGAGTCTGACTCTTTACCAATAGCTTGTACCTTATTCTGATATTCTTCACTAAGCTTACCGCTTTTATCGCTGTAAAAATTACTGATCTTATTGAAATCTTTAATCTTCTCTGATTCATCCGAACCTGATACCTGGTAAGCATGTGAGTTATCAGTAAGGCTGGTGGTAAATTTAATATCATCGCCGTTTTTTGCAATAAGGTCAAATATGCTTCCACCAACACGTATTTTATACAGGTTAGCAAAAGGCGCCTGCTCCTTAAACTGAAATTTACCCTGGTCGCTTAGGTTAGTAGAATCTATAACAGCTATCCGGGTGCTGTCTGCCACGAGCAGGTATATTTTTTTTAAACTTCCCGGATTGTTTATCGTACCGGATATGGTAAAAGTGCTATTGTCTTTGCATGAAAATATCAATAAAGACAAAAAGATAATGCTGTATGAAAATAAGCGGTTCATAAGATGTGTTATTAGTTGATGGAGATTAAAGGGTCGGAGGTTAGTTGGGATTTGTTTGATCTCTAATCACAAACCTCTAATCTCTAAAATTATTTCGATTCTAATTCTTTAATTAACAATTGATTAGTTTTTTGCGGGTCGATCTTACCTTTTGAACTTTTCATAATCTCGCCCATAAACAAGCCTAAAACGCCCTTTTTACCCTTTTGGTATTCTTTTACCTTATCCGGAAATTTAGCAATGGCATCATGAATATACTTGTTTAAATCTGTATTATCCTGGTTAATAAGTAAATTTAATTCATTTGCTATATCAGCGGCACTTTTATTACCATTTTTTAACAAAGCGGGGAAAAGTCTTTGAGCCGCCACTGAATTATTGAGCATCCCGGAATCTACAAGTTTTATCAATCCGGCTAAGGCTTCAGGTTTAAGGCGGATGTTGGTAATAGATACACCACTCTCATTAAGATATGATTTAACTGAGCCCATTAACCAGTTTGCTGCCGATTTATAATTATCGGTATTTTTTATTAAATCTTCAAAATATAACGCAAAATCCTTGTCTGCTGTTATAACCGAAGCGTCATAATCTGAAAGCCCTAATTGAATAGTATATTTTTGATATAGTTCATTGGGTAAAACCGGCAGGCTTTCGCGTATTTTATTGACAAACTCCCTGGTTAAAACCAGTGGCGCAATATCGGGCTCGGGAAAATAGCGGTAATCATTAGCCATTTCTTTGGAACGTAAAACAGATGTTTCACCAGTATCTGCATTAAAATTCAATGTATTCTGATCAATATGTCCACCGCTTTCAATTACGTTGATTTGCCTTTCAAATTCATGTTCAATAGCTCTTTGTACATTGCGGATAGAATTTAAATTTTTCACTTCGCAACGGTTGCCATAAGCTTTTTCACCTTTAAGCCGAACAGAAATATTGGCATCACAACGCAAACTGCCTTCTTCCATATTACCATCGCAAATATCAAGGTAACGAACCAATTTACGAATCTCAGTAAGAAATTGGCCTGCCTCCTCTCCACTGCGCATATCCGGCTCTGATACTATTTCAATAAGGGGCACCCCTGCCCTGTTCAAGTCTATAAACGAATCTGCGTGATGCTGGTCATGCATACTTTTTCCGGCATCCTCTTCCATATGTATATGATGGATTGCGATGCTTTTTGAAGTACCATCGGATAGCCGTACTAATACAGCCCCCCCCAAGCACACCGGCATTTGATCCTGTGTAATCTGGTAGCCCTTAGGTAAATCGGCATAAAAGTAATTTTTACGGGCAAAAGTATTGTGCAAATTGATACTGCAATTACATGCAAGTCCTATTTTTATAGCGTACTCTACCATTTTTTTATTTATCCGCGGCAATGTACCAGGGTGGCCTAAAGAAACCGGACTAACATGCTGGTTTGGCCCGGCGCCAAAAGCAGCCGAATCTGATGAAAACGATTTACTTAAAGTAGATAATTGTACATGTACCTCTAACCCAACAACTAATTCATATTTGTCACTTATCCCGTCTGTAAGAATTGTCATAAAAATAATATTCGGCTATCGCAAGCAGCCTATTGAAGCTCAAATATAAAGTTATTACTTATAAATGAAATATATTTTGCATTTAGCTGTTAAATCGCATTTTATGCTTTTAAAAAAGAATGGAAGTAAAGAAAATCTATTTGCTTCGGGTGATTTATAGGTGGATCAACTACAAATAACCACAAATGTCATTTCGACCGCAGGGAGAAAACTTGAACTCTTTGCATAGTCCGTTATGCGCAACGTTTAAGTTTTCTCCCTGCGGTCGAAATGACAATATTTTTAATTAAACAATAAAATTCTTTGCTTTTTCAAGTGCACGACCCAACCCACTAACATCACTCCCCCCTGCTGTAGCAAAAAACGGCTGACCACCTCCACCACCTTTTATTTCTTTAGCAAGTTCGCGGACAATACTGCCTGCGTTCATATTTTTTTCTTTTACCAGGTTTTCGGCAATCATTACTGTTAAACCGGGTTTACCGTCGATCTCAACAGCCAGTACCAGGAAAAGATTAGGTACAATATCCTTAATCTGATAGGCTAAATTTTTAACAGCATCGGCATTGGGTAGTTCCACCTTTTGAGCAATAAAGCTAATTCCGTTAATTTTCTCAGCTTTTTGGGCAAGCTCATTTTTTAAACCTGACGATTTTTCGAGTATTGATTTTTCAATTTCCTTTTTAAGCTTGTTGTTTTCATCAAGCAAGCTTTCTACGCTTTTTGAAATATCTTTCGGATTTTTAAGCAGTTCTTTTAATTGATTAACCAATTTACTTTGTTCGTTAATATAATTTTCCGCAGCTATGCCGGTAATAGCTTCAATACGGCGCACCCCGGCAGCTACAGCGCTTTCAGCAATTATTTTAAAGAAACCGATATGTCCGGTAGCTTTAATATGCGTACCACCGCAAAGCTCTTTGGAGAATTCGTCGTCGAAAGTTATTACACGTACAAAATCGCCATACTTTTCGCCAAACAGCGCGGTTACCCCACTGTCTATTGCTTCCTGGTAAGGCACATTGCGTTCTTCTTTTAAACCAATATTGTCACGAACCTTTTCATTAACAATGGCTTCTATATGCGCCAATTCATCATCGGTCACTTTTGCGAAATGTGAAAAATCAAAGCGCAGATATTCAGCATTAACCAACGAGCCTTTTTGATTTACATGACTGCCCAATACTTGTTTTAAAGCCGCATGAAGCAAATGGGTAGCGCTATGGTTATTCTCAATGCTTTCCCGCCGTTCTTTGTCGACAATAGCTGTAAGTGCATCACCAATAGCTTCGTTATCTGGCAGTTTATCAACATAATGAACAATCAGGCCATTTTCTTTTTTGGTATCGGTTACTTCTATAATCTCACCATCGGGAAAAACCAGCTCGCCGGTATCCCCTACCTGTCCGCCGCTTTCAGCATAAAAAGGTGTTTTGTCTAATACAATTTGGTATTGCTCTTTTCCTTTGGCAGTTACTTTGCGGTATTTTATAATGTGGGCAATAGTTTCCGTTTCATCGTAACCGGTAAACTCAACAGTATCATCGTCTTTTAAAACTATCCAGTCGCCGGTATCAATGGCAGTGGCGGCACGGGAGCGGGATTTTTGTTGTTGGAGTTCGATTTCAAAACCATCCAAATCGACAATCCATCCATTTTCTTTTGCTATTAACTGTATCAAATCGAGAGGAAAGCCATATGTATCATATATTTCAAATGCAACTTTTCCATTAATAAGATAAGGCTGATTTAAGACTTTACTTAAATCGTATTCGTTTTTATTAAGCTTGCCAATTACTTTAAATCTTTCAGCGGCTCTTTCTAATTCATTTAAATTCAAACGTTCAAGTCCTTTTTCAAGAGTTCTCAAAAAAGAATTCTCTTCTTCCAAAACCACCTTCTGCACAAAATCCTTCTGGTTGTATAATTCATGAAACACCCCTTTAAACTGATCCGCCAATAATGGCACCAACTGGTTTAAAAATGGTTCTTTGAATCCTAAATATTGATAAGAATACCTAACCGCCCTGCGTAAAATACGGCGAATAACGTAACCGGCTTTATTATTAGATGGTAGTTGACCGTCAGCAATAGCAAAACTGATTGCTCGGATGTGGTCGGCCATTACACGCATGGCAATGTCTGTTTTCGCCTCACCTAAATCCTCTCCAAAGGAAGCCCCCTCTAAATCTCCCCCGGTTGGGGAGACTTTTTTGTTTTGGGTTTCATTTTCAGTTTCCACATTAGAACCTTCTCCTTTGGAGAGGGCAGGGTGAGGCACTTGAGGCGCTTGATAAGGTATTCCGCTTTTCTCCGCAATAAACTGTATCAACGGCTGAAATACATCTGTATCATAGTTAGAAGTTTTCCCTTGCAGTACCCTTACCAACCGCTCAAAGCCCAAACCAGTATCCACATGTTTTGCAGGTAAAGATTGTAATGATCCATCCTTCAACCGGTTAAACTGCATAAACACGTTATTCCATATCTCAATCACCTGGTCATGGTCCGCATTAACCAAACTTTGGCCTTTCACTTTTAACCTTTCACCTTCTTCCCTACTATCGTAATGTATCTCTGAGCAAGGACCGCAGGGTCCAGATTCGCCCATTTCCCAAAAATTATCTTTTTTGTTACCCGGTAAAATATGTGATTCGTCAACATATTGTTTCCATAGATTGTAGGTTTCTGTATCTTTTTCAAGCCCTTCTTTTTCATCGCCTTCAAAATAGGTTACATAAAGTCTGTCTTTAGGCAGTTTATAAACTTCCGTCAGCAGTTCCCAGCTCCAGGCAATGGCTTCCTTCTTAAAGTAGTCGCCAAAGCTCCAGTTACCCAGCATCTCGAACATGGTATGGTGATAGGTATCAATACCCACCTCTTCCAAATCGTTATGCTTGCCTGATACGCGCAGACAGCGTTGCGTGTCAGCAACACGGGGAAATTTCGCGGCTTCCTCACCCAAAAAAATGGACTTGAATTGGTTCATACCCGCATTGGTGAACATCAATGTAGGGTCGTTTTTTACAACAATAGGTGCTGAGGGAACAATAACATGTCCTTTTGATGCAAAAAAATCAAGAAAAGCCTGGCGTATTTCGGTAGCTGTCATAATTGGGCAAAGTTAATTAATAGAATGAAATTGTCTGAATCAGGATTGACAGGATTTAAGGATTTTCAGGATTACTTTTAAAATTAAAATACTAAATTTGTTTATGGAGACTCTAAAAATAGATATTCAAAGCGAACAAGAAAAGAAAGTTCTTTTAGCTTTCCTGGATAGTTTGAATTATCACTATAGAACTGATAGTGATGATTACATATTGACCGATGAGCAAATAAAAAAAATGGTTGACCGTAAAGCTGATTTTCTCTCCGGTAAAACAACTTCCCGCCCATGGAGTGAAATCAAACAGAGATACGAAGGTGTTTAAAATTGAATTATTAGCAGAAGCAGAGGATGAATTATCTGATGCTTATGATTGGTATGAAGATCAGCAAACATCATTAGGAAATAAATTTTATAATGAAGTAAATCATTATTTAAACCTTATTGAACACAATCCACACCAATTTCCGATTAAATATATTGAAGAATTACGTTCTGCTTCATTAAATAAGTTTCCTTATGTTATCATTTATTGGATTGATGACATAAACCTCAATGTTTTTGTTGTGTCCATTTTCCATACCAGCAGGAACCCTAAATATTACTGATATTAATAATACAGTTAAAACTTTCGGACTTTTCCGACTTTCGGACTCCCTGACTTTCCAACTTAAAGTATATCTTTGCATATGCCTTACAAAGAACGCGAAATCAGCAAGATGTACTATACTATGGGTGAGGTAGCTGCTCTTTTTGATGTAAACCAATCGCTGATCAGGTTTTATGAAAAAGAATTTGATATACTTCAGCCAAAAAAAAATAAAAAAGGCAACCGTTACTTTACCCCGGAAGATATTGATAACCTGAAAATTATTTTTAACCTCATCAGGGAAAAAGGCTACACTTTAAACGGCGCAAAAGAGTATCTGAAAAGTAATATATCCGGTACTAAAGACAATCAGCGGGTGATCAGTTCGCTGGAAAACCTAAAAAAATTCCTTATCGAAGTGCGCGACGAGTTGTAATTGTTGATTGAAAGCCTATCTTTATTTTTTACATATTTTAAAAAATATGTCATTGCGAGCGATAGCGTGGCAATCTCCGCCATGCATTACGGCTATGCAAAGTTCGCGATTGCCACGCTATCGCTCGCAATGACAATTGAGTCACCTATGCTCGCAAATCACAAAGGGGAAATACCTGTTGTTATATTACTGCTTCCTTTTTTGATGGGCATTGGGCTTGGGTTTAATTTGTTATCGGGCGCAAATACAATCTGGCTAATAGCCTCATTCTTTTTCCTGACCCTTGTATTTGTCCTGTTAAATTTCAATTACAATAAGTTTAAGCTGTATAAATTCAGGTGGATTGGCGGCTTACTCATTACCTTAATGTTATTTTTATTTGGTTGGTTAAACGTTGTAAGTTATAAAGAGCTTAATAACGGCAATCACTTTTCAAAAATCCCCGCTCAATACCTTGTTGTAAAAATCAGTAACGAACCAAATATAAAAAACGGCCTAACGCGCTTTACTGCTGATATAATTGAAAATGTAAATACCGGCAAAAAATCCAGCGTAAGCGGAACATTGCTCGTAACCACAAAAGATAGTTCTGCTAAGGATCTTTACTACGGCGATGAGTTACTGATCCCTGCAAAATATAACACGATTGAGCCTCCTTTAGTCCCGGCAGCTTTTAATTATAAGCAATACCTCGCTAATCAAAACATTTTCTACCAGGCTTATTTGCTTCCCAAACAGTATGTAATAGTAAATACCAATGTCGGAAACCCCATTATTGCTTATTCGTTACGCTTAAGGCAGCGCCTTGTTGAAAAACTAAAACACAACATGCGGGATACCGACGCCATTGCGGTTGCATCAACCTTGATTTTAGGTTATAAAGCTGATTTAAGCAGTGATGTTTTGCAGGCTTATTCCAAAACGGGTACTATTCATGTACTTTCAGTTTCGGGCGCACATGTGGCAATAATTTATATTCTGCTTACCCTTATTTTTGGGTTTTTGGATCGTTATAAACATGGCAAACTGCTAAAAGCAATCATTATTATTGCCATCATCTGGTATTATTCACTGCTTTCAGGATTTTCACCGGCGGTTTGTCGTGCAGCGGTAATGATTAGTATGGTTATTATTGGTAAAACCTATAGCCGATACATTAACACATTAAATATACTGGCAATTTCGGCTTTCTTACTTTTATTGTACGATCCCTTTTTTATAACCGATGCAGGTTTTCAATTATCATACCTCGCTGTTTGCGGCCTTATCGTTTTTCAGCCTATCGTGTACAAATGGTTTAAGTTCAAAAATAAATGGGCCGATAAATTATGGGCGCTCAGTTCTGTTTCTTTAGCCGCCCAGGTAATTACTTTTCCTTTAAGTGCCTTCTATTTCCACCAATTCCCGGTTTATTTTTTAATCAGCAACCTGTTCATTATCATTCCTTCAACAGTAATCATGTATTCGGGTATACTTTTTTTATTGCTGCCGCAAATACCAATAATTTCTAAGTCCTTAGCATATATTCTGGAAAGATCCATTATAATAATGAACAAAACACTGACTATTATTGAGCATACACCTTATGCCAGTATTAGTAAAATATGGCTTACCACATCCGAATATTTGCTATTATATGCTATGATCATTAGCCTTTTTTATTTTTTGTATGATAAAAAATTGTGGCTACTTAAGGCGAGCTTAATTTGTACCTTATTATTTTGCCTGAGTATTAGCATAAAAAGGATCCGTTTATCAGGGTCAGATAATATTGCATGGTTAAATCTTAAAAAGCATAAAGGGGTAGTTTTTAAAAATGGAAATAACGCAATTGTACTATCTGATCTCAAGTCGACCGATAAAAATTACCAATATTCCATACAACCTTATCTTGATAGCTGCCAGGTAAGCAATGTCAAACTGCTGGATTTAAACCAGGATATTAAAACTGATTGGATGATGAAAAAATATAATCTTATTCAGTTTTTGAATAAAAAAATATTTATTTATAATCGTAAACTTAGAAATAATTTATTCTCTCAAAAATTAAAAACCGACTATATTTATCTCACCGGCGATAAGGATTTAGGATTAAATGAAATAAATAGTAACTTCAATTACCAAATACTTATTTTAGATGGAAGCAATTCAGATTATTTAATAAGCAATGTAAAACAATTAAATAAAAATAAACGCGACAGTTATATTATATTAAAAAGTAACAAATCGTTCATTTCCGTATCTAACTAAAAATAATAAAATTTATCCGAATTAATAAAAACCTTAAATTGTACTAAAACAAATCTTTATTTATGAATTTTAAACTTTTTAACGTTGCCCTGGGCATAGTGCTTACTGCAACTACTATGGGCGCCAGCGCACAAAAAACCTATACATCAGGTATGGTTTCTTATCCTACACAAATGCAGGGACAAACGGTTGATGTTAAAGAATACTTTACTTCTGATTCAAGTGCTGCGGTAATGACTATGGGTCCTGCAAATATCAAAGTATTGACCACTGCTAAACATGATTATTTAGCTGTTATAGTTGACGTACCTGTTGCTTCCATTAAAAAAGCCGGAATTGCATCACCGTCAGAACTTGAAGAAGCAATGGCTGCTGTACCTACTTTTACCTTCACACCAACTACTGAAACAAAACAGATTTCGGGTTTTAATTGCAAAAAAGTAGTAGCTAAGGATTCAAAAAGCGGCAAAACATATGATGTATGGATAACTAACGACGTAAGTGTACCGCCAACTGCTTTCCCGTTTTATTATGCATCTATCGGTGGTTTCCCTGTACAATTCACAGCTTTTCAACAAGGACAGGAAATAAATATTACTGTCGCATCAGTATCAGATCAGAAAGCTCCAGCCGGAACCTTTGCAATCCCCAAAGATTTTGAAAAAGGAACATTAGCCGATCTTAGACCTCAATAATATAAAGTTCTTACAATCTTAAAAGGGATTAGCTAAATGTTTATCCCTTTTAAGATTTACAACAAAATTAAGTTTTGAGCTAAAGCTCCTACCCATTTTATAAATAAAGAGGATTCCAATTCTACCGCTTTATTTGCATGCACTTCCCAATCAGGCGAAAAGTTTTTGAGCTGGTTTAGCATTTCTTCCAAATGCCCTTCTTCCTCTAAAATGATCGATTTTACATTTACCTTACTTCCTGCTTTTTCAAGCGCTTCCTGGTAAACCGGGTAAAGTTCATCAGCACGTACTTCAATGGCATAAGTAACCAACAGGTATGCAGCAAAACGCAATTCTTTTCCGGTAAGCTTAAGTTCATTTTTCAAATAGCGGCATACATCTATATCTAATTGGTTCAAATAATACCGGCTGTAAGCAGGAGCTAATAAATACTCTGCAGCATAAGTTGGGCACAAGCCTTCACCCTCTTTTTCAATTTGTTTTTTCAGATAAAAAGCATGACGGTGTTCTTCGGCAGCGTGTTTTAATATAATATAAGTAACAGTAAGCGGATCTTCACTGGCCGATATTTTACGCGCACCGGTATTTTCCATTAATGACAATGTATTTAACCAGCGCGCATGCAGTTGATCATCAGCAATAATTTGTGGTAATAGGGTATTTAGTTCCATATTTATATCTTTTGGATTTCACCGATTTTTGAACGATTACACTGATTTGGATTAACGAAGTAATGATCCCTAAAAATCGGTGAAATCTTTTTCTAATCAGTGTAATCTTTATCTAATCGGTGAAATCATATCTCCTCCAGAGCTTGCTCAATTTTGCTGTAAATGTAGTACAGCTCTTCTGTTGTAATGCAATATGGCGGTAAAATGTAAATAATATTTCCAAGGGGCCGTAAAATGATGCCGGCATCTAAAAAGTAATTGTATAAAGTATCGCGCAGCGAATCAAAATAAGAGGTATTATTACCAGTTTGCCATTCCATCGCTAAAATGGTCCCTGTTTGTCTTGTGGTTTTAATTTTAAGATGATTTTTGATTTTCAGCGCAAATTCCTTGTGTAATTTTTCAATTCTTTGTATATTTTCAATTGTCGACGTCTCCAAAAAAAGGTCTAAACTTGCCAATGCAGCTGCGCAGGCAACAGGGTTGGCAGTAAATGAATGCCCATGGAACAGCGTTTTTAAACGATCGTCAGATAAAAAGGCATCATATATTTGTTGTGTACAGGTTGTTAAACCCAAGGCCATGGTACCTCCTGTTAAGCCCTTGGAAAAACACATAATATCGGGCAGCTCATTCAAATGATTGCAGGCAAAACACTTGCCTGTGCGTCCAAACCCAGTAAACACTTCATCAGCTATCATCAAAACACCCTCATTACGGCAATGAGCCATCAATTCGTTAAGGTATTGGGCTTCATACATCAGCATCCCCCCCGCTCCCTGCACCAGGGGTTCAAATATAAAACAGGCCAGTTCGGATTTACGATTTACGATTTTAGATTTTAGATTTTCAAGATTTGTCTTATCTGGCAAATCAATAAACTCAACATCGAACAATAAAGAATCAAATGGTGCGGTAAATGCGCTGCGGCCACTTACGGCCATGGCTCCAAATGTATCGCCATGATAGGCGTTTTTAAAAGCCAGTATTTTAGTACGGCTTTCCCCCTTATTGTTCCAGTATTGAAGGCACATTTTTATAGCTACCTCAACTGCTGTTGAGCCATTATCAGAATAAAAAGCTTTTTGCTGATTAACTGGTAATATTTTAAGTAATCTTTCGGCTAATTCTACAGCACCCTCATGGGTAAAGCCCGCAAAAATTACATGCTCCAGCTTGCTTAGCTGTTCTGAAACTTTTTTAGCGATGTAAGGATGCGCGTGACCATGAATATTTACCCACCATGATGAAACCGCATCAATATATTTTTTACCATCTTCATCAAAAAGACAGGCTCCTTCTCCCCTTATTATTGGAACAGGCAGTTGTGCCGTTTTCATTTGCGTATATGGATGCCATATTACTTTTAAATCTCTTTCAGCCAAACTCATATTTTATTCATTAAAAGCTTAACCACATGCTTATCTGTAGGGAAAAGAAAATTATCAGGCTGCAAATCGGTTAAATTTACCCACCTGAAAGATTGTAAGATGTCCCCTTCCCCATCAAAATCAAATACAAGGGTTTTTATAGTTAAATCTAAGTTATTTAAATTCTTAACTTTATAATATATACTGATCACCTGTGAGTCGTTAAAAGCCGACTTTACGAAAAAATCAGTGGTGTAAAAATGGCTGATTACTTCAATCTCAGCATTACATTCCTCTATAAATTCACGCTTTAATCCTTCAATAAGGCCTTCGCCATATTCTAACCCTCCTCCCGGAAATTTGGTAAAACGCATTCCATATTCCTGTTCGTCACTGATCAATATTTCATTATTATCATTAATCAGCAACCCATAAACACGGACGTTAAATTGATACATTATTCAAAGTGTTTTTTATTACGGATTACTATATCCATTGTCCATTCTATTTGTTCAGTTTTAGGTTCTGATCTGATGGGACAATTGGGCATACTGCAATAGTGACAACAATAAGGAACGCAGGGATCTGTATGTATAAACAATTCGGTTTTTGTTACCTCATCATTTATTAATTTATCAACCAATTTTACCTCTTCATGCACCCTGTTGAGGTCAAAATAATTAGGGAGGGTTAAATGACAATCAATATGAAGTTCATTACCATATTTTTGAGCCCGGAAGTTATGTACATCAATCCATTCATCACGTCTTTTTTCGTTTAAAACTTTTACAACATCAGTAACAACATCGAAATCGGCTTCGTCCATTAAACCTGATACAGATTGGCGCACCAGTTTATACCCGCTATATAAAATATACAATGCAACTAAAATTGATAAAGCGCTATCCAGCCATGTTATTTTTGTGAAATGGATTAATAATAATCCTAATACCAAACCAATGCTGGTAACCATATCAGCCAGCAGATGTTTACCATCTGCATTAAGTGTGATAGATTTCAGTGATTTTCCTTTGTTGATCAGGTAATAACCTAATAAACCGTTAACCATCCCAGTGAGGCCAATTATTACTGCTCCAGTTAACAAATTGTGTATATGGGTGGGATAAATTATACCAAATACAGATTTAATAATAACAGCGATTGCTGCAATACCAATTAATGAGCCTTCAATAAAAACTGAAAAATATTCAACTTTCCCATGCCCGTAAGGATGATTAGCGTCCCGTGGCTGGGCGGAAAGGTATATACTGAAGAAGGCAAAAGAGCTTGCGAGTACATTTACAATACTTTCGGCCGCATCTGTAAGCACAAAATTAGATGCAGTTAAAAAGTATGCCCCAAATTTTGCAAGCATAAGGATAATACCAGTAATAAGGGCTAGGAGTATGATCCTTTTCTGTTCTTTCAAAACGATATTGTTTGGGGTGCAAATTTATAAATAATTGTTTAGCCGGGAGTCTTAAGTTCTAAGTCTTAAGCTTTATTTAAAAAAAGGGAAACCTATAACTTGCTTTGGCTCATAAGAGCCTCCTGATAGGAGTTTGCATATCTTACGTCATTTAATGCATTCTCGATGTTTTTTGGCTTAGAACTTTCGACTGAAGACTTAAGACTTTTTATATATTTGCCGCAATTAACAATTATATGAATACATTAAGTAACAGGATTAACAACCTGTCGGAATCCGCAACAATTAAGATGGCCAAAATGGGCCGCGAACTTGCCGCAAAAGGTGTTGATGTGATCAGCCTTAGCTTCGGCGAGCCAGATTTTCATACACCTGAGCACATTAAAGAGGCTGCTAAACAGGCAATGGATAAAAATTTTACCTATTATACTCCTGTATCCGGTTACCCTGATTTAAGAAAAGCAGTAGCAAATAAATTAAAGAACGAAAATGGCCTGGATTATGATTTTAGTCAGATAGTTGTTTCAACAGGCGCTAAGCAGGCAATAGCCAATGCAGTGTTATGTTTGGTAAATCCAGGCGAAGAAGTCATCATACCAACTCCTTACTGGGTTTCCTATTCGGAAGTGGTGAAGCTGGCCGAAGGTATAAGCGTTTTTATTGACGCCCCTGTTGAGCAGGATTTTAAAATTACGCCCGCGCAATTAGAAGCTGCCATAACACCTAAAACAAAGCTGTTTATGTTCTCTTCGCCGTGTAACCCAACAGGAAGTGTTTACAGTAAAGCTGAATTAGAAGGCCTGGCAAAGGTATTTGAGAAACACCCCAATATTTATATCCTTTCGGATGAAATTTATGAGCATATCAATTTTGTAGATAAACACGAATCGATTGCCCAGTTTGCATCTATAAAGGACCGCGTAATTATCATCAATGGTTTTTCAAAAGCCTTTGCCATGACCGGCTGGCGCATTGGTTATACCGCTTCAAACACAGAGATAGCCAATGCTTGCGATAAAATGCAGGGACAGATTACTTCAGGAACTTGTTCTATAACACAAAAAGCTGGTGTAGCAGCTTTAGAAGGTGGGTTAGAATCAGTTTTGCAAATGCGCAAAGAATTTAAAAAACGCAGGGATTTAGTATATGGCTTATTAAAAGAGATTAAAGGAATAAAAGTAAACCTTCCCGAAGGTGCTTTCTATTTTTTCCCTGATGTGACTTCATTTTTTGGAAAAAGCTATAATGGTAAAACCATAAATGATGCCGATGAGTTGAGTATTTTTCTGCTGGAAGAAGCCCATGTGGCAACCGTTGGCGGCGATTCATTTGGCGATAAAAAATCAATCCGTATCTCCTATGCCGCTGCTGAAGACAAATTAATAGAAGCTATGGAGCGGATTAAAGAAGCTTTAGGAAAATTGAAATAAAACTTTAGAGACGCAATGCATTGCGTCACTATATCAAAAGGAAAGCCCCTTGTCAAATCGACGAGGGGCTTTCCTTTTGACCGTTATTGGTCGCACATTTTTGTTGTGTTTGTCTCTTTTATAATCCAAACCCATAGGCTATACGTAAAGCTACCGTGCCATAGCTATCGCTCTGGCCCGAAAGACTTTCATAACGTACACCCACATCCCATGATTTAGTTGCGTAGCCAAGACCGGGCGACAAAAGTAATTTAGTATTCTTGGCATAGTTTGTTTCTAAACCAGCACCGGCTTCTGCACCAAAATAAAGGTTTTGGGTAAAAAAAGCTTTAATACCTAATTTTATAGGAATAAGGCCCTGACCGCTTGGCTTAGTAGCATAATTTACACCGGCAATTGTATTGCCCTTAGCAAAGAAATTGTAATAACCAGAGGTTAATGTAAGTGCAAGGTTATTACTTAAACCGTATTGCAGTCGGGCTGTTCCGCCAAGTTCGAAATTTGAAAAGTTAGTGATACTTCCTGTTGGTATACCGCCTTCAACTCCAATACCTAAGCGTAACGCATTTACTGGTGTTGTTTGAGCTTTAACATTACTTGTTAAAAATAAAGCAGTCGCTGTGAATGCTACAGCTAATAATTTTGTTACTTTTTTCATAGTTGTGATTTTTTGTTAAACAATAATTAAATTGTATTAATAGCTGATTAACAAATATTTTGCCACTTCTGCCAATCATATGGAATTGTGACATAAAGGAGATTTTAAATTAACAAAGCTTTTCAACAATTGTTAATATCCTAACTGATTATCAGTAAACTTTTTAAGCTTTTTTAATTTGCTTAAATACAACTCGAAATCAAAGACCTTAAAAGAAATAGCTGTCTGATTAATTTTTATAACAAATAACGATTTTTTGACTGTTAAACAGGGCAAAAAATCATTGGCAAACAAAAAGCCGGTAAGCACTGGCTTTTATAAAATGACATAAGTTAGTTGTTTTCAAGATTATAAAAACAAATAGCTCCAAATAAGGAGCTATTTGTTTTATGACTGCGGATCGTGTTCAGGATCCGGCTTATAGTTTTTCTGTAATTCTTCCAGCTTTTCCTTTCCATAAGCAAAACGGGTGATCAGAAAAAATAAAACCGGCACTATGAAAATAGCCAGTGAAGTAGCTGCAAGCATACCACCAAAAACCGTCCAGCCTATGGTTTGCCGTGCCTGTGCCCCGGCGCCTGTTGCGAATACAAGGGGCAACACGCCAAATATAAATGCCAGCGACGTCATTAGAATTGGCCTTAAACGTAATCTTACCGCCTCCAAAACGGATTTTTCGAGTTCAATGCCTCTATCTACTCTTTCTTTAGCAAACTCTACAATCAGGATGGCGTTTTTGGCTGCCAAACCGATCAACGTGATCAAGCCAATTTGTGCGTAAATGTTATTTGCTATATTAGGTTGAAAAGTTAAAAATAAAATCGCACCAAAAGCGCCCAATGGTACAGCCAGAAGAACAGAAAATGGTACCGACCAGCTTTCGTATAATGCGGCAAGGAATAAAAATACAAAGCCTATAGAAAGCATAAAAATATAAATCGTTTTTGAGCCAGATAACAATTCTTCGCGGCTTAACCCCGAAAATTCATAGCCAAAGCCCTGTGGTAAAGTTTTATCTGCAACTTCTTTCAAAGCGGTTAAAGCATCGCCACTACTATAGCCAGGTTTAGAGCTGCCATCAATTTCTGCCGACCTGAATAAATTAAAGTGTGAAATTAAAGGGGCATTTTCGATAACTTTATAGGATGTAAGCGTACTTAATGGTACCATAACACCAGCCTGGTTCCGCACAAAATACTGCCCTATATTTTCAATATTTGTTCTGTAATTTGTATCAGCCTGTTCCAAAACGTGGAAAGTTCTTCCATAAAGGGTAAGATCATTAACATAAAGACTACCCATAAAAGTTTGTAAGGCATTATTAATATCACTTATAGACACACCAAGCTTTTTGGCCTTTTCACGGTTAATAGTTAACTGATAAGCGGGTGTACTGGCGGTAAAGAAGGAGAATGCCTTTGCTATTTCAGGTCTTTTATTTACTTCAGTAATAAAGTTTCTCAATGTTTTTTCAAAAACTTTAATATTTCCCCCCGCTTGTTTTTCTTCCAATATAAATGAAAAACCACCCGTACTACCTAAACCAGGTATAGCTGGCGGCTGTATGGCTACTACACTAGCTTCTTTAAACCTTCCAAGCCGTTTTTGTATCGCAGCAATTATTGCCCCTATCTGTTCATTTTTACTTGTCCGCTCATCCCATGGTTTTAACTGAACAAATATGGTAGCGCTGTTTGATTTACTTGCAAAACTAACAGCATTCAATCCGCCAAGCGCAGCATAATGCAGTATACCCGGGATACTATCCATCACACTCATCATTTGATGTAAAACTGCAACTGTTCTTTGGGTTGATGACGCTTCGGGCAGGTCGTAAGTAACATAAATACGTCCGTCGTCTTCAAGCGGAATAAAACCTGAGGGTTTCTTTTCAAATAAAATTATTGTACCTGCTATTATACAAACTAAAATAATAACAATAAACTTTGAATTTTTTATGCTCTTATCAACAGCATTGCGGTACCTGCCGGTTACACGCCCAAACCATTCATTAAATTTAAAAAAGAACTTATCAAGCCCTTTTGAATTTTCATCCAACTTGCGCGGGCGCAGTATCAATGTACAAAGGGCCGGGGTTAACGAAAGCGCCACAAATGCTGATATTAATACGGATATTGCAATAGTGATAGCAAATTGCTGGTACAGCCGCCCAACAATACCAGGTATAAAACCTACCGGTACAAACACCGCAGCCAATATCAGTGCGATAGCGATTACCGGTGCAGATATATCCTGCATAGCATGTGAAGTCGCCTCCTTAGGCGACATTCCCTGCTCATCCATATAATGCTGTACAGATTCAACAACCACAATCGCATCATCAACCACAATACCAATAGCCAGTACAAAACCAAATAAGGTAAGCGTGTTAATTGTAAAGTGTAAGGGTATAAAAAATATGAACGTACCTATTATTGATACAGGAATAGCCAAAACCGGAATAAGCGTTGTTCGCCAGCTTTGCAAAAACAGGAATACCACAATTATAACAAGCACCAATGCAATGATAAGCGTTTTAATAACCTCGCTAACAGAAACTTTTACAACAGTTATAGACTCAAATGGAACTACATAATCAACATCAACCGGGAATGCCTTTTTGAGTTCGTTCATGGTAGCATAAACATTGTCAGCAGTTGCAACCGCGTTACTGTTAGGCGCCTGGTATACTAAAAGATATGATGCCCGTTTGCCGTCAACAAAGGAGTTACCAGCATAATTAAACTTTCCCAGTTCTACACGTGCCACATCTTTTAAGTGAACAACCGCCCCATTGCCCGGGGTTGTTTTTACAATTACATTTGCAAATTCTTCTGGCTTTGAAAGTCTTCCCTGCACCAGCACAGTATATTCAAATGGCTGTGCTTTTTCCTGGGGTGGTACGCCGACAACTCCTGCTGCAACCTGGGCATTTTGTTCAGTTAAGGCACTGGTAACATCCGCAGCGGTCATACCCAGGGCTGCCAGTTTATCGGGTTTAAGCCAAATGCGCATACTAAAATCATCAGCACGGGTAAAAACATCACCAACACCTTTGGTACGGGTTAACGCGTCTTTTACAATAACGTTGGTATAGTTATCCATAAAGGTAACATCATGAGTGCCTTTAGGGGCAAACAGGGCCACCAGCATTAGAATACTGGGATTACGTTTACGTGTTATTAACCCTAAACGCTGTACGTCTGAGGGTAAGGCAGGTGTTGCTATACCCACCCTGTTCTGCACATCAAGGGCGGCAATATTTATATCGGTACCTACTTCAAAGTTTGCAGTCATGGTCATTTGTCCATTGCTGGTACTGTTACTTTGCAAGTAGGTCATGCCGGGCGTACCGTTAACCTGAACTTCAATAGGTGTGGCTACTGTTTGTTCAACTGTTATGGCATCGGCACCGCTATAAGTACCGGTTATTTGCACGGTTGGCGGTGTAATTTCGGGATATTGGCCTATTGGTAAACTGGTAATAGCCAAAATACCCACCACTACAATTACAATTGAAATAACAATTGCCGTAACCGGCCTTCGTATAAAAGTATCTGCGATCATTCTGTTGTCTTTTTTGAAAAAAGTATTTTATTTCCCACGGCCCGGTCCTCCGCCTGGCTGTTTTGATTGGCCGCCTGCAGGGGATGAACTTTTATTATCAGAGCCACCCTGTTCTGCCGGGCTGCCAAGTGTTATCTTACCTCCATCGCGGAGGCGCTGAAAACCATCAGTTATTACTTTATCTCCAGCATTAAGACCCGACATAATCACTACATCAGTTCCAACACGCGGACCTAATTTTACTTTATGCTGTTTAGCAATAGTGTCTTGCGAAACAAAAACAAAAAATTCACCCATTTGCTCTGATACAGCTTTATATGGAATTTGTATCCGTTCTCCCGATGCGCTGTTCAATACATTTAACACACAGCTCATACCATCCTTAAGCACATCAGTTTCATTTGGGAATTGTACCCTCACTTTCATGGTGCCAGTCCCGCTTGCTACACCTCTGTCAATAGCTAAAACTTTTCCGGGCTTATTGTAAAAGCTCCCATCGGGTAATTGAAGTTTGAATGTTGAATCAGTACTTCGTTTTTGAAGGTCATAAAACCTGTTTATTTCTTGTTCATTTATAACTACATCAACACCAATAGGGTGTTCGGCAGATATCGTATTTAATAAAGTTGTACCCGGTGTAACCTGTGTCCCAAGCTTAACCTGCGAAATACCTATGCGGCCGGTAAAGGGAGCAGTAATTATAGAATAAGAAAGATCTGTTTTTGCTGACAATACACCGGCTTTTGCAACAGCTACCTGCGCTTTACTGGTTTCATAAGTAGCCTCGGCCTGATCAACTGTTTGTCGTGCAACGGCGTCATTTTTAAGCAGCATAGTGTACCTGTCAATATCTTTTTGCGCTTTTACCAGGTTTGCATTAGCGCTTAACAAATTTGCCTGGGCCTGCTCATAGGCTGCTGCATATTTACGGCGGTCAATTTCATATAATTCTTTGCCTTTACGTACCACATCACCATCTCTAAAAAATATGCCGGTAATAAAACCAGTTACCTGGCTTCTTAACTCAACGGTATTTATAGCTACAACAGTTCCCTGGTACTGATCATAATAAACGGCATCGGCTATTTTAGCTTGTGTAACATTTACCGGTGTTGGCGGCGGGGCTGCATTTTGATTTTTTGGGTTATGGCATGAAGTCCATGCTAACATAACAACCGGCCCCAGCCAAAGTATATTTCTCGTTTTCATATTCATTTTATTGTACAGTAAGAATACCAAGTGATCTTTCCAGGTCAATTTTGCTGGATAACAACTGGAACAGCGCATTATAATAATTTAATTCAGCCGTCCGCAAATCTGATTGTGCTACTATAACATCAAGGTAAGTTTTAATACCTTCCCTGTATTGAAGGCTTATAACTTTATACACGTCTTTTGCAAGATCAACATTTTGTTTAATTATTACCCAACTGGTATAATTACTTTTATAGCCTCCCAACGCCTGCACATATTCGGTATTAATTGTATTCTCCGAATTAATAATGTCCAAGTCAGTACGGTTAACTTGTAACTGGGCCTTGCTTAAATTTTGTAAACGCTTTGTACCCTGGAAAATTGGAAGGTTCAATGTAAGGCCAGCATAAGCATTCGGATAAGGTTTATCGTACAGATTAGAAAGTTTATTACTTAAATAATACCAGTTATAGCTGCCAACAGCCGACAACGAAGGTAAAAAACCCCACTTATAATAGTTTACATTCACATTAAGCAAGTTTTTTTGTGTTTGCAGTAAGCGGTATTCAATTCGGTTATTTACATCTAATTTTTGATTGGTATCAATGTTGGCATCCTTCTCATAATTGGTAGAATCATAAGCTAACTGTAAATTGTGATTGCGTGATATACCCATTATTTGTTTAAGATAAGCTAACTTACTATTAATAGCTTCTGCCGTTTGCTTTCGGGTGGCAATGGAATTATTTAAAGATATCGTAGCCTGCTTATAATCAGTTTTATCAGCAACACCGGCCTGGTACCTGTTATAAGCGTCTTTTAAACTTCTTTGCAGCCGTATTATATCCTCATTCAAAATATCAAGTTGTTTTTGTGACAAAAGCACATCAAAAAACGCTTTGCTAACATCTGATACTACGTTAATCTGGCTGCTTACCGTATTTTGTTGATAATACTGGCGTGAGTATTTAGCTGCCTTTGCTGCCTGCAGTACATCGTTATTATAAATTACCTGGTTAGCCTGAAGGCCTAGCGCTGAAAATTCATGACGATTATTGTCGGTTGCTCCTGGTACTAAAGGGCCTCCTTTAAAATAATGGTCGTATAGGTCTGATGAACTAACTTGCGGAAGCCACGCAGAAAGGCCGATCCGTATATCCCTTTCATTAATTTGCTGGTCGATTGAAGCCTGTTTTACTGCCGGCTGATTACGTAAAGCATAATCAATACATTGTTTTAATGTAACAATTGTATCAGTATTGGTTTGTGCAAAAAGAACAGAAGGTAAAATTAATGTCAAATTAATTAATACAAGGTATACAGGTTTTTTCATATAGCAGAACAGGTAATGCACACTATTATTAATGTAAATATCAGTTAAAAATGGCCAATAATTCTTTTTTAGTTTATAATAGGGTACTAATATGTTATATTTATACGTCATATTAAATCAGCAACAAAATTGTTACGTAACTGTGTCAAAAACCATCAATAAGTGCTTGTTTTTTATTTTTTATAAAAAAATGAAAAAAAGTGGCCTTAAATAAATAAAAAAATTAATTAATTTGCCGATTGGTAGCTGGTCTGGTTTAACAGCAGTTCAAAAAATTTAAATACTAAATATACGTTATTACCTAATTCATGGTATTTTTACAAAAAATTTAAGCTTGGTTAATAGATGGTTAAAAAACTACAAGAGAAAATTGCCCAGTTCCAGGATGCCAATATCATCCGGGAAATGGGGTTATATCCATATTTCAGACCTATAGAGTCGGGACAGGATACTGAAGTTATTATCGATGGCAAGCGGGTATTAATGTTTGGTTCCAACTCATATCTGGGATTAACAAATCATCCAAAGATCAAGGAAGCTTCAAAAAAAGCTATTGATAAATATGGAACAGGATGTGCGGGGTCAAGATTTTTAAATGGAACACTTGATATACATATTGAGTTAGAACACAGGCTGGCAAAATTTGTCGGAAAAGAAGCAGCTGTATTATTTAGTACCGGTTTCCAGGTTAACCTTGGTGTGCTATCAAGCGTTACCGGTCGTAACGATTATTTAATACTCGATGAATATGATCATGCCTCATTAATTGACGGAAGCCGCCTTTCCTTTTCAAAAGTAATTAAGTATGCCCACAATGATATGGAAGATCTTCAGCGCAAGCTGAGCATTTTGCCAGAGGAGGCAGTAAAATTAATAGCTGTTGACGGTATATTCAGCATGGAAGGTGACATAGTGAAGCTTCCGGAAATTGTTCAGATAGCCGATGAATATGGAGCTAATATTATGGTTGATGATGCTCATAGTTTGGGTGTAATTGGCCATAATGGGGCTGGTACGGCTTCGCATTTCAATCTGACTGATGAAGTAGATCTTATAATGGGTACTTTCAGTAAATCACTTGCATCATTGGGCGGTTTTATTGCAAGTGACGCTGAAACCATTGATTATCTTAAGCACCGTGCACGTTCATTAGTTTTTAGTGCGAGTATGACGCCGGGATCAGTAGCCAGTGTAATTGCCGCGTTGGATATTATTGAGTCTGAGCCCGAACACATAACAAAACTTTGGGACAATACCCGCTACGCTACTAAATTGCTTCTGGATGAAGGTTTTGACCTGGGACCCACTGAAAGCCCGATTTTACCTATATACATCCGTGACAACCATAAAACTTTCCTGGTTACTAAATATTTACAGTCCGAAGGGATATTTGTTAACCCGGTTGTTTCACCAGCCGTACCTTCTGACTCTTCTTTATTGCGTTTCTCATTAATGGCCCCTCATACTTTCGCCCAGATAGATGAAGCTATTGAAAAATTGACAAAAGCTTTTAAAGAAGTTGGTGTAACAACAGTAAAAGAAAAGATATAAACAACCGGCCTGCGCTTTTAATAAAGTATAATGATGATAAGATAATGTCAGCATTGCTTTGTTAAAAGCGTTTGTCTTTGTTTATACATTCCAGTAATACATGCAGAAACGATATTTCTTAAATGAAAAAAATAGTAAAGGTTAATTCAAAAAAGGAACTTACATCGTTTATCGATTTTCCTCACGACTTATATAAGAATGACCCTAACTACGTTCCGGAATTATTTATCGCACAGAAAGATCTGTTAACTAAACATCCGTTTCATAAACATAACTCATTACAGACCTTTTTAGCTTACGATGGCGATAAAGTAGTTGGCCGTATTGCTGCGATATTAAATAATGCCCATAACGAATTTAATAAAGTTAATGATGGTTTTTGGGGATTTTTTGATTGCATAAACGACCAGGAAACGGCAAATCTGCTTTTTGAAGCTGCTGATACCTGGTTAAAAGATAAAGGTGTTGATCAAAAATTTATTGGCCCTGTAAACTTTTCAACTAACGAAGCCTGTGGTTTATTAATAGAAGGGTTTGATAGCCCCCCGATGTTAATGATGACTTATAACGCTCCTTATTATGTTGAATTAATTGAAAACGCAGGATTTAAAAAACAGATAGACTTAATTGCATGGCATTGGGAGGGCGAAAGTTATGATGATAAATCGGTAAGATTATTAAATGCGCTGCAGGAGCGTTTAAAACGTAATAACATTATCATCCGGAAGGTTAGCTTAAAAAACTTTAAAGAGGAAGCTGCCAAGTTACGTGAAGTTTATAACTCAGCCTGGGACCATAACAGTGGTTTTGTACCTTTAACTGATGAGGAATTTGATTACCTGGCAAAAGATCTTAAATTAATACTTGATACCGACTTCGCTTTGGTTGCAGAACAAGACGGTAAAATTGTTGGTTTTGGATTAGCCTTGCCAAATTATAACGAAATTTTTAAAAAAATTAAAAGAGGCAGGCTATTGCCAACAGGAATTTTTAAACTTCTGTTAAATAAAAGTAAGATACAAAGTATACGTATTTATGCCCTGGGTGTTATTGAAGGCTACCGCAAAATGGGGATTGAAGCTTGTTTATATGGCACCATTATAAAAGAATATAAAAGAAAAGGCTTTAAACATGCCGAAGCAGGCTGGACTTTAGAGAATAATACCCTTATTAACGAAGCAATAAAAGCGATTAAAGGAGATCCTTATAAAAAATACAGGATTTATGAAAAAGCAATATGAAGGAACGGGTTTTAATAACCGGTGCGAGTGGATTTGTAGGTTTTCATCTGATTGCTGAAGCATTAAAAAACAACCTGGAAGTATATGCTGCAGTAAGAAAAAGCAGCCAGATAGAGCATTTAAAGGACTTAGACATCCAATTCACTTATCCTGACTTTAACGATGTATCATCCCTTAAAAAGGAGTTAAAGGAAAAGCAGTACGATTACATTATTCATGCGGCTGGAATAACCAAAGCTCGGTCACCAAAAGAATACGAAGATATAAATGCAGGGTACACTCATAACCTTGCGCTTGCAGTAGTTGAAAGCGGCATAAAATTAAAAAAACTTGTACTCATAAGCAGTTTAGCGGCCTTAGGCCCTTTAAAAAGTCTGAATGGCATTATAACCGAAAACACGCTTCCATGCCCGGTTACAGCTTATGGTAAAAGTAAGCTGCTTGCCGAGGACAATTTAAAAGCATTTTCCTCCCTAAATTATACCATACTAAGGCCAACAGGTGTTTATGGCCCGCGTGACCGCGATATTTTTATTTTTTTTAAGCAATTAGCTAAGGGCATTGAGCCATATATCGGTAACATTCAGCAAAAATTTAGCTTTATCTATGTCACTGATCTGGCAAGGGCAGCTATCAGCGCCTTATATGCCGGAAATCAAAAAACCTATAATTTATCCGATGGAAACATTTATGACCGTTATGAATTAGGCAATATGACTAAAGAGGTTTTAAACTTAAAAACAATAAAGTTTCATTTACCTGTAAACTTTGTAAAATTAATAGCAAGCATATCACAAAAATACAGTTCTTTGAGAAATAAAGCTTCGGCGTTGAACGTTGAAAAACTTAATGAGCTAATGGCTGTTAATTGGTCATGCGATATTGAACTGGCTAAAACGGATCTTGGTTTTTATCCTGAGTACAACCTTAAAACAGGAATACCAGAAACGCTTAAATGGTATAAATCAAACAAATGGCTTTAAGCTAAAAAGCTGATAACATCATAATACTGAAAAACATAACTATGAAAACCAATATTATACCTGCCAATGGCAAACTTGGCATTTTAATCCCGGGTCTTGGAGCGGTTGCTACTACACTTATTGCAGGTGTTGAAGCAGTAAAAAAAGGCATATCACAACCTATTGGCTCACTTACTCAAATGGGAAATATTCGTTTAGGAAAACGAACTGAGAACCGCTTTCCTAAAGTAAAAGATTTTGTGCCGCTGGCAAACCTAAATGATATTGTATTTGGCGGATGGGATGTATATTCAGATAATGTTTACGAAGCCGCAATGAAAGCCAAAGTGCTTGAAGCCGGTTTATTAAACGCTGTAAAAGTGGAATTGGAAACCGTAGTGCCTATGAAGGCTGCATTTGATAAAAACTATGCTAAAAACCTCATAGCCTCGAATGTTAAAAGCGGAACAAGACATGAACTCGCACAAGCAGTAATGAATGATATTATATCATTCAAAGAAAAGAATGGCTGCGACAGAATAGTTTTAATTTGGTGCGGGTCAACGGAAATTTATTACGAAGCTTCAGATATACACCAAAGCCTTGAAAAATTTGAAAAAGCTTTAATTGATGACGATAAACGCATATCGCCAAGTATGATATATGCTTACGCCGCATTAAAATTGGGCATACCCTTTTCAAACGGAGCCCCAAATTTAACTGTTGATATCCCTGCGATGATAGAATTAGCCAAATTAACTGAAACACCTATTGCAGGTAAAGATTTTAAAACAGGGCAAACCTTGATGAAAACTATTTTGGCGCCAGGTTTAGCTGCCCGCTCGCTGGGGGTTAAGGGATGGTTTTCAACCAATATCTTGGGCAACCGGGATGGATTGGTATTAGATGACCCTGATAACTTTAAAACAAAAGAAGTATCAAAACTGGGCGTATTAGAAGATATTTTACGTCCTGACGCTAACCCGGAACTTTACGGTGACCTATATCATAAAATTAGGATTGATTATTATCCACCTCATGGCGATAACAAAGAAAGCTGGGACAACATTGATATTTTTGGCTGGTTAGGATATAAAATGCAGATAAAGATCAATTTCCTTTGTCGTGATTCTATTTTAGCTGCCCCCATTGCATTAGATCTTGCTTTATTCAGTGATCTTGCAAAAAGATCTGGTATGAGTGGTATACAGGAATGGTTATCATTTTATTTAAAGTCACCCCAAACTGCCCCAGGCTTACGCCCGGAAAACGATATATTTAAACAGCTGATAAAACTTCAGAATACATTACGCCACTTGATGGGTGAAGATTTAATCACTCACCTTGGTTTAGATTACTACCAGGAACTGGTTGATGTTTTGTAGAGGATTGAGTTGTAGTAGTTAAAAAGTTGTAGTGGTTGTAAATGTTACAACTTTTCTGACCTTTACAACTTCTCTAACAATTACAACTTTTTCCAACCTAGTTGTAGTGATTGTAACTGGTAAAACTTTTTTCTAACTTTTACAACGTCTCTAACAATTACAACTTTTTCCAACCTAATCAACCAACTACATGCTATTCCATAAACTATTTTCTACCAGCCTTGGTATTGGTTATATTGGCAAAGGTGCCGGAACAGCTGCTTCCGTAGCCTGCTGTATATGCTGGTACCTGGCATGGGCTGGCGGCTTCCCTCCTATGCTGTTTTCCTTACTAATTACTTGTATAATAACTTTACTTGGGGTCTGGTCTTCAGGTATTGTTGAACAAATTTGGGGAAAAGATCCCAGCCGCGTAGTGATTGATGAAGTAGCAGGCATGTGCATCAGTTTACTTTTTTTGCCAGTTCAGATAAAATATTTGTTATGTGCACTTATTTTATTTCGTTTCTTTGATATTCTAAAGCCGCTGCATATTAAAAGCATGGAATTATTACCCAGCGGATGGGGCATTATGATGGACGATGTATTAGCAGGTATTTACACTAATATTATTCTTTCTGTAGTTGTATGGGCAAATATATTTTAACGGGATTTAAGACATAAAGCTCTAAAAGCACAACATATTTGACTTTTTGACTACATAAGTCTATAAGTCTTTATTTTATATTTGCGATGTAACGTCATATTTAAATAACGCCAATATTTAATGAACGTTTATTTAAATAAATGGTATCGTATTAAACAAACTAAATGAAGTTAAAACATTTTTGTAAGAAATTATTTTTTTTAACATTCCTTTTATTTTGTACATCAACATTATTTGCACAAACTACAACAGTTAGCGGTATAGTAACCGACGCCAAAAATAAACAGCCATTACCATTTGTATCCGTTTCATTTGAAGGTTCAACTATTGGCGTAACCACCGATAACAACGGTAAATATACCCTTAGTTCTGAACAGCCTTATACTCAGATCAAAGTATCGTTTTTAGGATATAAAGATGCTGATTTAACTATTGCACCAGGTAAAGAACAGGTTTTAAACGTAAGATTAGTTCCCCTTGCCCAACAGCTAAATGAGGTAGTCATAAATTCAGGCAAAAAACCAAAATATCGTAATAAAGATAACCCTGCTGTTGAACTGATCCGTAAGGTTATTGAAAACAAGGAGAAAAACCGTCCGGAAAACTATCCATACGTTGAATATAGGGAATATGATAAAATGCAATTTTCTATTAGTAATGTTTCTGATAAGCTTTCAGAGAACAAGTTTCTTCGCAAATATAAATTTGTATTGGACAACCGCGACACTACTACTATCCCGGGCAAATCCTTGCTGCCCATTTTTCTAAATGAAAAACTGTCGCAATATTATTACCGGAAAAATCCTGAAAAAGAAAAAACCATAGTCCTCGGTGAAAAATCTGTGAATTACGGGGGCTCTATTGATAATGAGGGCTTAACAAAATATTTTAAACATATGTATTATAAGGTTGATATCTACACAAATAGTATTTTCCTTATGACCAGCAATTTTTTAAGTCCGATTGCTAATTCAGCTCCAACCTTTTATAAATTTTTTATAACCGATACTATAACTGTAAATAACGCTAAATTGGTTGAATTAAGCTTTACTCCCCGAAACACAACTGATGTGCTTTTTGTGGGTAAAATTTACATCACACTTGATGGTAATTACGCAGTTCAAAGGGCTGAGCTTTATATAAATAAAAACATCAACCTCAACTTTATAAAATCGATGCAGGTTAGCCTGGAATTTGAACAAAACCCGGATGGGCGCTATCATCTAAGCAGAAGCAAAACATTGGCTGATTTTGGTTTAAACAAAAATAAGAGCGGCGGAACGTATGGTATAAGAACTATAACTTATAAAAACTATGCTGTAAATCAGCCTCATCCAGACAGTACCTATGAAAACGAGGAACTAGAAACTTCATATGAAGCACAACATAGAAGTGACCAGTTTTGGGCGCAAAATCGCCCTGATACCCTAAACGCTACAGAATTAAAGACTTATAAAAATGTCGACAGTCTTAGAAATATGCCATCTTTTAAGCGTACTTTGGATATAGCGACGCTTTTATTAGCTGGTTATAAAGGTTTTGGCCCATTTGAAGTGGGGCCGGCAAACGCATTTTACAGCTTTAACCCTATTGAAGGTTTAAAATTGAGATTTGGAGCACGTACCACACCTGAATTAAGTAAGCGTTATTATTTTGAAACTTATGCTGCATATGGCTTTAAAGATCAACGCTGGAAATATTTTTTAAGCGCCACCTACTCTATTAATGATAAATCAATATACAAATTCCCTCAAAATTATATTAGGGCAAGTGTTCAGTATGATACTAAAATACCGGGAGCTACTTTGCAATTTGTTCAGGAAGATAACTTTCTCCTTTCTTTTAAACGTGGTAATAATGATAAGTATCTATACGACGGTAATTACAAATTGGATTATGTGCATGAATATGAAAATCATTTTTCATATAGTTTTGGCTTAGACAGGCTATCTCAATCTCCGGCGGGCTCATTATATTTTATAACCTTAGGCAATAATAACATTCCCCAAAATATAAATACGCTAACTACAACAGACTTTACCGCACAATTTCGTTATGCGCCGAACGAACAATTTTACCAGGGGAAAATATATCGTGTACCAATTCCAAGCAAGTACCCAATTTTTGAGGTTGATTATGATGTCAGTTTGAAAAATGTATTTAGAGGACAATATAATTTCCAAAAATTGCATGGCCGTATTGATAAACGTTTTTATTTATCACAGTTAGGATGGACAGATGCATCTGTGGAAGTCGGGCATATATTTGGACAGGTTCCTTATCCCCTGCTTAACATATTCCGGGCAAACCAAACTTATGTTTATGATATCAACTCCTATAACCTGATGAATTTTTTGGAGTTTGTAAGTGATCATTATGAGAGTTTAAATATTGATCAGCATTTTAATGGGTTTTTCTTTAATAAAATTCCTTTGTTAAAAAAATTAAAGTGGCGTGAAGTAGCCTCTTTTAAAGGTATTTATGGAGGTGTTAGCAGTGTAAACAACCCGGCACTTCACCCTTCATTGTATCAGTTCCCGGTAACTTCTAATGGTCAGCCCATCACTTACGCATTAGGAAATACACCTTATGTGGAAGGAAGTGTTGGCATTGAAAATATTTTTAAATTTGTACGTGTTGATTTAGTGAGGCGATTTACCTATTTAGATCATCCCGATGTTGCAAAATATGGGGTACGGGCATTGGTTCAATTTTTCTTTTAATTGCTGCTTAATAATAATGGAACAACAAACATCTTTACGAACCAACCTTCAGTTAGGCATTTATAAGGTTATAGACCCTGTTGTAAAGGTTTTTATAAAATTAGGCTTAACCCCGAACATTGTTACATCCATAGGATTTGTGTTAAACGTGGGGGTAGCTGTAATATTTATTTTAGGCGCTGAGGAAGGTAACCGCGGTGATTTAAGTTATATAGGCTGGGCTGGTGGTTTAATTTTATTTGCAGGTTTATTTGATATGCTCGATGGCCAGGTCGCGAGGCTTGGGAATATGAAATCGAAATTTGGGGCCTTATATGATTCTGTACTTGACCGCTATAGCGAACTTATTATGTTTTTAGGTATATGTTATTATCTTGTTGGCCATCATTATTTTTGGAGCTCAATATTCGCTTTTATAGCCCTTATAGGCTCAATGATGGTAAGTTATATAAGAGCGCGTGCTGAAGGTTTAGGAATTGAAAGCAAAGGCGGCCTGATGCAAAGACCTGAACGTGTTGTAGCTATTGGGTTATGTGCTGTTTTATGTGGGGTTAGTTCAATTTACATCGGCGGTAATTATAAGCTATACTTTCCCGGAACAAATTTTCTTCTTTTTGAAACTGTATCTATATTTACTGTTCCAATTGCTATAATAGCGTTATTAACAAATATCACTGCTTTTAAAAGACTAATTGATGCTAAAAAAGCAATTTTAGAGCAGCAATAGTGGCAGTTTTGTAATCAATATCAAATCAAAGCGTTTATCTTAATGAAGCAATTGCTTTATAATAATCGTATATTAGTAACAAATGATTAAAATCATTAAAAAATTGGTAAATCTTTAGTAAAATTGCCATAATTTCAATAGGGTACTGCAAATGAAGATCAATTGACAATTTTCATTTACAAGAGAAGAAATTATACAGTTTTAGATTCTGACCGGCTATGAAAAAAAATTATGTTTCCAATTCGCAGGAATCTGTGAGAATGTTTAAGAATAACTTTTTAGAAAGTTTATCAAAGGTTCATTTTACGATACCCTTGTTTATTTTTGTTCCTGTAATTCTATTTTGCACTTATAAAGCTTTATTTCAAAACCCAATTGGAATTGTTACTTTTTTCGAATTATTTATAGTCGGACTTTTTGTATGGACGTTTGTAGAATATATAATGCACCGTTTCTTATTTCATTATATGCCAGACAAGCCATGGGCATTAAGGCTTCATTTTATATTTCATGGCGTTCATCACGACTATCCCAGCGATGCGAAACGCCTGGTGTTGCCTCCTTCAGTGAGCATTCCATTAGCCACTGGCTTTTACTTTTTATTTAACGCATTGTTACCGGTGAATTATGTTTTTGGTTTCTTTCCTGGTTTTATACTGGGTTATTTGGTATATGACATATCACACTATGCTATACACCATTTTAATTTCAAAGGCAGCATCTGGAAAAAAATAAAACAGCATCATATGCTGCATCATTACCAGGACCCAGGTAAAGGATATGGTGTAAGTTCCCCGCTTTGGGATAAGATTTTCAAGTCGGATTTTATAAAAAAATAGCTTGAATAATGTTCTTAACGATAGCTATGATACTGAGGGAAATGAAATAACCCGGCGATCAATAATTACTGTCTTTGGAATCTCTTTAAGTTATTTACTGCTTTCTTATTTTCTGATCGGTTTTAAATCCGATCAGGTTGTACTGGTTGCAATAATTAATTCTCTTTTTTTCTTGTCATCCATCACTCGTAAGTTTATAAAAGGCTTTTCCATATTTATAGTTTATTGGGTCATCTTCGATTATATGAAGGCTTTTCCCAACTATAATTACAATATTGTACACATCCAAGATTTGTATAATTATGAAAAGCATTTTTTTGGTATAAATTTCAATGGGGAAATCTTAACCCCAAATGAGTATTTACGATTAAATGGAAATGCTTTTTTAGATGTAGTTTGCGGCATTTTTTATCTTTGCTGGATACCGGTTCCTCTTCTATTTGCCACATTCTTATTTTTCACTAACAGGAAACAATTTCTTTATTTTTCATTAACTTTTCTTGCTATTAATTTATTGGGGTTCGCTATTTATTACCTTTACCCGGCTGCACCGCCCTGGTATGTGCAACTTTATGGATTTAAATTTCATGCTGCAACACCAGTGAATATCGCTGGTTTGGCAAAATTCGACAGTTACTTTCATACCGGTATTTTTAAGTCTATTTATGCAAAAAGCTCCAATGTGTTTGCAGCAATGCCATCGTTACATTCTTCATACCCGCTTGTTGTTTTTTATTATAGTGTAAAAAACCGCTTAGGATTAATTAATATTTGTTTTGTGACTGTGATGTTGGGAATTTGGTTTACTGCGGTTTATGCCAGCCACCACTACGTTTTAGATGTGCTGGCCGGCATAATTTGTGGAATAACAGGCATCCTTATTTTTAATTTTTTACTGATTCGGGTAAATTTTTTCCGAAAATTTGTGGATAAATTCGAAAAAAGTATTCAATAACCACAAATTAATTTGGCATCCCTTTATTGTTTCCTTAGCTGATTTATAGCATAAAATGAGCTTTTTGGCACTTTAATGTCACAATTCAACGACTTTTTGATAATGATAATTGTGTAAACCTGCCGTAAAGGGCATGCTATTTGATAACCGTAAGTGTATTTCAAGCCATTAGCTAAATACCTTATGAAAAAATTATCAATATTTTTAATTCTATTATTTGCTTTTTTAAAGCTATCTGCATCTGTTCATCCTATTGATACGCCGAAGTTCTCAGCATCTGTAATCATTTCAGGTCATAAAAAACTATCAGCAGTTGTTTTTCCTATGGAACGTTTGATGTTATGGCTTACTATAGATCAACCGGATAGTTCTAATTTGCAGACATCTGTTCACCAAGATAGTTTGACGACAAAAATAGCTGCTGTTTATCCTGATAATTTAAAATCATCATTTGGTAATAATCATACCGATAGCCTGGCATCTTCACGAAGTTTGCAAAATCTGAGGCAACAAATAAAGTCGTATCGACTTGATACTTTAAAAACGCTTGTAAAATCAGCAACAACCGACACACTAAAAGCTTTATTATATACAGAAATAGCAGACCGGTATTTAAACCAGGATACCACAAGTGATAAAAGGAAGCAATCAAGCTATCAAAGTGAAGCCTTAAATTATACCATGAAGGCTTTGCACCAATATTCCTCATATCACGATACTACAGGATTACGCACAAGCTTCGATAATCTTGCAAAAATTTATTTTGCCGAAAAAAAGTATACTCAGGCAAAATGGTTCATACTGCAGTCGAACTTTTTAGCACGGGCTAAAAAAGATGTACCGAATATCATAACATCATTATTGACTTTATCGGCAATAAAAAGTGAAATAAAAGATTATAAGCTTGCCATGAACGATCTGAATGAAGCATTACAACTATCGGTAACACATCATTATCCAAAAATGGAGCTGGACATTCTAAAAAATTATGCGATGTTGTATAGCCGGCTTCAAAATTATCCTAAAGAAGAATTAATGCTGAAAAAACGCGACTCACTGGAGGAAAACATACACAAGAAAGAAGAAGCCAGGTTATTAGCCAGAGTAGATTCTGTGCAAAAGAAAAAATTGGATTCCTTAAGCAAAAAAAAAGTATATACTTCCAATACAAAGAAGCTTTACAAAAGCAACTCATTCAGAAAAATGGTCTCGTTATAATTCTAATTATTATAATTGCTATGATAGCTATAACAGTTTTTATCTTTTATAAATTTAAAAGAGGTGATTGGACGCTGGGGATCGGAAGAAAAGGGCGATAGACCTATTGTGGGATAAAGGAGGCTCCTATGGAGCCAAACCCGTTTTTTTATTTTCTATGCCATAAACAGGTTGCTCCTCTGGAGCATTTTTTTTATTCGTCGAGTTTATTAATATTAAAAATTGCTTGCGTTTTGGCTCCAGCGGAGCCGCGTGTTTATAGAAAAAATCCGTCCTTAATATTGGCTCCAGTGGAGCCTCCTCCTTTTTCAAATGAAACGCTATAATAAACAGGTTGTTCCTATGGAGCATTTTTTTTATTCGCTGAGTTTATTAATATTAAAAGTTGCTTGCGTTTTGGCTCCAGCGGAGCCTCGTGTTTATAGAAAAAAGCATCCTTAATATTGACTCCATTGGAGCCTCCTCCTTTGCGAATAAGCTGATCATTCAATAAAATCAAATAAATACCTTTCTTCAAATGGTACTTCAAACTTTTCCAATAAATTTAAATACTCTTCTCTGAATGTTTTTCTTTGATGATGAACTTCCTGGTTAAGCACATATTTTATGACCGAATCGATGTGTGAATGTGAATAAGAAAATACGCCATAACCTTCCTGCCAACTAAACGTTCCTTTTATCCAATTTTTATTGTTAACAAATTCGTTGCTTTCCACTTTAATTTCTTTAACAAAATCCGAAATTAAAATGGTGGGTTTAAAACCTACAAACAAATGAATATGGTCTGGCATACAATTAACGGCAAGCATTTTCGCTTTTCTGTTTTGTGCAAGCGCGGTAATGTATTTGTGTAATTCTTCTTTATATGAGTTTGCAATTAAACTTTGTCTATTCTTAACTGCAAAAACAAATTGAAGATAAATTTGCGAAAATGTGTTTGCCATAATATTGTTTAAAATAAATGTACACAAAAGACTATCATGTTTTATTTATAATATTTTCCCTCGATACTAAACTACATCCCAAATCTGTTGTCAAATATGTATGAAGGATATATTTAGAGGAATTTTAACGCTCATTACTTTATTTTACAGCGCGATCTCCTATAGTCAACAAACGGTTAGCACACCACAATTCAGGCGCGAATTTTTAAAGGAAATTAATCATGTAAGGCAAAGAGGTTGTAATTGCGGTATTACATATATGCCCCCCGCACCACCCCTGGTTTGGAATGACCAACTGGAAATTGCTGCCTTAGGCCATGCCCGTGATATGGCTTTAAATAATTACTTCAGTCATACCAGCAGAGACGGCCGGACTATGAAAGACCGTATGGCTGCGATTGGATATACGATGACTGGCTTTAGAAGTTTTGCTATCGGCGAAAATATAGCCATGGGCCAGGAAAGTATTGCTGAGGTAATGGGCGGATGGTTTAAAAGCACAGGCCATTGCAAAAACCTGATGAATCCCGATTTTAGGGAAGTTGGAGTGGCCGAGTACAATAATTATTGGGTGCAGGACTTTGGTGGCCGTGAACCCTTTACGGCAGCACAGCAGAAATTAATGAAAAGCGGTAGATACAGAATTATCCAAAAGCAATAATGAATGATTATGTGAATTGCAGGCTGCAGGTGAAAATAACTTTTCCGTTTTACAATTTTTCTTCTCTGGGTCCTCTTTTATAAATAATGAGTCCATTTAAAAAGTTACGCAATATCTGGTCGCCGCAGGGTTTAAAGTTGGGATGGTCTTCTTTACGGAATATAGCACCTAATTCAGTTTTGGTGATCCTGAAATTTGCCAGTTTTAAAACTTCTATAATGTCATCGTCGGTAAACTGAAGCGCTACCCGGAGTTTTTTCATGATGTCATTGTTGCTCATATGATGATAAATTTAAGAAAAATTGTCATTTCGAACGATAGAGAGAAATCTTATACATTCTGCATAATCCGCGTTGCAGAGTGTATAAGTTTTCTCCTCATGCCTCGAAATGACGTTGGAATTTATTTACCTTGAAACTTCTATTTTTACTTTCTTGTTTTTTATCTTTTCGTTTTTGATTAGTTGCACAGTACGCTCTATTCTATTACATTTTATAGCGGCATAGGATGAATGATCAAGCACTTCTATCAAACCCAGATCTTCTTTTGCCAGTTCACCTTTTTGAAGCAGTAAACCAACGATATCTACCTTATTTATCCTGTCTTTTTTACCGGCGGCAATGTATAATGTAGTCCATGGTGTTGGTTTTGGCAGTACCAATTTTTCTGGCAATTCTTCAATTTCCGGACCCTGCTTCAGGTACCCAAGTTTTTCATCTTCTGTTAATATCAAATATGATGTTCCTTTAGCATGCATTCGTGCAGTACGGCCGTTACGGTGCAGAAAGGCTTCTTCGTTATGCGGCAGCTGGTAATGCACCACATATTCAATCTCAGGTATATCCAACCCCCGCGACGCCAAATCAGTAGTGATCAATAGTCGGTGACTTCCGTTCCTGAATTTCAACAACGCCCTTTCCCTGTCTTCCTGCTCCATGCCTCCATGAAAAACATCATGTACCAAGCCCCTGTCCCAAAGCAAATCACTTATCCTGTCTACAGCTTCCCGGTGATTGCAGAACACAAGGGTAGCCTTATCCCCTATTTTGCAGATCAGCGCAAATAAGGTATCCAGCTTATCAGCAGCCGGAGATATTACTGCTTTTAATTGAAGATCAGGAGCGTTAGTTATATTTTCCAGGAAATCTACTTCAACGGGTTTATTTATACCTGTAAAGCCGGGTATCTCCTTCATTTTTGTGGCAGAAGTAAGTATCCGTTTTTTTAAGGCCGGTAATTGCTTAATAATATATTCCATATCCTCCTGGAAACCAAACTCAAGCGACTTATCAAATTCATCCAAAATCAGTGTATGAATGGTATCTGTACTAAAACTATGGCGACGAAGATGGTGCGCAATCCTACCGGGAGTGCCGATTAATACCGCCGGTGGCTGCGACAGGTTGTTCCGTTCAATTTTTACCTGGTGACCGCCATAACAACAATTTACCTTAAAACCGCTACTCATGGCTTTAAAAACCTGCTCAATCTGCAAAGCAAGTTCTCGTGATGGCACTAAAATAAGCACCTGCACGGTGGGGATTGCAGCGTCCAGCAAACTTAACAATGGCAATAAAAAACCAAGCGTTTTACCTGAACCTGTCGGCGATAACAAAATCATATCGCCCTTTTTGGCAGCATTCAGCGCGGCATGCTGCATTTGGTTCAGTTCGGTAATCTTCAGGTTTTCAATCGCTTTTTTTATCATGTAGTGTTAGCCTCTTCTAAATCTGCCCCGATTGGAGAAGCTTTAAAAGCTTTTTCTGTAAAGGTAACTTAATTTTGGAAATGGAATTTAATAGTTGTTGCAGAAGGTGATGCGTTGGCGTTAATGTCGCGCGTATATCTACTCACCCGATCTGCGCTGCGCTGGATCACCCTCTCTATGACAAGTCATAAAGAGGGTTGAGAAAAATTAAAAAATTCCCTTACCTTTCAATGTGCTATCTATCATTGAATTATGTCGTGAACTGCGAAGGTTGGAAACTCCGGCTGAAAAGATTTTATGGCAGCATCTGCGAAACAGGAAGTTATTTGAGCATAAGTTTTTACGACAACATCCAATATGCGTTCAATCAATATATAACAGAAATTTATACTATATCCCTGATTTTTATTGCCACAAAGCCAAGCTAGTAATCGAGGCCGATGGCCCAATTCATTTGCTTAAGAAAGATTATGATAAAAACCGTGATGAAGTGTTGGCTAAACTTGGATTGACTACGCTTAGATTTGACAATGATCAAATACTTAATGATATACAATCTGTTCTAGATAAAATTAAGGAATACTTATCATTACCTGTTATTAAAGCTTAACTTTCCTTACCCTATTGAAGGCTTTTCCTGCCCTCTTTACGGCTTGCGTAGAGAGAGGGTAGGAAAAAAATTCCTTTCCCTCTCTTTCGCAAGCAAAAAAGAGGGACGTCCAGCGGAGCGTAGACGGGGTGAGTTAACTCGCCGATATGCATCAGGGCGTTACTTCAATTTCACAGCCTCATCATCAACCAATTTCCCAATTCGCTCATTAAAGTTAACCTTATTAATACCAGCAATTTTATCTATAGCTCTAAAATAATTTGCATTATCGCTTTCCCTTTTGCCGCAGCTTAGCAGTTCCTTCACAGCCTCAAAACCTTTCTCCTTTTCAATTTGCTGCACAATTAATGCGTCGATCACATAAGCCACATATAAATGATATTGCTGACTTGTGCCGAAGTTTTTATTTTCGTTAAAAGCAGTCAGCCAATCTTTATTGGCACCCATATAGGCTTTAAAGTTTTCAAATATGGTGTTCCAGCTTATGCCCCAGCTGCCGCCATACAGGTAGGCGCAGCCTTCGTCGACCGGTCTATTGAGGGTGGAGATGGGAATAGCATGATGCAGGCGGTCGTGCCAAAGATCGTGCATATCTAAAACAGAAGGGTCGGTTAGGTTGCCACCGATCAATTCTAAATAACTGTTATCTTCAAAGGACGATAAATTGTCCTGGCTGATGCCATTATAGTCTGCTTTATATGCTATGCCGAGTAACGAAAGCAGGTTCGGAAAGTTGCCGCAAAAGTAAATGTGCGTGGTATAGTATGGGGCATTGAGCTTTTTATCAAACTCCTTTGCCTTTTTAATATAATCGTTTATTTTGCCAAAATTAACCTGTGCATTATAATAAAAGGAAAAACGGCCTTCTGTTTTTACACGCCAGGCGGTGGTACTTTGTTTAAAAGGAGAGCAAAAGAAGAATTTATCTCCGCTTTTTTTGGCTATCATATTATAGCTTGTCCGTAATATTGGTGTTAATCCGTCCATACTCATATAGCTGAACTGGACAAAATAATCCGCACTATCCAATAAAACTACGTTGGTTAAATAGCACTTGTAAAAGCCTTTTTTATCCGGACCGTTACCATCTGTCATCCCTTTAATTTCATCCAGTAAGGCCGAAGTTGCTAACAAGTCTTCTTTTAAAACAAATTCATTTTCCTTGTTAGGCTTTGCCGACTGGTTTAAAAAACCATTCAATGAACTGACTAATTGTTTGCTTTGAACAGAATCATCCGGAAGGCGGATAGTTTTTGCAATAATCAATTGATCTGTTTGGCTGTAGCCGATAATTGAAAACAGTACAGCTAATAAGGTGAAGGTGGTTTTTTTGAGCATGTGAATTGTTTAAGGTAGACAAGTTAGGGAATAATATAAACTATCAAGGTATCTAGTTATAATAACCTCTGAGTCTATAGATGCAAACCTTCTGCCTTGAGGACTAACCAAAACGTCCAGACAGAAAAAAGCTTCCTCCGCAGGCAAAACACCCTGGCCCGCTTTTCTGTCGTGCCTTTACCCGCTTTTGATCACATTTTGAAAGTTATTTTTAGTAAAGAACTTTTAAAAGTCCTCTCCTTTGGAGAGGATTTAGGTGAGGCGTGAAAAGTGTTTTAAAACAACACCCCCTGCAGCAAAAAGAAAATGCCTATTGCTGCAAATACCATGCTTCCATACCACAAACTTTTTCGTTTGGTGATAATGGATATGGCGCCAATAGATATAGCCACCTGGAACAGCGTTACCCCTCTGGCCAGCACTTTATGTCGTGCAATATGCTCATCCGATTCTTTCTGGAAATCTTTAGCTTCCTGCATAATTTTGGCCTGATCTTTTTTATTAGCCTTTATTTTGGCAGTATCCTGCGTAGCGGGGGTTTTTCCTAAAGCCAGTAATATTTTATTGGAAGCAGCAATAGTTTCGGATTTTATGCTCTTTGCCTGGTAAAACGCCCATTGGTCTGATGATCTGATTTGTGCCAGCATGGCCTCATCAGCGTGGTCTCCGGCCAGTAATCCTGATATAGCCGCCAGTACTGCAAATACAGCTGTGGTCAGCGCTACATACAGCACCCAACGCTCTTTACCTTCACTAAGGATATGGTGAGCATGCTCATTGCTTTGTTCATGGATTTTTTCCGAAAAGTCTTCTATCTCGCTCATGTTTTTTGTTTAATTTTTTTAAATTTATTTTGAACTTATCAGCACCGTTTTACGTGGAAAACCATCAACGGTTACTTTTAAATTAATATTTCCCGATTTATCTGTCGACTTTATGATAACCAGGCATTTACCGCGCCAGGCATTTCGCTTAGGCTGTTGGCTACTTTCTACACTTACCGGGTTGCCATTTCCAACACCAGCAATTACACCCGGACCATCAATTGCAAAATGAACAAGATTTTCCGCACGTGGGTTAAGCGTGCCATTGCTATCTGTTAGTTCCACAGTAACGTAACTTAAGTCCTGGTTGTTTGCTTTGATTTGATTTCTATCCGCTGTAAGTTTAATATTTACTGGTGCTGAAGCGGTTTTTAATAGCTGATATGGGCCCTCCCATGTTGCCATATGTTTTGTGGACCGGTTGGTTACTTTTTTTTCTAACGACTTATTGTTTAAAAACAACTCCACTTCATCGCATGATGAATGCAGATTTTAAACAACAAGTTAATAATCAACCTATTCAATCAACTGACGTTACAATACGTTAGGATCCGCGCCTTCCGGATCTTTATAATTTTTAATGAACTCCACAATTTCAGCGGCTTCATCATAAGTAAGTGCATCGATACCGTTATATTCCCATTCGTTCATATCTTCATCAAAAATTATTTCCCCCATTCCTA
>JAQBOA010000100.1 GCA_028288305.1 Mucilaginibacter sp.
ATTATATCCCCAGTAATGCTCAAAAATAAACTCTTCAGCACTGCCGGCTTGTATTGGTTCAAGATTATTACTTACTGTAGCACCCATCTTATTCCATCTTCCCTTAAGCTTCCATTCATACAAAAACCGCGTATCATTGTCTTCCACAGGAGTGGCAGAATGGCGCATGGGCAAGGCTCGGTAATGTTCTTTATATAAATTATTGGCAATAAGCACAATCATGCTCTTCGGCACTATTTCACTTATAAACACGGCTCCGCGTTTCCATTCCTTACCATTAAAATGTTTTACATAAAAACGAAGGTTAACCTCTTCAAAGTTTATATGCCATGGCCATTTGATACCGAATACTTTTGTATTTAAAAACATAAAACCAACCATACTTACAAGAGTTTTTCCCTCCCATAAGTCGAGTACGGTTCCTGCAGGCAAATAAGGCTTTAATATTTCCGGATCAACTTCATAATTAAGCATCAGGAGGTTTTTCCATTCAGCTTTTAAAAACCTGGTGTTTCCCATAAATAAAATCCCTTTTTTTGGAGATAAATTTAAGGTTTATAATATTTCATTGCTTCAGGTATTCTATTTTGGATATCTGCTACCCGGGTAGCATCAGCAGGGTGCGTACTTAAAAGTTCAGGTGTAGAGCCACCTTTATTCTGTGCCGTCATACGCTGCCAGAATAGCACGGCAGCATGCGGATCATAACCTGCAATTGCCATAAAAATAAGTCCTAAATGATCAGCCTCTGATTCCTGCTTACGGGAATATTTCAATAATAATAATCCTCCACCAACTCCATAAAGTTGATTAATAACGGCTTGTGTGGTTTGTGATTGGTTACCCGATGCAACAGTTACTGCACCGCCCACACCCTGAACTGCCATTTGTTGTGAAATTCTTTCGGCCGAGTGCCTTGCGATAGCATGACCAATCTCATGTGCCATAACAGTTGCCAGGGCACCATCGGTGGGTGCCAATGGTAGTAGTCCGCTGTAAACAGCTACTTTGCCTCCTGGCATGCACCATGCATTAACCTCGGGGCTTTGTATCAGGTTAAATTCCCAGTTAAATTTATACTGGTCGCCATATCCATTATTTTTTAAATAACCTTCTACAGCAGCGGCAAGTTTGTTGCCTACTAATTTTACGCGCTGGGCATCAGTTCCGGTATTGACAACTTTGGTTTTTGGGTCAGACAGTAGTTGATTATAACTTTGTGCTGCCGATTGATTTACCTCGGCATCACTAACCAAATTTAATTGACTGCGCCCTGTTAATGGGACAGTTGAACATGAATAGCATACAATTACAATCAATGCTATTACTGATGTTAATTTATTCATAGTAGTCTATAAGTGGTTTTTAATTAATTTATACCTCTTTATGGGAGAGTTAAGTGTAACATAAATGATACAACAAATATTGTTATAGACAAAATCATTCCAAATTAGATCTAAATCAATAGATAAATCAAGAAGTAGTACAGTCAGAAATTAATTAAGTAAAAGAGTAATAGCAAATGCTGTTGAGAAAACAGATTGCACAGTTTATTTATGGCAGGATGAGCTAAACTGTTCTTTAAATATCAGGCGACTTTTTTTTGAATAAGTTAACCCTTGATTCCTTACCTTTTAGCAGCCGTTCAATATTTTTTTGATGGGTAACAAGAATCAGGGCACAAATACACATGCCATATATAATTACTGACTTTATATATACAGGAAAAACAAAAGTAACCCCCAGCAGATAAGTAAAGCCGGCAATAATAGAACTTAATGACACATACCTGGTAATTAAAAGGACTATTATAAATACGGCTACACATAATAAAGCTGCATGCAGGTTAATTGCCAGTACCATACCAAATAATGTAGCAACTCCTTTACCGCCCCTGAAACCTGCAAATATTGGAAATAAATGACCCATAACAGCGGCAATACCCAAAGCAAGCTCATAATTGATGTAAGCTGTAGAATTGTAAGCACCGGTAGTGGTTACACCTATAAAGTATGCCAGGTTTGTAGCTGTCCACCCCTTTAGAATATCCAGTAACATTACTGGTATGCCGGCCTTTTTACCAAGCACCCTGAAGGTATTTGTAGCCCCGGCATTACCGCTTCCATACTCCCTTACATCTACTCCGTAGAATGCTAGTCCAATCCATACCGCAGTTGGAATAGACCCGCACAAGTAGGCTAAAATAAGCATTGAAATTGAACTGACGGTTATCATCTTACCGCAATATTACTAAATTGAACCCATACTAAAATCTTTACCATTGTTTAAACCCGGAAATTTTTATTTAGAAGTTCTTTTATCAAATCTTTATTTAAACTGAGTTCTTATTATTAATTTAAACCGCTTTTAAGCTAAGGTCTAGACTTCTAACCGAATGGGTTAAAGCCCCTACAGATATATAATCAACCCCGCAGGCTGCATATTCCCGAATGTTATCTATTGTTATTCCTCCTGATGCTTCCGTAATGTACCTGCCTTCAATAATATTTACAGCCTGGCACAAATCATTTAAATTAAAATTATCCAGCATTATCCGGTTTATACCGCCGGTTTGCAACACCTGATCCAATTCCTCCAAATTCCGTACTTCAATTTCAATAGCGAGCTTTTTATTTAGCCTTTTGATATATTCCTGTGTTTTTTCAATTGCTTCCCTTATGCCACCAGAATAATCGACATGATTATCCTTTATTAGTATCATATCATATAAACCAAAACGGTGATTTACTCCGCCACCTATTCTTACTGCCCATTTTTCTATATATCTTAACCCAGGTGTGGTTTTTCGCGTGTCTAAAACTTTAGTATTAGTGTCCTTTAATAAATCTACTATGTGCCTGGTTTTTGTTGCTATGCCACTCATACGCTGCATGCAATTAAGCACCAGGCGTTCGGCTTTTAATATACTCCGGGCATCACCTTCAACCATAAAAGCAATATCATTAGGCTTTATTTTTGCACCGTCGTTTAATAAAATGTTTATTTTAAGGGCAGGATCAACAATATGAAAAATTTCTATTGCCAATTCAACACCGGCTAAAATACCTTCATCCTTTACTAAGAGCTTTGCTTTACCTTTTGTACCTGCAGAAATAGTTGCTAATGATGTATGGTCGCCATCTCCTACATCTTCATTAAGAGAACTTATAATAAATTGGTCTACGATTGATTTGTCCAAATTAAGTTGCTTTTGAAGCCCAAAAGTAAGAACATTTTTTGGATGTGCTAATTTGAAAATTAACAGATTTTACTACAAATTACAAAATCTATAATTTATGAAACACTTTAAAAGCATCGCTTATTTGATAAATATAAGGCATTTTATCTCGAAATCTTAACTTCTACTTCACTTATTTTTGGATCGCTATCTTTAGGAAATAATAGCCGCACTGCTTCCTTACATTTTTCAAGGGCCTTTCCCAAATCATCTTTCTTTATCGAGATGCCACTGTAAAAAAGTACCTCCTTATCCGAACTATCAAGTTTGTCAAAGGCGGTTCCATTCCATAACCAGGTTTCATTTGAAGGTGATTTATAAATAATATTATATGCTGACATAACTAACGGGTTATTAGTATACAACACCATTACTATATTTTGGTTTAGCTTTTAATAACTGTATAATAAACTAATTATCCACTATTTAACCTTATCAGTTTCAACGCGCATTTCAATTATCGTTAAATTGCCGCCGGTTTCTTTTAAAGTAACGGTCATACGAAATGTTCCTTTGGTAGTAGTGAGCAGCAATACGCCAAAGCGATAGTTCTGATTAGAATTTACTTTATGGAGTATGTTAACAGTTTTAAGCTTATTTTGATCGAAAAATTTATTGAAAATAAGCTCGGCCTGTGCTTGTGAGTAAACATTTTCTTCTTCCTGAATTGTTATGTCAACCGAAGAGGCAAATAATTTAGACAGTTCGTGAATATTTCCCTGCCTGATGAGCTCTGCAATTTTGTCTATAGGATCCGCAAAACAAGTTACAGGAGCTATAAAAAAAAGAAGCATTTGCAGGTAAA
>JAQBOA010000016.1 GCA_028288305.1 Mucilaginibacter sp.
ACCTTTGGTCTAACAAAGATAGTTTTTAATAAATATTGTTGTTGGAATGGGGGGTCTGGGGGGTGTTAAAAACTAAAAACTTTGTGGAAAACGTTGCTATAAAAGGCAGGGTGAACTTTCGTGCCTAATCGTTTTTCGAGAACATTGTGCCGTATTAGTCCCTGCCTTTTATGATTGCCCAAGGCCCAGCTAGAATACTCTCTTTGCTTCAACAAAGGTAATTGGCAAAAGGCAATCTTTTAGTTTACATAAAGTACAAACGTATGAAAAACTGGAATGTTATTTTAGGTGTCGATGTTTCAAAGTTAACGCTCGATATCAGCTGTTCAGAACGGAATTTGCATATCAAAATTGACAATAACTCCAAAGGGTTTGGTGAGTTTCAAAAATGGTGCAAAACCAATGGTATTGATCTGAAAGAGACATTAGTGGTAATGGAATATACCGGTGGTTACGAATACCGGTTCCTGCAATTCTGTGACTCGAAATCTATTCTCTATTGCCGGGTACCAGGATTAGAAATTAAACAATCCATGGGTATGGTTAGGGGCAAAAATGACAAAGCAGATTCTTTCCGTATCGGGCGCTATGGTGAAGAAAAGAGCGATAAGCTGGCTCCATCCAAGCCACTGGATAAGAATATTTTATCGCTTAAACAACTGCTGTCTTTCCGTAAAAGGCTCATCCGGGAAAAGGCAGGGTTGCAGAGCACTTTTAAAGAACGGAAACACATGTATGAGGTAAAGAAAACCGATACGATTATCCATATTGCCCAGGCAAAGATAAAAGCGGATCAAAAGCATATTGATCAGGTAGAACGGGAGATTAAGGAATTGATCAAAAGCAATGAGGAACTTTTTCAAAACTACCGGATAATAACCAGCATTAAGGGAATTGGGGAAGTAAACGGATGGATGACGATAGCCTACACCGAGAACTTTACCAGCTTTACAGATCCACGGGCGTACGGTGTATATGTTGGCGTGATCCCGTTTGGCCACGATTCAGGAACCAGTATTAAGGGCCGAAAACGGGTAAGCCATCTGGCGCAAAAAGAACTAAAATCGGAATTGAACCAGGCAGCCAAAACAGCTATCACACATGATCCGGAATTGCATGCTTATGCTCAACGTAAACTTAAAAACAAAGACTATCCCCTGGTATTGAACAATGTAAAATTCAAGCTGATCCTAAGAATGTTCTCCCTGGTAAAAAGAGGTGAAATGTATGTGGAAAACTATAGAAAGACAGCCTAAAAAAACTTATTTTAAATTAAATTTGGATATATAAGAAACCTAGAATACGGCACGGTATTGCAACTTATTTATTTTGCTACCGACATTTTGCACCTACGGCGCATTCCATTTCGTTAACTAAACGACATTGAATAATGATTACTTAATTCTTCAATACAAATAACTTCTTTTCTTTGATAAATTTCATTAAATCAATACATTAGCAAGGGGTAAGTGTATTAAAAAAATATTTTCAAATATCATATTAATCTTCACACTGGCGTGGGCTGCTTTTTTGTGGAAATTGAATTTATTTCACTTTACATTAAAAACACTTCACAAACAGTTTCTTATGTTTTACATTTACTAAAAATTGAGCTTTGAACCTGTTAGATCGCAAAATTATTTATTAAACAAGTGCATTACGCGATTATTACTTATGGTTCAAGATGTGATGTTCAGCCTTATATCGCTTTAGCATTAGGATTAATGGCACGAGGGCATGAGGTTACTCTATTAGCGCCTGAAAACTTTAAGAATTTTGTTGAAGGTTACGGTGTAACTTTTTATCCGCTTCATGGAAATTTAGAAGAATTAATATATTCTCCCGAAGTGCTCAGTATGCTAAAGTCTGGAAACATGGTTTCTCTTTTACGTTATATGCAAAGGGCTGGACGTAAAATACAATCGCAGGTTAATCAGGGTATGATAGCGGGGTGTTTAAATGCAGACATAATGATTGCAAGCGTGTTAAGCATTATTTGGGTGCATTCAATTGCTGAAAAATTAAACAAGAAATGGGGAATACTTCAGTTAAGCCTGCCATCAACACCTACAAAAGAATTTCCATTTTCCGGCTTAGCTTTTTTTAATTTTCCGGCTTATAATATTTTTACTCATCGACTTGTAAGATTCTTATATTGGCAATTCAACAAAAAAGATTTAAATAGGTTCAGAAAATCGCTGGGATTAACTATCGCCAGAAAATCGCTGCTTGATTTAATATCCAAAGAAAATATTTTGAACCTATGGTGTATTAGTCCTCAATTAGTTGCAAATCCAAAAGATTGGAACAGCAATAGTGGTATTACTGGTTTTTTAACACTGCCAGCTAAAAAAAGGGTAATTCATCCAATGGATCAAATCCCCCCAGGATTAAAAGAATGGTTGCAAAATGGTGAAAAGCCCGTATATATTGGATTTGGAAGCATCCCGATACCTGATACAGATTTATTTTGTAAGATATTAAATGAAATTATTATCCAAACTCAGTTCCGAATTATTCTTTGTAAAGGATGGTCCGATATTCCCGGTTTGATCACACATCCAGATTTATTTGTAGTAAAATTCATCAATCATGAGTGGCTTTTTCCACAATGCAAGACAGCTGTTATCCACGGTGGTGCAGGGACAACAGCTGCAGTTATAAAAGCAAAAATATCCGCAATTGTTGTTTCAGTTTTTGCTGACCAGCCATGGTGGGGCAAAATAATTGAAGATAAAAACCTGGGCATTCATATCCCATTTAAAAAATTGACCGCACAAAAATTACTAAAAGCAATTGAGATATCACAAACACCCGAAATGAGAAAATCGGTATCAGAAACAGGAGAAAAAATAAATAATGAGGATGGTTTAAAAATAGCATTGGATGCTATAGAAAATTACTTTGATTAATTTAAGGGCATAAAGCAGCTTTCTTCTTTCCTAAATTTCTTAAAATCAGGACATTGAAAGTAGATAAGTATATTTAAAAAAACCTTTTCAAATATCATATTAATCCTTACATTTGCGGGCTAATTGTTGCTCATTGAAATCGCTCAGAAATTATTCGATTCCTTTTACCGGCTTAAAGCTGGGAAAGCACGAGTTTGAGTTTATTGTTAATGATGCTTTTTTTAACGAGTTTGAATATTCGCTGGTTAAAAAAGCTAATTTGAAATGTCTGGTAGAGCTGGAAAAGCAGGAGACGATGATCATCCTGAATTTTCATATTAACGGAACAATAGATGCAAACTGCGACAGGTGTTTGGCGCAATATCCGCTTCCGGTTGATATACGCGAGCAGCAGGTGGCAAAGTTTAGCGAAGAAGAAATTGGCGACGATGAGGAGATCATTATCCTTACTAAAAGTGATCATGAGATCGATATAGCAAAGCTGATCTACGAATATATAAATGTTGCAATGCCATTTATAACCGTGTGCGGCGACGAGGGAAATACCACTTATTGTGATAAAGAAATGCTTGACAGTTTAAATAAACTTATAGCAAATAATGAACAAACTGAGAAAACAGACCCACGGTGGGATGTTCTCAAAAAAATTAAATAAAACATAAAAAAACAGGATTATGCCACATCCAAAACGAAAGATATCCAAATCAAGAAGAGATAAGCGCAGGACTCATGATAAAGCAGTAGCGCCTACTTTAACTACCTGCAAAACAACCGGTGCCGTTCATTTACCGCACAGAGCTTATACTGTTGATGGTAATGTTTACTACAACGGTAAATTATTAATTGAGAAAGCAGCCGTAGCCTAAGTTTAATTTTCTGAAATGAAGATTGGCTTAGATATTATGGGCGGTGATTTCGCACCAAAGGCAACTATCCTAGGGGCAATCGCGGCTTATAAAGCGTTATCTGCCGACCAAAAACTGGTACTTATCGGTGATAAAGGTATAGCGGTAAATTTACTTCAGGAAAATAATTTTAACCCTGATCATTTCGAATTCGTTCATACAACGGAAGTGATCGGCATGGGTGAACATCCTACAAAAGCCATTTCTCAAAAGCCGGACTCAAGTATAGCTGTTGGTTTTAAATTGCTTAAAGAAGGCGGCATTGAGGCATTCTCGTCAGCTGGTAACAGTGGAGCCATGCTGGTTGGCGCCATGTTTAGTGTAAAAACCATACCTGGTATTTTACGCCCTGCAATAACGAGTATCATGCCTAAATTAAATGGTACTTTAGGCATTTTAGTAGATGTAGGCGCAAATGCCGATTGTAAACCCGAATTTTTAGTGCAGTTTGGCGCGCTGGGCAGTTTATTTGCCAAGCATGTTTATAACGTTCAAAACCCCCTTGTTGAATTAATAAATATTGGGGAAGAGGAGGAGAAAGGCAATATGCTTTGCCAGGCTGCTTATCCGCTCATGAAAGAAAGCAAACAATTTAATTTTGCAGGTAATGTTGAAGGCCGGGGGCTGTTTTACAGTACTGCGGATGTATTTGTTTGTGATGGATTTACCGGAAATGTTATTTTAAAACTTGCAGAGTCATTCTATGAAGTCGCCCATGAAAAAGGGATAAAAGACAACTTTTTTGACATGTTTAATTATGAACAATATGGCGGAAGTCCAATACTTGGTGTAAATGCACCTGTTGTTGTGGGGCATGGCATATCCACACCCGAGGCTATTAAAAATATGGTCCTTTTATCCAAAAATATGGTTGAAAGCTCCCTGGTAGATAAAATAAAACTGGCTTTCCAGTAAAAGATATTATAATGAGTAAAATTCATGCTGCTATTACAGCAGTGAATGGTTATGTTCCCGAATATGTATTAACTAACCACGAACTGGAATCGATGGTTGATACTAATGATGAGTGGATAACTACACGTACCGGAATTAAAGAGCGGCGTATACTAAAAGGAGAAGGCCTTGGCACATCTGACATGGCAGTTCCTGCTGTGGAAGGTTTATTAAAAAAACGTGGCATCAGCGCAGAAGAAATTGAACTGATCATTTTTTGCACAACCACTCCTGATAGGGTATTCCCGGCTACGGCAAATATTCTGGCCAATAAAATTGGTGCAAAAAACGCCTGGGGTTACGATTTACAGGCAACATGCTCTGGCTTTTTATTTGGTTTGGCAACAGGTTCGCAATTTATTGAAAGTGGTAAGCATAAAAAGGTTTTAGTTGTTGGTGGAGATAAAATGTCGTCAATGATTAATTATAAAGACCGTACAACCTGTATAATTTTTGGCGATGGTTGTGGGGTCGTTTTGCTTGAACCTGACTATGAAGGTAATGGTGTTATAGATTCTGTTTTAAAAAGCGATGGTTCCGGAGTAGCATATCTGCATCAAAAGGCCGGCGGTTCGGTAAAACCTGCTACACATGAAACAATTGAAGCCCGTGAACATTATCTTTACCAGGAAGGTCAGGCTGTATTTAAATTTGCTGTAACAAATATGGCCGAAGTTGCTGCAGAAGTTATGGAACGCAATGACCTTAAAGCTGAGGACATTGCATGGCTGGTTCCTCACCAGGCTAACAAACGTATAATTGATGCCACAGCTGCCCGCACAGGTGTTAGTTCTGATAAAGTAATTGTGAATATTGAACGTTTTGGTAATACTACTAACGGAACATTACCCTTATGTTTGTGGGAATGGGAAAGTAAATTTAAAAAAGGCGATAATTTGATATTGGCCGCTTTTGGCGGAGGATTTACATGGGGAGCTATTTATTTAAAATGGGCTTATTAAATATGCAAATTAGGGAAATTGATGTTCAAATGTGCACATTAAGCATCTGCACATTTAAAATCTGCATATCTGCATATTTATTTTTATCTGCACATCTAAAATCCGCACATTTGCATGTCAATTTCATCTACACATCATAAAAAGGACTTTTCAGTAAAGGAAAAAAATGAGTAAAATTCATGCTGCTATTACTGCTGTGCACGCATATGTGCCCGATTATATACTAACAAACCAAGAACTGGAAACAATGGTTGATACCAATGATGAATGGATCACCACCCGTACCGGTATAAAAGAGCGGCGTATATTAAAAGGTGAAGGCCTTGGCACATCTGATATGGCCGTACCGGCTGTAAATGGGTTGTTGAAGAAACGCGGTATTGGCGCAGAGGAAATTGATTTGATTATTTTTTGTACAACTACTCCCGATTTTGTATTTCCGGCTACCGCTAATATATTGGCTGATAAAATTGGCGCTAAAAATGCCTGGGGATATGATCTGTCAGCAGCCTGTTCCGGCTTTTTATTTGGCCTGGCAACCGGCTCACAATTCATTGAAAGCGGCAAGTATAAAAAGGTTTTAATAATTGGCGGCGACAAAATGTCGTCAATAACAAATTACCAGGACCGAGCTACCTGTATTATTTTTGGTGATGGCTGCGGTGCTGTTTTACTGGAGCCCAATGATGAGGGTAACGGTATAATAGATTCTATTTTAAAAAGTGATGGTTCAGGAGTACCGTATCTGCACCAAAAAGCCGGTGGTTCAGTAAAACCTGCGTCTCATGAAACTGTTGATGCCCGTGAACATTATGCTTACCAGGAAGGACAAGCTGTATTTAAATTTGCAGTAACCAATATGGCTGATGTGGCCGCTGAAGTAATGGAGCGCAATAACCTTAAAGCTGAGGACATTGCATGGCTGGTACCGCATCAGGCTAATAAACGTATTATTGACGCTACAGCTAACCGCACAGGCGTTAGTGCCGATAAAGTAATTATAAATATTGAGAAATACGGCAACACAACTAATGCAACAATACCGTTATGTTTATGGGAGTGGGAAACTAAATTCAAAAAAGGCGATAATTTGATATTAGCCGCCTTTGGAGGAGGATTTACCTGGGGATCCATTTATTTAAAATGGGCTTATTGATGTGCAAATAAGTGGTGTGCAAATGTGGAGATGCTTTAATTTTTTCACATGCACATTTAAAAATTGCATATCTGCACATAAATTTGAACATTGTTAAATATGTTTTGTTTATTTGCTATCAGCTAACAGTTAACCATAAATAATTAATTATCTGCATATTTTTACATCTGCAAATTATCATATAGTTTAGAAAAAAAAACTTGTCCCAAACCAATTAACTCCCGACATGGATATTAAACAAATTCAGGATCTAATACGCTTTGTTTCCAAATCTGGTGTAAACGAAGTTTCAATTGAGCAGAAAGATTTTAAAATCACTATAAAAACCAGCCAGGTACCAACCATAGTAAATGCTACTATACCGGCCACACAACCTGCTGCTCAGGCTGTATTGCCTGCGGCTGCGCCTCCTGCTGTTCTTGAACCTATTAACGATACATCAAAATATGTGACTATAAAATCACCTATGATTGGTACATTTTATCGTTCAGCCAGCCCTGAAAAACCAATATTTGTTAATGTGGGCGATGAAATTGAGCCTGGAACGGTGCTTTGTATTATTGAAGCAATGAAGCTTTTCAATGAAATTGAATCAGAAATTTCAGGTCGTATTGTAAAAATCCTGGTTGACAATGCATCACCTGTTGAATATGACCAGCCTTTGTTTTTGGTTGAACCTTTTTAAATGTGCAAATGTGCAGATTTCAAATGTGCGGATGATTTGCACATCTGAGAAAACATCTGCACATCTGCACATCTAAAATCTGCACATTTAAAACTATGTTTAAAAAAATATTAATAGCTAACCGTGGTGAAATAGCCTTGCGAATAATTCGTACCTGTAAGGAAATGGGCATTAAAACTGTAGCTGTATATTCAACTGCTGATAGGGATAGTCTTCACGTCCGTTTTGCCGACGAGGCCGTTTGTATAGGGCCACCAGCCAGTCGTGATTCTTACTTAAATATTCCTAATATTATATCTGCTGCCGAATTAACTAATGCCGATGCCATTCACCCCGGTTACGGTTTTTTATCAGAGAATGCTAAATTTTCTGCTATCTGTGCCGAATATGGTATAAAGTTTATTGGTGCCACCGCCGACCAGATCAATGCCATGGGTGACAAAGCTTCGGCTAAAGAAACCATGAAGAGGGCTGGCGTACCAACTATTCCTGGTTCAGAAGGTTTATTGCAAAATGTAAAAGAGGGCATTGCCATATCAAAAAAAATAGGATACCCGGTAATTCTGAAGGCTACGGCCGGAGGTGGTGGCCGCGGTATGCGTGTTGTTTGGAAAGATGAAGAGTTTGAAAATGCCTGGGATTCAGCCAGGGCAGAATCTGGCGCTGCTTTCGGCAATGATGGGATGTACCTTGAAAAGTATGTAGAAGACCCTCGTCACATTGAAATACAGGTTGTAGGTGACCAGTATGGCAAAGTTTGTCATCTTTCTGAACGTGACTGCTCTATACAACGTCGCCACCAAAAGCTTGTTGAAGAATCGCCTTCGCCATTTATGACAGAAAAATTGCGTAAAAAAATGGGTGACGCTGCTATAAAGGGAGCAAAAGCTGTAAAATATGAAGGTGCCGGAACGGTAGAATTTTTGGTTGATAAAAACCGGAATTTTTATTTTATGGAAATGAACACCCGTATACAGGTGGAGCATCCCGTTACTGAAGAAGTAATTAATTTCGACCTGATTAAAGAGCAAATAAAAGTAGCAGCTGGTATACCAATATCCGGTAAAAATTACGAGCCGATATTACATGCCATTGAGTGCCGTATCAATGCGGAAGACCCTTTTAATAATTTCCGCCCGTCACCGGGTAAAATCACTAACTTCCATTCGCCCGGAGGCCATGGCGTACGTATTGATACCCATGTTTATACTGGCTATGTTATACCTCCCAACTACGATTCAATGATCGCAAAAGTTATTTGCGTGGCGCAAACCCGCGATGAAGCTTTGAGCACCATGGAACGGGCACTAAGTGAATTTGTTATAGAAGGTGTAAAAACAACAATACCATTCCATTTAAAGTTACTAAAAGATCCTAATTTCCGCGCAGGTAATTTTACAACTAAGTTTATGGAAACATTTGAATATTCGGAATAACAAAACCATTGTGGTTATTTGTTAAAGGAAATTATAATTGCCAAAGTTTGTTTCATTCCGTTAAAAACACCAAATAGTTATTAAATGCGTTTTAAAAAATAAACGTATATATTCCGGGTTAAATACCGGATATTTAATTTTAACAATGAGCATAAGTAGCAAATTTATTAAGACAATCAGGGAAAAAGGCGAGAAAATGGAGGCTGAAATGTCATTTTTTGAACATTTGGAGGCCCTGCGCTGGCATTTGATAAGGTCTGCTGCTGCCATTTTGTTAATTACTATTTTTGCCTTCGCTTATTTTGATCGAATTTTCTATGCCATCATCATGGCCCCTACACGCACCGATTTCTGGACCTACCGGATGATGTGCAACATGGGGGACGTATTTCACAGCATATTCTCGTTCCTTGATCCTAAAGGTTTTTGCGTTCAGAGCATAAAATTTAATTTAATAAATACCGAAATGGCTGGGCAGTTTAACCTGCAACTTAATTCATCCATCATGATCGGCCTTATTTTGGGCGTCCCTTACCTGTTATATGAAATATGGAAATTTATCAGTCCTGCCCTGCACGAAAAAGAACGCAAAGCTGCAAGTGGATTTGTATTTTACGCGTCTTTTTTATTTCTTCTGGGGGTGCTTTTTGGCTATTATGTGGTTACACCCTTATCCATTAGGTTTTTTGCCAATTATACAGTGAGCGAGAGCATAACAAATATGTTTGCCGTTGACTCGTTTATCTCGTCGGAAACGATGCTAACATTGCTTTCTGGGCTCGTTTTTCAATTACCTATTGTTGTTTATATATTGTCAAGCCTGGACATACTCACCCCTAAGTTTATGCGCGAGAAGCGCCGTTATGCTGTAATTATCATTTTAATATTAGCTGCGATAATAACGCCATCGCCTGACGCGCTTACCATGCTGGTTGTAGCCCTGCCTTTATTTATATTATACGAATTTAGTATATTGGTGGCTGCTGTGGTACAGCGGAGACGTAAAAAAAGGGATGATGAACTAATGACATCATAATCAATTTGAAGATGTGTCAATTTGAAAAGAGAATTTTTAAATTGACACATCTTCAAATTACTTTTTATAATTTTATGCCATGAATGACGAGTTAAAGATTGCAATTGGTGCAGATCATGCCGGGTTTGAGTATAAACTTGGTATAAAAGAAAATTTAAACGTAAGGGAATTAAAAGATTTTGGAACCTACACTTCTGTTTCAGTTGATTATCCGGACTTTGCACATCCGGTATCATTAGCAGTAGAGAATGGTGATTTTGATTTTGGCATCCTGGTCTGCGGAAGCGGCAACGGCGTAGCTATTACTGCCAATAAGCACCAGGGCATACGTGCAGCTATTTGCTGGAATGAAGAGTTGGCCTTCCTGGCCCGAAGCCACAACAATGCGAACATCTTGTGTATCCCGGCACGCTTTGTATCGCTGGCTGACGCAGAAAAAATTGTAGAGATATTTTTAAGTACTGAGTTTGAAGGCGAGCGCCATGCTGACCGGATTAGCAAGATTTCTTGTTAGAAAGATGGAATCTTAATTCTATTCCCAACTCACAGCCTTTGGCTTTTATTCTAACTTTACAGCATTAATCTTACTATTGCATCAATGCCAGGTAATACTGTAAACAATTCATTCAGATCCGACAAAATCATTTTATATTTTTTGTTGTTTTGGACGGTTTTGAATGCCATACAGGCTTATACGCTGGAATTACAGGGCGATGAGGCTTATTATTGGCTTTACTCTAAGTATTTAGCCTGGGGCTATTTTGACCACCCGCCAATGGTTGCCCTATTTATCCGCATTGGCGATTCAATAATACATAATGAACTTGGTTTGCGGCTGCTCACTGTGCTCACAAGTTCGGCATCTATATATATTTTATGGCTCATCTTAAAAAAATACGCAGTTGATCCGATTGCGTTTATTTTGGTGATCTTCGGTATTTTTATTTTCCATATTTACGGGTTCACCACGACGCCGGATGTGCCTCTTTTCTTTTTTACCGTATTGTTCTACTTTTTTTATCAGCAATATATTGACACAGATAAATGGGGACTCGCCGTAATACTGGGAATAATAGTTGCCTGTTTATTTTACAGTAAATATAATGCCGTATTGCTTATTGGGTTTACGCTGCTTGCAAATATAAAATTATTAAAGCGCGCGTCGTTTTGGCTTATTGTTTTATTGGCGGGGGTGTTTTACATTCCACATATATTATGGCAGGTACAGCATGGCTATCCATCTGTAAATTACCATTTGTTTGAACGTTCAGCCAATGTCTATGATTTTACCAATACCTTCTCCTACCTGCCCGGACAATTATTAATGGCAGGCCCACTGATAGGATGGTTCCTGTTTTATAGAGCTTTTACTACACATGTAAAAGATGCTTTTATTCGTTGTTTATTGGTAAACTGTGCAGGCACTTTAATTTTCTTTTTTATCAGCAGTATTAAAGGTGAAGTACAGCCTCACTGGACGTTTATTCTTTTCGCCCCGCTGGTTATGCTCGTGCTTATTAACTTTAAACAAACTGGCGGCAGGCCAAAATGGTTCCTTCCATTGGCCCTTATTAATTTAAGCATAATAATAGCAGTAAGATTTATTGTTATAGCCGGTTTTGGTTTTGCCAAAACTTACGGACATTTAAAAAGTTATTATGGTTTTAAGGATTGGGCATATGCTGTAAAACAAAAGGCAGGCAACGCTTATGTGGTAATGAATGAAGGTTTTCAAAATCCTTCAAAATATGACTATTACACCAATAGCTTAAAATGTTTTGCTTACGATACCTGGTATTACCGGCGAACCCAATTTGATATCTGGCCTATGGAAGACAGCATTCAGCATAAAAGGGTTTATTATTTAACCTATTACCGCATAAACGGGCTTACCACTGATTCGATAAAAATGGCCGCCGGAACATGGTATAGCTGCTGGGTTGATGATGTCCGCACTTATCAGAAAGTAAATTTTGAAACTACATCATACAATGTAACTGCATCGCCGGGACAAAAAGCCGCTTTTGATTTAATCGTAACAAATCCATATAATTATCCCATAAGTTTTAGCGACAAAGGATACCTACACCCTGTAATTTTGCAGGCTTGCTTATTTAAGGGAAGTGACTTTGTAAATGCCCAAACGGCTGAGAATAGTTATAAAAATATAGTTTTAAAACCGGGAGAAAGCACTCATTATATTTTTACCGTAATTGCGCCTTTAGAGAAGGGGAATTACGATTTGCTTTTTTCATTACGCACCGAACCGCTTCCCGGGAGTAAAAACAGCAGAATCATCAATCTTACAATTAAATAACAACCCCTATAAATGATGAAAAAGTTTTACCTCACTATTATTATTTTAATAATAACATGCACCGCAGCATTGGCGCAAAGCATCGACGTTGGTTTTAATGCTCTTGGCTTTTTGGACAACCGTGAATATAAAGATTTTGTTGCACGGTCGCGCACCTACTCGGGTACCCGTGTAGGGCTCAATTTTGGCATTAATATAGACAGTTTAAATCATTTTATTGTAGGTGCAAACGGGATACACGAGTTTGGAGCTGTTCCATTCTTTTTAAAGGTAAACCCGGTAGCTTATTATAAATTTGAAAGTTCAAAATGGTTATTTAACGCAGGTGAATTCCCCAGGGCGGGCTTATTAGACAATTACCCACGAGCCTTATTAAATGATACGCTGATGTATTACCGACCAAATGTAGAAGGCTTACTGGCCCGTTACCAAACTGCTAATTTTATGGAAACAGGCTGGATAGATTGGGTAAGCAGGCAAACAGCTACTGAACGTGAACAATTTTTGTTTGGGTTTGAGGGCAAATACCGTCCATCTTTATCCGGGCCATTTTATGTATCACATTATTTTTTGCTGATGCATGATGCCGGTGCTGAAGTACTATTACCTAACGACCATATTGGAGATAACGGAGGGGCGCAGGTTAGGTTAGGTCTGGATTTTACCCGCAAGCAGGCTGTTTTTGATTCCTTATCGGTTGAAGCAGGTGGTATGGTTTCATTTCAAAGAATACGCGGGTTAACCGGACTAAATACTCCAAAAGGTTTTGTTGCCAGTACTTATGCCAGCTTTGGCCGTTTTGCAATATTTGATGAGTTTTATATAGGTCAAGGTTCTCAGATCACTTATGGTGATGCTTTTTATGAAAAGCATTTCTATGACCGGCTTGATTTAATTTTTACTCCATTCAAAGCAAATGGTTTGAAAGGACAGTTTATATTAAGCATACACCGCACCCCTGGTTATACCAGTAACCAGGAAGCCTTTAGGGTAACTTATGATTTGGGTAGAAAAGTAATTGCGAAGTTTAAGAATTAGCGAGTTTAAAGATAAAGGCAAAAAGTAAGGATTATTTGGCATGTGCTCAAAAATCCTTACTTTTTGCCTTTATCTTTTACCATTACAAGTACGCTTCCCTAAGTTTAATCAGCCTTATCCAATGCATAAATTTCATAATAGGATAAACCGGGTCAAACTCAAACCATTTGGCAGCAAAGTTGGCGCTATTTGGCCGTTTATGGTGGTTATTTTGAAATAATTCTCCAAGCATAAAAAAGTCGAAAGGAGTAGTATTTTTTGATTTATCGCCGTTGTCAAAATTAGCGTAACCGTATTTATGACCGCACCAGTTTACAATAGCACCATGTATCGGCCCCATCATAAAATGAATTGGGAGCAGCAAAAACATCCACCAATGAGCGGCAAAAAAAACATAGAATGCTACATAAAAGCAGCCAAATAAAATCCGGGACATATAAGTCGATCCCCAATAATCCAGTAAACGCCATTCGGGATAATTTCCTTTAAATTGAGCTTCAGGTTCTTTCAAGCGTTTTTCATAAAGTTTATAACTTTTCGCGGTACGCCACATCATTTGAAAAACATCCTTAAAAAAATATGGAGAATGCGGGTCCTTTTCAGTATCACTAAAGGCATGGTGTTCCCGGTGCATAATGGCGTAAGCACGAGGGTTTAAAAATGATGATCCCTGGCAAATAAATGTTAACAGGTGAAATATACGTTCGTTAAACTTATTGGTACTGAACATTTTATGAGAAGCGTATCTGTGCAAATAAAATGTTTGAAAGAACAGTGAAAGGAACCAATGGGCAAAAAAGAATATTAAAATGATCACGGAAAAAGCAATAAAAGATAATGGAATTATTATAATTGGTCAAAGATACAATTAAATTATTTGGCTTGTAAACAATTGACTAAATCAAAAAAAGAGGCTGTTGCGGTACAACAACCTCCTCATTAATTCAATAAAAAATTATTAAAGGCTATCGCGCAAAGCTTTGATTTTATCGTGTGCGCTAAATATACCTTCTGCTTGTTGTGAAAGCAATTGCTTTAAATCTGGTGATAAACCGCTATCATAAGCCAGGGCATCGCGGTAAGCTTTTTTAATAGCATCTTCTCCGCGCTCACATTCTTCTAAAATGCTTTTACGGTCGTGCCCGCTAAAGGTAGCTTTAACATCAAGCCAGGCACGGTGTAAAGTGCCGCTGGCGCTTGTTCCCGTTTCAACTTCGCCGCCAATTTGATCAACAGCCTTACTCAACTCTTGTACATTTTTACGGCTTTCTTCCTTAAAACTTTCGAATAGTGTTTTCAGATCAGGATCCTTACCTTCTAAATCTTTAGCGGCATGTTCAAAACCTGCAATCCGGTCATTATTAATATGGATCAGGTCATTCAAAATTTCAGCTGATTTTTCTATAGTTTCCATAATGTAGTTTATTATTTGTGTCTTTAGAATTAAACAACTATCCTGCCAATTTTTATAATTAACTAATAAAATAATTAATTAAAGCGAAAGGTAAAAATAAAAAGGCTGAAAGGTAAAAGGTAAAGGGCGAAAGGCAATTTTATGATCTCTATTTTTATTAATGTAAAAAACATTTGATCTCCACCAGTAAAACCTTTCGCCTTTAACCGTTTACCATATCTAAACAAAATATTTCTGCAAGCAATTTGTATGAAGTTAATCTGTCTTCAAAATCTTCGGTAATAGTAACTGCAATAATTTCGTCTACATCATAATCATATGCAAGCTGGGTTAATTTCTCTTTAATTTGCTCAGGATTACCCGTTAATACCCTTTTACGGTTAATTAAAATACGTTCCTGCTCATAGGCGGAATAAATTACATGTTTAATATCTTCATAACCTACCGGGGTAAGGCCACCTCCTTTTTCAAACTGGTTAAAACGGTAGTCCATTAAAGCCTGGTGCTGTCTTATTTTCTCTCCATCTTCAGAGCAAAAAACAAACAGAGCCATGTTGGCCTGCTGTTCAGGCATATCTTCTGATGGTTGAAAACGCGCTCTGTACCCTTTAACCGCCGCGGAGCCACCAATAGGATTTATAAAATGAGCGAATGAAAAAGCCATTCCGAAATGTGCCGCAAATACCCCGCTTTGTCCGCTTGAACTAAGCAGCCACATAGAAGGTACCGTTTGTACCTGTGGAATAGCTCTTATTTTGGATTGAGGTGTTCCTAACTCCCCTTTATCATGAAAATAGTTTCGCAAATCATAAAGCTGTTCAATAAAATCCTGCTCCCTGAACTGATTAGACGGGTTAAGCATAGCAGCGGTTAACCTGTCGGTACCCGGCGCACGGCCCATTCCCAAATCAACACGACCTGGAAACAGCGCTTCCAGCATCCTGAAATTTTCGGCTACTTTTAAAGCGCTATGGTTAGGCATCATCACCCCACCCGACCCAATGCGAATATTTTTAGTTTGACTGCCTAAATAAGCAAGCAGCACCTCGGGTGTTGAACCAGCCAGGCTGCCGGTATTATGATGTTCAGATACCCAAAAGCGTGTATAACCCAATTGGTCTGTATATTTTGCTAATTCTATAGTTTCCCTGACAGCCTGTTCAGCTGTAACGCCTTTACGCACCGGCGATTGGTCAAGTACGCTAAGGCGGATTTGTTTTGTGCTCATAGTATAATAAAGCACAAAAGTACGGAAGGGTTTGTAAGGTGATTGTAAATAGAATGCCTATGGGAACGTTAGATAATTACAGGAGTTCCTTTTCTAACTAAGCGTTAAGTGAAGCGAGTCTTTAACGCTATCCGGAATGAAATATTTAAATTTTAAATAACCAATAAAACGTTGATATTTAGTCAATAGTATACTTTTATACTAAATATTAAATATTATTTTCTTTCAATATTAAAGTAAATATATCTCCGTTTACTTTGTCATGAACTTCAAAACCTTATTCACTTTCAAGATCAACATCCTTTATTCAATATTTATATTTTTATGTTTGATCACCTGTTTTTCATTTAAAGTCTCCGCACAGCAAATAAATAAAACACCTTCCAATAGTATTTATCCCTTTCCTGATTCAGCGATTTTAAAACCTCTTAAAACTAAACCTAAAAAAGAAAAATTATATCATCCCGATAGCACACACAGCCCATTTAAGGCGGTTATGGAATCGGCATTCCTGCCTGGATTGGGGCAATGTTACAATCACCGCTGGTATAAAGTGCCGTTTATTTACACCGGGTTTAGTTTACTGACTATCACTATAATTTATAATTACAGGCACTACCAGCAGGACCTTATTGTTTACCGTTATTATAATGATCCTTCAAAAGTTAAAGATGGTATGCCTGAATATGATTATTTCCAAAAGCTTTTGAAATTTAAATATACACAAGCACAGGTTGCAGATGCATACAACGTGTATAACAGAGATTTTCAATTGGGCATACTAGGCACTGCCGGCCTATGGGTTATACAAATGGTGGATGCTTATATTGATGCTAAATTTATCCATTCTTTTTCAATGGATGATAATTTAACCTTTAAAATAAGCCCGGCTATAATGACACAACCCCTATATGCTTCAAATTATAACACTTCGTTTATACCTATATTAAAACTCACTTTAGGACTTTAATAATGGGTTATTTTCGATCTCATATATATTCTAGAAGCATGCAGACTATCCTTTATCCACATGCTCAGCCGGCCTCAACAGGGCATCCTCTCTTTGGGCATACTCTACCTCTACCCTCTTTAATACAATATTACCAACCGGCTTTACCACTAACGGTATTTTTTCTACGTAAGTTTCACTAGTATCAAGGCCAAAAGCTTTAGCTTCCGATTGAGCCAGCCGCTTTATAGCGAAGTAACTGTTCAATATAAATGCTTCACTATGGCTGAACAGGTTATTGTATGACAAGAACTTTTCCATGATCACAAACCTGAAATCGGCAGTGATATTAAATTTGTGCAGTGATTCGTAATGGCTGGTAATATCAATCTCTTTACGTGCAACCATATCTTCAATTACTTTTCGGTACAACACATTAACTCTCGGCTGTATCCTGAAACCTAACCTGAACTCCACTCTTATCACCTTGCCTGGTTCTATTTGTTCCACGGTGTATTCCATTGTATAAGGCTCGTTAGTGGTCTCGATATGGATAAACCAATAAGTATCGGCCCGCTTAGGTTTCCGGCTCATGATGGAGTACATGATCTTTTCTTCTATCTGTTTAGCATTGTTAGCTTTGGTAAGATAGATGAGGTGGGTTGAATATTTACTAACGCTTTGATCAGCGCTTAGCGCATTTAATAGGGGTATCTGGTCTTTTAAATCAATAAAATGCAAAAATCTGTTGTTAATCTTGCGGGCTTTAAACCAAATGTACATGGTAAAGATTAGTCCGAATTCAAATACCAGGAAGAATAACCTTTTTAATAGTTTTATAGCATTAGCTACAAAGAATGAAAACTCAACCGTTAAAAATACGCATAAGATAATAGTAACCAGCCATACCGGCCAGTGTTTAACATACCGCATAAAATAGTACATTAAAATGGTGGTCATCAGCATGGCAATGGTGATAGAAAATCCATAGGCCGCAGTCATCGCTTCGGAAGTGCGGAAGTAAAGCGATACCGCTATACAACCAATACAAAGAATCCAGTTAATGCTGGGGATATAAATTTGCCCGCGAATATTAGACGGATACTTAATGGTGATTCTGGGCCAGAAATTCATACTTACCGCCTCGTTTATCAATGTAAATGAACCGCTGATGAGTGCCTGGCTGGCAATAATGGTTGCCATAGTAGCCAGTGCCACACAAGGGATCATTAATAAATGCGGATTGGGTACAATTTGGTAAAATGGGTTAACATTGGTAAAGTCTTTTCCTGCAGGTTGCATTAATACCCAAGCGCCCTGACCCAAATAGCTTAACAAAAGGGTTATTTTTACAAATATCCAGCTTACCTGGATGTTTTTACGCCCGCAGTGGCCTAAATCTGAATATAATGCTTCGGCACCGGTAGTACATAAAAACACAGCTCCAAGCAAGTAGATTGCCCTTGGATGTTTTATCAGCAATATGATACCATAATAGGGGTTAAACGCTTTAATAATACCTGGATTCTGCACAAATTGATAAGCACCTAAAACGCCGATCATTAAAAACCAAAGCAGCATTACCGGTCCGAATGCGGAACCGACTACTTTGGTACCAAACTGCTGAAAGAAAAACAGCAAGATCATGATACCAATTACGATCCCTAAAATAAGACTGTTACCCGGAACAAACGTACCAGCCAGCGAAGGCACGTTACTTAAGCCCTCAATGGCTGAGGTAACCGAAATAGGCGGTGTGATAATACCATCGGCAAGCAGAGTACCAGCACCTATAATAGCCGGGATAGCTAGCCATTTGCCATAACGACGTACCAGCGCATACAATGAAAATATGCCTCCTTCACCGTGGTTATCAGCCTGCAGGGTTATCACAATGTATTTAAAAGTGGTTTGTAGCGTAAGTGTCCAGAAGATACAAGATATGGATCCTAAAACAAGCGATTGATTTATGGTTCGTCCTTCAACTAATAGGGTTTGGAAAACATATAATGGTGAAGTACCAATGTCGCCAAAAATAATACCAAGAGTGATCAATGCACCCGCGAATGAAAGTTTTTTTATATGTGATTGCATGGATCAGTATAAATAAATTTAGAGTTGAATTTTAGATACAGGAAAGAGAATTCTAACCGACAGGTTATGACGATAAAAGCAAAGACACACACACTCATCACGAGTAAAATCAATTATTTTTAATTAGCTAAACCTTTGTCCAATACCCATGCCATTAAGATTGAATTCAGGCAAATGCAAAGTAAGAGTTTGACTTACAGTTTTTTGTGCGGATAGTGTAAAGAATACACTATTATAAAAAGCTATCATTTTGATAGCATGATTATCATTTTGATAGTTTTATCATTTTGATAATTCCCATTTTTAATAATTTATCAAGCGTGTTATCATATCAGCTAGCCTTGATTTTGCTAAAAATTGATCTTCGAGAGCCATATTCATCGGAATTGCGGTATCTAAACTGGCGCACCGCATAATAGGAGCATCCAGGTATTTAAAACAATGTTCAGCCAGGTGGGCGGCTATTTCACTTCCAAAACCGCTGGTTAAAGTATCTTCATGCAATATGAGTACCCTGCCCGTTTTCTTCACGCTTTTTTCTACAGCTTCCTTATCCCAGGGCTGCAAACTGCGAAGATCAATGATTTCAAGAGAAAAATCTGGGTTTTTAGCTGCAAACTCAATTGCCCAGTGTACACCCAGGCCATAAGTAATAATACTTGCCTCCTCTCCGGTTTGTATAACTTTAGCTTTACCTATCTCTACATAATAATCGCCATCAGGCACAGCTCCGCTTATTTTGCGGTACAGGTATTTATGCTCAAAGTACATAACAGGGTTGGGGTCGTCAATAGCAGCCATCAGCAGTCCTTTAGCATCATCAGGGAAAGCTGGAAAAACAACCTTTAGTCCGGGAGTTTTGGTAAACCAGGCTTCATTGCTTTGTGAGTGAAAAGGCCCCGCGCCGGTTCCTGCACCTGCAGGCATACGGATCACTACATCAACACCCTGGCCCCAGCGGTAATGAGTTTTTGCAAGGTTGTTTACAATTTGGTTAAACCCACAGCTTACAAAATCGGCAAATTGCATTTCCATAATAGCTTTAAAACCATTTAATGCTAATCCCATTGCCACGCCCACAACGCCCGACTCACAAATAGGAGTATTTCTCACTCTTTCACGACCAAACTCATCTAAAAAGCCCTGAGTAATTTTAAATGCACCTCCATATTCAGCAATATCCTGGCCCATGATCACCAGGTTATCATATTTACGCATAGCTTGTTTTAAGCCATCACTTATCCCATCAATATAGCGTTTTGTTGTTTTTAAAGAGTTGGAAGGTTGAAAAGTTGAAAAGTTGTAAGGTTTGTACATATCAGCTATTTCGGTAGCCGGATCAGGAATAATATCCGGTTCACTGAAAACTTTTTCTATTTCCGATTCAATCATGGCAGCAAATTCTGCCCGCATTTTTGGTATCCATTCCGATCTTAATACATTCGCTTCCAGCAAATAATTTTCAAAGTTTGTTAGAGGGTCCTTTTGCAGCCATTCGTCAAACAAATGTTGCGGAACATATTTAGTTCCGGATGCTTCTTCATGGCCACGCATCCTGAAGGTCATACACTCCAGTAAAACGGGGCGCGGGTTTTGCCGTATGTCAACAGCTATTTCATTAATAGTGTGGTATACTTCCAGCAAATTATTTCCGTCAATCTGCCGTCCCTCTATACCGTAACCTATAGCTTTGTCAACCAAATTTCTACAATGATATTGCTCGCTTACAGGGGTTGATAATCCATACCCGTTGTTTTCTATTAAAAATATTACCGGAAGGTTCCAAACTGCTGCTATGTTCAGGGCTTCGTGAAAATCACCTTCGCTGGTAGCACCTTCGCCGGTGAATACCAAAGTCGCTTTTTTACGTTTACTTAAGCTGTCAGCAAGAGCTATCCCATCAGCTAAAGCCAGCTGAGGCCCCAGGTGCGATATCATACCGATAATTTTATATTCCTGTGTGCCGAAATGGAACGAACGGTCGCGCCCCTTGGTAAAGCCCGATGCTTTACCCTGCCATTGTGCCATCAATCGTGAAAGTGGTATATCCCTTGTGGTAAAAACACCAAGGTTGCGGTGCATAGGTAAAATATATTCATCGGTATTCATACCCAATGTGCTGCCAACGGCTATGGCTTCCTGCCCTATCCCTGAAAACCATTTACTTATGCGCCCCTGCCGTAATAATAACAGCATTTTCTCTTCAACCAGGCGAGGCCATAATAACTTTTTATAAAATTCAATTAATTGATTATTATTTAAGCTTTTTCGGTCGAAATTCATCCGGTAAAACTACTGAAGTTTTTAAAACTTTGTATGTTTGAGGAATCATTAGTCATTGGTCATTGGGTCATTAGTCATTATAATTTCCGTTGCGTTATTTGATACGTGAAACGCAAAATAAAACCGATCACTACAATACCATTAGCTAGCGAAACACTCCGTTGTACTTACCTCACAATCATTTAAAAAATGACCGATGACTCAATGACCAATGACTAATGACAAACACCATGAAATATTTATCTCTCTTTATATTGATCCTGTCGGCCGCTATTGGATTAGCTGCTGGTACCCACGATTTTTTTCTGCTGCCCGAAAACTTTTTTTTGCATAAGGGCGATAAACTTAACCTGCATTTATTAGCTGGAGATATGTTTACCAAACAGGAAGAAATAAAATATGAACCAGCAAAAACAACAAAGTTTATGCTGTATGAAGGATCAAAGAAAATTGATCTGACTAAAGTTGCTAAAGACAGCGCAGCTTCCATTATTAATTATACACTGCTTAATAACGGACAAGCCTTAATTGAAATGACGATGGGGTATGAAATTAATTCATCTTCAAGGGACAATTATGCCGATTTCTTAACTACACAGGGTCTTGATAAAATGGCAGAAAAAGTAAAAAGCGGCAATCAGTTCAGGATTAAAGAGAAATATACCCGTTACATGAAAACATTAATTTCTGTAGAAAATCATGATGGAAGTGCTTATGGAAAAGTGTTGGATGAAAATTACGAGATTGTTTTGAAAGATAATCCTTACCGGAAAAGGTATGGTGATGATATGACTGCAAAATTGCTATTTAAAGGCAAACCGGTAAATGGCGGAACGATAACTTTATATATTAAAACAACCCAAAATGTTTATCCTAAAAGCTTTGTAACTGATAAAAATGGTGAGATATCATTCACCTTGAGCCGTGAAGGTATTTATCTTTTACGGAGTGTGCGTATAGAACCAACTCAGGATAAAGATGCGGATTTTGAAAGCTGGTGGGCATCATATACTTTTCCTTTCAGCAGTACCGATGAAGCACTAAATACCTATAAGGAATTTGGATTTGGGAATAAACATTGAAGTCGGAAGTCAGAGATCAGAAGTCAGAAATATCTAGTTACAGATGTGCTTCAGACCTCTGACTTCCGACCTCCGACATCTGAATTTTGTTCCTTCCAAACCTGGCTGAATGATTTATTGGCAACTTTGGGCATTTCCCTGAAATGGCCCCATGTTTTTTTGAAGAATTTACGAAGCAGGAAATTCTTGGTTTTACCGCTAAAAAAATCGGTAAGCTTACGGCTTAACATTCCCTTTTTCCAAATAGCCCAGCCCCATTTTTCTTTTTTAGTTACGAGGTGTTCTTTCACCGCATCGCGGCGGTTTAGCAACAACATTTTATGTATTTCAATTTTTACCGGGCAAACTTCAGTGCACTTACCGCACAAGCTTGATGCATAGCTTAAATGTTTATACTCCTCCATACCGTTCATTTGCGGCGTAATAATTGAACCAATCGGACCACTATAGGTGGTTTCGTAAGTATGGCCGCCAATATTTTTATATACAGGGCAGGCATTTAAACAGGCTCCACAACGTATACAGTATAAAGCCTGCCGCTGCTCTTTTTGAGCAAGCAGATTGGTACGCCCATTATCCAGCAAAACCACATACATTTCTTCAGGGCCATCGGTTTCCCCTTCTTGCCTGGGGCCGCTTAAAATAGTATTATAAACAGTTAAGTTTTGACCGGTACCATGCGTTGACAACATTGGCCAAAAAAGATCAAGATCAGCAATTGAAGGGATAATTTTTTCAATACCAACAACAGCTATATGTATTTTAGGGAACGATGTGCTTAAACGTGCATTTCCTTCGTTTTCACTTATGGCAATGCTGCCGGTATCGGCAATTAAAAAATTAGCGCCTGTTATTCCGGCATCTGCCTGTAAATACTTTTCGCGGAGCAATTCGCGGGCTTTTTGAGTAAGCTGCTCTGGTGTGGCATCTATCGGGGTACCAAAACGTTCATTAAATAATTTAGCAATATCCTCCTTTGAAAGGTGCATTGCAGGGGTTACAATATGATAGGGCTTTTGTCCAAGCAATTGTACAATATATTCGCCCAGGTCGGTTTCTAATGATTCAATGTGGTTACTTTCCAAAAATTCATTCAAGTGAATTTCTTCGGTAACCATCGATTTAGATTTTACAATGGTTTTGGCTCCTGCCTTTTTTAGTATGTTTAATATTTCGCGATTGGCCTCTTCGGCATCGTTTGCCCAGATAATTTTACCGTCGTGTTTTTGAAAATTGTTTTCGAACTCCAGTAAAAATTTGTCCAGGTTTTCCATCACCTTCCACTTGATCGCATGCCCCTTGCGTTTAGTGTTCTCGAGGTTAATAATTTTTGATAAGCCTTTATCAACGGCAGCGTCATACTTACCAATATTGTAATTGATAATACGCCGATGGCTCATATCGAACGCCTTATCTTCAGAGGCAACCAAAAATTCTTCCGCAGTGCTTCCCATAACGCGAAATTAAAGTTTTTACATTAAGATCACTATTAAATAAATGAACAATAATTATTCCTACACGAAATTAATATTCAATTACTACATCATCTGTTATGGGATGCCCTGTGCAGGTTAATATCCAGCCTTCGGCCAGGTCGGCATCAGTCAACACATCATTTTTGGCCATTTCTACCTTACCACTTTTACATATTGCCGAACATGTGGAACAATCGCCAACACGACAACTGTAGGGTAATTGAATATTGTTTTGCAGAGCTGCCTGCAGTATGGATTGGTTTTCACCAACTACTATGTCGTATGTTTCCTTATTAAAATTGATGCGGATTTGTCGGGGTGGGTAGTTGATTAAAGCGGTGGTTACCTTTACTGTTTCCAATACAAAATTTTCTTTTCGTATTTGTCGGGTTTCAAAGCCCATATAAAGCAGCGTTAACCTTATCATACGCATATAAGTAAAAGGTCCGCAGGTATAAAAATCCGCTTTTGCAGTATCATACTTTACATTTTGGCGAACCAATTGTTCAACAACAAGATTATTAAGCCGGTTAGCTTCGCTGCTTAATAAATAGATGATTTTGAACCTTTCAGTGTTTTTTAGAACGAGGTTATTTAGCTCATCCTTAAATAAAACTGAATTTTCGTTTTGGTTGCTGTAGACAAGTGTGATCCTGCTATTGCCGGGGCGGTTTAAAACGTATTTAAGCTGTGAAAATATTGGAACTATACCGCTGCCTGCAGCAAACAGTAAAATATCTTTTTCGGCTTCAAAATCTGTAATGATAAACCTTCCGGCAGGCTCAACTGCGGTTAAAATATCGCCTTGTTTTACCTTTGTTAACAGGAAACGAGATATTTCACCATTTTCAATCCGTTTAACAGTAATAGCTAAAAACGCTTCATCAGGTGATGAGCTTAATGAATAGGAACGACGTATCTCTTCATCATGGTGGGTAAATACCAGGGTAATAAATTGGCCGGCACTATAAGCAACTTTTTTATTGGATATTTCATTTAAAAAGAAAGTAGCCGTATCAGGGAGTTCCCATTTTATCGCTTCAACTTTTAACTGAAGCATAATTAAGCGCTAAGAACTATTTTACCAAATTGGGTTGAGTTTTCCATTTTACTTACCGCTTTTTCAGCATCTGCCAGTGGGAACACTTCATCAATTACAGGAATAATTTGATGTTCATTTACAAAACTTACCATTGCTTTAAACTCATCAGCGGTGCCCATTGTTGTGCCCAATATTTGCAGTTGTTTCCAGAATATTTTACGTCCGTTCAACTCAGGAATATTACCAGATGTACCGCCAAAAAATACAATTCGTGCGCCCGGGTTACAAATATCAAGCAATTTAGCAAATCTGTCACCCAAAGCGCTGTCAATTATAACATCAAAGCCTCCGGCAAGATGCTGCAATTGTTCAGCCCAATCCTGCGACTTATAATTTACACCTGCTGCCGCTCCAAGTTGTTTTGCACGTTCAATTTTTTCACCAGCACCTGATGTTACAAATACCTGACATCCTGCTGCCAGGGCCAATTGCAATGCAATAGTGCCGGTGCCGCTGCCAACGCCAACTATCAATACCTTATCGCATTTTGTAGCCCTGCCTTTAGTAAATAATGCCCGGTAAGCCGTTAAGCCCGCTAGTGGAAGGGCCGCCGCCTGCTCCCAGCTTAGGTGATGCGGTTTTGGATATAAATATTCTGCACGCACCTTTACGTACTCGGCAAAAGTCCCATTTTCGGGCAGACCTAAAATTTTAAATTCTTTTGATTGATATTCGGGATGATTACCCCAATCATGCGAAGGGTTAATGATCACTTCTTTACCAATCCATTCCTGCTCAGCCGCACTGCCTGCTTCGGCAACAATGCCTGCTCCGTCAGAGCCTAAGATCGAAGGATATTTGATTCCTGCATATTTGCCTATGGTAATCCAATAATCCCGGCGATTTAAAGCTGCAGCCTTTATCTTTACTAAAGCCTCGCCGGGATTCAAAGCAGGCTTTTCAACTTCTTTAAATATCAGTGGCTTATCTGCCGCTTCAAGAACAATAGCTTTCATAGGTAAAAAACGTTATTAAAATAAAGCGTCATTGTCTGAACTAGGATTTTTAGAATTTAATGATTATAGGATTGAAAACTAAAGTAATCATGGCAATCCTCTAATCCAATAAATCTTAGTTCAGACAAAAACAAGGTTGTAGAAAAAACGGCAGGATTATCTAAACCCTGCCGTTGGTATTTATCCCCCTTCAGGGGGTTAGGGGGCTTATACTGCTTTAGTATACAATTCAGAAACGTGGTTCCAGTTGATCACATTCCAGATAGCTGTTAAATACTCAGGACGACGGTTCTGATATTTAAGATAATATGCATGTTCCCAAACATCAATACCTAAAACCGGGGTGCCTTTTACTTCGGCAACATCCATTAGCGGATTGTCCTGGTTAGGAGTTGAGCTTATCGCCAATTTTTTATCTGGTGTAACAATTAACCATGCCCAGCCTGATCCGAAACGGGTAGCGCCAGCTTCAGACATTTTAGTCTTAAAGTCAGCAAAAGAGCCGAACGTGCTATTTATTGCATTCGCTAAAGCACCGGACGGTTCACCGCCGCCACCTGGTGAAAGCAACGTCCAAAATAAGCTGTGGTTATAATGGCCGCCGCCATTGTTGCGTACAGCCATCGGGAATTTTGAAACATTTTTTAAAATATCTTCAATGCTGCTATCCGCTTCAGGTTTTCCCTCAAGGGCTTTATTTAAGTTGGTAACATAAGCCTGGTGATGCTTGCCATGGTGTATTTCCATAGTCATTTTATCAATATGCGGTTCCAGTGCGTCGGTAGCGTAAGGTAACGCCGGTAGTGTAAATGCCATAATTTTAAGTTTTAAAGTTTAATTATTACGTAACAAATATAAAGTGTTGATTGTGGATTTTGTTCTAAGGAATGTAATGTTTTTGTTCTTAGTTTTTAGTCCACGGTAGATGGTCCATAGTCTATGGTTTTAGAGTTATTTATGTTGCTGATAAAACCATAGTTTTAAAATCAATAATATATCTTTCTTATTCTTCTTAAGCCTATGGACCATGGACTATGGACTTCTTACTCACTTCCTCTTACTTTTAAAAAATCCCTTCACTAATTGGGCACATTCATTTTCATGTATGCCACCTGTTATTAAAGTTTTAGGATGTGTTATTTTTTGATTTAAGCGGCCAAAACCAAGCTTTGCATCATAAGCGCCAAAAACAATCCGGCTAAGCTGAAACCAATAACAGGCTCCCGCACACATAACACAAGGTTCCAGCGTTACATATAAGGTACAATCCTGGAGGTATTTACCGCCTATGAAATTTGCTGCCGCAGTAAGTGCCTGCATCTCGGCATGCGCTGAAACATCATTCAGCCGCTCGGTAAGGTTGTGCCCGCGGCCAATTATTTGTCCTTTACAAACTACTACTGCACCTATAGGTATCTCATCCTCAGCTAAAGCTAATTTAGCTTCCCTTATCGCCTCGTTCATAAAAAAATCATCAGGCGAGATAGTAGGTTCGTCACTAAAATTAATATACCGCATTATATTAGTTTGCTGCCATTTGGCACTTGTTGTTCAATTGATGCTAAAACTATATCACCCTTATTATCGGCAAAGCCTGTAAGCAAAAACTCCGACTTAAAGTTCGCTATTTGCTTTGCCGGAAAGTTAATCACTCCTAAAATTTGCCTTCCGATCAATTGCTCTTTTGTATAATGTTTAGTAATCTGTGCGCTTGTCCATTTAATGCCAAAGGGACCAAAATCAACTTTTACTTTATAGGCAGGCTTACGTGCTTCGGGAAAATCTGCTGCTTCCAATATAGTGCCGGCACGTAATTCTACTTTCTCAAAATCGTGCCAGGTAATTATTTCCATTGCGCAAAGTTATAAACCTCATGTGAATTCAATCCTTTAGAAAACATTTTATTTTATTCGAAATAAATCGTTGAATTAATTAAAACCGAACAGCGACTTATTGTAAAATTGTTGTGATAAATGACATTAGTAAAACAATACGTAATTTTTACCTAAAAAATCAGTTATATGCGGTAAATAAATAAATATGAAGAAATACTTATCACTACTAAGCTTACTAATTATCGGAATTTCATCTTGCAAAAAATCATCAACATTTGATGCTGCAGCCCAGGCCGCAACTGACGATGCTTTGATAAAGGCCTACATCACTACCAACAACATCAATGCTACAAAAGATGCTTCAGGGCTTTACTATTCAGTAATTACCCAGGGAACAGGTGCATATCCAACAGCAAGTTCAACTGTAAGTGTGAACTACAGCGGGACGTTATTGAATGGATCAGTTTTTGCTCCCCTATCGGCTTTTACTTCTCCCTTAAGCGGCGTTATAACAGGCTGGCAAATTGGCATTCCTCACATTAATACCGGCGGAAGAATACTTCTTATAGTTCCTTCTGGCTTAGCATATGGGAATAGCTCGCCGGGTGCTTCTATCCCTGCAAACTCAGTATTGGTTTTTACTATTGATCTGCTTAGCTTTAATTAATAACCTCATCAGTTTATAAATAAGCTATTTATTGAAAATGAAGGTTTATAGACCGTGATTTATTTTTTATATTCGAACAAAATACCATTCTGTTAAATCATTATGTTATCCTTAATTATTAAAACATTTTTATATAATTTAACTTTAAAGCCTGAGATAGCGACTAATCAATAATATATAAATATGATAAAAAGAATCCTGTTTATTTCAACTTTTAGCTTAGTTGCAACAATCTTATCAATACAAACCTGTTACTCAAAAGAAACTGTTGGATATAACAATTCCTTTCAAATAGATAACCGTTTCAAGTTGCTAACGGATACGGTGCCACCTGCTGAAGTTATGGATGTTATTAAAAAGGTTATATTTTCACTCAATACTTTTAACATAGAGTCTGTAGCGAATTTATATACACCCAATGCTGTAATTGCTGATGATGAGCCCCCTTATTCGTGGAACGGCCCCACTGCAGGTATACAATGGATAAATGCTGTCGAGAAAGTTTGTAAAGAAAATGATTTAACAAAACTTAAAGGGACAATAGAGGCGATTAATGTTTGTCAGCACACGTCTGATAATATTTATATTGTGGTGCCGGTTAGTTATGAGGGTAAGTTACCAGGAAGATCGCAATTTTTAGCAGAGGGCGCCTTTACTTTTGTATTGAGAATGGAAAATGGAAAATGGCTGATTAAGAACCAGACATGGATTCCCAAAAAGGGGATGTAATAGATGTAATAATAAAGAAGTTAAGACTTACGAAGTTTTTGAAACTTCGTAAGTCTTTAAAATCAAAACAAAGTCGTTTGCCTCCCCCCTTTTGGCACGAACAAATCATAGTTAAAGGGGGGCATTTCTCTGTCTGCAAGAAACCTATTACAGCCCATTTTAAATAACTGGTGAATAGATTCGGCAACCTGCCCCTCACCGCTCATACGGCGGCCAAAATCGCTGTCATTCAGTTTTCCATCATGACATGAACGTATCATATTTAACACTTTTTCGGCCCTGTCGGGGAAAGCTTTGTTGATCCAGTCAGTAAAGATTTCCGCAATACTGCCATTTAAACGAACAATAGTAAAGCCTGCTGATAAAGCGCCCCGGTCTGCAGCAGCTTTAATTATGTTAGGGACTTCGTTGCTGTTTAACCCAGGAATGATGGGCGCGGCCATTACCCTTACCGGGACACCTTTTTCTGACAACTTTTGAATAACTGCCAGCCTGCCTGTTGCGGTTACGGTACGTGGCTCCAGCTTTTGCCTTAGCTGCTCATTAAGAGAAGTGATGGATACGTTTACATGTATTAGTGACATAGCAGCTAATTCCGTTATAATATCCAGGTCGCGCAGAATTACGTTATTTTTTGTAATTATGCTTACCGGATTTTTGTATTGCAGGAATAGCTGTAAAAGTGAGCGTGTTATTTTTAATCTGCGTTCTATAGGCTGGTAACAATCTGTATTGCCCGAAAGCATGATACATACCGGAGTATAATGTTTTTTATTGAAATATTGCTCCAGCAGTTCAGGGGCATTTCTTTTTACAATTATTTTTCGTTCAAAATCAAGCCCGGCGCTAAAACCATAATATTCATGTGTGTTACGGGCATAACAATAAATGCAGCCGTGTTCGCAACCCTGGTAGGGGTTTATAGAATACATATGGCTTAAATCGGGACTGTGTGACTCGCTTACAATTTTTTTAGGATTTTCTTCAAAAAGCTGAGTAGCCTTATTTTCAAGCAAAGGTTCGTCCAGCCCTTCAATATGTTCTAAAACATATTTGTTTTTTAAAAATTTGTTATGGGTGTTTACCTGTGCCCCGCGCCCCTTAAAAAAATCGGGATTATCCTCATGTGCCATAACAACAAATTTGCTAAATATTTTAGCAAATTACAAATCTATCAGCTTATTTTTTAATGCATAAAGTACCAGGCCAACCCGGCTTTTTATTTGCAATTTTTCAAAAAGCTGGTCACGATAACCATCAACAGTGCGTACGCTTATACACATTTGTTCGGCAATTTCCTTGTATGTAAGCTCAGTACCTGCTAATTTTAAAAATTCAATCTCACGAATATTTAACGTAACCTCTTGGGCATGCTGATTAAAGTTGTTTATTAAAAGCCTGGTAACAAATTCAGGATAATAGACTTCGCCTTGTGATACCCTGTTTAAAGCCTGTTCAAACTCAAATGGTTCGGCATCTTTAAGCAGATAGCCCTTCACCCCCATTCTTATCATGCTTAACACCTGTTCCGCATCATTAATCATTGATAAAACTATGATGTTAATTTCAGGATGATGTTCTATTAGCCATTTAGCGGTAGATGTACCATCCATAACCGGCATATTCATATCCAGCAAAATGATATCCGGTTTGAGTCTGGGATTAATTTTATGAATCAATTCTTCACCGTTTCCCGCTTCAAAGATTACACTGTAGCCTTCAAAATTATTGATCAGTAAAGCAATGCCGCTTCTAAAAAGGCGGTGATCATCAACTAAAGCGATCCGGATGGCTTCCATCTGTGTATAATCTTACTTTTAAAGGATTTAAGGCCACTTTTATACAACAGCCTTCGCCTGGTGAACTCTCTATAGCTGCAACAGCACCAATTAAGGCTGCACGGTTTTTTATGTTTCTTAAGCCTAATCCATCTTGTTTTAAGTATGAATTAACTAAAAAACCAATGCCGTTATCTTCGAGGGTTAAATTAAACAATTCAAAATGATATTGCAAGCTGATTTTTAAATCTTTAGCTTTCGAATATTTAAGCGTATTGTTCAATGCTTCCTGGAAAATGCGAAAGAGCACCAGCTCACATTGTTCGCCCAAAGAATAAATTTCGCCTTCAATTGATAATGATGCATTGATCAAGCCGCTGTTATTGAGCCTTTCAACTTCCATTTCAATTGTTTTTACTAAACCAAGTAAGGAAATATGTTCAAAACTTAAACTTTTTGACAGATTACGGAGATCATTGATTGACTGGGAAACAAGCTCGCGGCTTTCATTTATCTTCTTTTTATTTATTTCGGTTACATTACTAATCATACCCAGGTTTAATTTTACAAAAGAAAGTACCTGGGTAATATTATCATGAATTTCACTGCTGATATGAGTAAGGGTTTGCTCCTGTATCTCGATTTGGGTTTTAAGAAGCTCCTGTTGAAATGCTGATTGCAGCTGTTCTTGTTCCTGCTTATTTTTTAATTGTTTATTCCGGTATAAAACAACAAAATAAGTAATAAAGCCGGTAATGCCGACAAAGAAAGTTACAGTTAATAATACTAATATGCGTAAACTTTCATCAGGCATAAGACTCCTCATATTTTTTTTTGTCGGTTATCAATGCTATACCTAATAATATATGAAAAACGCTAATGATAAAGAACCAAAAATAGAGTATAAAAAGATCATAAATGTGATGCTCGCCCAAATAATTGGTAAGTCCAAGAAAAAAAAACATTATAGTTGCGTAAAACAACATTGCCGTATTGTACCAAAAGACACTCTGCTTAATAATATTTATTTTTACCGGGTACATTAACATTTCATTAAATAGCAGCAACGAAAATACGGCAAATAATATTTGTGTTGGTAAATAAATGTTTGTTGGAAATATTTTATAAAAAGGCTGCAAAAACAATGCATTAATTACAAAGAAAACTAAAACTATAATCATTGAGATAATGATTGCTATTTTTATTTTTTTGTTTTTAAATAAATAATAATAAATTAATGAGTAAAATAAATAGCCGGTTATGCTTTCAATATGTAATACAAGTGCATTGTTTTTATACCTATAAATAAAAATTTGAGATAATATACTGCACAGAAGCACTACTAAAACTGACCATGTTAATATTTTAAAAGGTTTGTTTAGCCCCTTATAACGAATAAGGCCGATAACTAATATTATTAAAAGTAAGATGGAATAATAAATAGCCATGTTTGTAAGTGAATATACTATAGAATAGGTTTGAATTGCTAACTTGTCTTTAAATATTGCATTAAAAACGATATTTTATTATTTTGATCAAAAGATAACGAATTATAAATCATGGTATATTAATTTAAATACCATTTCTTCTAAATTGTAACTTTACGGCGCGCTAATTAAGTTAATTTACTACAGAAGGGCGGACATGGCGGAGAGTTATCAAAAATGGCTCCAGTATTTACATATTGTGTTGTTGCATTTGGTTCTGTATTAGGTTCCGCACCGGCGTAAAGCACTGTAAAGTGATTGTCAGGCGACCCTTTAGAATCCGGATGTTTAGCTAAATGTAAACTTACACCTACAGTATTAGGATTGCTAAGGATAGATTCTAAACTTTGCCTGTCCAGAAAAAAACCATTCAGGTGATGTCCCTCATGTGTTTTGATTGCAGGCCCTCCCGGGGCGGAATTTTGTTGCTGATACTCCTTGATTAAGCTCTTTGCTGATTCAGGATCAATAGTTGAAGCCATAGTTTTAATTAGGGTTTTGAAGTTTTCAATTAGAGTTTATTAATAATTATCCAATTATACATAATAGGTTGCAGAAGTTATACCGTGTTTTCACGGTATTTTAACCGTGAAAACACAATTTATACTTGGATATGTTTAACCCCATATGCGTCAATTTCTTCAAAACCTTTTAAATAAACCAGTTGCAAAACTGGCTGGCAAAATTTCATCAAGGCCCGATAAAAAAAGAATTGATAAAGCGTTAAGTGAATTATACAAGCAAATAAAGATAAATCCCGGCAAAAAGGGATTGGATATATCTTTCGAATGCTATAAAGATAAATTTATAATATTGTCTGATCAGCATAAAGGGGCCAGGAATGGCGCGGATATTTTTTCACTTGCCGAAAAAAATTACCTGTCGGCATTGGAATACTATTACAGTGGAGGCTTTTTTTATATCAACCTGGGAGACAGTGAGGAACTTTGGGAAAATCTTTTGATTACAGTAAAGCGGCATAATAGGGTTACCTTTAATATGGAAAAAAAGTTTCTGGAGCGTGCCGGATTTATAAAAATATTTGGCAACCACGATCTTTATTGGGATAATGCTCCGCTTGCGTCTATTAACCTGCAAAAAATATACGGCCAAAAAATAAATATTTACGAAGGCCTGGTACTTAAAGCAAATACAGGTAAAAAATATTTGGAAATTTTTATGACCCATGGCCACCAGGGTGATTTGCAAAGCGATGGAAACTGGTTCAGCAAATGGTTTGTATCCAATATATGGGCTCCTTTCCAGGCCTATTTAAGAATAAACCCAAATACTCCTGCAAATAATAATGAGTTAAAAACCATTCATAACCGTATGATGTATCAATGGAGCTCAAAGCGTAAAAACATGCTGCTTATTACCGGGCATACCCATCAACCTGTATTCAAATCGGTAACGCATCTTGAAAAATTGTTTCAGGAGCTTGATATTTCAAAAAAGAATAAGGACAAAAAGGCTATAATTGATTTGCAAAAACAAATATCAAACCGTCAAAATAAAGGAGACAGAATTCCTGATTTTTCCGGCTATCTCGACACTTATTTTAATAGCGGCTGCTGCTGTTTTAATGATGGGGATATAACTGGGATTGAGTTAACAGATGGATGTATAAGGTTGGTTAAATGGCAATATACAAATCATAAAGAAAGTGAAAGGCTTGTTTTGGAAGAATGTAAACTGGATGATTTGAAGATTGGTTGATTTTAACTCAGGCTAATTATCCGTCAAGCATGAATACAAATAATTCTTTGGGACCGTGTGCGCCTAAAACGAGTGTCTTTTCTATATCTGCAGTCCGGCTTGGCCCGGTAACATTGCTGATCATCGACGGTAAGTTATTCTCGTATTTATTTTTTATCAGCTTAAAGCCGTCTTTTAAATCAAGGACTAATTGTGAAGTATAAGCCAACACAAGATGTACCGGTGGATAAATGCTTAAACGGCGACCGGCCATATTAGCATTTGACAATAGAATACTTCCGTTGCGTGCAATTAATGCTTCGCAAAGGGTAAAGCCCACATCGGCTTGCTCAAAATCTCTATCTGTTTCAAAAAAAGGATAATCAAACTTCCTTAATACATCTTGCAAAGCAGTTTCCCAGCAGTATATTTTATGCCATTTGCGCTCTTCAGCAAGTTCAAGTAAATTTTCAATAAATTGTACTTCATCTTCACAAAAAACAAACTGCCCGGATATCGAAGCAAATTGTTCGGCAAAAAGCACTTCGGGCAGCTCATCGTTTGGTCCGTAATGCGGTAAATCCTCCAGGTTAGGATAAGGATTATCCCTTTTTTCAAGAAGCGCTTTCCGGATCTTTTTAAACAGCTTTTCTTTTGATGTGGTAATATTCTTCATAATAAGTCCTAAAGTCTTAAGTGAAAAGTCGTAAGTCCTTTGCTTCTTTAAAGGACTTACGACTAATATTGGTTTTACTTATTTCTTTTTTCCTGGAACTTAAGATTTCTGGCTTAAGACTTATCAGTGCCTATTTCTTTTTCTTCAGGGTTTCTTTCAAAAGTACCTGAATGATCAGCAACGCCTTCAGGTATAAGGGCTTTAGCTGCCGGTTCCTGGTTGGCATCAGGGCCATTCACAAACTCATCATAAGTAGTACGGTTTTCAAATGGACGTTTCCCTAATATCTCTTCCAAATCGGATTGGAACAGTATCTCCTTTTCTAAAAGTTTATCCGCCAGTTTAATCAAGCCTTCCCTTTTATCGATAAGCAATTTTTTGGTCATTTCATAAACCTCACTGATCTGGTTACGAACTTCCACATCAATCAGTTCCGAAGTTTTTTCAGAGTATGGCTTGTTAAACTGGTATTCTCCCTGGGTATCATTAAATGATACATTACCCACTTTAGCATTCATACCGTATATGGTAACCATGGCATAAGCAAGCTTTGTTATTCTTTCAAGGTCGTTTTGTGCTCCGGTTGATATTTTTCCAAAAGTAATATCCTCTGCAACACGGCCACCCAGCGTCATACACATACCATCAATTAATTGTTCGGTAGTATATAAAAATTGTTCTTTGGGCAAATATTGGGCATATCCTAAAGCGGCAACACCCCGTGGAACTATAGATACCTTAACCAAAGGATCAGCATGTTCCAGGAACCAGCCTGCAATAGCATGTCCAGCTTCGTGATATGCTACTATACGTTTTTCTTCAGGCGAAATAATTTTGTTCTTTTTCTCAAGACCGCCAATAACACGGTCTATAGCATCCTGGAAATCTTGCATATCAACAGCTTCCTTGTTTTTACGGGCAGCTATTAAAGCGGCTTCGTTACAAACATTGGCAATTTCTGCTCCGGCAAAGCCCGGTGTTTGTGCCGACAGTTTTTTAGCGTCAACACCATCAGCCAGTTTAACCGGTTTTAAGTGCACCTTAAATATTTGTTCCCTGCCTATCAAATCGGGTTTATCGATTGATACCTGCCTGTCAAAACGACCAGGGCGCAATAAAGCGGAGTCAAGTACGTCCGGACGGTTAGTAGCAGCAAGGATAATGATCCCTGAGTCAGTACCAAAACCATCCATTTCAACCAATAGCTGGTTCAGCGTATTTTCGCGTTCATCATTTCCGCCTACAATATTGTTTTTACCGCGGGCACGTCCAATAGCATCAATTTCATCAATAAATATAATACATGGAGCTTTATCTTTTGCCTGGCGGAACAAATCGCGAACACGTGAAGCGCCCACACCAACAAACATTTCCACAAAGTCTGATCCTGATAAAGAGAAAAATGGCACCTGTGCCTCACCGGCAACAGCTTTGGCTAATAATGTTTTACCGGTTCCCGGAGCACCTATTAACAATGCGCCTTTAGGTATTTTACCACCCAGATTAGTATATTTTTTTGGATTTTTTAGAAAATCCACAATTTCCATTACTTCCTGCTTGGCTTCTTCCAAACCGGCCACATCATTAAAGGTTACTGATACCTGTGCTTCCTTATCGAATAAGGTCGCTTTTGACTTGCCGATATTAAATATCTGGCCTCCGGGACCACCGCCAGCCCCGCCTGACATACGGCGCATAATAAATAGCCATACTGCTACAAGCAATACTGCCATTATAATACACTGCACAAACCAATTTGATAGCAGACTTTCATGACCCTGTTCATAGGAAATAGGGATTTTTTCTGAATCCTGAAAGGTTTTTTCAGCATTATTTATAGATTGCTTTAAACTTTCAAAGCTGGCATCTGTAAAAACATATTGAGGACCTTCGGTGCCGGCCGGATTAAAAGTGTGCTGCTCTTTTTTAGCATCGGCATATTGCGGTTTATTTAAGCTTTCTTTCTTAATGTAAACTTCAGCAACAATCAGGTCGCCGCTGCGGTAAGCAATAACTTTTTCTACATCATGCTGCTTCAGCATTTCCTCTTCAAACCGCTGAAAAGTTATAGGACTTGTAGTATTACCATTTAAAAGCGTGGCTAACCCTAATAATACCACCAAAATAATGGCATAAAACCACATAATATTAGGCTTGGGGGTTTTAGGAGTAATTTTTTTGTTCGGTATTTTCCGGATCGGTTTTGGTTTTTCCAATTTATTATCTTTCATTTCTTTACTAGCTCAAACTTACAATCTTTAAATTAAATATTCTATTCACCTTGCAATGACGCAGGTGTGATCACATATGTGACCGATGCTTAAGCGCTTTTATACATTTTAATTTCTGCGTCGCCCCAAAGGTCTTCCATACCGTAAAACTCACGTTTGTCGGTTCTGAAAACGTGCACAACAACATCTATATAATCCAGCAGTATCCATTCGCCAAACTGTAACCCTTCTTTTCGCCAGGGTTCCTGTTGGGTAGCTTTAAAAATCTCTTCTTCTATACTATTTGCAATGGCTTTTACCTGGGTGGTTGATTCGGCATGACAGACTACAAAATAATCAGCAACCGAACTAAATATATTACGAAGGTCTAACCTGATAATATCATTTCCTTTTTTTTCCTGTATGCCATGTATGGCAAGTTCAGAAATATAAGCGGATTCACTTAGCGCTTTGTTTTTTACCATCAAAAAGAGTTAGTTTTGAACGATTTTAATCGTGAATTTATTACATATTTTTATACTTTGCAAAATAACATATTTTCGGGGTTATTTGTTGGACAAAATTTCGTTACATTAAAAGAAGTTGATTCCACCAATAATTTCCTCAAAGATTTACTGTCAAATTCCAAGCCATTGATGGATGGCACGGTCATTATGGCAGAAAACCAGTATGCAGGCAGGGGTCAGCAGCAAAATGGGTGGCATGCTGAACCGGGTAAAAATTTAACTTTTAGCCTGTTGCTACAGCCTCATTTTTTGTCCTTAACAAACCAATTCGACCTTGTAAGAGTAGTCAGCCTGGGCGTTTTTGATGCACTTGAACCACTTTTAGGCCCAAAATTAAAAATTAAATGGCCTAACGACATATATTATGACGATTATAAGCTTGGAGGTATGTTAATTGAAAATATGGTACAGGCCGGGCAAATAAAAAACTCCGTTATTGGCATTGGCCTTAATGTTAACCAGGATAATTTCCCTCCCCATTTACCATCTGCCTTGTCAATAAAACAAATCTTACATCAGGATTATGATTTAAAAGCTTTATTATCCGACATTTGCCAGCATATAGAGGCCTATTATTTGAATTTAAAGGCCGGTAAGATTTCTTTTATAAGGAATGCTTATTTAAGCCGACTATATTGGTTGAATGAACATAAAAGCTTTAAATCCACCAATGGTGTATTTAATGGTACTATAAGAAATGTAAAGGATAATGGCTTATTAGTTATCGAAAATAATAATCAGGAGGAATCAGAGTTTAGTCTGAAAGAAATTGAATTTTTAAACAAATTAAGCTAGTTCATTTGTTCACTGGTTCATTAGTTCATTTGTTAATAACGGTTAATATTGGAGCGAATGAATTTTGGAGGTTCAGATTGTAAACAGAAAAGACTATTATTTTTGCCAAACTTATACTAATGAACCATTGAACTAATAATAATAAATAAGATAAATGAAAAAACTGTTGATTTTAGTAACCTTAATGGTGATGGGTATTGGCGCTTATGCCCAAATTGAATCTCCTGTAAAATGGTCATATGCTGCTAAAAAGATAAGCAATACCGAGGCCGTTGTGTTTTTAAAAGCTACCATACAGGATGGCTGGCATATTTATTCGCAAAATGTAAAAGATGGTGGCCCTATTAAAACTTCATTTACATTTTTACCATCTAAAGAGTACGGTTTAGTTGGTAAAACATCCGAACCTGCTCCGGTAACAAAATATGAAGACTCATTTAAAATGAATGTGAGCTATTTTGAAAAGTCAGTCATTTTTCAGCAAAAGATCAAACTAAAATCTCCTAATGCATCGGTTGTTAAAGGAAAGCTGGAATATATGACTTGTAATGACAGAAAATGTTTACCACCCGAAGATCTGGATTTTTCTGTTCCATTGAGTAAATAATCACGATCAAAAAATGAGATCATTTAGCAACCGAAAGTCATTAAGGGCTTCGTTCTATCTTTTATTAGCCATTACAGCCTTTTTTATGGCTGGTACAAGTCCGGTTAAGGCCCGGCAAAAAAAAGCAGCCGATACAGTTTCTGCAAGTGGTGTTGAATTTACAAGTATACCTACTGCAGCTGATAGCCTTGCAGCCAGAAAGAAATTGCAGAACGACCAGGCAAAATCCAAACAAACTACAAAAGCTGTTGCCGCATCTGTAGAAAAACCAAAATCCCTTTGGGAAATTTTTATTGCCGGTTTGGTTGGTGGTTTTACAGCTATATTAATGCCTTGTATCTACCCGTTACTGCCCTTAACAGTAAGTTTTTTTACCAAAAAAAGCGGCTCAAAGAGCAAAGGAATTTTACAATCCTTAATATATGGTGCCTCCATTATTGTGATTTATGTATCACTTGGATTACTTATTTCTATAATTTTTGGCTCCGATGCGCTTAATGCGTTGGCAACAAATGGCGTATTTAATCTGTTTTTCTTTTTGTTGCTGGTTGTTTTTGGCATGTCGTTTTTGGGAGCATTTGAAATTACACTGCCAAGTTCGCTGGCTAACAAACTGGATGCTAATGCTGATAAAGGGGGCCTTACCGGAATATTCTTTATGGCTTCTACTTTAGTAGTAGTATCGTTTTCATGTACCGGTCCAATTATAGGCACACTGCTGGTTGATGCAGCATCAAAAGGAAACCGCCTGGGTCCGGCAATCGGCATGTTCGGCTTTTCTTTGTCTCTTGCTTTACCATTTACAGCGTTTGCATTGTTCCCTTCTGCCATGAAAAGCCTTCCAAAATCTGGCGGTTGGCTAAACAGCGTAAAAGTTATATTAGGATTTTTGGAACTTGCCTTTGCTTTAAAGTTTTTATCAAATGTAGACCTTGCTTACCATTGGAACTGGTTTGACCGGGAGATATTTTTATCGCTCTGGATAGCTATAGGGCTATTGATGGGTTTATATCTGATCGGAAGAATCAAATTTTCGCACGACAGTGACGTTGCCTATTTATCCGTACCCCGTACATTTATAGCTATCATAGTATTTGCATTTGTTATTTATATGATTCCCGGTTTATGGGGAGCGCCGCTAAAATCAATAAGCGCATTTTTGCCTCCTATAGCCACACAGGATTTTGATCTTTCAAAAACACCTGATGGTCCTGCTGCCGCTGATGTTAAACAATCATCAATAAAGGTTAGAAAATACGCTGAAAACTATACCCGGATAAAAACCAGGGGACTGGATGCCTGGTATGATTATGACCAGGCTTTGCAGGCATCAAAAGAATTACATAAACCAATACTGATAGATTTTACCGGTTTTAACTGTGTTAATTGCCGTAAAATGGAAGCTAATGTATGGTCGGACCCGCAGGTGTTCAGTCGTTTAAAAAATGACTTTATTTTGCTTCAGCTTGTTGTAGATGATAAAGCAGAATTAAAACCTGAAGAACAATTTAAATCTGACTATAGCGGCAGAAAAATCACTAACCTCGGTGCCAAATGGAGTGATCTTGAAGCTTCAAGGTTCAATGCAAATTCACAGCCATTGTATGTGATGCTGGATAGCGACGGAAAATTGCTTACCGCCAAAGACGGTAAAGAAATAGCGCCGTCACCAGCAGATTATGATATTTCCAGTTATTTAAAATTTTTAGATAGTGGAATTGATGCCTACCATAGTAAGCTTTAGTAAAAAAATGTATTTTTGCGGCGATTTGTAAGGGTGAACAACTAATGCGAATCAAGAGTCGAGAATCAAGAGTTAAGAAAATGACAGCAATATAAAAATCCATTAAAAATAAACAAAGTTAAGCAGGCTAAATCGGCAAGGCACTAAAAATTAGCTGGTTTTATCTTTTTATCTTGATTCCTGGTTCTAATATCTTGACTCGTATAACTAACCTTTGCATTTGTTTTTTTGCTTATAACTTATTTTTAAACGACGTTAATACGTCTACCAAAAATGGCCCAAATTAAAAATATAGGACTTTTTACATCAGGCGGCGATTCGCCGGGAATGAATGCTGCTATAAGAGCAGTAGTACGTACAGCAATTTATTATAATATAGAAGTTACAGGTATACGGCGTGGTTATGAAGGAATGATAAAGGGAGATATGTTCCCTATGGACCGTAAATCTGTTTCGAATATAATTCAACGTGGAGGTACTATATTAAAAACCGCCCGAAGCGAACAATTTAAAACTCCGGAAGGCCGTAAATTGGCATATGAGCAATTAAAAAAGAATAATGTTGATGCTTTAGTTGCCATAGGTGGCGACGGCACTTTTACAGGTGCGAAAATTTTTGGTCATGAATATGATATCCCGGTTGTAGGCTTGCCCGGCACTATTGATAATGACCTTTGCGGCACTGACTTTACTATAGGTTATGATACTGCAATTAATACAGTGATAGATGCAGTTGATAAAATAAGGGATACAGCTGAATCACACGACAGGTTATTTATTGTTGAGGTGATGGGGCGCGATTGTGGGCTTATCGCTTTGCGTACTGGTATTGCCGCCGGCGCCGAAGCAATACTTATACCCGAAAGTAAAACCGGTCTGCAAGCAGTATTTGAGCGGTTAGAGAGCGGTAGAAAAGATAAATCATCTAAAATTATAATGCTTGCCGAGAGCGGCGAAGCCGGGGATGCATTTGAAATTGGAAGGCAAATAAAAGAGAGGTTCCCTAATTATGATACCCGGATATCAGTACTTGGACACATTCAACGCGGCGGAAGGCCAAGCTGTATGGACCGTGTATTAGCATGCCGGGTAGGTGTTGCCGCTGTCGAGGCCTTACGTAACGGGCACCATAACGAAATGATAGGACTTATACATAACGAAATAGCTTATACCCCGTTTGAACACGCCACCAAGCATAATACCGATATTAATCCGAATTTTTTGAAAATAGTAGAAATACTTTCAATATAATCGGGCAGACTTACGAAGTTTCAAAAACTTCGTAAGTCTTTCCAGCGCATAGGTGTATTAATGTCTACTTTTAACAAAACCTGTTCTGCAATATGAAAAGGAAAACAGTACTTATTTTATTTTCTTTAGCGTTACTTTCTGCTGGTTGCGCAGTAATGCAATCTGCAGTAAAGTCAACATTTCCTTACACTACCACCTTGGTTATTCCAAAATCATCACAAGTTGGGGTTGAACTTTCTGCTAGTGGAACAGCGACAAGTTTTGACCAAAGCGTAAGTAAAGATGGTAATCCGGGTGATAAAATAAAGCAGGTAAGAATTGTATCAGCTAAACTCCAATCAAAAGACCCTTCAGATTTTAACATAGGCAACCTGGTATCGGCAAAAATTTATATGTCCAAAACTGATGGAAGTGAGGAAACTTTAGTGGCTTCACGAACAGATATAACCCCTGATGTTGGAAATAGCATAGTGTTGGATATAGATAATTCAAATCTTTTAGACAAAATTATCCGTGAGCCAAAGGTGAAGATACGCATGGTTTATAAATTACATAATCATATTTATGTTACCGCTAATTTGCGTTTAGTATTAGGCCTTAGCGCAAATCCAAAATAATTTACTTTATTAATTTATTATTCGCATCAGGAAATACCAATATTGGCTGATAGTTCCGGGCCTCGTCCATTTCCATGTAGGCGTACGACATAATAATCACAATATCTCCCACCTGTGCCAGCCTTGCAGTTGCGCCGTTTAAACAAACGGTTCCGGTGCCGCGCTCACCTTTTATTACATAAGTTTCAAAACGTGCACCGTTATTATTATTTACAATCTGAACCTTTTCGTTAGCTATAATATTAGCCGCATCCATCAAATCCTCATCAATCGTAATGCTGCCAACATAATTTAATTCAGCCTGCGTTACTTTAGCCCGATGAAGCTTGGATTTTAATACTTCAATTATCATGTGGCAAAGTTATGAATAATTGATTCATACTTCACCGATGGTTTTTCAATGAACTGTAAAAGGTACGAACATATTAATGCTAACTGCTCACTGCCCAACCATAAAAACTGCATTGCTAAATAGCAGTTTACCATTTTCCCAAAAGCTGCGGAAAAGCGGGTCATCAACCATGTATACAACTGAGCCACGGCCAAGTGATTGAACGCCAAGGAGCAATCCGTCCTTAATTTTTTCCTTGCTTTTTTGTCCCACAAATCCTGAAACATAGGCGTCGTTTTTAACTGTACCAACATTCCAACCGCTTTCGCCCATAAAGTCATAAATATCATCACTTAATTTAAGAGTAAAATAATTCTTAGACAGTCCAAAGCCAAGCGGATGTGTGTTATCAAGGTTTATTTTATAAATAGCACCAGGAACGGTTGATCGTATTGCCTCAAGTTCTCGGTCTTGATATAAATTGATAGATGGCAGTTTATTTTTTGAATCGGTTTTGTCATCTTTTTTCTTAATAATAAAACCCTTTTTATCAACCAGCTCTGCGACGGCATTTTGAATAGCAATTAACTTTCCACCATCACGCACCCAGTTTTGTAATTTATCAGAAGGAAAATCATCGTAATTGCCGTTTGGAAATATCACCACATCAAAATCACTTAATCTTGCTTTGTTCGCATCCTGGTATCTGACTAAGGTCACAGGATAGTTTATTTGCCGTTCAAAAAAATGCCATATTTCACCCATTTCCTCTGCCGAAACAGCATCACCGGCAATAAGCATAACACGCGGTTGGTGTATAAATCTTATCGCTACCGATCCAAGGTCTGCGCCCTTTTCAACAAAACCCGAAGTTAAACGGGTAACTTCAATGCCAACATCCGTTGCCGTCACAATAACTTCCTGATCAAAATCCGGACGGTCATTACCGGCTCTTGTGATAAGTAAAGATCCAGCCATAAACTTTTTACCGCCTTCTTCAAAGGACCTTTCCGAACATTTTACTTTTATTCCCTTTTTTAATAGCGCAGCTAAAAACTTCACATCATTAATTGATTGCCAGTTGGATACATAGGCATATGCATGCTGATTAACAGGTGCTGCAGATTTTTCAATATTTAAATTTTCGGAAAGCGGCTTAAATGATTCGGTTACACCATAAGTAATCAGCCCGTACGCATATGGCAATGACCATGCAGTAATATCATATGTATTTGAATCGGTAACAAAAGTTTTTGGTTCAAATAATACATTTAAAAGCACCGATTTTGGCTGATAAGCATTAATAATAAGGTCATTGGAACCTGCCATATATTGTTCCATTTTACCCGTTATGTAATTATATCCATAAATGGCATTTTTTAACCCAAAACCGTATCGTATACCATTTCTGTCGAGCAATTTGGTCAATGTGGCTATTTTATCATTATTGTCATTTTTTATTACATAGGTTTTGTATTCGCCCGGAGGATTAGCTCTGCTGTTATCATAAAACATTTTAAATTCATTCAGCAACTTTTTTGCATAATCAGAAGCTGTTTCAAGGGTACTTATGCTGGTTGAATGGTGATGTGCTATACGATCAGCGAGTGTTAAAGTATCCCCGCTCCGGGTTACAATAGCCAGCCCGGCGCCAATTCCGCCTTGCTCGTAGGTCATGCCAATAGAGCCGTTATATATAGGATAAGTATCGCCGTATGACGGGTAAAGGAGATCATATTCCTGCTTAGTAAAATACAACCAGCCCCTTTGGTCGAAATACTTTGCGTTATTTTTACCTATAACGTTTTGAAAATCGTGCTGCCATTTAGTAATATCTTTATGAAAAGGCTCTGCAGCGGGAGCAAAATAATAAGGTGCATTATATCCCTGTTCGTGGTAATCAACATGTATTTGAGGCAGCCATTGATTAAACAAATCCATGCGGGCTTGTGTTTCCTTCTGTGTTTGCCATGCCCAGTCACGGTTAAGGTCAAAATAATAATGATTTGTTCTTCCTTCGGGCCAGGGTTCTGAGTGCTCCCGCGATGTTGGGTTTGCATCAGGAGTTACACCTTTTACCGAGTTATAAAAATTTATATAGCGCTCACGGCCATCAGGGTTTAAACAAGGGTCAATAATTACAACCATATTTTTTAACCAGGCTTTAGTATGGGTATTGGCTGGATCGACCATATCAAACAAAACTTGCATTGCCGCCTCACCCGAAGCCGGCTCATTGCCATGAACGTTGTAGCTTAACCAAACTATTATCGGTGTGTTTGTAATGGCAGGGGTGGCAGCAGTTTCAATACCGGCAAGCCTCAAATTATTTTTACGGATTTCTTCGAGTCTCTCAATATTTTCATCTGATGCTATAAACATGGCTACGAGTGGCCGACCCTCATTGGTGACGCCATAATGAACAAGCTTTACATTTTTTGATGCCTGTGCTATATACCTGAAATATTCAACAACTCTGTAATGAGGTGTAAACCTGTCGCCTAATTTATAGCCTAAAAAAATTTGAGGCGACGATATTTCCTGCGAAAAAGCAGCAAAAAAATAACCTAGCAAAAGGAACAGGAATAGTAACTTTTTTGACATGAGATTATTAAGTGATTGCTAATTTAGATAAAATTTTTAATGTGCTTGTATAATTGTCTGAACCGTTGATTTAAAGAATGATTATTAGATTTCACTGATTTTAATAAATCTATCATGCAAATTTGTAAATTCTGTTTTATTCCGGCTCTTAGGTAATCTAAAAATTCCGCACATTTGCACGTCAGCACATTTGCACATTCGTAAATTTGCATATCTTCACATCTGCATCAAAACATGGAACCTGTACAGGCATTGCAAAAATATTTCGGATACAGTGCCTTCAGATACCAGCAGGAGGCCATTATTCAGCACGTTTTAAATAAAAAAGATGTGCTTACTTTAATGCCAACCGGCGGTGGTAAATCATTATGTTACCAGTTGCCTGCAGTATTACTGGACGGCCTAACTATAGTTATCTCTCCATTAATTGCGCTGATGAAGGACCAGGTGGATAGCCTTAATGTGAATGGTATTCCTGCTGCCTTTTATAATTCGAGCCAAACACCTGATGAACAAATACAATTAACAACTAAGCTCCGGAACAACCAGATCAAGTTGCTATACCTGGCACCAGAACGTTTGTTTGGAAATGAAAGCAAACTGATTACCTTTTTAAAATCGTTGCCTGTTTCGCTGATAGCTATTGATGAGGCGCATTGCATATCGCATTGGGGACACGATTTCAGGCCTGAATACCTGGCATTAGCAGGGTTAAAAAATGAATTTCCGGCTATCCCGGTTATAGCCCTTACAGCAACTGCTGATAAGCTTACAAAGAAAGATATACTGGAGAAATTAAATCTTAAGGATCCGGAAATATTTATTTCGTCATTCAACAGGGCTAATATTACTTACCGGGTTGTACCTAAAAAAAACAGTTTTAACCAGCTGCTTGCTTTTTTGGATGAGCGGAAGGATGATTCGGGTATTATTTATTGCCTTTCCCGTAAATCAACTGAGGCACTTGCAGCAGATTTGAAAGCGGAAGGTTTTTTAGCCGAGGCCTACCATGCTGGTTTGGATAATGCAGTTAAAGCGCGTACCCAAGAGGCTTTTTTACGGGATGATGTAAAGATCATTGTAGCTACCATAGCTTTTGGTATGGGCATCAATAAATCAAATGTGCGTTATGTGGTGCATGTGGATATGCCAAAAAACATTGAAGGTTATTACCAGGAGACAGGACGGGCAGGAAGAGACGGACTACCATCTGACGCCATGCTGCTTTACTCACCCGGAGATGCTATTAAGCTAAAGCAGTTTGCCATGATTGACGACAACCCGGAGCAAAGCCGTATTATGCTGAACAAGCTGAACGACATGGTGAAATATTGCCAGTTGCAAGCCTGCCGGAGACAGTTTTTATTAAAATATTTTGAAGAAGATTTTCCGCCCGATTGTAACTCCTGCGATATTTGTTTAACAGAGTTTAAGAAATTCGATGGTACTTTAATTGCTCAGAAGGCGTTATCGGCAGTTACCAGGTTAAAAGAACGCTTTGGAACCAACTATGTAATTGATTTTTTACGCGGATCAAGAAGTGAAAAAATAAGGGAAGAACATAAACAGCTAAAAACCTATGGAATTGGCGCTGATATCGCTAAGAACGATTGGTCACGATATATCCGTGAATTAATTACTATGGGATATTTGGAGGTTACCGATGATGCTTTCCCGGTTTTAAAATTAACATCCACAAGTGAAGCGATACTTAAAGGGCAACAAAAAGTAGAATTTATTGAATCACAAACAACTGAAGAGCATAAACCTACCGAAGCATTACCATACGAAGCAGATTTATTAGCTGAAATTAAAAATATAAGACGCGATATTGCCCTGCACGAAAATGTACCTGCATATATAATACTTTCGGATGCTACTTTATTGGAAATTGCAACCTATTTGCCGCAAACACTGGATGAATTACGTTTAATATCCGGTTTTGGTGATATAAAGTTAGCCAGATACGGAAGGGAGTTTTTATTGCCTGTAAAAAGTTATTGCGAAAAAAACAAGCTGTCTTCTAAAATAAAGCTTAAAGCATCCAAACGAGAAAGGAAAGCTAGAACGGAAAATTCAACAAATGGAGTCCGGTCTTCCAGCACGGCATTCGATAGTTTTACATTGTATAAATCAGGCAAAACAATTGCAGAAATAGCTAACGAAAGAAACCTGGCGGCTTCTACTATTGAAGGTCATTTAAGCTTCTATATTTATACGGGAGCAATAGATGTGCTGGAAATGGTAAATGAAGAAAAGAAACTTTTAATAAAAGATGCGATTGAAAGCTATGGTGCTGAAAAATTAGCTCCGTTAAAAGAAATATTAGGCGAAGGGTATAGCTATGGTGAAATCAGAGCTGTAATAGCGTGGATGAGAAAGATGGGAACGATATAAAAATGCTCAGAAACTATTTAAAATTGTCATTGCGAAACGAGGAACGAGTAAAGCAATCGCGAACTTTGCAAATGATTATGCATAGTCCGCGATTGCTTCGTATCGCGCAATGCAAAAAGTTAAATTGGTTTATCAAATGATAAAATGACTACAGAACAACTTTACAAACTTTTTCTTCAGCATCCGCTTATTAGTACCGACACAAGGAAAATAAGTGCCGGCAGACTGTTTTTTGCTTTAAAGGGAGATAAATTTGATGCGAATACCTTTGCTGAGCAGGCCATAAAAGCAGGGGCTGCTTACTCCATAATTGATAATCCGGCCTACCAGCTTAACGAAAAATATATTTTAGTTGATGATGTGCTGACTGCTTTACAGGATCTGGCGCATTACCATCGCCGGCAATTAACTATCCCCGTTATTGGCATTACAGGTACAAACGGTAAAACAACTACCAAAGAGCTGATCTATTCTGTTTTATCACAACATTATAAAACACTGGCTACACAAGGTAACCTGAATAATCATATAGGCGTACCGCTAACTATTTTAACTATCGATAATTCACACAAAATGGCGGTGATTGAAATGGGGGCCAATCACCAAAAAGAAATTGAATTTCTTTGCACCATTGCACAACCTACCCATGGCCTTATTACCAACGTAGGAAAAGCGCATTTAGAAGGTTTTGGCGGTGTGGAGGGGGTAAAAAAGGGCAAAGGCGAGTTATATGATTATTTGAAAAAGTCAGGAAGTCCGAGCTCTGGCGGAGTTGTTTTTATAAACAAAGACAGCGTTGTTTTAATGGAGATGCTGCAAGCAAGGAATTTAAAAAGCGCTATATTTTATGGTAAAGATGACGACAGCAATTTAGTAAGCGGTAAATTAATTGATAATTCACCCCTTTTAACATTGCAATGGACAAACAATGAAACAGGCAACAGTCACCAGGTAAAGACTCAGCTTACCGGAGCTTATAATTTAGATAATATACTGGCGGCAATATGTATAGGCGTTTATTTTGAATTAACCGATGAAGGGATAAATGCAGGTGTTGAAGGCTATCAGCCCAAAAACAACCGCTCGCAAATTGTGCAGACGGAAACTAACACACTTATTTGCGATTATTATAATGCCAATCCCAGCAGCATGTTTGTAGCTATTGAAAACATGGACAAAATTAGTGCAAAACGGAAAGTATTGATTTTAGGAGATATGTTTGAAATGGGTGAAGAAGCTGCAATTGAACATGAGGCGGTTATTAAAAAAGCATTGGAAACACCGGTTGATGAAAGGATATTTATTGGGAAAGAATTTTTTGAAGCGGAGATGACCATGGACTATGGACCATGGACCATGGACAAAAAACCTACCTTTTATAAAACAGCGGAGGATGCAATTGCCGGCTTAAAAGCAAATCCCATTAAAAATTCAACTATACTTATAAAGGGTTCCAGGGGTATGGCTTTGGAGAGGCTGGTGGAGTTGTTTTGATTTATCAAATATGACAGCAAAAGAGCATTATGACCGCCATCTTGGCAATTTCTATTCATGGATGGCTGGCGATTTTGACGAAAAGCAAAAAGAGCATCAGCAATTTTTAATAGAACATCAAATAAAGCCATTCTCAACACAATTTGCTATTGATCTTGGTGCCGGGCATGGCATTCAAAGTGTTTCACTTGCCAAACTTGGTTTTAAAGTGAAAGCCATTGATTTTAACAAGCAATTATTAACAGAGCTAAAGCTTAATAGTAAAGGTTTTGATATTGATGTGATTGAAGATGATATCCGTTTGTTTAATAAACATATAGATACAACGCCCGAACTAATTATTTGCTGGGGCGATACAATCACACATCTAAACAGTGAAACAGAAACTGAACAATTGCTGATTGATTGCTGTGAAGCGTTAACCGAAAATGGAAAGTTAATAATTTCATTCAGAGATTATTCAAATGAACTGATTGGTGATAACAGGTTTATCCCCGTAAAAAGCGATGAAAATAAAATACTAACTTGTTTACTGGAATATTTTCCTGAGCATGTAAGAGTAACTGATCTGTTTTACGAAAAAGAAGAATCCGGATGGAAGCAAAAGGTGAGTTCCTATAACAAAATACGCATTTCAGTATCTTCAATTAGAAATATCCTTTTAAAGAATGGAATGAAAATTATTTTCGATGACCTGGTGAATCGGTTAAATACAATTATTGCAACAAAAGGATAAGTCAAATCCGAAATTGAACATTCGAAATCCGAAATTTTTAAGAATTGTAGGTTGCTTTTATTTCCTTCATTATTGATTCATGAGAACTTACACGCCCATTTTTAATATCGTCAAGATTTTCCTGGATGGCATGTTTAAGATCTAAATCATTCTGAAGCTCAAACAATGCATTCTGAAGTCTTGTCCTTTCGCTATTATCTAAGCTTTGAAGGGATGCAATAATATCCTCAACACTTAATTTTATTTTATCTGTTTGCATAGCCGAACTTACAACTTTATTTTGGTTAAAAAAGATAATAAAACGTTAAAATTTTGTGAAATTTATAAAAAACACAAAGACTAAATCGTTCCTGATAAATTATTAAAACTATTTGCAAAAAAAGATAAGTCCTATACTAATTAGCATCATATTCAGATTTTACAATCCCATTTTTTTCACTTATCTCTTTCAGCTTATTTTTGTAATATATGGAGAGCTCTCTTTTGTGTTGCTGTTCATTTAGTTGATACGATAAAAAATAAAAGTCAAACACCGGCTGATAATGTAAATTTCTAAAACTAATTAACTGCAGAGATTCTTTTTGGAGCGATTCGGCCAAGGTAAAATTTTTCGCCTCACAATATAAACGTATTAGCAGGTTATTAATAGTTATTATTCTACTAGTGTCTCTTTTGGTCTTCCAATAACTCAGTGCATAATTTGCATAAATGAATGATGAATCCAGGTTATGTTGAAAATCATAAACTTTCGCCAAATCAAATTGCGAAACAGCAACACCCCATTCCACATTTTTTAATTTAAATAAGTTTATAGCTGAAAATATTTCCCCTTTAGCAACGCTAAAATCGCTTAAATGACCCAATAAATATCCTTTATACTTTCTGTTATTGGCTTCATTTATCGTATCGCCCAAAGCTATCCATATGTTTAAAGCCGCGTTAATTTCTTTTAACGACCCTTGATAATCGTGAAATTTTTCCTCCAGTATAAATCCTTTATTTTGAATTTTATAGGTTAAGTTTTTTATTTCCTTTTTTTCAGTTTCAGTTATTGTTTTATTCTCAAACTTAGTTAATAAAAAGTTAACCTTTTTATCCATCGCAGAGTCAGGTTGTTCCTGCGCAAAAGAGGATAACGAAAAGAGGAGTTGAAAAAATACGATTGTAAGTAAGGTTTTCATGTAGAAATTCTTAATAAGATACGCAAGACATTAACTATTTAACACAAGCTCTGCCACTTCCTTACCTACCAAACTACTCATTGCCACACCCATTCCATTACATCTCACAGCACAAAAAATGTTTGGTTCAACTTGTTTAACAATGGGGCTTATATCTTCGCCAAAACCCATTATACCGCTCCACCAAAGGTCGATTTCGAAATTTTGACCGGGTAATATCACTTCCCTTAAATAACTGATGAGTTTGTTTTTTACCAATTCAGTTTGACCAAACTCCCATGTTTCTTCGGCAGCGAAATCAAGGTTGCGGCCACCACCAAACAAAACCCTGTTATCAATATTGCGGAAATAATAATAACCATCATTAAAATGATAGGTACCTTTTAATTTTAAGCCAGGAATAGGCTTAGTTACCAACACCTGCCCCCGGCCGGGTATAACTTTAAGTTCTGGAAATAACTGGCTTGCAAAAGCATTAGTGGCTAATATTACTTTACTGGTTTTAAAATTACCTTGAGATGTTAAAAGGTTAATGTGGTCCTTTTCATGTTCGATCTTTTGAATTTTGCACCCGTTTAAAACCAAAACGTCCAGGTTGTATACTTTATTTAATAAAGTCCGCATCATTTTGCCGGTATGTATCTGTCCTTCAAAAGGATTATAGATCATCCGCCTAACATTATTGAATCCAAATGCTGCTATTTTGTCATTAGCTGCTGAATAAATGTCGTGTGTTCCAATAACTTTCTGCAATAATGTATTCAGTTTATCCAGCTCAGCTAAACAATTTTCAGCTTTGTGTGCCTCATCGTTCATAAACAACTCGTAACCCCCATATTGATAGTAATCAATATTCGAATCGCCTAAATTTTGCCTTAGCTGCTGAAGTCCGCGCCATTTATAATCAACCATCCGCAAAACTTCTTCCTCTGTTGAGTGCTTTAAAGCAGCAATTTGCTCTGAGGCGGTACCAAAACAAGCAAACCCAGCATTTTTTGTACTTGCGCCCGTGGGCAAAAAGCCGCGCTCCAATACCAACACTTTTAAAGCAGGCTGCCGTTGTTTTAAGTAAAGTGCAGCGCTTAATCCTACCAGCCCACTGCCGATAATAATTACATCGGCATTTTCAATAAATGCGGTCCGTTCCCAATATGAAAATGTATGTTTCAAACTCAAAAATAAAAATTCAAAATTCAAAAATGATTTTGTTCATTTTTAACATTATATCCAAAAACATTCCTATGGAATAATTTTTGCTATAAGTTAATATCTGTAGTTACAAATTAAAATACTTTCTTTTTATCGCTTCTATTTTAACTCAATTGTTTGGACTTGAGGTTTTAAACTGTCAAAAATTATTAATCAAAAAAATACACAAATGGATCACTTATCACTAATTACAGGATATATAAGTATAGGTTCAGCCTGGTTTTTGATGATTGTTATTGCGATAGTAAGTTTTATTGTGCAACTGCGCTTCAAAAGCAAATTTAAACAATATTCCGAAATTCCGTTATCGTCTACTCTTTCGGGCCAGGCTGTAGCGGAAAAGATGCTGCATGATAATGGCATTTACGATGTACAGGTAACATCGGATGAAGGCGAGCTTGCAGATTATTATAATCCTGAAACAAAAACAATTAATTTAAGTCCGGATGTTTTTTATAGCCGGAGTGTGGCTTCAGCTGCAGTGGCTGCCCACGAATGTGGACATGCTGTACAACATGCAAAAGCATATTCCTGGCTTAGCTTTCGTTCGGCTTTGGTGCCGGTTATAAATGTGGCGTCTACCTTAACTCAATGGACATTGTTTATTGGCGTTATGCTTTTATTTTTTACACATAACCTTTTTGTACTGGCTATTGGCGTAGCGGCGTTAGCTTTGGTTACTGCCTTTAGTTTCATTACCCTGCCTGTTGAATTTGATGCAAGCCACAGAGCACTTGCCTGGCTAAATAATAATTACACCGTAATGCAAACCACGGGAGAGCATAAACAGGCAAAGGATGCCTTATGGTGGGCTGCAATGACCTATGTAGTGGCTGCATTGAGCTCTCTTGCTACCTTGCTATATTATGCTTCATTTTTATTTAACCGAAGGACTTGAACCAGCAGTTTGTAAAATGAAAAAGAGGTTATCTCAAAAGTGTTGAGCAAATCAGGGATGACAAAATAATATTTCGTATCAGCGATCCTTGTGAACCCTTTGTGACCTTAGTGGTCGTTTTTACCACATTACCATAAAGAACACAAAGAAAATTCACAACGTGACACAAAGAAATTATTCTTCAAAATATTATTCGGCTCCGCATTTACATAGTTATACTTTTGAGACAGTCTCTTTTTATTTAATGTTAGCTACCTTATTAACAATACTTTAAGTTATAGTTATGCCATATGTAACCGAATTTTGACTAAAATAATTAAACCTTATCTATGGCTGATTGTCTCATTCTAATGATCAAAATTAATTTATTATGAAAAAGATTGGAATAATGTGCATCACTTTATACCTGATGTGCTTTACCGTATCAAATACCTATTCACAAGTCAGTGTAGGCATATCCGTTGGAATAGCCCCTCCGGTATTACCTGTTTATGTACAGCCACCCTGTCCGGTTGATGGTTATTTGTGGGAACCCGGATATTGGGCTTATAATGACGTTGATGGCTATTATTGGGTACCAGGGGTATGGGTTGCCCCTCCTCAGCCAGATTATTTATGGACCCCGCCCTATTGGGGTTATGAAGGCGGTTACTATGGTTTTCACGCCGGTTATTGGGGACCCCATATAGGTTTTTACGGTGGTATTAATTATGGCGGCGGATACTATGGTGATGGTTTTGTTGGCGGTATGTGGAGTGGTGGAAGGTTCCGTTATAATACTGCGGTGGTAAATGTAAACAGGACTGTAATTCATAATACTTATATTAACCGTACAGTAATTAACAATAGAACGGTTAATAGGGTGAGTTTTAACGGCCCCGGCGGCATCTCAGCACGGCCACGGCCGCAGGAGCTTACTGCTATGAGAGAGCACCATATTCAGCCTACTTCCCAACAGATGTCTCATCAGCAAATGGCAAGCAGGGACAGAAACCAGTTTGCGGCAGTAAATCATGGGCGGCCAACCGCAACAGCCATGAACAGAATTAACGGAAGGCCGTTTAATCAGCATGGCCATGTAGCAACAACTTCATCTTTTGGCCATGCAAATGCAGGTTTAAATGGGGGTGCAACCGGGCGTACAGCCAATGTAAACCATCAATCAAACTTTAACAGGCCTGCAAACAACAGAGCTCAGAGGTCCCCTCAGCAAGCGCATTCCCAGCAACAGCAATTTCCACAGCAACGCTCAACTCAACAAGCACATATAAATCAACAGGCCCGGCAACAACAGGCCCAGTACCAGCAACATGCTCAACAACAAGCGGCGCAGCATATGCAGCAACATATGCAACAAAGGGTGCAACAAAACCAGCAGCAGCATATGCAGCCTCAGCAGCCACGTATGCAGCAACCTCGTATGCAACCTCAGCAACCCCGTATGCAGCAACAGCCTCACAATAACCCGGGGCCCGGTGGCGGACAAAGGCATAGATAATACATCAAAATTGTTGAGCAATATAAAAAACAAAGACCTGCCTGGAAGTCCAGGCAGGTCTTTGTTTTTATATCAATTTTAAGTTGAGCCTTAATTCATTCTGTAAGGAGCTATCAAATAAAATTCAGGTATCTGAACATTAAAAAGCGTATTGTCTATCAAACGAGTCATCTGATATTCCCCTTTCATACTGCCCATATCTGTTTTTAAATTGCAGCCCGATACATATTCGTGTGAACTTCCTGGTTCGATCACTGGCTGCTGTCCTACCACACCTTCACCCTCCACTTCTCTTTTTGCGCCGTTCGAGTCAAAAATATACCAATGTCTTCCTAACAGCCGCACAGCGTAATTACCCATATTCTCTATATTCACTTTATAAGCAAACATAAAATGATCATTAGCAGGATTCGAATATTCAGGCTGGTAAATGGTTTCGACAGAAACCTTAACACCATCTGTTATAGTAGTAACCATACAAGTATCTCTTTTATTCAAATATATATTTTCTGTTCAAATATCAAGCCATTTTTAAATACAGAATTTTCAATGTTATTTTACAGCTTTTATTTAACTCTTTTAGCACCCTTTTATTTTCTCAAATAGAAAATTATTTTAGTTTAAGCTAAAATTCTGTTTTCGGGTTCAAAATTGGTAAACCTTGGATTTTGTTCTACCTCAAATAAAATCCCAAGTACATCATCCAAACTCGAGGCTGTAACTAATTTCATTCTGTATTCTTTAAAATTTTCAATGCCTTTAAAGTAATTAGAATAATGCCTCCGCATTTCAAATATGCCTGTTTTAGGGCCTTTCCATTCAATTGATTTTTTCAGATGAACTGTACAGGCCTCAATACGTTCGGCAATGGTGGGCTTATCCATGTGCTCGCCAGTTTTAAAATAATGCTTTATTTCACGGAATATCCAGGGATAACCTATTGCCGCTCTGCCAATCATCATACCATCAACACCATATTCCATGCGCCATGCCGCAGCCTTTTGGGGAGAATCAATGTCACCGTTACCAAAAATGGGTATTTGTATTCCCGGGTTTTTTTTTATTTCCCTTATAAGAGCCCAATCGGCAACTCCTTTATACATTTGTGATCGTGTGCGCCCATGAATGGTGAGTGCTTTTATACCCACATCCTGCAGGCGTTCAGCAACTTCATACACATTTTTGGTATTATCATCCCACCCCAACCTGGTTTTTACCGTAACAGGCAGATGTGTGGCATTTACAACCGCTTTGGTCATGGCTACCATTTTATCTATATCCTGAAGCAAGCTGGCCCCTGCGCCCCGGCAGGCTACATTTTTAACCGGGCAGCCGTAATTAATATCAACCAGATCTGGCCCTGCAAGTGATGCTATTTCGGTAGCTTCACGCATGTGGTCAATATCACTGCCAAATATTTGTATACCAATGGGACGCTCATATTCAAAAATGTCCAGCTTCTGACGGCTTTTCGCAGCGTCCCGAATCAAGCCTTCTGACGATATAAACTCCGTATACATCATATCCGCGCCGTTTTGTTTGCATACATAACGGAATGGCGGATCACTCACATCTTCCATCGGTGCCAGCAACAGCGGGAATTCTCCTAAATCTATATTTCCTATTTGAACAGACATGACTTATCTTCGTGGCAAAAATACGAATTTTTAAGTATATGGAATATAAGCCCAGTAATCAGATACATCCTGCAATGCAGTTTTTGATTTTTATTGGGATATTTATTATAATACTTATCATCGGAAATCTAATTGGAGCAGGAATCGTATTGGCCTTATATGGTTTAAAAACGCTGATGGCTTTAGCAAGTTTAAATGTTTCGGTCCCAAATTTTATTCCCGCCATCTGGATAATGCAGTTAATAGGGACAACCTTTCCTATTTTTGCAGCTCCCATTTTTTTTGCTTTTATTATTGTAAGGGACACGGATGAATATATTAAACCCTCCTTCAACTTTCCCTGGGTATTGCTTTTAATGGTATTAGCAATAATGTTTATCTCGAATCCGGTTATTGAATTTTTATCAAATTTGAACCAAAAAATGGTTTTACCGCATTTTTTAAAATGGATGCGTGATAGTGAAGACAACGCTCAAAAGCTTACTGAAGCTATGCTGCAAATGAAAACCATTTGGGATTTGATAATCGATGTACTGCTTATCGGTTTATTGACTGCTATTGTTGAAGAGTTTATGTTTAGGGGGTGCTTACAAACCATATTTATCAGCTGGACAGAAAATACGCACGCTGCCGTATGGATAACAGCTATTTTATTCAGTGCTTTCCATATGGAATTCTTTGGTTTTTTACCAAGATTAATGCTTGGCGTGCTTTTTGGTTACTTTGTGGCCTGGAGCGGAAGTGTTTGGACAGGTGTTTGGGCCCATTTTATAAATAACGGAACTGCAGTTATCGGAACTTATCTTTTTCAGCATAAACTGATCAAAATAAATCCGGATGACCAGCACTTGTTTAGTTATGCAGGATATATAATTAGCTTGCTAATTATTTTATTTTTGCTGTTTATATACAGAAGCGTAGCATTTAACAATCAAAAAATCCAGGAAAGCTAATGGAGAAAAACTGGATAAAAATTTTTACCTCACCTTATTATTATGAGTCTGAAATGGTAAAACAGGCGCTTGCAGAAAATCATATAGCCACAGTATTATTAAATAAGCAAGATTCATCCCATCGTGCATTTGGTGATATTGAGGTTTATATACACCAAAAAGATTTTAGCAACGCCATTGAGATCATTATCCTCAATCAAATTAATTTATGAAGACACGCGCTGTCACAGGCTTTTTTTTTGTTATTGTAATGCTTGGCTCGGTAGTGCTTGGGCAGTATGCATTTAGTATATTTTATTTGTTTCTTAGCATTTTATGTTTAAGAGAATTTTACCGGCTTCTTAAAAAAAGCGGCATTAATCCAAATATGCTAACCGGTTTAATTAATGGGTTTTTTATTTATATAATATTTGCCTTAATTGTTATTAATAGCAGTTGGGCCGTGTATAAACTGCTGGCTTTATTGACTATTTCCATAAGTGCAATTTTTATACAGGAGTTATTTAAGAAATCAACATCTCCTTTCATCAACATTTCATACACCTTAGCCGGTTTAGTTTTTATTTGTCTGCCTTTTACATTTTTCCACGCTCTTGCTTTTTTAAAAGGAGATTTTAATTTTCATTATCCGCTTGCTTTTTTATTGTTGCTTTGGGCAAATGATACCGGTGCCTATTTGGTTGGAATGAAACTTGGACGTACCAAGTTGTTTGAACGGCATTCACCTAAAAAAACCTGGGAAGGCTTTATAGGCGGCATACTGATCAGCGGTATTGTTGCCTTTATAATCAGTTATTATTTTAAGGAACTGACATGGATCCATTGGGTGTTTGAAGCGATTTTAATCTCCTGCTTTGGTACTTTGGGCGACTTGATAGAATCTATGTTTAAACGAAGTATAAATATTAAAGACTCTGGTGAAATATTGCCTGGCCATGGCGGCCTGCTCGACCGCTTTGATGGCCTTTTACTGGCAGCGCCTATTGTATATACTTACCTGTACTTAATCACAAATTAGTAATTTTGCAAAAAACCAATGAAAATGACCATTCATAAAGAAGGATATACTTCCCTAGCTATCTGTATTCTGTTCATATTTGTTTTGAATGCGGTGATCCAATTTTACTTTCCCGCAGCTTACGTTTTAAAGTGGATAATTTATATCCTCTCATTTTTGCTTTTTGCTACCATATTACAATTTTTCCGAAGCCCATCTATCAGTATCAACAAGGACGAAAAACAGGTGCTTTGCCCTGCGGATGGAAAAGTAGTAGTAATTGAAAAAACTATGGAAAGAGAGTATCTGAAAGATGTACGGATACAGGTATCAGTATTTATGTCGCCTGTTAATGTTCATATTAATCGTAACCCGATATCAGGGGTTGTTAAATATTTTAAATATAATCCCGGCAAATACCTGGTAGCGTGGCACCCAAAATCTTCAACAGAAAATGAGCGGACTACTGTAGTTATAGAAAATAAGTCGGGAGTGGCAATATTGTTCAGGCAAATTGCAGGTGCAATGGCACGCAGGATTGTTTGGTATGTAAAAGAAGGCGATGTAGTTGAACAGGGCGAGCAGTTCGGCTTTATTAAATTTGGATCAAGGGTGGATGTTTTTTTACCACTTGAATCAGAAATTAAGGTTGAATTAGGCCAGGTTGTAAAAGGCGGCCTTACTGTATTGGCTGAATTGCCGTAAAAATTCTATTTAATCCCAAAAACTAAAAAACTTTGTCATTGCTGAGGGACGACGCAATCGCGAACTTTGCATTGCGGTAATACACGACGACGAGATTGCCACGCTATCGCTCGCAATGACAAATTACAAAATATATCACGTAAATACAAAAAAGCCTTTCCGAAAAATTCAGAAAGGCTTCTATATTTTATATTCCTAAACGGAAGCTTAAACTCTTTTTGATTTGATACGTGCTGCCTTACCGGTAAGTTCGCGCAGGTAGTATAGTTTAGCGCGGCGTACTTTACCGTGGCTATTTACTTCAATTTTATCGATGTTTGGCGAGTTGATAGGGAAAATACGCTCAACACCTATGCCATTTGAAACCTTACGAACAGTAAAGGTTTCGGTACTGCCGGTACTGTTGCGCTGTATAACAACACCCTGGTAAACCTGTATACGTTCTTTGTTTCCTTCGCGTATTTTATAATGAACACTTACCGTATCACCTGCTTTAAATGACGGAAGCACTCTTTTTTCTATAGATTGTTCTTCAACAAATTTTACTAAATCCATGATTTCTGGCTCTTAAAGCGATTTTTACTTCTTAAAAATCGGATTGCAATTATAGGGATTTTTTTTTACAAATAAAAGTTGAAGTGAAAAAATTTAAAACAGTTGATTAGGTTGATTGTGTGAGTAGTTGACTAGGTTATTAGATTGGTTAATTGGCATCCTGCATAAAGCTAACTACTCACCTAATCAACCAAATCAACTTTCTTTGCTTCTGTAAAAAAAGCTATAATGGTATAGGCCAAACCTATCAGCAATAAGTTGAACACAAAATTAATTAGCGTATCACTTACTGAATGTGAATGGCTGTCCACATCTATAAAACCATATATAGTACATGCTAAAGCTATAATCAATATAATCCAGCCAACTATTGATACCGGCCAATAGATAAGCCCTTTACGTGTAAACCAATTTAATTTCATTTGCTTAATTTTTAATTGTGATATTTTCGATAATTACATAGCCTATAAAAACGCACACTACAGCAAGGCTGAGCAATATGAGCAGTATATTCCATATTTTTATTTTTACTGTAATGCTGAATTCTTTTAATTTTCCCTTGTCAGGCCCAAGCTTTTGGTATTGAACATGTATAATAGATAGGGCATTGATAACAATTCCGACTATCGGCAACAGCACAAGCAGTAATGGCGATAAAATTTTCAAATAAGGGTTTTTATCAAGACTCGACATCAGGTTGAACATCGCTTCGAACCAGTTTATCCTGACATGGAAATAATAATACATAAATACACAAAACAAGAAATAGCATGGTACAGCAATAAGCCATACTCCAAGCACTGCCGAACGTTCGGCATTCATGATAGCCATCTTTACCGTTTTTTGATGTCCAGCAGGATTAATATCCGGCACTTCTAAATTTTCCATTTTCTTTAAAAATTCGTCTTTATCTTTCATTTTAATTACTCTTATAATGCAAAACCTGGTTTGGGTTGCAGTTTTAAAGCATATTTCTTAATTTTTCTAATCCGCGCGAAAGCAGCGACTTTACCGTGCCTTCTCCTTTATCTAATATTAAGCTGATCTCAAGATTTGTCTTTTGTTCAAAATACCTTAGTGATATTACTTCCTGGTATTTAATATCAAGCTTTAGCAGGTTTGCCCTGATCAAATTATAATCGTTGTAAGCCTTTAATTCTTTTTCCATGATTTCCCGTTCATTTTCCGTTTCCTGGTGCAGCAGTTTTTCCATCTGCGGATTTTCCAATAATTGCTGAAGTGATTGCGGTTTATATTTACTACTCCTGTAATATTGGTTAAGCTCATTGGTGGCAATACGGTACAACCATGCCGAAAGACTTATACCTCTCCATTTAAAACTATTTATTTTTAGAAAAGCTTTTAAAAATGTTTCTGCAGCGATGTCTTTCGAAAGGTCATAATCAGCAGTACGGCGCATGATGTAACCAAAAAGCGGTTTATACCAACAATCAAACACCTGCCCAAAAGCAGCCGGATCTGAACGGCATTGTTCAATAAGTTCTGCTTCTTGTTGAGGGTTCATGGTTTACAACCTTAATGCAAATTTTGTCTTTTGGTTGCAAACTATTTTAGGATTTTACAATTTAAAATCCCGATCTTAAATTAATCTCTGATATATCTTAAATGTTATTTCTTAAAGCAGCTTTTTTAAAACTACAAAAAAGAAAGTTCTGTTTAGTTTGAAAAGGAGTTATATGGTCTTCATTAACACATCTGATCTTTTTAAAATCCCTTATTAATTTATTTTGAAGTTGCTCCTCTGTATATTGTCTTATTGGAAGTCCACTGCATTTTTCCGGCCCGTGTTCAGAAAAAGTACCAATTATCAAATATTTTGAAATGGCCTTTCGTGCAATATTCAGATATGCTGAAACCTGGCTGACACTGGTTAAAAAATGGAATGTAGCACGGTCATGCCATAGGTCATAGTTTTCTTTTGGCTGAAAATCTATTATATCCGCAATAATCCATTTAACCTGATCACCTTTACTGCCAAGTCTTTTTTTAACTTTTTCAATTGCAGTTGCTGAAATATCCAGTACAGTAATATCCTGGTATCCTTCTTCTAAAAGATAATCCACTAGTCTACTATCTCCACCACCAATATCAATGATCTTTGAACTTTTAGTTAGGTGGAAACTATGAATAAAGTCTAATGAAGTTTTTGGAACTGATTGAGTCCAGCTCACCTCATACTCATTATGGGTTTGATAAATTTTTTCCCAATGATCTTTTTTATTTTCTTTCATAATAAAATCTGATCTTTAACCATTTTAAAGGTCTCAATAAAATATCATAATCATGAAAAATTTCTTAATAATACTGCTTACCATTTTTTTGATCAATAGTTTATCTGTTATCGTATGCAAAGCACAAACTTCTCCTGTTACCATGCCATCTTTGGAAAAGATAAATCCCTGGACAGAAAATCAGTTGATTGAGCCTGCCGAGTTAGCTGCCTTGATTAATAGTTCGAAATCGGATATGCCTGTAATATTCAATATTGGCGCCGTTGAAGACATTAAGGGAGCGAAGCATATCGGGGCAGTAAGCAGTGCAGAAAACATGGAAAAGTTTAAGTATGAACTCAACCTACTACAACACAATACCGAGATTATAATTTATTGTGGATGCTGCCCATTTTCTAAATGCCCAAATATCCGGCCGGCATTTCTTGAACTGCAAAAAATAGGTTTTACTAATATAAAATTGCTAAATCTGCCAACTAATTTAAAAACCAACTGGACTGCTAAGGGCTATCCATTAGGGAGCAAATAAAAATCACTCTAAAAGATCAGGCCTTCTTTTTTTAGTGCGCTCAATTGCTTGCTCAAAGCGCCATTTTTCAACTTCGGGTGTATTGCCGCTTAGTAAAATATCGGGTACTTTATGCCCGTTCCAATCAGCCGGACGAGTATAAACCGGGGCATCAAGCAAGCCGTCCTGAAAAGAGTCAGATAATGCTGATGTTTCATTAGATAATACGCCGGGAATCAGTCTTACCACTGCATCAACCAGCACAGCTGCCGGAAGTTCGCCGCCCGATAATACATAGTCCCCAATAGAGATTTCGCGGGTAACATAAATATCCCGGATGCGTTGGTCAATCCCCTTATAATGGCCGCATAAGATCATGATATTTGTTTTTGTGGAAAGCTGATTAGCGCTCTGTTGATTAAGGGTATTCCCATCCGGTGACATGAAAATGATCTCATCATAATCGCGCTCTGATTTTAGCTTTTCAATGCAGTTTGCAAATGGCTCTATCGTCATTACCATACCGCTGCCGCCACCATAAGGATAATCATCAACGCTTTTTTGTTTTTGGTTTGAGTAATCGCGCAAATTGTGTACGTGAATTTCTGCCATTCCCTTTTTCTGTGCACGCTGTAATATAGAGTGTGCAAACGGGCTGTCGAGCAAGCCTGGTAAAACGGTGATGATATCAAAACGCATGGAGCAAAGATAGGGTTTTGTTGAAGTGAAGAATAAAAGATAAATACTCAACGCTCAATGGATCAATTCCCGCAAGGCAATGTAAAACATTCTGGCTTTACAACAATTAAAAAATCAAATCTAATTTACCGCCCCTTTTCCCCTGTTTACCGAAAATTTAACCCGCTTTGCCAAATGCTTTAGTTACACCAGTTAAATATGAATTAGATTTGTGCTACAAGAACAAAATGAAAAACGCTCTCATAACCGCATCAACAAAAGGAATTGGCCGTGCAATAGCCATCGCTTTAGCCAAAGAAAGTATAAACCTGGCCATTTGCTCAAGGAGCAATGATGATCTTTTATCTTTTAAAAGCGAGTTACTGACCATAAATCCCGCCGTTAAAATTTTTACTTCGGTTACTGATTGCAGCATTAAACAACAAGTATTGCAATTTGCCGGCGAGGCAGAGAAAGTACTTGGTTTTATCAGCATTATTATTAATAATGTAGGCATTTACCAATACAGCAGTATATTGGACGATGGTGAGGAAACCTTTGAAAAAGTAGTAAACACCAACCTTGCTCCTGCTTATTTACTGTACCGCTATTTTGGTAAAAAACTGATAGCAAAACAAGAGGGCCATATTTTTAATATCTGCTCAATAGCATCCATAAGTCCTATTGCAGAGGCAGGTACTTATAGTGTAACAAAATATGCACTGCTTGGTCTTAGTAAGGTAATGAGGCTGGAAATGCAGCCTCACGGAGTAAAAGTAACATCAATTATACCTGGCTCAACATTAACAGATTCATGGAATGGCATTACCGTTGACAAAGATAAAATGGTTTTGCCCGAAGATATTGCCTCAGTTATTATAAATACTTACAAAATGAGCGCCGGGGCAAATGTGGATGAAATAATAATTAAACCTGTTTACGGACAAATATAAATCAACTTTAAAACTAAATAATATGAACAAAAAACTATATCGTGATGAATACCACAAGGTGTTTGGTGGTGTTTGTTCAGGCCTGGCTGAGTACTTTGAGATGGATGTGGTTGTGGTGCGCCTGCTATTTGCATTTACTTTTTTAATAATGGGCGTAGGCTTTATACCCTACATTGTTTTATGGATAGTGCTGCCTAAAAAGGGTTATATCTATAACAATTTTAACAATCCAACGGTTGATTATACCGTGCCCCCTCAGCAACCCGGAGGTCCGTTTACTACCCCTCCGCCTCAACCCGGAGACACTTTTGGGAATACTCCTTACAGTGACTTTCCAAATGGCTTTAACCCGCCCGCAAGGCAGCGGTCAAATGCAGGAGTAATAATTGGGATGGTACTGATTGTTTTAGGCGCCATTATTTTAATTGATGAATATGACCTTATACCCGATTGGGATTTTGAGCGGATATGGCCATTAATATTGGTTGTCGTTGGTGGGGCTCTTATTGCTTCGGGCCAGAGAAGGAATCCCTGGGATAAAGCTGACTGGAAAAATGACAGTCATAAAGAAACATCTATAACCAATGAACCACCGGCAAACGACATACCGCCGGCAACTGAAAGTAATACCATTGAACCGTTATCCTAATCACTATAGACTATCATATACTATTAAAAAATTAAGTCATGAGAAACGATAAATTAATCCCGGGCCTGGTCCTGGTATTCATAGGAGCAGCATTCCTGCTGAATAACTTTGGATACATTCATTTTCACTGGTATAATATTTTTCACCTGTGGCCAATATTTTTAGTTATTGCCGGCGTAAATCTTGTATTTGCTCATAACAAATCGCCCTGGGCTACTATTTTAAAAATAGCGGTTGTTGTTTTTGGATTAGGGTTGCTGTTTTTTGGCGATTTTGGCGATCGTTTTAATTTTTGGCCTGGTCGTCATATGTACTATAACAATGATATGGATAACAACAACGACAACAATGATGATAGTGATAGCACTGACAGCAGCAATGTAAAATCTGTAGGTAACGGCAGATTTGTTGAGCCTTATAAGGCTGATATAAAAATTGCACGCCTTAACATTAGCGGCGGTGGCACTTCATATACTTTGAATGATACAACCAACCAACTGTTCAGCGCTAATACAAAAGATACTTATGGCCGGTATGATTTTTCTCATAGTCAGGATGATTCAGTATACGTGCTTGATTTTAAAATGAGAGATCACCATGGCTTTAATTTTGATTCGGATAAAAACGCTGCAATTATGCGTTTAAACCCAAATCCTGTATGGGAAATCCATGTAGAAACCGGGGCTACCAAACTTGATTTCGACCTGTCGAAATTTAAGATCAGGGAACTTTATTTACATGGGGGCGCCGCATCATTTAATGTAAAATTAGGTGCGCCTTTAGCGCTGACTAATGTTGATGTACAAACCGGAGTTTCGGGCGTTGATATAAGTATACCGCAAAATGCAGCATGCAGTGTTGAAACAGATTCCGGTTTATCAGATAACCATTTTGAAGGCTTTAATAAAACCAGGGATAACAATTACGAGACACCTGGCTTTGCCGCTGCAAAAAATAAAATTCACATACACATAAGTGGCGGCCTGTCTGATTTTAAGGTAAGACGGTATTGAGACTCATTAATAATATCGAACACTGAATGCAGAATACCGAATTATGAAGTAGAAAACTTCGGCGTTCTGCGTTCAAAATTCGGTGTTCGATATTCAATCAAAATTTTATCAAATGTCTCAATTATATTTGTTGGTAATAAACGGTAAGCCCCAGGGACCATTTAGTATTGAACAATTGAAAGCAATTGGCGTTAAGCCAGGTGATTTTTTAAAAACCGCCGCTATGGATGATTATAAAGAAGCTCACGAAATCGCCGAACTGCGCGATTTTTTTGGCTTTAATAAGCAGGCCCCTATCCCGCAATATTTTGGCAGTTTTGACCAGCGCCTGCTGGCATCCGCGCTCGATTGGTTTTTCGTTTCGGGTATATGCATCATTACAGCATTTATTATATCCTTGCTGGTAAGTGACAAAGAAGTGAGGTTATCCATAGCTTTTAGCCTGCTGGCAATTATACCATTAGTAAAGCTGATCTATCATATAATTATGGAGAGCTCAGTAAAACAAGCCACTTATGGAAAGCAAATACTGAGAATTAAAGTTTGCGACATGAATGGCAACCGGATAAGTTTTACACGCTCCATAGCTCGTAACTTAGCCAAAATATTTTCTGTAGCAATACTCTTTATAGGTTACCTGTTTAGTTTTTTTAACAAACAACAGCAATGCCTTCATGATATGATTGCCGGCACATTGGTAATGAAGGACAGGTTGTTTTGAGTTTGCAGTTTAGTCCATGGTCGATAGTCCATAGACCATAGTTAACCAGGCTCGTTTCTCCTAATTAAACCTATGGACTATCGACCACGGTCTATGACAAAAAAGCAAACTGCTGACTGAAAACTACAAACTGCTTACTTACTCTAATCCCAATTTCACTCTCAAAGATTCCCGGTACGTGCTGCCAATAGGAATCTTTTCGCCATTAATAATTACTTGATGAACTTCTATCATTGTAATATGCTTTACTGCTACTACAAATGATTTATGTACACGTACAAATTGATCGGAGGGGACAATGCTGAAAATATCTGTCATGTTTTCCCGGATCAATATTTTTTTGTCCTTCAAATAAACCGTGATATAATTTCCATCCTTCTCTAAATAGAATATATCACTGATTTTAACCTGGTAAGTTTGCGGGCCGCTTTTAATAAAAACAGTTCCGGCCATTTCACTCTTGGCGGTTTCGTTATTTTTAATTAAAAATATATTCTGAGCTTTGTTAACCGCAGCTAAAAACCTTTCGAAGGTTATAGGCTTCAATAAATAATCAATAGCGTTAAGGTTGTAGCTTTCAACAGCATGATTGCTGTAGGCAGTAGTAAAAACAACCATAGGTTTCACTGCAAGTGTGGCAATTAACTGTATGCCGTTTATATCAGGCATATTGATGTCCAAAAACACAAGGTCGATCTTTTCCTGGTTCAAAAACTCAACGGCTTTAACCGGCTCGCGAAACGTTGTCTTTAAACAAATAGCATCTATTTTTTGGCAATATCTTTCAATAACATCCAATGCCTTTGGTTCATCATCAATAGCTATGCAGTTTATCATTGTAAATTAAGTTTAAGCTTAACCGCGTACTTGTCTTCTTCGTTTTTAATCGCCAGTTCGTATTTGTTACCATATACCAGTTCCAGCCTCCTTCTTACATTTTCAAGGCCAATACCGCTATTATTGTCAGCCATCTTTTTTATAAAGCTATAGTTTTTGTTTTCACAGGTAAAAATCACCTGCTTATTTTCTACTGAAATAAAAATATCGATTTGTGAAGATTGCCCGATCGACACTCCATGTTTAAAGGCATTTTCCACAAAAGGGATAAATATCATGGGCGAAATAAACAAACCATCCGTTTGTTCCGGATAGTTGAAAGTCAGCTTTACTTCGCCATCTGCGTATCGTAATTTGTTTAGTAAAATACAATCTTCCAGGTATTCAATTTCGCGGCCCAGGGATACCCTATCGGTATTACTTTCGTAAATCATATAACGCATCATGGCCGATAATCGCGAAATACCATCCGCCAGTTCTTCATTTCCCTTACCCTGCGCCATCGAAAAAAGGTTGTTTAGTGTATTAAAAAGAAAATGCGGATTGATCTGCGATTTAAGGAATTTAATCTCAGTACTTAATTGATGTGCCTCCAGTTGCTTGCGGATTAACTCATTCTTTATCCATGCTTTTGAAAAAAAGTAGGCGATGGAGCTTCCAAGCGTAAATACGAAAATCAGTAATATATTAAGCTGCAAGTGCCACCAGCTGTCCCTTACAAAGTCTTTGGGCCCTAACCGCAGAAAATCGGGCGCGTTAGTGCTCTTGAAGTCCAGAAAAAGGCCGACAATAAAATAATCTGCAAAAAATATAAAAACGAACCATGCAGCAGCTGTTGCAATTTGCGCATACCCGTTTTTCCACTGTACCAGCTTTTTAAACAGCCAAAAAACATTGCCATAAAACAACAGCATTAAAAATCCAATAATAAAAAAAGAAGAACGGTGAAGAGATATTACAGCACTTCTTCGCATAATTACGCCATTATTGATCGTCTTTACTCTTAACTCAAAAGTGCTTGATGAGCCTAACGCGCTTAATACATACAAAACTGCTATCCACATTAAAATGTGCAGCAAAATTTCTAACCAATATTTCTTAATAAAACTCATGCGATAACAAAGGTAATTATTCAGGCATGGTGATATAATTTATGTTATTAATAAGGCTAATTATCGCTTCAACCTTTGCTTTTTTGCAATCCCCGATAACAAATATCAGTTTTTCATAATTGTAAAACCGCTATTCATACCAAACTTTTTATCCGGTTGTCTTTGCATTTTACTATTGCATAAAAAATACAATCATGAAAAAGCACTTATTTCTATTCACAACATTATTGCTAATCGCTTTTGCAGTTAAAGCTCAAAAGTCAGATCTGGCAACCGCCATGGTACATTATAAATTCTCGCACTTAAAGGATACTACACAAACTAAGCCTTATACCGAGAATATGATTCTTATGATAGGTAAATCTGCTACAGTTTACAAAAGTTACGATCGCAGACTGGAGGATGCCCTGGTAAGAAAACAAATACAGGAGCAAATGGCAACAGGATCGGGACGAATAAATATAAACAGAAACGGTTCGGGATCGAGTACTGAATACTACCAGTTGGCTGCAGAAAAGAAATTGTTCAGAAAAGAAAAGCTGATCAACAGCTATTTAATAGAGGAACCCCTGCCTGTCATTAACTGGAAGATCAGCGCCGATACGGCCAGTTTTGGCGGGCTGCACTGTCAGAAAGCCACAACACATTTTAAGGGTCGTGATTATACCGCGTGGTTTTGCCCGGATATCCCTTCACAAAGTGGACCATGGAAGTTATCGGGACTGCCTGGTTTAATACTCGAAGCCTATGATACAAAAAAACAAGTAGTGTTTAAGTTTGATGGTATTGAGGACATGAGCAAAATGGCACCACCGGCAGAGTCAACAGCCCCAATTCAGGTTCCGCGTGAAGGAGGTGGCACAGGGAAACTAATAGGAGAGGATGATCTCAATACAGACCCCCGGGCCATACAACTCCCAACCGATGCGATTAAAACTACTGAAAAAGAATTCACGCATTTACGGGAGGCTATGCGTAAAGATCCGAACGCATTCGCACAGTCGGCAATGGCAGCTGCAGGGGCAAACAGGCCGGGCGGGCCACAAATGCAGATGAAGATACAAATGAGCCCGGATGTAGAAAACAACCCAATAGAACTTCCCGAAAAAAAATAAATGAGCAAAGTAATCAAATTCTCAGGGTTATTTATTTTAATAACCCTGTTTTGCAGCACCTGTTTTGCTCAAAATATACATGGCGCCGTTACCGACAGTTTGGGTAAAGCCATACCTTACGCAACTATTAGTTTAAAAAATAGCAGCACTAACCTGGTTGTTGCTTATACTACCAGCGATGATAAAGGTGCTTATCAATTACAGGCCCCGGCCGGGATTGTTATAACCGGTTTATTGTTAGAGGCAAATTGCATAGGCTTTAAAAGACAGAGCAAAACACTGACAGATTGGACAACCCCCGTTAATTTTATAATGTTTCCTGCTACTAATATGCTACGGGAGGTTACTATAAAGGGCGGTCCCAGGTTAAGAACAAATGGCGATACTTTAAGTTATAAAGTATCGGATTTCAGCAGCCCACAGGATCGGGTTATTGGCGATGTAATAAAAAAGCTGCCGGGAGTGGCTGTTGCTGCCGATGGTAAGATCAGTTATAATGGTAAAGCCATATCCAATCTGTACATCGGCGGTGATAATTTATTGGATGATAAATATAACATCGCCACTAATACCATCCCTCAGGGCGCAGTTGACCAGGTGCAGGTGATTGAAAATCATCAGCCTATTAAAATGCTGCAGGATAAAGTAATGAGCGATGATGTGGCTTTAAATCTTACCATAAAAAAGGATGCAAAACTACAGTTAGTAGGACAGGAAAGCATTGGGGCAGGCTTGCCGGGCAATTATGATGAGGACCTTAACGCTATGATGTTTAAGGATGCTTATAAAGCCATAAATTATTTGAAAGGAAACAATGTTGGCGATGATGTTCAAAATGATCTTGTATCCCATAATCTTTCCGAATACCTGCAGCGAATTAATAATGATAAGCCTGCTACCGTATTATCGTTGGGTACAGTTAATGATCCCGATCTGTTGCGGAACAGGTATTTGTTTAACCAATCGGGTATTATTAACCTGAATAACCTGGTAAATATTAAAAAGGGCGAGCAGCTGAGAGTTAACCTTTATTACCTGCATGACACGCAGCAACAAGACTATAAACAACAAACCGAAATATTTTTGCCAACGGATACCATTAATTATACGGAGACGGAAAAAAATAAATTCAGGCCAGATATTTTGCACGGACAGTTTACCCTGAACATTAATAAAGATAAGTATTACTTTAATGATGCATTAATAACGGATTATAGTCACAAGATCGGATATTCGGGTTTGAACACTAATGGAATCAGCGTTAACCAATCTTTTAAGGATAATACAATGGATTTTTCCAATGAGCTTAATTACATGCAATCCCTCAAGTCGAATAACATTACAGAGGTATATTCTTATATCAACCATGTAGGTGAGCCGGAAAGCAGGACTATCGAACCAAACTTTAATCCTTCAATATTTAATAATGGCACCCCATATGCCCAATTGGCACAAAATGTGAATATACCCACCTGGTTTACCAATAACTACTTTTCATTCAAAATACCATCAAATTATGGCACCCAAAGTTATAAGGCTGGTTTTCTTTTACAATCGCAAAAACTGGTGTCGGATTTGAATTCGGTTCAATTTAACAATACCAGTAATTTAGTACCAGATAGTTCTAAAAACCAATTGACTTGGTCGAGGAAAAAAGTATATGCCGAGGCTGCTTATGACCTGCCGGGAAAAATCCTCAAAATAAATCTCACCCTTCCACTTAGTCTGCAGCAAATATATTATTCCGATAGTTTGTATAGCCTTGACAAGAGTTTAACACGTTTGTATTTTAACCCCCGGTTAAGGATTAAATATCAAATAGCAGTTGAAAATTATTTCAGTTTTACTTATGATTACCGGAATAATATTGGCAATATACAGGATGTTTATCATGGCTACATTTTAAAAGATTATCGTACTTTTTATGCCAATAATACCGATCTGACCGAGAGCAAAGATCAATTCGCTGCCCTTGGATTTAATTACCGGAAAGCTATTACATTGTTTTTCTTTAGTATAAATACCTCGTTTAACCACATAATTGCTAACAACATTACTTCCAGTATTATTACAAATAATTTTCAGCAGCGCATTGTATTGCCATTCCAAAACTCAACTAATTCATGGATGGTTAATGGTTATGTCAGCAAATATTCATTTGCTTTGCGTACTACTTTCAGTGGTGGCATACAGTGGCAAACCAATAGCTCAAACCAGATCCAGAATAACACTTTATTGCCGTATAACACCATTTCAACATCCCTTAATGCCAGCGCTGAAACCAAGTTAAGTGATGCCGTTACCTTCAGTTATAAAGCAAATATTATTCAAACCTCAAGCTACTCTCCTGTTGGCGCCTCAAAAAACAGCATTAAACAACTGATACAGCAGGCCGCGATAAATTACAACCCTGTAACTAACCTGTTTTTTAAACTTTCTGGTGATCATTATTACACCTATCAGCAAGGGAATGACCTGAAATATTTCTTTGCCGATGCCTCGATAAAATTCAGGATCAATAAATTTAAAAGCGATGTGGAGTTAAGCGCGGTTAACTTTTTAAACGTCAAAAACTATAATTATCTAAATTTATCAGCCAATACATTTACCGCTAGTTCGTATTCCCTTCCGGGGAGAATTGTAATGGTGAGGATGATGTTTAATATTTAGTTGGTGAGTTGTTGATTAGGTTGATTGGGTGAGTAGTTGAGATTTGGTAAGGGGTATAAAAATAAGCTACTTTAAAGTCCTCTCCTTCGGAGAGCCTGCCAGCCGCAGGCAGGGATTTAGGTGAGGCCAGCTGCAAACTAACCTACCAATCTCGTTTTACAACGTATGTTTTAGCCAGCAAATCATGCAGGGCCTGGCGGTGTTCTGTAAAAAATATACTTAAAAAGCCCAGGTAAAGAAAAGCAATGGATAATGTTTTGCCCACACTTCTTAAAAGAGCATTTAAATAGCTAAGTCTCACACCATCAACATCAACAACCACCATTTTAAAAATTCGTTTGCCAATACTTCCCCTCATCGGCGATGCCTCACATATTGAATTATAAATAATTAAGGTAATACTGGTAATAAGTTGCAATATCAATAATTGGGAAATTGGCAACTTGAAAATATCGTTATATGATTGTATTTTGAATGTTATTCCCTTTAAAGCTAAAATTTTAAGTATGTAATCCATCAAAACAGATAAAATTACATAATCAATTATATAAGCCAACAACCGCCACCCAAATGAGGCCAGGTTGTCCCCGGTAGGAAAATATATACCCTTCGCTTCAAAATATGAATAAAGCTCAGGCAAATCGCAAGCATCCTGCCATGTATCATCAGGTGGAGATAATATCCTGGAATGGATATCAATGTCCATATCCGTTAATTCATCAATGGTAAAAGGGCCTTTTTGCTCCCCGTCTTTTAAAATATAATAGCCGTTGCTCATTATGTTATAATACGGGCGAAAGATATAAAATTTAGTTGACTGAGGTAGATAAGTTGTAATGGTTTAAAAAGTTTAAAAAAGTTGTAAGAGTTAAAAAAGTTGTAAACGTTATGAACAAAGGGCATTTAGATCTTTCAACTCAATCTTTTTAACTATTACAACCATTATAACTAAAGCTTACCAACCTAAATTCATAAATTGGCTTCAAAGTTTTGACATGAAAGAAGAAATAACTTCAAATGATAGTGGACAAAGTCCCCAATCCGATAATTAGCAAATACCTCAAGTTTATATTCTCAGAGGCTGGAAACAGTACGTTGGCGAATCATTTCTTATTATTTTCAGCGTTTTATTGGCGCTTATTCTCACAGAGTTTTTAATAATCTGCATGAAAAAAAGTGACTAAAGATCTGCTGAATAGTATTCGTGCTGAACTAATAGTAAACAAAAAGTTTGAAGAAGAACAATACGCTTATCACTTAAAAGTGTTAAGATCAATGGATTCGGCGCTAATGAGTCCGGAAATACAAAAACAAATTGTTTTCAATGATGAATTTCATATCACTCGTATTGCTCCTCAAGGGGTTTTATATCGTTATTTAAATGATGTAACATGGGAAGTGGCTAAAAGTCATGATGTATTGTCGAAAGTGAATCTTAAAACTATAACAATGCTTACCTATATTTACCAGAAGCAGGCAAGGATTATGAAGGCGAAAGATGAAATTAAAGTTTTTTAAATCGGGAGGCGGGGAAAGTAGAAAATGCACATGCCACCCTTATACTCATAAAAAATACCTACAAAGGCTGGGCAGTTGACCGGGATCCCGGATTACTTAAACAATATGATGAAGCAATTAAGCTTTTAGGTGAAGAAAAGTAAATTTGTATACGGATATGCTTGCTGATCAGCTACATTGCGTCATTACGATGTTTTGACCTTTAAAAAAATTAATATTGCGGAGGTAAATTTACCTTGGACCTGAAACAACAACGGGTTTGGCAACATCTTTATTTTTATCGGGGATCATAGATTTTATTTTATCAGGAATAAAAGATTTTACTTTATCCCAAATGCTGCTTACTGAATCTTCGTTAATAAAACGCGATGCCCTTCTGGAAACGATTCTTACAAGGCCTTTTATCAAAAAGTTAGAACGCCTGAACAGTGTTTTGTTTAATGTAAAAGGCAAAAGAAAGCTGGACATTAATTGAACAATATCTATATTAAAAAGGCCGCCTGATTTTAATCCGTTAGTACCCTGTGACTTTGGAATTAAAGAAAAAATAGTGGAGAAAATAGCCAAAGGGCTATTGAAGCGCTGACGTAAAGCAAAACTTTGTTGTTCTTCCAGCCCCTTCAACCGGTAAATTTCTAACCTCAAATCATCTATATTTTTTACAGGTAAATCCATCCTATTTGTTTTTTAAAATTTTTTGGATAAGGGCGTTAATAATCGGCTTTTCCATACTTTGCCTGTTGTACTTTAGTATAAGCACAAAAATTATATATAAAATGGTAACGCATCCAAAGCCTTCCCAATAGTGTCCCAATAGTTGACCAAGGAGTAATGCAATAGTAAAACTGGCAAATAGGAAAGCTAATACAGTGCTAAATATGATGACCAAATCAACTATCAGGTTTGCTGTAAAAGTAGTTCCGCCTTCAATGGCCTGGTATTTTGCCAGCTTAATACGTGTTTCAGCATATTCTTTAAGCTGTTCAAAAAATGGCGGAGATGTTTCTTTTTTAGCTTCCATATATTTATTAATAATCCCGGGTTAAATACCCGGGATAAGGTTTAAATTATGCGTGTTCCAGATCGTCCTGGTATTCAGCTTCCGGAGTGCCAAACTTAGTTTTAAGGTTATCTACAACTTTATCTTTTAATCCGATAAGGTTGTCAATTTCTGCAGCCGCAGTTTCTTTGATTGAATCGCCAAGATTTTTTAGAGATTCTGATAGTTTATCACGTGTTTCATTGCCCTTATTGGGTGCAAATAATATTCCCAACGCCGCCCCTGCCGCAAGCCCTACCAGCAATGCGGTAAATACTTTTGTGTTATTGTTCATATCCTATTAAATTTAAAAATTGCGTATTTGTTTTTATTTTGATTAAATATCCTGCCAAATGTTACCAATATGGCTATTTGTCTTTTATTTACTGTTATTTTTATTTTTTATATATTTTTTTAATTTAATTCTGTTTACAAAAACAAGTATGTAACAGGTCAATTTTCCGGTACTGTTCTAATTCTTTCCAGCCTGTCTGCGGCCATCCTGTTGGTTTCGTATATTTCAAGCAATAATAGGAAATATGAAAGTAATAACGGTCCAAAAACTAATCCAAGAATACCAAAAAGCGGTAAACCTATAAAAACACCAATAATTGATATAAGAGGATGGGTGTTAGCTATTTTTTTATTTATCATCATTCTTAAAAAGCTATCTACATTACCAATAAATATTAATCCATATGCTAACAAAAGAATTCCTTTTAAAGTATGCCCTTCTGCAAATAATATAATACTTGCCGGAATACTTAAGGTGGGGGCTCCAACAACTGGCAAAAACGAAATAAAAGCTCCAATCACTCCCCAGAATACCGGATCGGGTATGCCGAAAATCCAGAAACCATTTGCAAGTAAAGCCCCTTGTGTTACTGCAATTATTCCCTGCCCTAATACATTGGAGTAGGTTGAATTACGTAATGCTACGGCAAACCTCAGAGCATGCTGTTCGCGGAAAGGAGCATATTTTAATAACGCGGCTTCAAATTCGCGCAGCTGTACCAGCATAAAATACAATAAAAAATACATTACCAATAAGGTTACAAAAATACCTGCAGCGCTGCCTAAGATAGATGGAAAAAGATCAGTAGCATAAACGCCAAGTTTTTGCATTGTGCTTTCAGCAAAATGAGGCTGATTAAAATTGCTGCCCGCAAAATCATCAATTTTTGAAGTCCATGCCTGGAGGTTAAATGTTTCACGGTTGATCCCTGAAATTTTACCTACAACCATAATACTTAAGGAAAGAAAGGGGATTACAATTAAGATAAGTGAAGTTAAAATGATGAGTAAAGCGACAAGTGATTTGTTCCATCGTTTTTTCTCAACAAAATGCAAATAAACCGGTCTGAAAATAGTGAAGAGCACAATTGCACCCAATATAGAACTGAACAAGCCGCTTAACGCATAAACAAGAAAGCAACCCAATAGAATTATACCTGCTAAAATAATATTATTGCGTTGCTTATAATTAAAAATGGACATGCGGTTTTTATAATATTCTCAATAAAGCAAAAAAACGCTATAAAGTTTTAGCGTTTGCCCATTATAACTTTATAGAATTGTTTTCTTAACTAAGCTACATTAAAAATTTAAAAAAATAAAGCTTTTACTCAGTTTGCTTAAGTAAATCGTTTATTTTTAAAGAACTTTTAGAGATCAGTTCCATATAAAACATACAATCTTCAGTAACTTCTGGTAATTCATAGCGCAGTTGCTCAAGCGCCAAATGAATATTTGAAAGCTGATTCTTAATATCATGCCTTAATACCCGTAGGGTATTAACATAAAATTCGCTTATTGCTTCATTATCTCCGGCCGGTTCATCCATATTATTTTAAATTGATGGCCTTCATTTTATTATAAAGAGTTTTCCGGTCAATATTCAGTACTTCAGCAGCTTTGGTTTTATTAAAGTTAACCTCCCTTAATACTTTAATAATAGTTTCATACTCTGCTTCGAGAGCTGCATTCTTAAGATCGTGTTTGGTTTCTTTTATTTCAATTACTTCAGTACCATTGTGATTGCCATTGTTTGTATATTCTAATACCGGTATTTTGAAATTAGAAATTTCAAGCGGCAAAGCTTTCATAGTGATCTCAGAGCCTTCAGTTAACAAAGTAGCCCGGCGAACAACATTTTTCATTTCGCGGATATTACCTTGCCAGCGGTAATTCATAAAGCATTCTGTCACTTCGGGCGAAAAAGAAACCACATTACGGCTAAGTTCATGATTGGCCAATTTTAAAAAATGATCAGCCAGTAGAAGAATATCGCTGCTGCGCTCGCGCAATGGCGGTATGTAGATACTAAATTCATTAAAGCGGTGGTAAAGGTCCTCTCTAAACCGTCCTTTTAAAATGCTTTCCTGCAGATTTTCGTTCGTAGCTATAATAATACGTACGTCAAGGCTTATTTCCCTCGTGCTGCCAATTCTTTTAACCTTTCGTTCCTGAACTGTTCTTAATAAAGCCGCCTGGATTTCGTATGAAAGATTTCCAACTTCGTCCAAAAACAAGGTGCCGCCATTTGCCATTTCAAAATGTCCGATTTTTGTATACAAGGCCCCTGTAAATGAGCCTTTTTCGTGGCCAAAAAATTCACTGGCTGCAAGTTCTTTTGTAAGTGACCCACAGTCCATAGCAATAAACGGCTGGTTATATCGCGGACTATTAAGGTGGATGCTTTTAGCTACTGATTCCTTGCCTGTTCCGCTTTCGCCCATTATTATTACGCTGTAGTTGGTTGGTGCAACTAATTCTATCTGGCGTTGTAACTCTTTTGAAACTTTGCTGGTCCCTAATACAAACTCACCGGCAAAGGCTTGTTTCTTATTTTCTCTACTGCTTTTATCATTGCTAACGGTTTCAGTTTCCTTGTCTTCAACCAAAGCATGATGGGTTTCAATAGCTTTTGTAATAGTATTTAAAATTTCATCTGGATATAGTGGCTTGGTGATGTAGTCATAAGCACCCATTTTAATCAGCTCAACCGCCATTTTGATATCCGAATAGCCGGTAATAATAATAACACCGGTTTTTGGATATTGGGTTTTTATATTTTTTAGCATTTCACGGCCGTCTGTATCCTCCAGCCTGAAATCGCATAACACAAGATTAAAGTTCCCGTTTTTAAGAAACTCCATTCCACTAGTGCCAGTTGAGGCAGTAGTTACATCAAAACCATTGCGCGTTAAAAACTTTGAGAGCAATAATGCCACATTCACTTCATCATCTATGATGAGTATTTTTTTCATACCTGTTATTACTGTTTACGATAGGGTTTTATGTACGTTATTAGCATACTAATGTACTAATTTATACAATAATCTAATTATACGATTTTTGCAGGATAAAAGTTATACCTGAAACCGCTATTCTATTAATTAAAAATTGAATTATTCTCCTTTAAAAACAGGTTTCCGTTTTTGCAAAAATGCTGAGATTCCTTCCTGCATATCTTTTGTACTAAAGCATTTTGAAAATTCTTCAATCTCTGTTTCAAATCCATTTACACCCGTTTGTGTGGCAGCGTTTATCGCCAAAATTGCCGAGGCTATGGCAAGTGGCGCACGTAAAAGAATTTTGTTTAAAATTTCTTCGGCTTGAACCAGCAAATTTTCCTGGCCGGTTACGTGATTAACCAGTCCATATTGATAAGCTTTGGCAGCAGATATCATATCAGCCGTTAAAATAATTTCCATTGCCTTACCTTTTCCCACCAGTTGTGTTAATCGTTGTGTGCCGCCATAACCTGGTATCAATCCTAAGGAGACTTCGGGCAAACCCATTTTAGCTATATCAGCAGCAATACGGATATGACACGCCATTGCAAGTTCAAGCCCACCGCCAAGTGCAAAACCATTTATCGCAGCAATAACAGGTTTATTACCATTTTCTATTAAGTCAAAAACTTGTGTTTGTCCGTCTCTTGCAATTTTAAACCCACCGTTTACATCAACGCCTTCAAATTCAGCGATATCCGCGCCCGCTACAAAGGCTTTTTGCCCAGCCCCGGTAATAATAATACCTCCAACAGCAGGGTTATGTAAAGCCTCATGAAATGCAGCATGTAATTCAGTCAGGGTGGCTTTATTTAAGGCATTCATTTTGCTTTCGCGATTTATGACGATATATTGAATGCGCCCCTTATTTTCTATAATTAAGTTTTGAAATATCATGGTAGCCGGATTTAAAAATTACGGTGTTTATGCACCCAATTTGTTATATATTTTACTATATCCTGCGTATTTGTACCGGGAGGAAAAAGCTCACCCACGCCAATTTTTTTTAATGCATCCATATCGTCCTGGGGGATAATCCCCCCTCCGGTAACCAGCACATCATCCATCCCTTTTTCTTTGATCAGGTTAATGATCTTAGGGAAAACCGTCATATGAGCGCCCGAAAGTATGGAGATGCCAATGGCATCCACATCCTCCTGAAGGGCAGTGTTTACCACCATTTCAGGTGTTTGACGTAGTCCGGTATAAATCACTTCCATACCCGCATCACGCAGGGAAGTAGCAATAATACGGGCGCCGCGATCATGTCCGTCAAGACCCACTTTGGCAACTAATACACGGATGGGACGATTAAAGGGTTGGCTCATAAATTATTCGAAGCTAAAAAACTCTGTTAATGTTTCGCATACCTTTCTGGATGTTTTTTCATCCATCATGCCTAATTTCTTGATTAGCCTTAATTTTGATACGGATATTATATGATCCAAAGCAATTTGTCCACTCTTATTTTGAAAAATACAGTTTACTCTGTGAGGATATGGCTTAATTGCTGATGTCATGGCCGCTATGGTGACAGTAGCTAATAAACCGTTTACTTCATTTGGCGAAATCACCAAACATGGCCGTGTTTTACTGATCTCACTGCCAATTACCGGGTTCAGGTCGACCAGCCAAACGTCAAAACGCTTAATTACCATTGCCATTCTTTATCGGTCTCGGCATCTGAAAAACCTTCTAATAATTCGTCGTCAGGCTGATTGCCATTTTGAATGGCTGAAGTTAATTGCTCTTTCCATCCTTCCCTTGCTTTCTTTTTTGATTTGATAAGGATGCCGTTTTCCGTCGGATCGATTTCTATGTTATTGGATAAATCATATTGCTGAATAAGCGACTTAGGAATGCGTATACCAAAGGAGTTGCCGATTTTAATAAGCTTAGTTTCCATACATCAAAGTTAGTACAAAGTAATTACAAATTAACGTTTTTTTGTCAGATTGAGCTGATGTTACAAAACTGTCTCATTTATGTCTCATATGTCTCACTTTTTAAATGCACTTGTCTTATTTTTGCAAACTGTTAACAACACCATGAGCGAAGAAAGATCATTAAATTTTTTAGAAGAAATAGTTGAAGAAGATATAGCTGCCGGGAAAAACGGCGGTAGGATACTTACACGTTTCCCGCCCGAGCCAAACGGGCACCTGCATATCGGCCATGCCAAATCCATTTGTTTAAATTTTGGGCTTGCGCTTAAATATGGAGGTAAAACCAACCTTCGTTTTGATGATACCAACCCTACCAAAGAAGAAACCGAATATGTAGACAGCATTAAAGAAGATGTTAAATGGCTAGGATTTGAATGGGCACATGAGCTTTATGCTTCCGACTATTTTGATAAACTTTACGACTTCGCGGTAACGCTGATAAAAAAAGGCATGGCCTATGTAGATGACAGTTCTGCCGAAGAAATAGCCGCTCAAAAAGGTACGCCTACAGAACCTGGCATTCCGAATCAATACCGTAGCCGCGGTATAGAAGAAAACCTTGCTTTATTTGCCGAAATGAAAGCAGGTAAATATCCCGATGGCGCTAAAGTATTGCGTGCTAAGATAGACCTGGCAGCGCCGAATATGCATTTGCGCGACCCGTTGATGTACCGTATAAAGCATGCCCATCACCACCGTACCGGTGATAAATGGTGTATTTACCCGATGTATGATTTTGCCCACGGGGAGTCGGATGCTATTGAGGAAATTACCCATTCTATTTGTACGCTGGAATTTATCCCTCATCGCGATCTGTATAATTGGTTTATTGAAAAACTCGAAATATTTCCATCTAAACAATATGAATTTGCCCGTTTAAATCTTAACTACACCGTAATGAGTAAGCGTAAGCTGCTGCAACTGGTAGAAGACAAGCATGTTGAAGACTGGGATGACCCGCGTATGCCTACTATCAGCGGACTGCGCCGCAGGGGTTATACACCTGCTTCTATCCGTGATTTTTGCGACCGTATTGGTGTTGCCAAACGTGAGAACATGATAGACGTTAGTCTGCTGGAGTTTTGTATCCGTGAGGATTTAAATAAAACCGCCTGGCGTCGTATGGTTGTGCTCGATCCAATAAAAATGATCATCACCAACTATCCCGAAGCACAAACTGAAACCATGTTCAGCGAAAACAACCCGGAAGCAGAAGGTGGCGAAGGCGGCAGGGAACTCCCTTTCAGTAATGAACTGTGGATAGAGCGCGAGGATTTTATGGAGGAGCCACCTAAAAAGTTTTTTCGCCTGGGTATTGGCTTGATGGTTCGCCTTAAGAGCGCTTATATTGTTAAGTGCGATAGTTTCACTAAGGATGCTAGTGGAAATGTAACCGAAATATATTGTACTTATATCCCCGAAAGTAAATCGGGAAATGATACCAGTGGTATTAACGTAAAGGGTACAATCCATTGGGTGAGCGTACCACATGCTAAAACTGCTGAAGTGCGCCTGTACGACCGCCTTTTCCGGGTTGAAGATCCTTCAAATGAAGATGGTGATTTTAAAGAATACCTTAATCCGGATAGTCTGCAAATTTTACCAAAAGCCTATATAGAAGCTGATCTGGCTAAAGCCATACCCGGCAAAGGTTACCAGTTTATCCGCAAAGGATATTTTACACTGGATAAGCACTCAACAGCTGATAAACTGATTTTCAGCAGAACGGTTACACTGAAGGATGGGTGGAAAACCCCCTAGCCCCCTAAGGGGGAACTAAAAGTTTAAAACTTAGGCAAATCACCCCCCTTTAGAGGGCCGGGGGGTTAATACTTTTTATACACATTATACAAAATATTCAAATCCAACTGCGTCAAAGCCGGACTTATGTCTGTTTGTACAAAGTGACGTTTAAAGGCTACTATTGTGGCATTGATATCGGAGGTGTCATAGCCTATGAGTTTCAAGGCTATGGTATAATCAAAGTTATCTGGTGCAAGTTCCAGTATATCATCGCTCCAGTATCCGAAACCGTGTTCGGCCAGGGTTTTCCATGGGAAGAGCGGCCCAGGGTCAGGTTTACGCTTGGGCGCGAAATCCTGGTGACCTATAAAGTTTGCCTGGGGAATATTATAATTCTTTTTTAAATCGGCCAGTAAAAGCAGCAGACTTTTGATCTGTGCGTCGGTAAAAGGTTCGTTGCCGTTATTATCAATTTCTATTCCTAAGGAGCAACTGTTCATATCAGTAACGCTGCCCCATTTGCCTACGCCGGCATGGTTGGCGCGCAGGTAATCGTTCACCATATGGAATACCTTTCCGTTTTTGGCAATCACATAATGGGCGCTTACCTGGGTGCTGGCTATAGTAAAGGTTTTAAGCGTTTGCTGCACCGAATCCTGTGCGGTGTAATGAATAATCACATAATTAGCCTTGCGGATGCCAAAGTTAACTGTACCCACCCACTCCGAAGGTATCGGCATGCCCGTACTATCTTTTAGCGAGTCGGGCAATTGCGTTTTTATTTTGGCCATGTAACCCTTGGTTTTATCTTTATAAACTTTATTGGTGATAGCGTACGGCCCTTTAGGCGAGCACGAAGCCAAAACAGCCAGCAATAATATCGATAGGTACAGGTAAATTTTTTTCATAGCAGGTAACAATAAAGCTAATTTACGCAAATAAGGCAATTTACACGTAAAGCTGTGTAACGAAAATGTGGCATTTGCTTTTTTGCAAGAGCCAGAATCTCTTAAATGGTATTACTGTTATGACTAGTGTTGTGTCAATTATGAATTGACGTTTAGTCCCGAGTCAAAAGTCCGGAGTTTTGAGTCAGAAAAGTAAAAATTTGACTTATGACTAAAGACTGTTGACTTGACATTAGTTTGCGTGCTTTGTACCTCGCAATGAAAAATGGACTAGGTTAGTGATAATTAGACCGCTACGATATTATTTTTGATAGCATTTAATCAATAAGTTTGCCATTTGTGGCTGGTCTTTAAACCTCGATATCTCTTGTAAATCTTCCCTGAATAAGCAATACTGATTTTTCAGAAACTTATATTTTTCAATGTCTGCAATTAATTTGTCCAGCTCAGTATTTAACCCTTCGGACTTGTGGTTTATATTATCTTCCATAAAGGAATTGTATAAATTTTTATTAAAAAAAAGGCCCGTGACTAAGACGGGCAGTATCAGCAAATATCGTCTTCGGCTAACACCCATGACTAAGACGGGTAGTATCTGCACTTATTGTTCTCGGCTAATATTAACTGTTACGTATTATATTTCCTGTAGGTTTCAATAAATAAAAATTTATTTTAAACAAGTTAATTTATTAACCAATTACTATAATTAAGTAAAGCGATTATTTGCATCCTTTAGTTATTGTTCCCATCCCATTATGGTCATAATCCTTAAAAACTCATCTTGTAAAGGAGTCTCAATATGTACGGGCAATTTAGTAACTGGGTGGTTAAATAATAATTGTGAAGCATGGAGCAGCATAGTGTCACATTCCCATCGTTCTTTAAACAATTTGTTTTGCTTGTTACAGCCATGGGTACGGTCGCCAATTATGGGATGAAATATATGGCTGAAGTGTTTACGCAGCTGGTGCATACGCCCGGTAGCGGGGTTAGCTTCTACCAGCGAATAACGCGAAGTAGGGTGATTGCCAAGTGGCACATCCACTTCGGCACAGGCAAGTGTTTTATACCGTGTAAAGGCATTCTGCAAGGTTCCATTTTCCTTACGCAGCGGATAATCAATTTCCTGCTCAGCGGGTGTATAACCACGAACTATGGCCAGGTATTTTTTGTCAACTTTATTTTCATAAAACTGCTGCTGCATTAGTTTCTCTACGTCTTTGCTTAAAGCAAACAACAGCACACCACCGGTTTTACGATCGAGCCGGTGTACAGGGTATACACGCCTGTTGAGCTGATCCCGCAAAATTTGTAGAGCAAACTCCTCCGCATCCCTCGCTATTGGCGACTGGTGCACCAGTAAACCATGAGGCTTGTTTATAGCTACCAGGTCATCATCGTGGAATACAATATCAAGTAAGGGCATTTAGCGGCAAAAGTAAGGTATTTGTAATCATGGTTATCGTTAAATCCTACGAATCATGGTTCAGACTACTTCCAAAATAAATATCATTACAAATGCAACGCTTGCACAAAAACTTAAGTCTGTTATAATAAACCAAATAAAGAATTATGAAAACTTATTTAAGCTTATTTATTGTAGCCTGTCAAAGTGTTGCTGCGCTGGCCCAGGATTACGACAACAAAACTCCATATTTAACTAAGTCGTTGGCAAATGATGCGATCAGCAGTGTGGTAGTATCTACATCGGCAGGAGGCATCGCAGTTAGCGGCCAAAGTGGTGAAACGCCCAGAATAGAAGTATATATAAGAGACAATAACAACCGGGAACTATCAAAAGAAGAAATCAAAAAGCGCCTGGAAGAAGATTACGATATGAATATTTCGGTTAACGGACATGAATTAAGTGCGATTGTAAAAACCAAGCACAATTTTACAAACTGGCGGCAATCAATGAGCATATCATTCAAAATTTATGTTCCCCGCCAGGTTTCAACCGATTTAAAAACCAGCGGCGGCGGTATCCATCTTGATAATTTAAAAGGTAATGAAACCTTCACAACCAGCGGCGGCGGCTTGCAAATTGATAAATTAGACGGCGTGATCCGTGGCAGAACATCAGGAGGCGGCATTGACGTTTCAAACTCAAATGATGATATTGATTTAACAACCAGCGGTGGAGGTATTTTAGCAAAAAATTGCAGTGGTAAAATAAGGCTGGTAACTTCGGGAGGAGGATTGGTTCTTGAAGATTTAAAGGGAACCATCTATTCACACACCAGTGGTGGTGGTGTTGAAGGAAATAACATTGAAGGTGAATTAATTACAGGTACGTCAGGTGGTGGTATTGAACTGAAGCATATGAATTGCAGCTTAGAAGCTATAACCAGCGGCGGCAACTTAGATGCACAAATGACCCATGTAGGTAAATATCTTAAATTGCATGCAAGTGCCGGAAACATAGACCTTGTATTACCTTTAAAACAAGGTCTTTATCTGGATTTATCCGGTGAAAGCATCAATCAGCATCCCGGTAATATTAGCGGTTTTAGCGGTGAATGGAATAAGCACCATATCAATGGAAGCGTAAACGGAGGCGGAGCACCGGTTAATGCTAATGCTTCAAGCGGCGACATCAATGTGAAGTTTAATTAACATGAGTTCGATATAAATTTCTCATATAAAAGCATTCGTTCGCCTCACTAAATCCTCTCCAAAGGAGAGGACTTTGAATATCAAGATGGGTAATTTTGTATCTTTTAAGCTCCCTCTCCTTTGGAGAGGGCCGGGGTGAGGCGAATATAAAATCATATCGAACTGATATTAATTAGGATACTGTTAAATATTCACCCTGTCCCCATGTGATTTGGGCTCTGATATAACCAAAAAATGAAGGTCTATATTTTCATTATTAAGTATGCGGTGTTTGGTGTTTGGCTGAATATGGATAGATTGATGTGCATTAACTGATTTTATCGCGCCCTCGATTTCAAATGTTGCTGTACCCGATAAAATATAAAACACCTGTTGTGCGTGTTGATGATAATGAAATTGTTCGCTGGTTCCGGGTGGCATACGCTCTTGGATCACGCTCAAACTGTCCGACTTTAATAGATGCCAACCATCGCAATGGTTGCCCCATATATAGTGTTCCGCGTTATCAGTTGATGTAATCATTTGGGGAATTATGAGACTTACGAGTTTTTAAAACTTCGTAAGTCTTTTGTGAATTAATTAAGCCATTTCCATATCCTGAAAAGCAAAAACACAATCACGTTAAGAAGAATGAGGGTGGTTAAAGGAAAGTAAAAGCTAAAATTCTTTTTTTCAATGCGTATATCACCTGGAAGGTGCCCCAGCCATTTAAGGCTCCCGCCAAAAAAATATATTACAACGCCAATAATCAAAATTCCGGCGCCGATTGATATAAGTAATTTACCAACTTGATTATCCATCCTTTATCTTTGAACCCAAGAAAACCTTTCAGCTTTCGCCTTTCAGCTTTAACCTTCTATTAACTGCTCATTTTTGATATCTGGTAGCTTTCGTAAGCCATTTTCCGGTTAAAGTCTGTTGCTATCGTTTTATAATTAACCAAATCTACAATAGTGCCAATTAAACAAAGCCCGCCGGTAAAAAAGTATAAAAGCCCCATCCCTATTTGGCCAACAGCAAATCTTTGTACACCGGCAACAACAATAAATCCAAGCAAAGTAAACAGCAATATATCCTGCGGATTTTTCCGTTTTCCTGAATATACCATGTAAAAATACTTTTGCTGACTTTCATTAAGATCACCGATAGCTTGTTGTAAAAAGCCCATTTCTTCCGGCGTAATACCAGGGAGCGACATATAAGGATTTTGGTTCATGTCCATAATTTTTGGATATTTCAGGTGTTTTTTTAAATTGTGATTTAAAACTAAGATAGAATTAAAATTATTACAATACAAAATTGGTTAGCTGCTAAAAATTGACGGTAAGAAGAGGTGTTATGGCGGTGAAAAGTAGCCCCTCTAAACGGCGCAGCCCTTATGAACGCCTTAAAAAAATAGACACATTGTGAATAATCTCCCCCGGCAGGGAGACTTCAGAAACACTTATAAGAGAGATAACTTTGTTTGGAAACATTTAAAGTCCTCCCAACCGGGGAGGATTAGATGGGGCTAATTGCATTTGTAGCCGAATCCTGCTCAGTACATAAATACGATTCACAATAACAATAACAGCCGGAATCCCAAACCAATGTGCGTGGAACGAATTGCTGAGATCGCCATGCAATAAAAAAGAAATCGAATGTCCTAACCCACAGCCCGGACACCACGTAATACCCAAAAGTTTTAACGGGCACAATGTAAAATGAGAATCGCCAGACGGATCCATAATTGCTAAGGAGATGAGTCCGGCAATCCAAAAAACAAGTTCAAAATATTTTGAAAAAAAAGTTCTAATCAACTTTATTGTGGTTTGTTGTAAGTAATGCCGATACACCTAAGGCAAATAACAAACCTACTAATAAAGCACCAAATACCCGGCCCGAAAAATCTCCGATACTACTTTGTTTTGAAAATTCTTCAAGATAAATAATAGCAGCAGAAACCGCTATGATGCCTCCAATTAATAATATTTTAAAGCTTTGTACCAGGGCTGGTAAAAAACCCAAATTTCCTTTGCGATCTGTATTCCGGTAATTTTTTATACCGAAGTATAAGCCTATTATAGGGATAAGTACAGAAAAGTATTCAATAGGCGCCATGCTTCCACTATTAGGTGAATAGCCAAGCCAGTGCATAATAAACATCCATATGCCGCTCAAAATGCCTATAACAAGGCCAAAAGTAATTGCATTCTTCATGGTTTAAAGTTTGGTTAAGGTATATATCTATATTCAGTACTGTTATACTTATAATTACGTTGCTTACAGCTATTAAATTTATTGTTTATAAGTAATTATTAAGCCATATTGTTTGGAAATTTTTACTCTTCTACCTTTTTTAAATAAAAAAGCCTTTTTTCCGTATATTTGCAGCAGTTTGAACATCCGTGATATTTTAGAGCGATATAAAGCTGACAACCGGATAAAAGCGTTGGCGCAAGCTCTTAACGCTTCTAAAAATCCAAGGGTTCAGTTACGTGGATTAGTCGGATCAAGTGATGCGACCATTGCGGTAGCGTTGTATTTTTTGCAGCACAAACACATGATATTTGTGCTGCCGGAACGCGAAGAAGCCGGCTATTTTCAGGCCGACCTTGAAAATTTAACAGGCAAAGAAGTCTTACTTTTCCCTTCCTCCTACCGCAAACCATTTGAATTTACACAGCCCGACAGCAGCAATGTACTTGCACGCGCCGAAGTGCTCAACGAGCTTAACCATTCTTCGGAATTTGGACAATTAATTGTTACCTATCCCGAAGCGCTTGCCGAAAAAGTGATAGACCGGGCATCCCTCGAAAAAAATACACTTGAAATTTCAGTCAGCAATAAGCTGAGCATTGATTTTATAAATGAATTTTTAATTGAGTACGATTTTGACCGGGTTGATTTTGTTTATGAACCAGGTCAATTTTCAATCCGCGGCGGTATTGTTGATATATTTTCTTTCTCGCACGAACTGCCTTACCGCGTTGAATTTTTTGGTGATTCCATTGAATCTATCCGAACTTTTGAAATTGAAAGCCAGCTTTCCGTCGAACAGGTAAAAAGCATCACCATTGTGCCAAATGTACAATCGAAATTTTTAACCGAAAACAATATTTCTCTTTTAGAATATGTGGATGCCGGGACCCAGGTTTGGATAAAAGATGTACAATTTACTTTGGATATTATTCAAAGCGGCTTTAAAAAAGCAACCCAGGTTTGGAAGGCATTATCAGTGGAAGATAAAAATCAAAATCCGGACTGGATTGATCCGAAATTTGGTTTTACTGATGAAAAATTGATTGCTGATCAGCTGCATGATTTTCCCCTGGTTGAATTTGGCAAGCAATTCTTTTATCATACTGACCAGTCCATTAATTTTGATATGCGACCACAGCCGTCTTTTAATAAAGACTTTAGCTTGCTGATCCATAATTTTAAAAATAATGAAGTTGAACATATAGAAAATTATATCCTTACGGATTCTGCCCGCCAGGTTGAACGGCTATATGCGATATTGGAAGATCTTGACAAAACAGTAAAATTTACCCCTATAAGTATATCCATAAGGGAAGGATTTGTTGACCGTGAACAAAAGCTGGCCTGCTATACCGATCATCAGATATTTGACAGGTATTATAAATATAAGCTTAAAAAAGGCTATCAGCGCTCCCAGGCAATTACCCTGAAAGAATTACGCGAACTAAAGCCCGGAGATTATGTGACTCATATTGACCATGGCATTGGCAAATATGCCGGGCTTGAAAAAGTAGAGGTAACCGGAAAAATGCAGGAAATGATACGGTTGATATATGCCGATAACGACCTGCTTTACGTGAACATCAATTCGCTTAACCGTATATCAAAATATAGTGGCAAGGAGGGCACTGTGCCTAAGATGAATAAATTAGGCACTGATACCTGGGAAAGGCTGAAGAAAACCACCAAAAAAAAAGTTAAGGACATTGCCCGCGACCTGATTAAGCTTTATGCCGTTCGTAAAGCGCAGCAGGGTAACGCTTTTTCGCCTGATAGCTATTTGCAAACTGAACTGGAGGCTTCGTTTATTTATGAGGACACGCCCGACCAGGAAAAGGCTACCAACGACTTTAAAAAGGACATGGAATCGCCCCACCCGATGGACAGGCTGATATGCGGTGATGTGGGCTTTGGTAAAACAGAGGTAGCCATAAGAGCTGCCTTTAAAGCTGTTGCCGATAGTAAACAAGTAGCTATACTGGTGCCTACAACCATATTAGCAGCACAGCATTATAAAACCTTTTCGGACCGTTTAAAAGGTTTTCCCTGCACGATTGATTATGTAAATCGCTTTAAATCGAGCAAACAGATCAAGGAGACTTTAGAGAAACTGAAAGAGGGCAAAGTAGATATTATCATAGGTACCCACCGCCTGGTAAGCAAAGATGTGAAGTTTAAGGACCTTGGCCTGATGATTATTGACGAAGAGCAAAAATTTGGCGTATCAACAAAAGAAAAGCTAAAACAAATGCGCGCCAATGTAGATACACTTACCTTAACCGCAACACCGATTCCCCGTACACTGCATTTTTCATTAATGGGCGCAAGGGACCTTTCTATTATATCAACTCCGCCGCCAAACCGGCAGCCTGTTGTTACTGAACTGCATGTTTTTAATGACACACTTATAAAAGAAGCCATTGAGCATGAAATTGATCGCAGCGGACAGGTATTTTTTATCCATAACCGGGTTGCCGACTTGCCTCAATTAGGCGGCATGATCCATAAACTGGTACCAAAGGCCAGAGTCGGCATTGCACATGGCCAGTTGGAAGGTGACGCCCTGGAAGATGTGATGTTAAAATTTGTTAATGGTGAATATGATGTGCTGGTAGCAACTACCATTATTGAGGCAGGTTTGGATATACCAAACGCCAATACGATCATCATCAATTATGCACACATGTTTGGCCTAAGCGATTTACACCAGATGCGTGGCCGTGTTGGGCGGAGCAATAAAAAAGCTTATTGTTATTTGTTAAGTCCGCCGCTTTCAACGCTTACCAGTGAAGCACGCAAACGGTTGAGCGCAATAGAAGAATTTTCAGATCTGGGCAGCGGGTTTAATGTAGCCATGCGGGATTTGGACATCCGTGGAAGCGGTAACCTGTTAGGCGCCGAACAAAGCGGTTTTATTGCTGAAATTGGTTTTGAAATGTATCATAAAATACTGGATGAAGCCATACAGGAATTAAAAGAAGATGAATTTAAAGGCGTATTCCCTGATGATAAACCAAGGCCCTTTATTGCATTTACCCAAATTGATACCGATCTTGAAATATTAATACCTGATGAGTATGTAACCAGCATATCTGAACGGTACAATTTATATACAGACCTTTCCCGGCTGGAAAACGAGGTTGAATTAAAAGCGTTTGAACAGCAATTGCACGACCGTTTCGGCCCCATACCACCGCAAGTGAACGACCTTTTAAATACCATGCGTTTGCAATGGCTTGGGAAAGCTATTGGGTTTGAAAAAATATCACTTAAAAAGAATGTATTAAGAGGTTATTTCATTAGCAACCAGCAATCTCCTTATTTTGAAACGGATGCCTTCAGGCAGATACTTTCATTTGTACAGGCCAATCCACGCCGCTGCAATTTAAAGGAAGTGAAAAATACGTTGAGGTTAAGTATTGAGGGGGTTCAGACTATTGATCAGGCGGTGAGGTTGCTTAGTGAGATTGGGGAACCGGTGGGGGTTTAGTTATAGTGCATTATATTTTAATAAGAACCAGTCCCTGCATTTGATGAAAGTTTCCCTTGATTTCAATTCAGGAATTTTTTTCAAAAAATATTCCGGCATGTAAGATTCTATTATTAGAAATTTAGTTTTACTAAATATCTCAAATTTATAGTCTACCCCATCGTTAATAGTGAACACCTCATCTTGCTTTTCATTAATTTTTCTTTTGTTGACATTTAATGAATCCCGGTTTAATGAATAAAAGCCGGCATCATTTAAATATTTCACAATGTAGTTCGCAGAATCACAATTTATTTCTTTAAACTTTATTTTAGGCTCAGACCATGTGTTATGTTTGTTCTTTTTTGAAAAGAAAGAACCTTTTAGACAAATCCCCTTTTTAAAGACAAGGAGTTGATAATTTATAATGTTACTATACCAATAACTTTCTGTAGTATAAGCAATCAACAAATCGAATTGACCAGAAAAGTTTTTATAAATCATTGATGTTGCCTTTTCGTTTTCCGAAGTATTTGTATTTAAAGTGGGGGCTTGAGCTTTTGTAAAAAAAGCAAACAATAGTGATAAACTTGTTATAAAAAATACTCTATACAATTTCGTTATCATATATCTAAATTAAATTACTTTTATATAAACATTCTTTAATTTATGACCACTTGTTTTTGATTAATTATGAAAGATAAAAATTAGTTTTGAACATTCATTTATCCCATGCAAACTCTCATCGATCTCAGCCATACCATTTTTGATGGTTTAATTACCTATAAAGGCTTACCCGCTCCTATAATTTGTGATTATTTGAGCCGCGAAAATTCAAAGGAATTTTATGAAGAGGGAACGGAGTTCCAAATTGGTAAAATTGAGATGGTTACCAATACTGGTACTTACATTGATTGCCCATTTCACAGGTATGAACATGGGAAGGACTTATCACAAATTGCTTTGGAACAATGTGCCGGTTTAGAAGCCATTACTATTAACGCAAAGGACGCTACCGCCATTGGGAAGGAATATTTTATTGGAAAAGAGTTCAGAAACAAAGCGGTACTGGTTTACACCAACTGGGCCAGACATTGGAATACCGTCAACTATTTTGAAGGCCATCCCTATCTCACCGAAGATGCAGCTATATATTTAAGAGACGCAGGTATAAAGTTGGTTGGCATTGACAGCCATAATATTGATAATACCCAAGGTCGGAGCCGTCCGGTACATACCACCTTATTAGGTTCAGATATGCTGATCGTTGAGCATTTATGTAATCTTGATAAATTACCTGAAAGTGGTTATCAATTTAATGCGGTACCACCCAAAATTAAAGGAGCAGGAACATTCCCGGTAAGGGCATACGCCAGTTTTGGTTAAGATAAGTTTTGTCAGGATGGGTCAGCGTTCCAAGCGTTTAGACTGTTCGCGTTGTTCCTCTCTCAAAAATTGGAACGGTAACAGATGTGCTGATTTGCAGATGTGCAGATGAGAAAAAATGATTTGCAGGTTTAGATGTACAGATGATCAGCATAAATGTAATTCATTAAATCATTTGCACATCGAACATTCTGACTTCCGAAATTCAATCTACTTCACCCTTTTATAAATATCCTTCAAATTCCGGCCCATTTCTTTGTAATCGAGGCCATAGCCAATAACAAATTCATTTTCAATTTCAAAGCCTACATATTTAAGCTCGTCGATTTTCTTTAAAAGCGCATTTGGTTTAAGCAGCAAGGAGCACAGTTTTATTGAAGCAGGCTCCATTAGTTTTAATTTATCAATTAAATAGTGGGCAGTATTGCCGGTATCAACAATATCTTCGATAATTAATACTTCGCGCCCTTTAATATCAACACTAAAATCAATGTCGTCCCTTATTTTCAAGCTACTTTTTGTGCCGCCGTAATAAGAAGCAAGTTTGGTGAAAGTAATTTCGCAAGGGATATCAATTTGTTTTATCAGGTCGGCAATAAATAAAAAACTACCATTTAACACACCCACAAAGACAGGTATGCAATGCTGGTACTCATTATTTAACTGCACGCCAATTTCTTTTATACGTTTTTCTATAGCCTCAGCCTTTATAAGGGGTTCAAATTCTAAATCGGCTATTTTTGTTTTCATGCGACGAATTTAATAAAAAAAGTCCGAAAGTCGGAAAAGTCCGAAAGTCTGGAAAGATTGGTTTTATTAATGCTTTTCTTTCGGACTTTCCTGACTTTCGGACTTTCCCGACTAAAAAACTATCTTTACGCCTCAAATGACGGATTACCAGGTTCATACTTTACCCAACGGCATCAGGATACTTTACAAACATGCACCATCAACCATAACACACTGTTGTTTTATTGTTAATGCAGGCTCGCGCGATGAACTGGAACACCAAACAGGCCTTGCGCATTTTATTGAACATTTATTATTTAAGGAAACAGAAAGGCGCAACACCAGCCAGATCCTTAACCGTCTGGAAATTGTAGGGGCCGATTTAAATGCTTATACTACTAAAGAATATACGTGTATCCATGCGTCCCTGTTAAATCAGCACCTGGAACGGACGATAGATTTGTTTGAAGATATTTTATTTCACTCCACATTCCCCGAAGATGAGCAGGAAAAGGAACGGGGGGTAATATTGGATGAAATAGCATCTTATCTTGATCAGCCTGAAGAAGCTATTCAGGATGATTTTGAAAGTCTGTTATTTAAAAATCATCCGATGGGAAACAATATTTTAGGCACACCCGAGACAGTTGCTAAACTGAACAGCCAGGATATTAAACAATTTATGACTGCCAATAACAATACTTCCGAAATGGTTTTTGCTGTTTTTGGCGATTACGATTTTAAAAAGGTAGTTAAACTATCTGAAAAATATTTTGGTACAGTGCCTGTTAACAGTAATAAAAAACAAAGATCAATACCCGAAAAAAATACTTTTAGCAGCAATGTGTTTACAAAAGCAATATCACAAACACATTGTATAATCGGCAACCAGGCTTATTCTTCATCTCACAAGCATAAAAATGGGTTGTTGCTGTTAAATAATTTATTAGGCGGTATGGGCATGAGCAGCAGATTAAATTTGGAAATAAGAGAAAAATACGGCATTGCTTATACCATCGAATCCAATTATACAGCATTAACTGATACCGGTATTTTTTCCATCTATTTTGGCACTGATAATGAAAAGGCTGAAAAAGCCACCAAACTAATCCATAAGGAACTCAAAAAATTGCGTGAGCAAAAATTAGGTACGCTGCAATTACATCAAAATAAAGAAAAATTTATTGGTCAGATAGCCTTAGCTGAAGAAAACCGTATGAGCCTGATCATTTCGATGGCCAAAAGCCTGCTCGATTTTAATTATGCAGATACTTTACAACAGGTTTTTGATAAAATTAACGCGGTTACAGCCGAACAATTGTTAGAAATAAGTAATGAAATATTTGATAATAGCAAGATGGTCACTCTGCTATTTGAGCCTAAATAATAATCCTGTATTTTTGTATAATGAAATTTCCTATTGTAGCATATGGCGACCCGGTATTAAGAAGAAAAGCGACAGCTATTGAGCCTGACGAGTATCCTCATATAAAAGAACTGATTGAAAACATGTTCGAAACCATGTACGCTGCACGTGGCGTTGGTTTAGCAGCTCCGCAAATTGGTATTTCCATGCGTTTGTTTGTTGTTGATGCTTCTGTATTTGAGGACGAAGATCCTTCATTAAAAGGGTTTAAAAAAGCTTTTATTAATGCTATAATTTTGGAAGAAAGCGGAGAAGAATGGGCTTTTAATGAGGGTTGCCTAAGCATACCTGATATAAGAGAAGATATTTACCGTAAAGCAACTGTCAAATTATCCTATTATGACGAGGATTGGAAACATCATGAAGAATCTTTTTCTGGCTTAGCGGCGCGGATTATTCAGCATGAATATGACCATATAGAAGGTAAATTATTTACAGATAAGCTTAGTCCTTTACGCAGGCGACTGATCGAGAAAAAGCTAAACGATATTTCAAAAGGCGTTGTTGAAGTAGAATACAAAATGAAATTCCCGGCCGCTAAAAAAGGACGTTAGTTAGATTTAAGAGCCAAGAAACAAGAGCCAGGAGCCAAGACAGTAAGAATTAAAACGAAGGTTAAAGAATGTGAGAATATAGAGTTTTTCTTGATTCTTGGCTCTTATATCTTGCTTCTAATTTCCACTAACACTACGGCTTTTATCGCCTTCGGATATTTCTTTGATCAGGCTGCCCCAGTTAAAGGGGTTCAATAAGGGATTGGTTATAGAATGTGAATTCAGCACATTGTTATGAAAATCCTGAAAATTGCTCATTTCAAGGCCATCTCTTGGCAGGGTACGTTCTAAAGCCATGATTGATGAATGGCTTATATTCTTTTTTGCTATTTCAAGGTCGTCATCAGCAATTTTCATCGACAAAAAATCTTTTGTGAATTCTTCGGTAGTAGCCCACGGAAAAACCTTAAAAACAGGAAGGTTAATTATTTGAGGTTTTAAAGATACCTGCAATGTATAGCTTTTGGATATAATATTTGAGGGTATAACCACAGTTATGGGTGCATAGCCCACACATGAAAAACGGATGGTATCCTGCTCATGAGCAACGAATGAAAAATAGCCTTTATAATTAGAAATGTTAACCTGGTTTTGATTTGAAGTATTAACTATACTTACATAAGGTACGATAATACTGATACTATCAGCATTATGCACAATTCCTGTAAACTGAATCAAAGGTCTTTCCGGCTTTTGAGCAAAAACATTTATAACCGAAAATAAAAATAACAACAGACCAATTATTTTTTTCATATACCAATTAAATGGCTGATTTATTTATACGGTTCAATAAAACCAAAGTTCGTTTTTTATACAAAAATAGGTTATTGCAGCAAGCTGAATGCCAATTTAACAAAACTTAACATTATCTTAAATTTTCTGGCAACACTGCGTTTGGATCATCAATATCCGTTAGGTTTATAGCTTCAATTCCCGAAATTTCAGGTACAGCCTTTTTTATAGCTTCTTCAATCCCCGCTTTTAGCGTCATAATGCTCATTGGGCATGATCCACAGGCGCCTAGCAGCTTTAGCTTAACAATATTATCCTGAGTAATCTCCTCCACTGAAACATTGCCTCCATCAGTCAGCAAATATGGCCTGATGGTATCCAATGCTGCTTCAACCTTATCTAATAAACTCATTTCTATTAATTTATAAAGTAAAGTTATTAATTATTTACAATACTTTTATCATTCATAGCATTAGCATTACAAATTGCAACCTGCTGAGCTACCTTTTTAGCCATTTCTATAAATGCTTTTGCCATTATACCCTCATTTTCAAGCACAATTGGCATACCAGAATCACCTGAATCGCTTATGCTTTTTACCAGTGGTATTTCTGCTAAAAAAGGCACTTCAAGCTGTTCGGCAAGCTTTTTTCCGCCGCCTTGTCCGAAAATGTAATATTTATTTTCAGGCAATTCAGCAGGTGTAAAGTACGACATATTTTCAACTATCCCCAAAATAGGCACATTGATGGCATTCATCATAAACATACCGATCCCTTTTTTTGCATCAGCAAGCGCTACGTTTTGAGGAGTAGTCACAATTACCGCTCCGGTTACCGGGAAGGTTTGTGTTACGGTAATATGTATATCTCCTGTTCCTGGCGGCAAATCAACCACCAAATAATCAAGTTCACCCCAGTCAGCATCATTAAAAAGTTGTTTAACAGCCGTTGAAACCATGGGACCGCGCCATGGTACGGGTTGGTTGGGGTCGGTAAAAAAACCTATGGATAATAACTTTATTCCATATTTTTCAATTGGTTCAATGCGGGTTTTGCCCTCAACCTGGCTTGCTCTGGGCCGCGCTCCTTCCAAACCAAACATAATAGGTATAGAAGGCCCGTAAATATCTGCGTCAATCAAACCTACTTTTGCTCCTGTTTTTGCAAGACCAAGGGCAAGATTTACTGCTATTGTAGATTTTCCTACACCGCCTTTCCCCGAGGCTACAGCAATAATATTTTTCACGCCTGGTACCCCAGTATTTTTTTGAGAAGTAACCCTTGATGTCATATTTATATTCACTTCCGCATCTTTGCTGATAAAATATAAAATAGCATTTCTGCAGGCATTTTCGATCATCGCCTTTAGCGGACAAGCGGGAGTAGTTAATATTACAGAAAAGCTTACCCGTTTACCTTCAATATGGATATCCTGGATCATATTAAGGGTAACCAGATCCTTTTTAAGATCGGGTTCCTCTACATTGCTTAAAGCTTGTAAAACTTGTTCTTTGGTGATGATCATAATATCTACAAATTTACTAAAAACGGTCTCATGAAATGTCATTCTAATGATAAAATGAAGCTGAATAAAAGAAAACGAATATCAGAAGCAGAAAGTAATTAGTTTAAAAAATTTTATTGTAGTGTTTCAAAAAGTGTTTTAATTCCGTATTATCTCAGGGAGTGTTAAATTTAATAATGCATATCCAGTCATGGAACGCTTTTTGCTATATTTAACCCGCCATAAATTAGTTGTCACAGGTGCATAATGAATCCCTTTAACTTTATAAAGTGAGCAGTAAATGGTTCGCCGTTTTACTGGCATTTAATCTGTTTTCTTGCGGGAAAGGATTTATAAATCCCAGCCTGCCAGTAATTAATAACCCTTCTCCGGTATATTATTTCCCAGTTACATTAACTGTAGATCAAGAGCATCCCGGCTATAAGATACCTTCAACATTTGAAGGATTAAGTTATGAAACAGGATTACTGGCAGAGAGTCCCGAGTTTTTAAATGAAAACAATACAGTTCTTATTCAGCTTATAAAAAATCTTGGCGATGGTATTTTACGTATAGGAGGAAACACAAGTGATGAAATACGCTGGACAGGAAATACCCGTGATGCTAATACCCCACTTAATCGGCTAACCCCAACTGATATCGATCGTTTATCAGCATTTTCACGTGCTATAGGGTGGCGAGTAATTTTTGGGTTAAATTTGGCCTGTAATAATGCAACGGAAGCGTCAAGTGAAGCAAGGTATGTTCATAACAGTCTAAGGTATAATTTATATGCTTTTCAGTCTGGCAATGAGCCGGATGTTTTTAAATTCGGACCGCGAAATTCTAAATATAAATATCATGACTATCAAAGTGAATGGGATACATACTTATCAGCAGTTAAAAAAGCAGTACCTCAATCCATTTTTGCAGGTCCGGATATCACCCCTTTTAATTCTTATTGGATAATACATTTTGCAGCAAATGAGAAAAAAAATATAAAATTATTAGATGGGCATTATTATGCTACCGGACCTGCTGCTGATCCATCTATTAATTATCAAAATATTTTAACTCCTAACCCCAAATTAGCTGATTACCTGGCATCATTAAATGATGAATCATCTAAAAATCAATTACCTTTCCGCATCTCAGAATGTAACAGCGTTTTTGGCGGCGGTAAATCAGGAGTAAGTGACATTTTTGCCTCATCATTATGGGCGCTTGATTTTATGTGGGCTGTAGCCGAAAATAAAGGGCAGGGCATTAACTTTCATGGGGGAGGCCGCTTTTTTGTTTATACACCCATAGCAGATGAGAACGGGGTATTTACTGCCAGGCCGGAATATTACGCTATGCTTGCCTTTAAATACGGCGGTACAGGCAAAACTATTATTCCAATAGCCAGCAATGAACCCGGGTATAATTTAAGTGTCCATGCTTGTGTTAATACTGATAATTCTTATTCAATTACTCTAATAAATAAAGATGAATTTAAAAATTTTTCATTCAATATACAACTGAGCAAAACAGCCTCAACGGTAAAAATTGACCGGCTTACGGCGCCCGCTATAGATTCAAAAACCGGGATTACTTTTGCAGGCAGTACCGTAAATTCTGATGGCACGTTTGTACCGGCCAGTACTGAACAATATACTGTTAATCAGAAAAATTTTGTAGTTAAAGTGTGTGCAGGAAGCGCTGCAGTAATAACAATTAAATAATCAGCTGCTTAATGCTGTACTGATAAAACTATTGGATAAATTAAAACTGCAATATCAAAGCCCCATTTACGATATCCGGTAGAATTAAAATGAACCTCGTCACTATAAGGGACCGGTAATTGTTTAATACTTGCCTCAATATCAAAAACGTTTAAAGACAATTCATGCGCAACTGAACTTGCCGCAAGCCTATATGGATTAATTTGTTTATTATAGCTTTTAAGATATGGAGGAATACACAGTATAACCCATGCACCCTGATCTATTCTTCTTTGAGCTAAAAACTTGAGCTGCCGTTTGTATGTGTTAACAGGAATTATACCTGAAGCATATCCGGAAAAATTGTAGGCATCGTTCGTTCCATATTCAATAATGCAAACATCTGCTGAAGTACTGTCTTTCCATCTTTCAATTGCCTCAGTTGTTCTGTCACCCGGAAAACTTCTGACTGATATTGTCGCTTTGTAATTTTCTAATGCCTGGAGCATTGAAGACGGATATTGATATTTTGCACGTGTAATGGCGCCGGCGAACCCTCCGGCCGAAGATATCGTGTCTGAGTCTTTTATATCCTCACCATATGTTAAACTTGTTCCTTCACAAGCTATTTTTATAAATAACCCAGACCTGTACTTTTTAATTACATTTTGCTTATTAGTAATATTTTGTGCGCTGATTATTGGATCATTTGTTTTTTTGCAGGCTATAAAACAAATAGAAATGAAGATTCCGGTAATTACTTCTTTTTTAATCATTTACTAATTTAATCTTTAATAAAAATATATAAAATCGATTGAAACCAAGTAAATTGAACAAGTATTAATTAGCTGCAAAAAGATACAATTAGATTCCAGGTTTATAAATCCTTTCAATCCTTTTAATTACATTTACCAAACGATGCTTGCCATATTGGCATACATACAAATAATTGTAACAACGGTATGTGTTTTGTAATCAAAGCTGTAAATCCAACAACTTAATCAAAAAAAGACCATCATGAAAAATTTATTAATAGTATTAAGTATTATCATATTCATTTGCCTGATTGGAGGATGCAGCTACAATGGCATGGTATCAAAAGAAGAAAATGTAAAAGCCAGATGGGGAGCGGTACAGTCGCAATATCAGCGCCGTTCTGATTTAATACCTAACCTGGTTGCTACTGTAAAGGGTGCTGCGAACTTTGAAAAAAGCACCCTGGTTGAGGTTACCAACGCTCGTGCTAGGGCTACATCCATACAGGTTGATCCTACCAAGCTCGATCCCGCAACCATACAGAAATACCAGGCTGCACAGGGACAATTAAGTACTGCTTTAGGCCGCCTGCTGGTTGCATCAGAAAACTACCCAACCCTTAGGGCTAATGACAACTTCACTGCTTTACAAGCACAGTTAGAAGGCACAGAAAATCGTATTAATGTGGCACGGCTTGATTATAATAACGCCGTTCAGGATTATAATACCACTGTCCGCTCTTTTCCTACAGTTATAACTGCTAAGCTTTTTGGATTTAACGAAAAAGGCAGCTTTACAGCAGAAGCCGGAGCACAAAATGCACCTAAAGTTTCTTTTTAATTGGAGGATTTCACTGATAAAAGATTGATTACACTGATTATGGCGTTAGAAAATCGGTGAAACAAAAAATCGGTGAAATCATCATTAAATAATCAGTGAAATCACAACGATATGGCAATATTTAACGAAGAAGAACAGCAGCGGATACGCGTCGCGATTGAAAATGCTGAAAAGCATACTTCGGGACAGTTAAGGGTTTGTATCGAAAAAACATGCAGCGAAAATGTGCTCGACCGCGCAGCAAAATATTTTCATCAGCTTGATATGCACAAAACCAAACTCCGAAATGGCGTGCTGATCTATTTGGCTACTGTCGACCGTAAGTTTGCCATTATTGGCGATGCCGGGATAAACAAGGTTGTTCCTGAAAATTTTTGGGACGATACTAAGGAGGATATGCTGGAACATTTTAAGTATGGCAATCTTGTTGAGGGAATTGTTACGGGCCTGGAAATTGCCGGCAAACACTTACAAAAATACTTCCCCTACCATTCCAATGGTAAAAATGAACTTTCCGATGATATTGCCTTTATGGATGGCGAATAATCTTAAAATAATGTTTAAAAAACTTATAATACTCTTTACTCTGCTACTAATATGCTTTATTGCGTTTTCACAGCAGTTGCCACCAAAGTCTAACACCCTGGTAACCGATTATACCAATACATTATCAGCGGGCGATAAGCAGCAACTGGAAAACAAGCTGGTTGCGTTTGATGATTCCACATCAACTCAAATAGCCGTAGTGATTATTAAATCAGTTGGAGAATATGATATTAATGAATATGGCACTAATCTTGGCCGTGCCTGGGGTATAGGACAAAAAGGCAAAAATAATGGCATATTGATATTAGTAGCAATAGCAGACCGTAAAGTAAGCATTCAAACCGGCTATGGAGCAGAGGGAGCTGTTCCTGATGTAATTACGCATGAAATTATTCAAAATGATATTACACCACACTTTAAGCGGGGTGATTATTACGGCGGATTAAATGCAGCCACGGATGATTTGATAAAATACATGAAGGGCGAATATAAAGCGCCTAAAAGGTCTGCTCAGTCTGAAAACGACAACGGCGCTGGTATTTTTATACTCATCTTTATAGTTGTAATCATATTAATTATAATTTTCAGAGGCCGGGGCGGTGGTGGCCAGATTATAGGCGGCAGAGGCGGTGCAAGTCCTTTCTGGTGGTTTCTCGGAGGAGCTATGCTTGGGCGCGGAAGCGGTGGCTGGGGCGGTTTTTCCGGTGGTGACAGAGGAGGCGATAGTGGTGGTGGCTTCGGCGGTTTTGGCGGTGGAGATTTTGGTGGAGGAGGATCGAGCGGGAGCTGGTAACTATCCGTTTATAGTTGATGGCCGTTAATTAATCCTGAATGTAAAAGCCCATCCTGGTAATGTATAAAAAAGATTATATCCTTAACGAGGCGGAAAAATTGACGCTTGTTATAGCTAAGCTAATAGGTTTAAAAGCTGAGGATGAAGCTGATGAATTTATTCAGCTTGCCGATTCTACACTCCTCAATGAATACAATATTTCTTTAGAAGAGTTATTTGAATTGACAATTGAAGATTTTAAACTCAAACTTGAAAAAGAGAACAATAGCGCAGATAAGCTTGATGCTTTAGCGCAGCTATTATACCTGTGTAGTGAACCCTTTAGCGTAAATCCTGAAACTCTGCAACTTTTGCAAAAGGTCATCATTATTTTTGATCGGTTAGAGCAAAAACATCACCGTCAATCGTTTGAAAATATTAATAGAAGAAATTTAATTAATCAATTCATCAATCACAATTATGAATAAAGACCTCCGCTGGAAAAAACTCTCCTCCCATTATATACATAGAGGCCCATGGGCTACACTTCGGTCGGACAGGTGTGAAATGCCTAATGGACATATAGTAGAAGATTATTATGTTTTAGAGTACAATAACTGGGTAAATGCAGTTGCTATTACTGATGACAATAAAATTTTAATGGTGCACCAATATCGCCATGCGGCTGAAATTGTGTCGCTCGAAATCCCGGGCGGGGTAATTGATGATGGCGAATCGCCTGAACAAGCTTTGCGCCGTGAATTATTAGAAGAAACCGGCTATCAATTTGATCATTTTGAATTGCTTTGCACCATTTATGCAAATCCATCAACCGCTAATAACCATACCTATTGTTATTTGGCAAAGGGGGGTAAAAAAGTACAGGAACAATCTTTGGATGAACAGGAAGAAATAATTGTTGAAACTTTCACCATACCCGAGGTTAAGCAATTATTAGCTGAAAATAAAATAGCCCAGGCATTACATTGTACCGGGCTATTTTATGCTTTGATGAAAATAGGTGAATTATAGCTGTTATTAACCAACAACTATGGAACCAATGAAATTGTTATTTTACGAATACAGTTATTATTCTTATCGGCAACGTAAATATTGTTGTTTGCATCAATAGCAATACCTTGAGGACTACTGAATTGTGCAACAGTTCCAGCTCCGTTAACAAAGCCCGAAACATTTGAACTTCCTGCTAAAATATATAAAACGTTAGCGGTGGTGTATTGCATTATCCGCCCGCTTTCATCACTAATATAAAGATTACCCGATTTATCTATTGCTATCGCAGACGGATAATTAAGCAGGGTTGGTTGCGAAGTACCTCCCGCTATAGTAGTTGCCACCTTGTCGGGCGTAATTTTACGTATAGCCGAATTTCCCTGATCAGATACATAAAGGTTACCCTGAACATCCACCGCAACACCGGTTGGCTTATTAAAATAAGCGGATGCTCCAGTTGCATTAATATAGCCGGCTGTCCTGTTTCCGGCCATTGTGACTACACGGCCTGTAGTCAAGATTTTCCGGACCACATTATTACCGCGGTCAGCAACATAAATATTTCCTTGTAGATCAATGGCTAATCCCTGCGGATTATTAAATTCGGCCACTGAATCGGCAGAATTATTCAGGTAGCCAGAAGTTACCGCTCCATTGCGATAACCGGCTGTTCCATTTCCCGCATAAGTACTTACCACTCCTGCCGGGGTAATTTTACGGATCACATTATTACCAAAATCAGACACATAAAGGTTATTCTGGCCATCCATTACTATACCATGTGGGCTATAAAATTCGGATGTTGAAGCACTGCTATCTACATAACCTAATTGTCCATTTCCTGCAACAGTACTTGTAACCCCTGCAGGTGTAATTTCCCGTATATAATTATTATAAGAATCTGATACGTATAAATTATTGCTGTTATCCAGAGTAATACCCTGCGGATTATTAAATAAAGCACTCATGCCTGATCCATTGGCATAGCCAACATTTCCGTTACCGGCAAAAGTTGTTACTGTAGCTGTTAACGCTGATAAACTGGTTGCTGTAGTAAATTTTATTACACTACCATAACCGGTACCCGCACTATTAGTAGCATAAGCCCTTATATAATAGACGGTATTAGAAGTTAAATTAGTCAAATTGCTTATAAATACAGGATATAATATGCCTGTTGAATTTACCGGCTCACTGGTTTTGCTATCTGACAATGTTGGGGTTTGGTTAGTAGAACTATAACAAACGCCATTGGCTGATAATATTCCGTTGCCATATGAAGTAATTATGCCACCTGTTTGCGCCGAAGTTGATGTAACATCAATAATAGTACCTGTTGTAGTAACACCGGGTATGGTTACACTGCTTGTGGTGGATGAAGTTTTTGTACAGCTGCTAATTAATATAAATAAAAATGCAGGTAAAGACAGTAATTTTAAGTAGGGGTATTTCATTAAACAAAACAATTAGGGGTAAAAATTATTTTTATACAGATTAAGCTATAAACCTAATTCCGCACCAATTATAAACTTAAAATTTTTACTATTAAAGAATTTTAACAAACATTAACATCGTAATAATATGTTAAAGAGTCATTACTGAAAAAGCAAGACTTTATGAAAACGTATTAGTTTAAAACCATGCCGAAATTTTATTGTTTATACGATATTATGAAAGCAATAACATTTCTGTTCGCAATTTTTTTATCGGGTTTATCTTATGGTCAGCAGCAAGGATATCTAGCTCATGGAAAAGTTTTTGGCTCCAAGCCAAATATGACAGGCATGATGGATGCTTCAAAAGTAGAAGCATATATGGACAAAAAAACAAGGATAAACATAACGATTAAGGGAAGAGTGCTTAAAGTAACTAATCCAAAAGGCGGTTGGTTTCAGATGGATGCCGGAAAGGGTAGAATAATAAATGCGCATTTCAGAACATACGATGTTACAATACCTCCTGGTTTAAAGGGAAGGAATGTAATTGCCGATGGAGTAGCAGAAAAGCAATTTATTGCCGATGATCAGCAACATCTGGCAGGAGATACAGTAACGGGCAAAAAACAGCATTCAGTTAAAACAAATCCTAAACAAAAGCTAATTTTTGAGGTAAACGGGCTGATGGTGGAATAAGGAGGTGAAAGCTGAAAGGTAAAAGGTAAAAGGTTTACCTGTATCCAAGAATTGCCGGTTCCCAAAAAAATCTTTTGCCCTTCGCCCTTTACCTTTAACCTAACTATCGGCTTAAGTACATAGATTTTTCTTTATATAAATGCCTGAAGTATGGATCTTGTAAATTGGGTATAAACCTTATGGCTTCTCCTGTTGATTTCATTTCAGGGCCGAGTTCCTTGCTTACTTCCGGGAATTTATCAAACGAAAATATAGGCTCTTTTATGGCATAGCCCCATAGTTTACGCTCTATTGTAAAATCTTTTAATTTATTTGCTCCCAGCATCACTTTAGCTGCAATGTTTATGTAAGGCACATCATATGCCTTTGCTATAAAAGGTACGGTACGTGATGCTCTTGGGTTAGCCTCAATTACATATACTTTATCATTTTTTATGGCAAACTGTATATTTAGCAAGCCCAATACGTTTAATGCCTTAGCTATTTTAACAGTATATTCTTCCATTTGGCTGATAGCACTGTCCGACAGATCGAACGGCGGCAACACGGCAAATGAATCGCCGGAGTGAATACCGGCCGGTTCAATGTGCTCCATCATTCCAACAATATGCACGTCATCGCCATCACTAATAGAATCTGTCTCCGCTTCTGAAGCGCGGTCAAGAAAGTGATCGATAAGCACACGGTTTCCCGGAAGATTACGCAATAAGCTAACTACTGCTTTTTCAAGGTCTTCATCATTAATAACAATGCTCATCCCTTGTCCGCCCAATACATAACTTGGTCGTACTAATACAGGATAACCCACCTTATGGGCCACCTCAATCGCTTCTTCTGCACTTTCGGCAACACCATATAATGGATATGGAATATCGAGTTGTTTAAGCAGATCAGAGAAACGACCACGGTCTTCAGCAATATCCATATCATTAAATGAAGTACCGATGATCCTTATACCGTGCTCATGCATTTTTTCGGCCATTTTTAGTGCTGTTTGACCACCTAACTGAACAATTACGCCATAGGGTTTTTCAAGTTCAATAATTTCCCTTACATGCTCCCAGTAAACAGGTTCAAAATATAGCTTATCGGCCATATTAAAATCGGTTGAAACCGTTTCCGGGTTGCAATTGATCATAATTGCTTCAAACCCAGATTCTTTTGCTGCAAGCAGGCCATGAACACAGCTATAATCAAACTCGATACCCTGACCTATCCGGTTAGGACCAGAGCCCAATACAATTATTTTCTTCTTATCAGATACTATAGATTCATTTTCACCCTCGTAAGTTGAATAATAATATGGTGTTTTTGCCTGGAACTCGGCGGCACAGGTATCTACCATTTTATAAACCCTGCGAATGCCCAAACCGGTTCTGCGCTGGTAAACGTCTTCTTCAGTTACATTGCCTAAAATGTGTGCGATCTGCACATCTGAAAATCCTTTTTGTTTCAGGGTAAAGAAAAACTCTTCGGGAATGTTGTTTAATGCATAACGGCGCAGTTCGTTTTCAAGATTTACTACCTCCATTATCTGGTTTAAAAACCAACGGTCAATTTTAGTGGCTTTTCTTACCGACTCAATTGGAACACCAAGGCTTAAAGCATCATAAATATGGAATAGTCTATCCCAGCTTGGATGCTCCAGGCTGTACATAATTTCTTCCAGATTACGGCTCTGACGACCATCAGCACCTAAACCTGCGCGGCCAATTTCCAAACTCTGACAAGCTTTTTGCAGCGCTTCAATAAAACTGCGGCCTATGCCCATTACTTCCCCAACAGATTTCATCTGAAGGCCGAGCTCTTTGTTGGAACCCTTAAATTTATCAAAGTTCCAGCGCGGTATTTTTACAATTACATAATCCAGCGTAGGCTCAAAATAAGCGGACGTTGTTTTTGTGATCTGATTTTCTATTTCATCGAGGTTATAACCTATAGCCAGCTTAGCGGCTATTTTAGCGATAGGATATCCTGTAGCTTTTGATGCAAGTGCAGATGAACGTGAAACACGTGGGTTGATCTCAATAGCGATAATAGCCTCATCAGCCGGATTTACTGAAAATTGAACATTACAGCCGCCTGCGAAATTGCCTATTGCACGCATCATTTTTATAGCCTGGTTGCGCATTTCCTGGTAACAGCGGTCACTAAGAGTCATAGCCGGAGCAACTGTTATTGAGTCGCCGGTATGTATCCCCATCGGGTCAAAATTTTCGATGGAGCAGATAATGATCACATTGTCATTATTATCGCGTAAAAGTTCCAACTCAAACTCTTTCCATCCTAAAACAGCCTGTTCAACTAATACTTCATGTGTGGGCGAGGCCTGTAGTCCGCGGCTTAACGCTGCATCAAATTCTTCTTTTTTGTGTACAAAGCCGCCGCCTGTACCGCCAAGCGTATAGCTTGGCCTTATAACCAATGGGAATCCTATCTCCTGCGCGGCTTCTTTTCCTTCCAAAAACGAATTGGCAATTTTTGAGTTGGCAACACCTACGCCTATATCCACCATTAACTGCCTGAAGGCCTCGCGGTTTTCCGTTTTTTCAATAGCGGCAACATCTACACCAATAACGCGCACATTATGTTTTTCCCAAATGCCGCGTTCTTCTGCTTCTTTGCAAAGGTTTAATGCGGTTTGCCCCCCCATAGTTGGCAATACGGCATCAATTTTTTGTTCCTTTAAAATAACTTCAATGCTCTCGCAAGTTAGTGGCAACAAATAAACATGATCACCTATTAACTTATCTGTCATTATAGTAGCAGGATTGCTATTAATAATAGACACTGATATTCCTTCTTCTTTTAACGAAAGAGCGGCTTGTGAACCGGCATAGTCAAACTCACAGGCCTGACCGATAATAATGGGGCCTGAACCAATAATTAAAACAGATTTGATGGAGGGATCTTTGGGCATGGGCTTTTTTTAATTCAAAAGTACTTGATCGCGTAATGCTTTATGCCGGAGGGTTTGCTAAATTAAAACTTCCGAAACCGAAATACGGGTTACGCAATTCAAGGCTTTAGCGTCGGGGTGCAAAGATAGAAAATAAGATCGTTTGTTTAAGTAATTTTAATATCAAAAATCAATTAAATACTTTCTGCCTTTTATATGGCAGAATGATGTCCTACCACCCATCAATTAAAATAGAGTGTTTAGTTATTTAAGGCAATTTAGCGGTAAATGCCTTATCAATTATGAAACGGATCACTTCATCAATTTCATTGCCGACAGTTAGCATATGTTCAATTATTTCCTTATTGTCGGGATTGAAAAAGTTTTCCCTGTCCATAATATTAATTAATCCCAGCATACTTGCTACCGGCCGTCGTAACTCATGCGAAGTTACTGAGGCTATATGCCTTAAACGTTGATTTTGATCAATCAGTGCTTTTTCGGTTTTGTGCAGTTCAGTTATGTTACGGGCACAACATCCTATTCCGGTAATGTCGCCTTTTGATGAGTATATCGGGTTAAAGTATATTTCAAAACAAATAATTTGATTGGTAAGCCGGTCAAAGCCTTCACTTCTGTCAACGAATATTTCGCCGTTAAAGGCCCGGTTATAATTTGCCTCCCATTTCGGCATTAATTCACTTTTATAATCAATACCCTGGTATACCTGATTGCCTTCTTTTGGAATAATCCCTGTATCCAAAAAAATTTTACGCCTGTAAGCATTATTGAAGTATAAATAACGCCGGTGCTTATCAAGTGACCAAATTAGGTCTTCGCTATTGTGGATTAGCGCTTCTAAGCTTTTCTGCGGCAAAATATCCACAGGTCTATCAGTTGTTTCCGGCGAAAAAAGCTTAATGATGCTTAGTAAAACCTTATGTCCGGTTTGGTCTGTGAAAAGGCTCTTTTTATCATGAACCCATTTTATAACTCCAATTGCGGTTTCAACGCGGTAATTAAGTTCAATCGACTCGCCGTCAACCAGTTTAGTACAAAGAGCTATTATTTTATCCCGGTCATCCTTATAAATTATTTCATACGGATATTTGTTATTTTGGTAAAAAAAGTCAATATCATGGCCCAACACATCAAATATATTCGGACTAATGAATAAGAACTTTTTTTCATCAAGGTCAAAAGCTATAACGCATTCACTTAATGAATTTGAATGAAAATCAGGCATATTTAAATAACAACTTACGAATCAAAAATTAATTATAATTTAAGTAGTAATTTATGCATACACTATATTGTTTGTTATAATTTTAAAACCATTATTAAAAATTGTGCGATAGTAATCATATGTGTCTGTTTTTTAAAAAATATTTTAAAATAGCGGTCAGATGTTGGGATTAACGATGAATTTTTAATAGTTAATTGCAAATTTTCAATTATTTAACTGCAAACATTTTAAATTAGTATATTTTTTTTACCTTTGCATCCCCGCAGAAGAACTCCGGGGATATGTTGAATACATAAAAATTAAAAATGGCAACTAAAATCAGACTGCAAAGACACGGTAAAAAAGGAAAACCTTTTTACTACATCATAGTAGCGGATGCGCGCGCTCCAAGAGACGGGCGTTTTATTGAACGTTTAGGTTCATACAACCCTAACACAAATCCGGCAACTATTGACATTAATTTCGACAAAACTCTTGATTGGGTAAACAATGGCGCGCAACCTACTGATACTTGCCGTGCTATCCTTTCATATAAAGGTGTTTTATATAAGAAACACTTACAAGGAGGCCTTAAAAAAGGCGCTTTGACCGAAGAACAAGTTGAAACCAAATTTCAGGAATGGCTTGATCATAAAGAAGGAAAGATAACGGGTAAAAAAACAGGTTTAGTTTCTGCAAAAGATGACGCTCGTAAAGCAGCTTTAGCAGCTGAAGCTAAGAAGAAGGAGGCAAAAGCAGCAGCTATTGTTGCTAAAAATACACCTCCGATTGAAGAAGTTGAAGCACCAGCAGAAGACGCTGCTGAAACAGAAGCTGCTGAATAATTTATATTCTAAATTTATAATGAATGGCGAAGCAACTGAAACAGGTTCTTCGCCATTTTTATTTTACCCCAATTATAAAGACATTTCAAAATGTTAATTGAAGATTGTTTTAGAGTAGGAAGTATTTTAAAAACCAAAGGCTTAAAAGGTGAATTACATATTTATGTTGACTTTGAGGGCCTTGAAAATATAAAGTTTAATACCATTTTTGTTGAAACTGCAGGCAAATTGGTCCCCTATTTTGTTAGCAGCGTAAAATATCTTCAAAAAAATGCGGCTTATCTTATTTTGGAAGATGTGGATACCATAGAAAAAGCGGCATCACTTGCAAAAAAAGATATCTATCTCCCCAATAAACTAAAGCCCAAAAAGAAAAAAAGCGAATTTACATTAAAAGACCTGGTAGGTTTTACCGCAATTGATGTAGACGAAGGCGAACTGGGAGAAATTACCGATGTGCAAGAATACCCTAAGCAATTTATCGCAACCGTTAATTACAAAGGCTGTGAAGTGCTTTTTCCACTGAATGAGGAAATTATTAAAAGCATTGATGTGGTAAAGGAGATTGTATTGGTAAACTTACCTGAAGGTTTGCTGGATATTTACCTGGAATAAAAGAGACTATACCTTAGGATCAATAACAAGAGTAGCTATGCACCCCGCTAAAAAGTCCTTAATTCTTGCCTATATTGGTAACTATAATGCGTTGGGACAAGAAAAATTATTTATCTAAATCTTTCTTTTATGAGGAAAGCTTAACGATGTTACCTTTTTTATTAGATAAAAACATTGCACTTTAAATTCAGGACAACAACATTCTAATTTTATTTTTTCTTCATCAAATATTACTTCTGGATGTTGATTATGTTTAGGGCATGATAATGATTCTATAACACTTTTTAATTCAGGGGTTAAATTCATCAATAATATTAATTAGTTCGATAAATATAATATTAATTCATAATACAGAAAGCATATTAACGACTTATTATACATTCAATCTAACAAAAGCCATTTTTATTTGTTGGCTCGTAGCTATGAGTAAATCAGAAAACAACATACTCCAATATTCCCGCTTACTTGATATTTATATTGGGTTAAAAGAATTAAAGGAAAACCTTGATAGTAATAAAGACAGGTATAAATTATTTTTAGTTCAACTGAACAAGTTGATATTAGAAAGGCACTATTTTTCCATAATCTCTAAAAACTAAATGTTTGAGTTGGGAACGGTTATTTTCCAACATCCAAATAATCTCTTACTAATATAATTCACTATGGTGGGTACTTTTATTGGCCTTATTTTTTTTAAATCCGTCAACATATTATTAAACACAGCTTTTTTTTCTTCGTACTGTTGGTTTAGGGATTTAATTTCTTGTAATACTATTAATAGCTCTTTTAACTTGGTAACGTGATTATCTTGCATTATTGTGTCAACTATCGAGACTAAATGCAAGCATTAACGGCTTTTTGAAACAAATAGTTTTTACAACCTATAGAAGTAACTATTAAAATTTGTTCGAGGCGTAAATGAATAGTTACAATATATTTGACATCTTGTAAAGTTTATTTTACATTTGGTAAATTAAACTTTACAAGATATGAAATCGCACTTTTTATTCCCTTATTGGTGCCGCTACCTAGGCTGGGGATTGGTTATTGCACATGTCCCCTTATCTATGATTGGCAGGATGAATGGAATGGTCAACCCGCTCGACAGTGCCCCGGGCAACACAAGCCTGTTTACCGGCGAACACCTGTTTTTTATATCCACCACTCTGTTAATGGCGCTTGGCTTATTTTTAGTTGCTTTTGCCAGCGAAAAGATTGAAGACGAACAAATCTGGCAAATTCGTCTTGATTCCCTTCGTTGGGCCATTTATGTCAATTATCTGATCCTCATCATAAGCCTGGTTTTTATTAATGATACGGCACACATCCTGGAGTTGAATTTATGGGTGCCACTTTTATTTTTCATAATTCGCTTTAGGTGGGTTATTTTTCGCCTTAACCGTTCATTAAGCAAGGAGGGGTGATTATGAAAAATAATATTCGTGTGGAACGTGCCATAAAAAATATAACGCAGGCTGAGCTTGCCGAGTTGGTAGCTGTATCACGCCAAACTATTAATACTATTGAGAGTAATAAATACGTACCTTCAACAGTACTGGCATTAAAAATTGCACGGGTTTTCAGCAAACCTCTGGAAGAAATTTTTATGCTGGAAGATGGGGATTAACAGCGGCCGTTTCTTTTAATAATAATCAGGCAGTAGTATAACCTGCATTAAAATAATATTTAACTTTAATTCATTTCTTATGACTTTAAATATTAAACCAGACCCGCAACAGATACTTAAATCAGCAAAAAAAATATTGTTGATTGACTGGCCGGATCCCGGTGTTCCGCGTGCTTTGCTCAATGCGGGGTTCACTGTTTTCGGCTATAGCCCTGATGATTATTCGAAGGCCCATGTGGTTGATAATCTCCCACATGGTTTTGATGAAAAAAACAGCTTTCCTCCTCGTAACAAAGAGGAAAAAGGGTTTCTCATTTTTCAAAAACTTGATTACAGCCCGGACGCCATAGATATTGTTAATGTTTACCGCCCGGAGGAAGAACTTCCGGGAATTATTACAAGCCGCGTATTACCATCTGGTGCAAAAGTATTGTGGCTGCACCCGCCGATTACATCTGCGCGTGCAAGGGATATTGCCGCTGAAAACGGCATTTTATTTATAGAGGGAGTGAACATTGCCGAAATAGCTTCGAAAATTTAAATTTTATTTTGGATGATGTTAATAAAAAATACTGAAAATGGAGTCTACAATCACATTTGTGCCTGTGCTATCAATCAGCAGCGGAGTAACAGACATTGAATTTTATAAAAAAGCTTTTGGTGCCATAGAATTATGGCGGATTAATAATCCTGACGGCAGCGTACATGTTGCAGCGTTTTCAATAAATGGTGCAACGTTCCGTCTTCACGAAGAAAGTAAAAACGGTCGAAATTTAAGTCCTGATAAAACCGGCGGTACAACGGTAACAATCGGCTTGAGTGTTGACGATGTGCATGTTGTGGTAGCACATGCTGTCGCGTCGGGAGCCATTGTGATCTCTCCGGTTACCGATTATGAATATGGCTACCGGCAGGGAGAGATAAAAGATCCATTGGGACATCACTGGCTTATTGAAAAGCTATTAAGCAAGGAAGCTTTAGATAACTTTTTAAATAATGCTTAAAACATTTTTAAATAAAAAATCATGAGTAATAATAACGGCCCCACACTTGGTAATGGCAAAATATGCTATATCGAAATCCCCTCTGTCAACATTGAAGGATCATCGTCTTTTTATCAAAGGATTTTTGGCTGGCATATCAGGACACGCGGTAATGGCAGTATCGCTTTTGATGACGGGATAGGCGAAGTAAGCGGCACCTGGGTATTGGATCGTAAACCTTCAACTGAGGCGGGTTTAATGGTTTCTATTATGGTAGATAATATTGAGGAAATGATAAAGACATTAGAAGCCAACGGCAGCAAAATAGTATATAAAATGGACCTTGGCGGTGATCAGTTTATAGCCTGGTTTACTGATCCTGCGGGAAATGTAATAAGTCTTTACCAGCACCCGGGTGGGGGAAACGGGAAAATTTGTTATCTCGAAATCCCTGCTGCCGATATTAACAAATCCGCCGATTTTTATAAAGCTGTTTTCAATTGGCCTTTAAGAGATAAAGGCACCGAAGATGTATCCTTCGATGACGGCGTGGGTATAGTCAGCGGCATGTGGGTATTAGGTCGTAAACCATCACCGGAACCAGGTTTGCTGATCTATATTATGGTAGATAATGCTCAAGCCGCTGTAAACGCAGTAATCGCTAACGGAGGTAAAATAGTGCAACCGATAGGTATGGATGCTCCTGAAATTACAGCACGGTTTAGTGATCTTTTTGGAAATGTTTTAGGACTATATCAGCATCCTTAAACTTTTCTCTTGAGATTAGTTTCAGAAAATTGCCGGTTATTTTATTTAATTTGACACCCAAACAACCCAATTATATTTTATGAACAGACGGCATTTTGTAAAACTTTCTGCCACTACAACGGCGGCATTATTATTTAGCAGGATAACAGATGCAAGTTGCTATTATCCTTTGATAAATACGCCCGATGAAGTTTGGGGAAAGTTGGATGCCGGTTGGTTTAAATTGAAGCGAACAAATGGTTCTTTATTTACTTTTAATGATATTGAGGTTAGCCTAAAAACCAATAACAATGCAAAGGGTGTATATATACAATCCCCATCACTGGCTTTAACTGGTATACGTTTGCATTGGAAACACAATGTTAGCCAAACAACAAAATGTTTAGGCGACCATTGGGAACGTACTTATGGCGATGAAGGCTGGAAAACCATTGACGCCTCCACTAAAAATCCATGGTATGTTCTCTTGCACGATAATGTACAAACTGCTTGTTTCGGTGTAAAAACAGGGTGTAATGCTATCTGCTGGTGGACGGTCAATACCGATGGCCTCGAATTAACCATAGATACACATTCGGGCGGTGTAGGGGTGCAACTTGGTTCCCGTAAACTGCATGCTGCAGATATTATTACTACCCAAAGTACAGCAACTGAAACGCCATTTATAACAGCACAGCGATTTTGTAAACTGATGTGCGAAAAGCCGCGTTTGCCTAAACAACCTGTTTACGGTATAAACGACTGGTATTATGCCTATGGCAATAATTCGCCAAAGCTGATAAAGGAACAAACTGCAATAATGGCCGAATTAGTAACCGACACAAACAATCGTCCGTTTTCGGTGATCGATGCAGGATGGGCGGCCTATTCTCCGCTGCTTCCCAACGATGGCGGCTGGGCAGATGATTTTTCAAAGCCTAACGATAAATTTAAAGATATGCATTTAATGGCCGGAGATCTTGTAAAACTGGGCATGCGCCCGGGATTATGGACCCGCCCGCTATGTGCTAAATATAATGACAACCGTAATTTGCTTGCCCCGGTTATTAAGGGAAGAGATGGTCCTAAAAATCCAGTACTTGATCCCACTATTCCTGAAAATATCGAAAGAATAAAAAACAATATCGCCATATATAAACAATGGGGGTTTGAAATGGTAAAGCATGATTATAGTACCTATGACATTACGGGCAAATGGGGTTTTGATATGAATGAAAGTATCACCACACCGGGCTGGAGCTTTAATGACAGAAGCAAAACAACTGCCGAGATCATAAACCATTTATATCAATCAATCCGCGAGTCGGCAGACGATATGTACATCATTGGCTGCAATACCATGAGCCATTTATCAGCGGGGCTTTTTGAACTTAACCGCATTGGTGATGACACCAGCGGCAAAGAATGGGCAAGGACACGTAAAATGGGCGTTAATACAATGGGTTTCCGGATGCAGCAACATAATGCTTTTTATGCAGCCGATGGGGATTGTGTTGGCTTAACTAACCAGGTACCCTGGGATAAAAACAAACAATGGATGCAACTGCTTGCCGAAAGCAGCGCTCCCCTATTTATTTCGGCACAGCCTGATGCCTTGGGCGCCGAACAAAAGGATTTTATTAAACAATGTTTTGCTAAAGCAGCAAAAGTTCAACCTGTAGGTGAACCTTTGGATTGGCTAACCAATACATTGCCTGCCAAATGGAAATTAAATAACCGAGAGGTTGATTTTGATTGGGGATAGAATTTCAAGCAGACAGATTCTGGTTTTTGAAAGTTATTCAACAGGCTTAGTCTCTTTAACTTATTTATTAAAAAATAAATAAGGCTATTCTTTATCATGCCAATTCTTATTAAATTAGATGAAACATTTATACAGATGAAAAAGAGGCAGTTATACCCAAGTTTAACATTTTGGGTGCTATTGTTGTTAGCTATAAACGTTGCGATTTCGTGTAAACAAAGACCGACACATTTAAGTGTTCCAGATAGTGCACGTGTAAAAGACAGTGTAAGCAGGATGGCAGCAAATATGGCGCGGGATATTTCTAAAAAAGGTCCTGCTGCCTGGCTTGATTACTTTGAAAACACTCCCGGATTTTTTATGGCATCCCAGGGCGAACTTGTTTTCGCGGATTATCAATCAGCCCAAAGATTTATATTAAATACACTCGATAAAGAGATCAGTAAAATATCACTCCGGTGGAACAATCTAAGAGTTGATCCCCTTGCTTCGGATTTAGCTTTTATAGGTGCCGATTTTCATGAAGACCTAAGCAGTATAAGCGGTAAGATTATATCTATAGATGGTTATTTTACCGCTATGGCATCGCTTAGCAATAATAGGTGGAAACTAAGAAACCTTCATTGGTCAATTAAGGCGTCAATAAATCCTGTAACTAAATAACAATGCCTAACCATCTCCAGGTTTTATTTGGCATTTATTTGATCCGGCTGTGAAATTTCTATTACCGGCTTATTTTTTCTTAATAAAAAGACCCCTGTTATACAAAGTGGTTTACCTTTTAATGAAGCCCAGTCCAGGCTAATCTTATTTCCTTTTATTACCACATTATACTTTTGTTTTGGATAGGCCCTGCCCATATTTAATAAGGTAAGTGTATCGCTAAAAATATGCAACGAATAAACAGTGTCGCAAAGTGTACCTGTTTTACCCAGGTTTTTTTTGAATTCTACTTTCGAAAAGGCATGTTGCGCTTTTACTGTTATTGTAGCGGTTACAATAACTAAAATCACAAGTAGAATTTTTTTCATGATCTTTTATTTTTAACTAAAGCCGGCAAATGTTTAAACCGGATTTTATAAGGATAACAACAACTATCGCGTATTGATTTCCTTCCGGTATATTTTTATTGCCCGCTCTATCGAAGCAGCAATGGCATTTTGTCCCCTTGCTGAATTCAGATATTTTTCTTCAACAGGGTTGTTTATATATCCTGTTTCAACTAAAACTGCAGGCATAGCGCTATGGGCTAATACTAAAACACCCTGTTCCTTTACCCCAAGACTTTTTCGGTCATCATAGTTCACAAATTCTTTATTAAGTATCTCACCAAATAAAACACTTTGCCTGCGGTATTTTTGCATGAAAGTATTTAAAACAATCAGAGCAGAAGGATCTCTTTCACTATACCCGTCATAATTTTTCCTGTAATCTTTTTCAATATAGATAGAAGCGTTTTCTCTTAATGCCTCCATTTGTTCTTCTTTGCGATGAAAGCCGTATACTAAAAACAATACACCTTTTTCTTTATGAGAATTTTTTGCAGTGCCTTCCGGGGATGAGTTGCAATGGATAGAAATAAACAAGTTAGCATCATTTTTATTTGCAATTTCCGAGCGTCTGTTTAATTCAATAAATTTATCACTGCTTCGGGTCATTACAACATTTACATCGTCCATATCATTTTCAAGCAATTTCTGTACTTTTTTAGCTATAGCTAAAGCAACATTTTTTTCTAAAGAATATGATCCGTGTGCACCTGGATCTTTCCCTCCATGCCCGGCGTCAATAACAATAGTTTTAAACCTAAAGTACGCTTTTGGATGCTGGCCCATCCCGCTTAAGGCAGTAGATAATAAATATAGAAATAAGGTATAACTAATAAATATCTTTAAAATTTTGCCGTTTTTAATCATTAGGTAGATAAAGAGTAGTACAAATAAATTGTTTCAATCTATTTTTCAATTGCCTTATTGCATTTGGGGCATAACCCACTGGCATATAACGTAAATCCTTCTGATTTAAAGCCGGCAGGAAGCTTTATTGGAGGTAAATTGAGATCATCTAAACAATATACATTTTTACAGGCAGTACAATTAAAATGAAGGTGTTCATCATGGTGGTGATTTTCTTCGCAATCAGACGAACACATTGCATAATTTGCCGTACCATTTAAATCGAACACTTTATGAATAATTCCTTTTTCCTCAAAGGCACTCAAAATCCGGTACAAGGTAACCCTATCAATATCACTCATCACACCTTCCAGATCCGGTTGTGAAGTAGCCACATTTTTTGCCGATAACATGGACAGCACCTTAAGCCGCGGCCCCGTTTTCTTTAAGTGGTGTTTTTCTAACAACACTTCAAAATTATTTTTATGGGATAGAGCCATTTAGACAATAAATAGATTTATAGGATGCAAATTTAGTAAGAATAAATTTACATCATGTAAAAGACCGGAAATTCGAAATACAGCTAATTCCGGATATAGATGTTTGTAATTTGTTTGTAAAATGAAATAGGCCCAGGGTATAAAATACCAATATATAATGTAATAATGGTCATATTTCACTCTAGTAAGGGATTAGCCAAAAACCCTAAACCAAATAGCGGCAAACTTGTTATAAAAAGCGGACTATAGCACAATGGATTGCACATAATATGGGGTAATCATTATCATATTATCGAAACTTAAATTATATTTAATGCCTTTCATGTTACATAATTTATTAATGCCTATTTAATGATTTTTTAATGTTTGATCTATTATTACTTTTACGAACGAAAATTAATGCCGTGGAAACCACAATACCAACGCCATCACTAAAAGATAACTGGAAAAAAATTTGGCATTCACGTCCCCGGCGTAATAAAATGATCATTGGAACCTTATTAATGCTATTAGTAGTATTCATACTGCCGCTTTTTTTTAACCATATTGAGAAAAGAAACGGCATATTGTTAAATGATTGGCTATTAAACCACATTCAGCCTCATAATGTATCTGTATTAATTTTTGCAATTATATGGAGCATGATATTTTTAACAGTGATCCGGGCTATATATAATCCAGCAATTTATATTACTTATTGCTGGACACTAATATTTGTTTGTCTTACGCGGTTGATGACTATAAGCCTGGTGCCTCTTAATCCCCCCGTTGGGTTTATTACATTAACAGATCCGTTAACTTCTGTTTTTTACGGAAACGCAGTTATTACAAAAGATTTGTTTTTTTCGGGGCACACAGCCACACTTACCTTAATTTTTTTATGCCTGGAAAAAAAATTAGATAAGTTGATTGCTTTGCTGGCCGTAATTGTAGTTGCCTTTTTATTACTGGTACAGCATATACATTACACAATTGATATTTTAGCAGCACCAATAATAGTTTATGCGCTCTACCGTATGACACATTATTTTCTTTATAAATGGCATAAATGGACAGGGATATAAATAAAATATAATCGGAAAAGTAAATAATTATTCTGTTATTTTAACATCGCTTTATTTTATCTTCACATACACATGTTTAGTATTGCCCTTTCCTGATTCTCTTTCATCAAATTCGAATTTATTTAAACTTTTAATAAGGGGCAGCATTTTAGGGTATCCATAATTCCTTGAATCGAAATCGGGTTTCTTTTTTAGTATCTGGTTGCCAAGATTACCTAAGTAAGCCCAGCCGTTTTCGTCAGCAAGGTCGGTAATGCTATCTTTTACCAGCTTTACCAGTTCCTGGCCAACTTTATCGATCGGCTCCGATTTTTTAGCGCCCCGTTTTTTACTTGGCCTTGTTTTACGGTCCTCATCAGGACTCGCGGCTGCGTCGTCCTTCAATATCTCAATATAAATGAATTTGTCGCAAGCGGTAATAAATGGGATAAGTGTTTTTTTCTCACCTATGCCAATAACTTTCATCCCCGCTTCACGCAGCCTTATGGCAAGTCGCGTAAAATCACTGTCGCTTGATACGATACAAAAACCGTCAACTTTACCAGAGTATAAAATATCCATGGCATCAATGATCATAGCGCTGTCACTTGAGTTTTTTCCGGTCGAATAGCTATATTGCTGTACTGGTGTAATAGCATTTTCCAGCAAAACGGTTTTCCAGCCTGAAACAGTTGGTTTGGTCCAGTCAGCATATATTCTTTTAAAGGTTGGGGTACCGTATTTCGCTATTTCTTCAAACATCTGCTTAACATTAGCATATGGAACATTATCGGCATCAATTAAAACAGCCAGCCTTAAATCTTTGATAGTATCCATGTTTAATAATTTATAACTAATATACAATTGGTATGGTAGGTATGGAAGGCAACACATTAATGCTATCAGTAAAGATATAAAAAAATCAGCCCTTTGCTGCTATCAGAGGGCTGCCTCGGCCTGTATTATAGTAATACGTATATTTCCCAAAATCGATATCCCTTTAAAAATGAAAAATATCAGATTACATATTCTTAATTTAATTGGTAGAACCTTATAGAATAATGCCACATTTATGTAATTTCTGAAAGAAAAAAGAAAACCATCTTGCAGATATTAAAGCATAAGAAAATGAGCACTTTATGATCTTAAAAATAATTTTAACACGTTAATTTTTTAATATATTTGTATAAGTCAATCCATTAAACAATGAGCAAATATAAAGACTATGGATATCACAATGATCAACCTACATATACCTTTGACTACCTCCAACAGCCTATACTTTCGCTGTTAAATAAAAGCAAAAACTCTTGTATATTAGATTTAGGCTGCGGAAACGGTTATTGGGTTAGTTACCTTATTTCGAAAGGTTATAATGCATACGGGATTGATGCATCAGAAAGTGGTATTACATTAGCCAATAAAAAAAACCCAGGGAGGTTCTTTGTCCAGGATTTATCTACAGATAGGTTGCCGGAAGGCCTTCAAAATTTAACATTTGATACAATCATTTCAACAGAAGTGATTGAGCATTTATATGACCCTGAAGGCTTTATTAATTTTTGTAAACAAGTATTAAAAAGTAATGGTGAAATAATTATATCAACACCCTACCACGGTTATTTAAAAAACCTTAGCTTAGGCATTTTTAATAAATGGGATGCCCATTTTGGCCCTATGTGGCTTGGGGGTCACGTAAAATTTTGGTCAAAGGCAACATTAAGCCGTATATTAACCAAGGTAGGTTTTACTGTTATTGCTTTTAAAGGTTGCGGCCGGTTTCCATATTTTTGGAAATCCATGATCATCAAAGCTAAAATATTTTGAAAAGTCAATTTCCTTTATTTATACTTACCATAATGAATTGAAGAAATGCACTTGCCTTGGTTGCTTGAATCCATTTAGTGAACTCAATTTGTCCCGCACGCTTTCGGCGTGATAAACAGGGGAAAAATCAGCGACCTTATTAATTGAATAAACCGACTTGTAGCCACTAGCGTCATTACCATACCAATGCTGGGTAATAGCGAAAACTTTTACACCGTTTCCTGCTTTCGATTTAATATCTCTGAGCCAAAACCAAAAGCGGAGTGTTTTTTGTTTTTAGGATCCTGAAAATAAACCAGGTATTGTTTAATACCCGGTTTTGACGCTGACGTGATTAGATGGTTATCTTGTAACCGTATAGTATCTGTTTGTGCATTAGCTGTAAAGTGATTACACAGGCGAATAAAAAAAGAGTGTTCCTGAACTGCCAACAGAAGGTGCATAATTGTTAATGCTGTCCAGATTAAAGGCGGTATTCAGGAGATGAGGCTCCGACCATTTATCTCCCTGAAGTAAATCGGCATACCAAAGGTGGCTATTTTTTTGAAGTTTGCTTTGAGATGCACTCCCTGCTAAGGGACGGTTTGAAACAAAAAATAACCGTTTCCCATCCGGACTTAGAAACGGATCCCAATCATTCCATTGACCTGAAAATGGGACCACTTTTGGTTTAGTCCATTTACCGTTAATAATTTTTGAAAAACATATCGTCATATAAAGAGTACCTGGTAAAAATATACTGTATTACCATCAGGTGTAAAAGTGGCGGCTGCTTCTTCAAATGGTGTAGAAATTACTCCAGGTGCAAAAACCATTGCCCTTGAATTGGTGTCGATAATGTTCGCTTGTACAAAAGGTGTCTGCGCATTTTGAATGAAAGCTGTGAAAGCAGTACAGCAGACGAGCATTGAACTGAATAATAACTTTTTTGACATTTTTCTTAATGACTGATTAGTGTTTTTTAATAAATATTCCTTGGTATATTGGCAGTAATCATTAAAATACCCTGTGCATTATAGCATTTGTTCATTGGCCAACGGCTCATTGGTATTTATTCACAATTATTTTTTTCTTTCGGACTTTACTGATTCCAGGACTTTCGGACTCCCTAATTAATTCACATCCTTGCCATCCTGCAAAGTTTTAACCATTCTATCCAGTATATCTTTATTGGGCTTATCCAGAGCTTGTGCCTGTGCTTTTTGCGCAAATGTTAACGCTTTTTTATAATCGCCCATTGCTGAATATCCCCTTGCCATGCCGGCATTGGTTAAAAATTCATTCGGGTGTTTGTCGTAGTCTATTTTAAATATTTCAAATGCTTCTTTACCTTTTTTATGCCTGGTTAAAGATCTTCCATAAAAATACAATTCGTTTACGCTGCCATAGGGCAAAGCTTTTTTCATGGTTGCTGCTGCTTCAGCACTTCGTCCTAAACTATCAAGCACGGTTGCTTTTGTGCTCCATGCCTGGAAACTCTGGCTGCCACCAAAATTCACACTTGTTGCAGTATCTGCCCAAAGCAATGCTTCGTCAAGATTAGTTTTATTTTGCGCACAGTATAAAGCGGCCTGGTTCCAGCTTTCCCAGTTAAACCCTTTTTCACTGCGCAACTCTTTCCTGAATAATGCAAGCTGTGTGTTTACTACGTCTGTTTCAATCTTAAAAGGAATAATCAGCTTTTCCCATTGTAATTGCACTTGTGTACTGGCCGGCGTTTGATCGGCAAACTCATATTTCAACCATTCAACGCTTTTATCTGCAGGTATGGGCTTTACTTTTACACGCAATGCATCTTCTTCAGGTTTGTAAAAAAAGCTACCCCATGAGGTAGAGTTTTTTGAAAATATTAAAGTACACTCATTCGGGTCGTAAGCCACAAAAAAACCATATTTGCCAGCTGCCAAAGGCTGCCCTTCGATCATCACATCAGTCGAGAATTCGATCCATGTGTTTTCGTTGGCTCCTGCGCGCCATGGAGCAGCTTTTGAAGAGCCAAAACCCTGATCAACATAACCAACAGGGATTAGTTGTCCCCAGATATGGCCTTCCCTGCCTTTAACATGAGGTCGGTTATAATGAATAGTAACATCGGTAATACCAACCTGTTCGCTAACAGTTGCTCTTTTATTGCCAGCATCGGGCAAGGATGTTAATTGGGCATTTGCAATGCCAATCAAAGCGATGTGGAAAAATGCCATGACGATGATGGCTGTAAATATTTTTTTCATATGAAAAGCTTTAAGTATAGGGTTAAAATTTCTTAATAAAATTTGTTTTTAATATTCGAACCGACAAATCATTTAAACCCATAGGGCTTAATTTTTAACCATTTGGCTAATAAAATCAACAGCTGATATTTGCCTTTCGGCGGTATCTATTAAATAAACAGGGTGAATTATTGAAAACAAGGAAGCAAAACCAAAAAGCTTTGTAAATTTAAAAATGAAATTTTTCAGCAGGCAGTCTACTATTAACCGCCTTCAGTGGCTGGTATGGATTGCAGTTTTTTTTATCACCTTTTTTTCGATGCTGCCGGAAGGTGGCTTTTTGCATGCCTGCTGGTATACATTGATCAATGTATCGTTTTACGCAATTGTTATTTATGGGAATATTAGCTTTTTGTTTCCCGGTTTATATCAGAGGGGGCATAAGGGATTATATATCATTTGTGTAATCATACTTTTAGTAGCATCGGGATTAACAAGGGGATATTTGATGGTCAACTTGTATAACCATTATTACCCTACCATGCGGGAGCAAATGACACTCGGGACGATAATTAACTTTATTGTAGCGGGATTCTTAACATATACGCTCAGTTTTGTTTTCCGCGTTGCCATGGCCTATTTTGAGTTAAAACAGCAATCAGAAAAAATACTTGTACAAAAAAGTCAGGCAGAGCTGAACCTGTTAAAATCGCAGGTACAGCCGCATTTTTTATTTAACACGCTGAATAACATTTATTATGAAGCTTACCGCGAGGCGCCGCGTACTGCAAAATTGATTGAGCGCCTGTCGGATATTATGCGCTATTTTGTAGATGAAAGCCCTAAAGACGAAGTTTCATTAAGTACAGAAATACAATTCCTTGAAAATTATATTGCCCTCGAAAAGATAAGGATCCGGCATGAAATTGAATTCAATTTTATAAAGGATTGTAATACTGATCTTCGTATCGCACCAATGCTGCTGATGACATTTGTTGAAAATATTTTTAAGCATGGCATCGATAAATCAAGCAGTGAAAATAAAATTGAAATATCTTTGATACAACAGGATCATTTCCTGATTTTTCAAACAAAAAACCGGATACATGATAAACCGGGAACTGCCGAGCCTAGCGGATTTGGGATAAAAAATTTATGTAAACGCTTAAGCTTTTTATATGGAGAAAAGTTTGAACTGAATATCGATACCTCTGGTAATTTCTTTACTGCTTCTTTAAAAGTACCATTAATATGAATTTAAGTTGCATAATTGTTGATGATGAACCTAATGCGGTAAACCTGCTGGAAATACTGATCCATCAAAATACCCAATGGCAGCTTTTAGGCAAATGCTATGATGCTTTGGAAGCCATATCATTTCTGAAAGAAAACAAACCCAATCTTATTTTCCTTGATATCAATATGCCCCAGCTTACCGGTATGGAACTTGCAAGTTTGCTATCAAAAGATACTAAAATAGTTTTCACAACTGCCTATTCAGAATATGCAGCTGAAAGCTATACTTTTCAAACAATTGACTATTTGCTAAAGCCGATAACACTTAAGCGCTTCCTTGCAGCAATGCAAAAGATAGAGGGGTATTTTAATAATTATGATATTAATGATAAATCCGTTCACTCGATTGATAAAGCGTATTTTTTTGTAAAATCAGGTAAAGTATTCAAAAAAATACTTTTAGAAGAGATCCAATATTTTGAAGGTGAAAAAGAATATGTCCGTTTGGTAACAACCACCGAGCAAATACTCATTTACAGGCGCTTAAAAGATATTGAGGATCAATTGGAACTGCCATTTGTAAGAGTTCATAACTCCTATATTGTTAATACCAAACAACTTAACAAAATACAGGATAATCACATTTTTATCGCTGCAAAGCAAATTCCTATTAGTGAAAAGTTTAAGGATAAGTTTATGGCAGTAATACAGCAAAGGATATTTTAATTTATTTACAATACAAATGGTGTTTAGTGGCGGTACTTAATACTACTCAACCCTCAAACTATTTACCGGGTTTGCCATTGCCGCTTTAATAGTTTTAAAGGAAATAGTTGAAAATGCTACAATAATTCCAGCAGATAAGGATATTGCGAACATCCACCAGCTTATTTGTATTCTGTAAGGATAATTGAGTAACCATTTGTTCATAAAATACCAGGCCAGTGGCCAGGCAATGATATTGGCGATAAGTATAAGTTTAAGGTATTGTTTTGAAAACAGCATCACAATATTGACAACACTTGCACCAACTACTTTACGGATGCCTATTTCTCTGGCTTTTTGAGTAGCAGAATAGGTAACCAAACCTAATAGACCCAAACATGAAACAAAAATTGCAACACAGGTAAAGATACCGCTCATCTGCTGTGCACGCTGGTCTTGCAAATAATCACCTTGAAAAAGCTCATTCAAAAATCCATAGGAAAACGGTGTATCCGGATTTAGCGCTTTCCATTTTTGGGTAGCATATTTAATAGCTCCGGCAATTTTATGGCCATCAACTTTTGCTACTATCGTACCGAACCGCTTGGGGTTAACTGGCATAATAGCGCACGAACCGATTATGGCGTGTAAGGAAAAATAATGATAATTTTTCACCACACCTATAATTTTATAATTGTAAACAACGCCATTGTGTAAATGAGAAATGTACTTACCCGGCGCGGTATAGGTATCAAAACCTAAAGCTTTAACGGCCTCTTCATTTAATATTACCTGCCGGCCAATATCATTTACTTCCAGGTCTTCCTGCATATTGGTATTAGTGAAAGCCTGTGGAGTAAAATTGCTTCCTGCAATTAATTGCAAGCCGAGGGTCTTTATATAATTTTCGTCCGTCAGGTCCAGAAAAATGTCATGTTTGTCATTTACGGTTTTTCCTTCGGGATAAAAATTCATATCCCCGGAAACCAGAGCATCTGAGGCGCCACTTACCGATTTAAAGTTCGGATTGCTTTTAAGCTGGCTGATCAGCAATTCACTGTTATTTTTAGCTTCAACACTATTAAGGTTTAATACCAATTGCTGGTCCTGATCAAAACCGGGTTTGGTATTGATCATAAAGTTGAGCTGGTCCCAAATGACGATAGTGGCAAAAATCAGGATGGTTGAAATAACGAATTGTGATATAATAAGCAGTTTACGAACATTAAAAACTCCATTAGTGGCAATCACTTTACCTTTTAGTACCTGTACAGCTTTAAAGGAGGAAAGATAAAAAGCCGGATATGTACCCGCAAGCAATCCTGTAATCAGCGTTATCAGCAATATCCATACGATTAAACTTCGGTCCTCTTTAGCAAAAAATGATAAGGCCTGGCCTGTAAGGTTATTAAATATAGGCAAAAATAAAAACGATAGCACAATTGCTACTACCAGGGCAAACAGGCTGATCGCGAGGGTTTCTATCAAAAACTGATATCGTATAGAACCTTTCCCAGCGCCCATTACCCTTCGGACACCAACTTCACGGGCCCTACCAATGGCCTGAGCAGTTGTTAAATTCATATAATTAATGCAGCCAAGCAATAATATAATCAGGGCTATAGCACATAACAAGTACAAGTATTGAATGTTACCTTGCTTCCAGGCCAAATAGTCCTGGAATTGCGAAGAATGTAAATGAATATCATTTAGCGCTTGTAAGGAGTTTGTCATATAATCTCCTGAGGATTTCATATCAGCTGCGGCATGACGTTTGGTATAGTCTTTTAATTCGTTAATTACATGCTGCACATTGCTTCCATGTTTTAATTTGATGTATGTATAATAATTAGGGTTTACCACCCAATTTGTTATGCCATCTATGCTTTGGATGAAGTGTCCGCTTTTATTTGAAGCAAAAAAATCAGCCTGTATATGATTTAAAAAATCTTCTTTAAAAACCCCTGTAATGGTATAAGTATTTCCTGCGGTTTTTAAAATTTTCCCTATAGGATCAGTCTGCCCGAAAAGCTTCTTAGCCAATGATGCCGAAAGCACAATTGTATTAGGGGCTTCAAAAGCTGTTTTAAGCCTGCCGCGTAAGAAGTTAAAAGAAAGCACCTCAAAAAACTGCGGGTCTACCCAATAACCTGAACCGATTGAATATGGTGTTGAAGGGCCATTTCCCTGTGCCTGCACAATACTTACGCCGTTTGTGGCATCCAAACGGCTTACCTGTTCAATTTCGGGTATCTCACTTTTTAAATATTTGACATAGGGAAATGCTACTATAGGAGCCGTACTGCCATCTCGAAAAATTGATGTAATGCGGTATATATCCTCATTATGATCAAAACCCTTGTCGAAACTAAGTTCATGCTGGCAAAATAAAAACACAAGGGCACAAGAAGCCAAACCGACAGATAGACTTAAAATATTAATAGCTGTGGTTGTTTTATGTTTCCACAGATTGCGGAGGGCCAGTTTTAAGTAGCTTTTGAACATATTAGCGGGTTATATTCAAAAGTAACCGTTTTATTATAGCATAATATTAAATGCCCGCAGGTTTAACTAAAATTTAACTTTTTACGATACTGTAATCTCCCCCCTCATATCAGTTTCCAAAAAATGCTTTACATCCTGCGGATTCTCATACTGACCTAACAGGTACATCATTTTGGTAACAGCCGACTCGTATGTCATATCATAGCCATTCGTTACGCCTATATCTTTTAATTGCCTGCTGGTTTCATAACGGCCAAGTTCAACAGTACCTACTTTACATTGCGAAATATCAAGGATCACTTTACCGCTTTCAATTGCATTTTTAAGCATATCCGTAAACCATTGTACTGTGGTAGTATTACCGGCCCCGAATGTTTCCATTACAATGCCCCTTACATCAGAGCTTAAAATAGTTTCTACAACTTTAGGACTAATGCCGGGGTATAATTTTAACACTGCAACATCGCTAACCAGGTTTTTATGTACCTTAAATGGTTCACTATCTTGCGGACGCCTGATGTCGTTAACGCTAAAACGAAGATGCACACCCGATTCTGCTAATATGGGATAATTTGGTGACCGGAAGGCTTCAAACTTAGACGAGTTGTATTTAAAAGATCTATTACCCCTGAATAATTTGTAATCGAAATATATACAAACCTCTGGTACGCGGGCACGGTCATTTTTCTTTGCATTAGCAATCTCAATGGCCGTCATTAAATTTTCCTTTGCATCTGTACGAACAGCGCTGATAGGTAATTGCGAACCTGTAAAAATTACCGGCTTACTTAGGTTTTCGAGCATAAAGCTCAGGGCTGATGCAGTGAAGGCCATGGTATCAGAGCCATGCAGTATCACAAAGCCATCAACATCATCATAATTTGATTCAATTAAACCGGCCATATCACTCCATATTTCAGGATTCATATTAGATGAGTCAATAATCTCCTCGAAAGAATGTACCTTAATTTTACAGTTAAGTTTCTCCAATTCGGGCACATTATCCATTATTTGCTCAAAATTGATCGGCTTGAGCACCTTGGTATGAGGGTCGCTCATCATACCTATTGTTCCTCCGGTATAAATGATCAATATCTGGCTCATGTAAATTCAGGTTGTACTAAAAAAATAAATCTATTGAAAAAATGTTATTTATACACTAAAAATCTGCCTGGAATTTTCTGTAGTAATGCGGGCAACAGTTTCCAGATCTGTTTGATGCAGTTCTGCAATCTTACGGGCAATATAGATCAAATAAGAACTTTCATTTGGTTTGCCCCTGTGCGGAACCGGCGTAAGGTAAGGAGAATCTGTCTCTAAAACTAACTGATTTAAACCAATTTGTGATACAACTTTGTCTAAACCAGCATTTTTATAAGTGACTACTCCGCCTATCCCCAGGTAAAACCCTAAGTCAATTACTTTTTGTGCCTCTTCAATTGAGCCTGTAAAACAATGGAAAATTCCCCGCAAATTTTCATCATGCTCTTGCTGCAGTACATCAAAAACCTCGTTAAAAGCATCACGGCAATGAATAACTATGGGTAGTTTCAACGATTTTGCCCAGGCTATTTGTGCTTTAAACGCTTGCAACTGTTCTGTTAAATGCGTTTTATCCCAATAAAGATCTATTCCTATTTCTCCAATGGCAACTATTTTATGCTGATGATCAGCTTTCTTTATTTTGTTTAATTCCTCTTCCCAGTCTGTTTTTACCGAACAAGGGTGCAACCCAAGCATTGGAAAACAAATATCGGGAAATGATTTTACGAGAGAAAAAACCAGCGGAACAGAAGAGACATCTACGTTGGGCAAAAAAAGGCGGCCTACTGCATTTTCCTTACACCGGTTTATTAATTCAATCCGTTTTTTATCATCTGTTTCATAATACAGATGAGTATGCGTATCGGTAAGTAACATGCTGCAAAAATAACAAAGCCTAAGGGTTATGCGGTTTTTTCAATTAATTTTTACAAAACTTTTCAATCGTATGAAGCCGGGTTGACAAAAAACGGATTAGTGCAAAAAGTTTGTAAACATAGGTGACCTCTAGATTGACTGTTATGACCAAAAGAAACTTAGGTAGAGTGACGATTTAAAATAGAAGCGGGAATGTTTAATTTGTTTTCTAAATTGACCTATTTAACAAAACACTTGCGAATTTTCATTTTCAATAATGTTTATACTTTTAAGGGAGCTTTGTACTATTTCGGCCAACTCTGCCGCATGCTTTAAGTCGAACATAGTTGAATGCTCACCTTCAATTTCATAAATTTCAACTGACCTGGCATGTTTTTTCCAGGAATTTTTCGTCTCATTACTTATGCTTATCCTTTTGTAATATATCCCTTTATTCCTGTCAGTAAAATAATAGTGCTCCTTTGCATAAAATACTAATATATCTCCTTCATAATGTTTCATCTTATAGTTACATTTAGCCGTTTCAAATACTTTGGATACTTTGTTAAACGATTTCAGTTCTGCATCTCCCAGTTTTGTTTTATTAACACCTATTATTGATTTTACTTTCTCAAATTTATATTGAAAATATTGTTTTGGATACTTTAATAGAAGGAACATTTCCAAATCCATTTTTAATGAAATTTTGGAAATCCGTTTTTTTATAAGGCCAGGCATCGGGAAGATATAATTAAATGAGGCAGTTAAAATTTCTTCTTTTTTTATTGTGTACGAGTCAAACAGGCTCAACATAGCTACTTCTTTGCCCATGCTCTTTAATTGTACGGCCATTTCAAAGGCTACGTTACCTCCAAGGCAATGCCCGGATAATGCATAAGGGCCTTTGGGATTTTGTTTTAAAATTTCTTTTATATATATATGGGCAATTTCCTCAATTGTATTTGGAAATTCTTTAAGGTACTTGGTATGCATTGGTTGTTGTAATCCATAGACCGGTTGTTCATGATTCAACATCTTCACAAAATCGAGGAATTGAAATGCGGTTCCCCCGGCGCCACAAATTATATATAACGGTATTTTATCCCCTGTCGCCCTGATGGGAATTAATAATTGTGATGTTGTTTTATTTTTAGATTCTAGTTGTGAAATCAACGCAGCTATGGAAGGATAGACAAACAGATCCATGATGCTTAATTCTATATTTAATTCGCGGCGGATTAAAGATACTGCCCGCATCGCTAACAGCGAATGACCGCCAAGTTCAAAAAAGTTATCATTAATACCTATGCGTTCCAATCCCAGCAACTCCTGCCAGATTTCGGCAAGCTTTGTTTCCGTTTCGTTTCGTGAGGCTACATATTCAGCTGCCCTATCCGTTAATTCCGGATCCGGCAATGCCTTACGGTCTATCTTTCCATTTGGCGTCAGCGGCAGTTTCTCCAGTTCTACCCATAAGGCAGGCACCATGTATTCCGGCAGTTTTGTGCTTAAATAGTTTTGGATTGCCTGTTTATCAAATGCCCCTTCATGCACCACATAGCCTATCAGTCGCTTATTTCCGCTGTTATCTTCTTTGGCCAGCACGACCGCCTGGTTAACCTGTTCACTCTCGTTTAGTACATTTTCAATCTCCCCAAGCTCAATCCTATAACCTCTTATCTTCACCTGGTCATCCATCCGGCCCAGGTACTCGATGTTACCGTCCGGTAACCATCTTCCCAAATCGCCTGTTTTGTATAACCTGGCTTCTGTCTTTTTGCTGAACGGATCATTTATAAATTTCTCTGCCGTTAGGTCTTTTCGGTTCAGGTAGCCTCTCGATAAGCCTGCGCCTCCTATGCAAATCTCTCCTGCTACTCCAATTGGCGTTAACTCTTTGTCCCCGCTTAGTATATAGATTTGGGTATTGGATATCGGTTTGCCAATGGTGATCAGTTTTCCCTTCTCCAGTACGCTCATGGTGCTGTAAGTGGTATCCTCGGTTGGCCCGTACAGATTTCTTACCGTTGTATGAATCATATCGAGCCTTTCCAGAACACGTAATGGTACCGGTTCCCCGGCCATATTGATCACACTCGCCATGCTCAGGTCGGTCTTTTCATTGATTAAATATTCTATTACCGACGGAATGGTATTGATTAATACAGCTGAATCTTCCGCTAAATAATTACCGATGGCCGGTCCGTTTTCCAGTATCCTTACCGGTTTACCCATACTTAAGGGGTAAAACAGTTCAAATATCGATAAATCAAAACAGATGGAAGTAACAGCATATACCATATTAAAATTATCGGATGCAAATTCCTGCTGGCACCAGGCTATAAATGACGAGGCATTTTTATGCTGGATCATCACCCCTTTGGGTTTGCCTGTTGAGCCTGAGGTATAGATCACATAGGCCAGCTGGTCTGGGGTAATACCGATTTGCGGATTGCTGTCTTTTTCCTTTTCAATCTGTTGCCAGTCTGTGTCCAGTTCTATTATTGCTGCTGATGTGCTTAACTTGTCTTTGCCGGCTTTGCTGGTTAATACAATAGCTGCCCCGGTGTCTTCCAGCATATAGCTGATCCTATGTTGGGGATATTCCGGGTCAATGGGTACGTAGACCCCCCCGGCTTTCAGTATGCCTAGTATACCTATCACCATCTTCGGGCTCCGCTCCACGCAGATCGGTACCAGCGTCTCCGCCTTTACCCCTTTGCTTTGTAAGTAATGCGCCAGCTGGTTTGAATGCCTGTTCAGTTCCCCGTAGCTCAGCTTTGTCCCTTCGAACATCACCGCTGTTGACTCTGGGCTCTTCGCTGCCCGATCCTCGAACAGGTCAACTATGCTTTTATCCTTAGGATAGGCTACCTCTATGGCGTTGAATTCTTTTAAGATGGCTTTTTCTTCTGCGCTCAATATGCCCATGCGGCTTATCTCTAGTTCAGGCGAGGCTACTATCGACTCCAGAAGGTTAATATAATGGTTTATCATCCGTTCTATCGTCGCATCCATATAAAGGTCAGTACTGTATTCTACCGTTCCCTGTATGCCACTGCTTGTTTCTTCTACCATGAATGCGATATCACACTGGGCTTTGGTATGTTTCGGGTTGTCTGCATTCAAACTCAGTTGCCCCAATTTCAGCGTGGGTATTTCGGGTGTATTCTGGAACACAAACATTACCTGGAACAGCGGGCTTATGCTCATATCACGTTCCTTAACTACTGCATCAACCACTTTCTCGAAAGGTGCGTCGTGGTGTCTAAAGGCCTCAAGGGTAATGCTTTTAATATCCCTCAACATCTCGCTGAAGGACATATCCGCCCTTACATGGCTCCGTAGAGGCAGCATGTTAATGAAGAAGCCGATCAGTTCTTCCAATTCGTGCTGGACCCTTCCTGCTACAGGCGTGCCTATACATATATCATCCTGCCCGCTGTAACGGTATAGCAATACCCTAAAGGCTGATAGTAACGTCATGAAAAGTGTGACCTCATTACGATGGCTTAAACTCAAAAGCGCTTCAGATAAATCCTGGGCTATTTTAAAAGTACTTGCAGCGCCGCGTGAACTTTGTATCAAAGGACGGCTAAAATCCGTAGGCAGTTGCAGCGGCGAAACGCCTTTCAGCTTCTCTTTCCAGTAGGCTATCTTCTTGTCCAGATACTCTCCCTGTATGTACCTCCGCTGCCATATCGCATAATCAGCGTACTGTATAGAAAGTTCCGGTAATACTGTTCCTGCATTACTTGCATACTTTTCATACAGGGCAGATATTTCCTTAACCAAGACCGATGCCGACCATCCATCAGATGCTATATGATGCATTGTTATTACCAGTACATTGTGTTCCTCATGAATCCTGATCAGATCTGCACGCAGCATGTAGTCGGCCGACAGGTCAAACGGCTTATGGATCAAATCGGTGATTAACTGGGATAAACCTGCTTCACCACCTGCTAAATGTTCTTTGATGCCCAAATACCAGTTATCCGCCACCATGATATGTTGATAACTTTGCCCATCATGCTCAAGGATCACTGTACGCAATATTTCGTGGCGGTTAATTATGGCCTGTAATGTTTTTTTTAATATTTCAACATCTAATTCACCACGTAAGCGCCATACTATCGGTAAATGGTATTGCACGCTGCCATTTAACTGGTCGATAAACCATAAGCGCTCCTGGCTGAACGATAAAGGCACATGTTCAGGACGTGCTCCTGCTACTATTGCAGGCAGTGATGATCCTTTAGTTTGTTCGTCAAGATATGCACCAAGTCCGGCTATAAACGGATGGACAAACAGATCATCAATATTTAATTCTATGTCCAATTGGCGCCGGATCGCTGATACGGCACGCATCGCTAACAGCGAATGCCCGCCCAGGTCAAAAAAATTATCATAGACGCCTATCCGCTCCACCCCAAGCAGTTCCCGCCATATCCCTGCCAGCGCCTCTTCTGTTGCGTTCCGGGGTGGTGCATACTCAGCTGTCATATTGGGTAACTCCGGATCGGGCAAGGCATTGCGATCAACCTTTCCGTTAACCATCAATGGCAGGCGCTCTAACGTTACCCAAATTCCCGGCACCATGTAATCCGGCAGCTTTGTCCCCAGGTATTTCTGTATAGCTTGTTTATCAAATTCACCTTCAGCTACCACATACCCTACTAGCAGTTTATTGCCGCTGTTATCATCTTTTGCCATTACTATACCCGCATGTACAAGTCCGCTCCGGTTCAGTACATCCTCAATCTCCCCGAGTTCTATCCTGTAGCCACGTACCTTTACCTGGTCATCCATCCTGCCAAGGTATTCGATGTTTCCATCGGGCAGTCGACGGCCCCAATCGCCCGTTTTATATAATCGTGCCCCGGCTTCATTATTGAACGGATCTTTTATAAATTTCTCTGCTGTTAACTCCGGATGGTTCAGATAACCACGAGCCAATCCCATGCCCCCTATGCAGATCTCTCCTATTATACCAATCGAACTAAGCTCCTTGTCCGCATTTGCTATATAAACCCGGGTATTTGGTATTGGTGTGCCTATGGGTAGTTCAGTCTGTATAAATTCATAATCTTCCAAAGTATTTAAACTATAACTACAGCATCCTATAGTCGCTTCTGTTGGACCATATTCATTAATAATCTCTACACTAATGCCTTTTTTAATAAGAAAATCCAGATCGCTCAATCTTAACTTCTCTCCTCCTATCACAAGTTTGCTGGTTAACCAACCGCAATTGGTGTTTTTAAAAGTAGTTGGCAGCAACCCGAGGTGAGAGGGGGTGATTGTAATAAAATCGTATGGTGCATATTTTTCCAGGTTCGCATCGGTAAATGCATCAATTGAACTTTTTGATGCGATAACCAAATATTTACCTGAAAGGAAGGGGGTAAATAAACTTATAAGTGAGGCATCAAATGTATATGATAAGTGAATAAAGCTGCCTGCATTTGTCCCTTCGTTATTAATAAACCTTGCTTTACTACTGGAAAGATAATTTAGCAAGCTTTGATGCTCAATCATCACTCCTTTAGGTTTACCCGTTGAGCCCGAAGTATAAATTACATAAGCTAACTGTTTAGGCGATATTTTAACTCCAGGGTTGCATTGGAACTCCTTGATAATAGTAGAACTATCCTCTTTCCAATCTATTACCGTTAAACTTAGTTCTTCTTTAATTTCTTTCACTATATCGCCTATAACCAAATTTGCCCCAGTATCCTCCAAAATATAGCTGATCCGGTCGGCTGGGTAATCTGGATCAATAGGCACATATGCTCCTCCTGCCTTCAATATTCCAAGGATGCCTATTATCATTTCCAGGCTGCGGGCTATACTGATAGGTACAAGTGTTTCTGCCTTTACTCCTCTATGTGTTAAATAATGTGCCAATTGGTTCGAGCGCGCATTAAGTTCCTGATAGCTAAGCTTTTGGTCTTCAAACACCACCGCAATAGCTTCGGGAGTCTTTAATACTTGCTCTTCAAATAGTGCTACTACACTTTTATCTTTAAGATAATGTGCCTGTATACCATTTAAATCTAAAGGCAACTGTTTAATTTTCTGATTAGAAAAGGTATTAATGCTATCCATTAGATTATTAATTAGCTTATTTACAAATAGTTGACTTATAAAAACTATATCCAGGATTTTAAAATACATTTCAGGAACGGAATCGTAAATTCAATTAATTAGATACGATAAGAATATGCAGGGGTTTGTTTCAGCTATATATAATTTGTACTTAAAATCGGTTTAGGCCTTGATACTTGGGGTTGTTAAAGTTAATGTATTTTTTTACTTCTAATTAAAATTTATTCACTTTTTTTTAATCAAAAGCGGATTCGTAGTATACAATAAATAATATTAATCTATAAAATCTATCGATTTAGTAGTATTTATATAAATAATATTATATTTGCTCTGTAAAACAAACGCAATGAAAGCTTTTTTACATTTCTACAATAGCACATTATATTTATTGCTTACTGCTCAAGTAATGCGAATGTGTTGTTTCTGTTGTTGTTGCTAATTAGCACAACACACCTTTTTAACGTTTTTGCTAATTGTTCTAGCTGCTGACATGGTAAGTTGTGACCAATGTAAATTCAATGAGCATTACTGAATCACTTAAAAATTACTAAAATGAAATAACAAGTACTTATAAAAAATAAACCGGCAAGGAAGCCTTGCCGGTCATTTCAATGATTGATCAGCTCGGTAACGCCAATCACTTACTGATCATCATAAATAGTTTTACTAACAATTAATTATTAACATAAAACAAGCTAAATATATGGAAATATATGTCCATGCCAAACCACTACTTATTAAGTTCACTAAAGTATTTCTTTTTCTAATAATCCCTTTTACCGCATTTGCTCAAACTGAAACTGTTCCTCTTATAAATTCAAGATTATTGGGGACTGTTGTTGACTCGGTAACAAAACAAGGTATTCCGGGGGTGGTTATACTTATTAAAAGAACCACCCACTCTGTTTCAACTGGTTCTCATGGAGAATTCTCTTTTGTTACCGGTCAAAAATTTCCCTATACGCTTATAATAAGTTTTATTGGATATAAAACAAAGCAGGTAATAGCGGATGGCAGTCCGATTAATATACAGCTTGCTGAAAATATAAGCCAGCTAAACGATGTAGTAATAGTAGGTTATGGCAAACAGAAAAAAAGCGATGTAACCGGTTCAATTGCTGCCGTACCAAAAAACCTGCTTGACCAACCCCAGGCATCATTTGATAACCTGTTGCAGGGCGGTGTTTCGGGAGTAGCTGTAACGTCAAACTCAGGTCAGCCGGGTAGTTCTGCTACCGTACGCATACGCGGAGGTAATTCTATCTCTTTTGGAAACGCCCCGTTATATGTGATAGATGGTTTTATTATATACAATAATAACGATTATGCCAATGTCGGTTCAAACGGTACTAGCGTTGATGCATTATCGACCATCGATCCTGGGGATATCGAATCTATCGAAGTTTTAAAAGATGCATCAGCAACAGCTATTTATGGCTCACGCGGAGCCAACGGTGTAGTAATTATTACCACTAAAAGAGGTAAAAAGGGAGCAAATACAGTCAACTTCAGTTCCTACTATGGTGTACAAAAAGTATCTAAAACGCTTAATCTGCTTAACGCATCCCAGTGGGCCTCATTAATTAATGATGTTAATGTGAGCGACGGAGTGCCGCAAACTTATACGGGAGCACAGATCGCCGCCTTAGGAACAGGGTCAAACTGGCAAAGGTCAGCGCTCCGAAACGCTCCTGAATTAAATGATGAACTAACCATTTCGGGCGGAGATGAAAAATCCAGGTATCTTATATCGGGAGATTACTTTAACCAGGAAGGTACAATATCAAATACCGGCTTTAAAAGGTATTCAGCACGCGTCAATTATGAAAAAGATGTTTCGGACCGTTTTAGGGTTACGACAAATGTATTCGGTAGTCAGAGTATTGAAAACAAACTTTATGGGAGCGCTTATAACAGCATAAATTTTAGTAACGCTTACGCCAATTTATTGTTAGCATCACCAGTTGCTTTAATTAAAAACTCCGATGGAAGTTATAATATCTCTAACCCTTACATCGCCACTCCTACCAACCCGTTACAAGATATAACGGCAATCACCAATGCAACCACGCTTACCCGTGTTTTGGGAAATGTTGCTGGAGAATATAAACTTTTGGAAGGCCTCGTACTGAAAATAACTGGTGGGGTTGATATACTAAATACTGCACAGGATTACTATGCACCATCTAACACCGGCGCTCCGGCAGGCAGTTCAACTGGCTATGCTGCCAGCGGGTATGCTTCAATCGGCGCCGGTAATGAGCTGAGCTGGTTAAATGAAAATACGCTGACTTACGATCACGTATTTAACAAAACCCATTTTTTAAATGTTCTTGGTGGCTATACCTTACAGTATGAGCAAGATGCTTCATCTGTTGCAGTCGCTCAAAAATTCCCAAATAATCTTACCACTTATAATAATCTTTCGTATGCTGGTATTGCCGACCTGCCTTCATCAAGCAGCCATAGCGCTACTTTGGAGTCGTACCTTGCAAGGGTTAACTATTCGTACTTACACAAGTATAATTTAACTATTTCTGAACGTGCGGACGGCTCTTCCAAATTAGGAGTGAATCACAAATGGGGATTTTTCCCATCTGTGGGCCTTTCCTGGAATGCTGATAGAGAAGATTTTTTAAAACCACTATCTCAAACTATCAGCAACTTAAAGATAAGGTTGAGTGCCGGGCAAACAGGTAATTCAGAAGTTCCTCCATATAGCTCTTTGTCGGCACTGTCCCCAACTAACTACTATTTAAACAGCACGTTGGTAACAGGTATCGCGCCGGTTCAATTGGCTAACCCTGATTTAAAATGGGAAACAACAACGCAATATGACGTGGGTTTCGATTTGGGCTTATTTAACAGCCGTGTCAATTTTGTTTTTGATGCTTATTACAAAAAAACCACTGATTTGCTGCTTAGCGTTCCGTTGCCGCTTTATACAGGTTATGCCAGTGAGCTTGAAAATGTGGGAAGCGTAGAGAATAAAGGGATTGAGCTTGCTTTAAATACTGACAACATTAAGGGCGATGACTTTAGCTGGAAAACAAGCATAGTATTCGGATTAAACAGGAATAAGATTTTAAGCCTTGGGCCGGGTGTTAACAGTTATTTCCCGCTGGCGCCTACCGGGCAGGTATCTCCCGTAATTGTAAAGGTAGGTTTGCCGGTAAGTACTTTTTGGGGATATACAACCAATGGTCTTTTGACCGCTAAAGATATAGCTAACGGTGTACCACTTTTGGCTGGTGTGCCTCAAAAAGTAGGTGACACTAAATATGTTGACTATAATGGCGACGGCAAAATTACCACAAGCGATAAACATAACCTTGGCAGCGCCCAGCCAAAATTTACCGGAAGCATATCCAATACTTTTACTTATAAGAAATTTGATCTTTCCATATTTTTCACTGGATCCTATGGCAATAAAATATTTAACCTGCTTCAGCAATCGTTAGAGCGCCCAACCTTAACGCTAAACGCTTCGGCTACATTATTAAACAGGTGGAGTCCACAAAATCCAAACGGAACAGTTGCCAGGGCGACCAATTCACCTGTACCCCAGGTAACAGACCGGTATATAGAAGACGGCTCTTATTTAAAGCTAAAAAATGCTTCTCTTGGATACACTTTTACCAATAGTTTCCTTTCAAAAATTCATGCAAAGCAGTTAAGGATTTATGTTTCGGGACAAAACCTGTTAACAATTACCAAATACACGGGCCTTGACCCGGAAGCTAACTTTTATGATAACGATAATACCAAGCAGGGGATAGACTATGGTACCTATCCGCCGGTAAGGACTTTCCTGGCAGGCCTCAATCTCACTTTTTAATAAAATAATATGATAAATATGAAAAAGCTTTTCTCAATAATAATAATAATTACTATCTACAGCACATTGCATTCGTGCAAGAAGCTGACCGAAAATCCGGATTCGGTTATTGTATCATCTCAATTCTATAAAACGTCATCTGATGCTAATTCGGCAGTAAATGCCGCCTATAGTTCCTTAAATAGTGATCCGGCGGGTGATTTTCCGTTGTATGGCCGGCAACTTAATCTTTTGGTAGAAAACGGAAGCGATAATCAAATTTATAGTCCCAGCAATACCAACCCTGATGTAAGGGCTTTAGGCACTGCCACCTATGTGGCTGCTAACAGCAGGGTACAAAAAGTTTGGCAACAGCTATATTATGGTATAAACCGGGCAAACATTGCGATAGATAATATTCCGGCAATACAGTTTGATACAACACTCCGGTCGAGGTTAGTAAGAGAATCAAAATTTATCAGGGCGCTTTTATACTTTAACCTGGTACGTTTATACGGAGCAGTGCCTTTGGTATTACATAACCCAACGAGTATCAATGTAACCAGCCTTTTAGTAGGACGGACTGCCTCAGACAGCGTTTACAGCCAGATTATTACAGATCTTAAAGATGCCACCAATTTACCAAAATCATATTCGGGCGCTGATGTAGGGAGGGCAACAGGAGGTGCGGCCCATGCTTTGCTGGCCAAAGTTTATTTAACCAAACAGGATTGGCCGAATGCGCTTATCCAGCTAAATGATGTTATTAATGGTGGGTATGGTTATGCTCTTTTCCCCAATTATATCCAGGCATTTCAAAAATCTACTAAAAATGGTGTTGAACACATTTTCTCGGTACAGTTCGAAACCAATTTGGGAGCCGTAAACAGTACGCAAGTTTTAAGTCAGAGCTTTAGCTCGTTTAATACAGGCATCTTTCCGGTAGATATTCCTGCCGACAGCAGTATTAGCAAGTTGTTTAGCGCAACTGATACACGCAAGGCGGTAACCTTTTACACTTCAGTGTTTAATGCAGCAACAGGTAAAACGGTAATTTTTAACAATGCTTACACCCCTTATTTTAACAAGTTTGTCGATTATAGTTTATCCCCATTGAGTACACAGGGGCAAAGCGGCATAAATTATCCGGTTATCCGCTATGCTGATGTATTGCTAATGTATGCCGAAGTGCAAAACGAAATAAACGAAGTGCCAACACCTGCTGCTTATAATGCTATTAACCAGGTAAGGGCAAGAGCTAACATACCTAATTTAACACCAGGTTTAAACCATTCAGATTTTAGGGATTCGGTTTTCTTAGAAAGAAGAAAGGAGTTTATACAGGAGGGACACCGCTGGTTTGATTTAGTGCGCCAGGGCGGTACAGTGCTGGTTGATGCACTCCATAAATATCCGGCAAAATCAGCTGCCAGTTCAAAAAATAATTTATTTCCAATTCCACAAGTCGAAATTCAACTGAACCCTAAGTTAACACAGAACCCGGGCTACTAATTAGTTCATGGTTGATAGTTCATGGTTCATAGCCGAAAGAGGTGCAGCTACCATGAACTATCAACCATGAACCATGAACTATGAACTAAATCAAATAAATATGACATTATCAGACGTAACATTAATCGGAAAAAAAGTACTGGTGGGAATCGCAGTAACACTGGTGCCCTTTATCATCATTTTCGGCGGCCTCTGGCTTACCCAAAAATTACTAACCAATCATAATAAAGTTAAAACAACAAATTATCAAACCAAATAAAACCAATGTAATTATGAAAATGGAACCTGCCACCAAACAAAGAATAATCAGGAATGCATTCGTGAGCTTATTCATTTATGTGCTGCCCATAGCACTCATGTTTTTAACGTTTTATTTCACTGGCCAGCGGCCATGGGAAAAGAAACAGCCAACTAACCCGAGTTCAAAATCAATAAACAAAACAAACACTTTAAACAATGGAAACAACGATTGAATTTGTAAAAAAAATAGTGGAAAACCTTAATGGTTATGGATTTCCCTTTTTAGTATTTTTTCTTGGCGTACTCGAATTTTCATTCGGGTTATATAAAAATAAATGGCCAAAAAATGAAAGATGGGTTGATATAGCATGCTTTACGCTTCCCAGGCTTATCATCAGGCCGGCAGTTGCTTACTACGGACTGCAAATTTTGCCTTCTATACTCCCTGGCTTTAAGAATGTATTTAACTGGGTGCCTTTCTTTTGGGGCTGTATAATTATTGCTGTAGCAGATGATTTGACACAGTATTGGTATCATCGGTTGCACCACGAAGTGCCATGGTTATGGCGTTTTCACCGCACCCATCATTCAGCCTCCTACATGGGCATGGCAATGGCCAGCAGGCAAAACGCCATATATACCCTCTTTTTCTCTCAAACTTATTTAACAACAGCATTGGTTTATTTAGGTTTAGGTCTCCCCGTAATTGTAATAAAGGGTATAAAAGGAGCAATTACCACGCTTGCACACTCCAGCATACCCTGGGACAAGCCTCTTTATAAATATAAAGTGCTGCACCCTTTAGCCTGGGTACTGGAGCGTTTTATATCCACGCCGGCAACCCATCATGCCCACCACGCGGCAACTACTGATGACGGCGTAGGACATTACAAAGGCAACTTTGGCAATATGTTTTTTTTGTGGGATGTTATTTTCGGAACTGCTTTAATATCACGCCAGTATCCCAAAGCTTACGGTATATCACATTATGAGGGTGATCAATGGTACGCGCAGCTATTATGGCCCATATTTAAATCAAAGGTTGAGGGCAGTGAACTTGCCCCTAACGGGCCAATGGTACGCATGGATATTGACGACGCCAAAACATCAGAACAACTTCATGAATACAAGGATCTTCGCAACAACGGTGTGTTTACCTCAAACCAGGCTATAACTGAATCCGCCTAAACATTATTAAACGATAAAGGATTATCAAAATGAAAAATCATATAAAAAACCTTAAAAGACTAGTTGGGTTTGTATTGCCTGGTTTATTACTTATAAATTATGCATCGGCCCAAAACTTCACGCAACAGCAGCAACCTTTTAAAGGAGTTGTTGGAAAAACTCTTGCAGATTCAAAAGAATCGTGGACAGCCCCGATAAAAGCGCCCAAAGGCGCACCCAATGTTTTATGGATAATATTGGATGATGTAGGCTTTGGTGCATCATCAACATTTGGCGGTGTGATCAGAACGCCTAATTTCGATACGCTGGCAAGCCTGGGTTTGCGGTATACTAACTTTCACACTGCAGCTATTTGCGCCCCAACCCGGTCGGCATTATTAACCGGACGGAACCATCACTATGTACATATGGGAGGGTTTGCACATACCAGTTTATCAGCCGGTTTCCCGGGATGGGACGGCCGTATACCATCAGACAAAGGTACTGCTGCTGAGATATTGCGCGAAAACGGATATAATACCTTTGGGGTGGGCAAATATGGATTAACACCAGATGAGGATGCTACTGATGCCGGACCATTTGACCGTTGGCCGTCAGGAAAAGGTTTTGACCACTATTTTGGTTTCCTCGGCTCACAAACAGACCAATACCAACCAGACCTGATTGAAGATAACGCCCATGTTACCCCTGACGGAAGGAATTTGAATGAACAAATTACTGATAAAGCCATTTTTTATCTTACAAGGCAACAAAAAGTAGCCCCTAACAAACCTTTCTTTCTTTATTACTCGCCCGGTGCAACGCATGCCCCGCACCAGGTTGCCAAAGAATGGAGCGACCAATATAAAGGTAAGTTTGATGAAGGATGGGATGTTTTTCGTGAAAGGGTTTTCGCTAATCAGAAAAAGCTTGGTATCATTCCCGCGAATGCGGTGTTGCCGGAACGTAACCCAGATATTAAAGCCTGGAAATCACTTCCTGAAGATGAAAAGAAACTATACGCGCGCTTTATGGAAGTTTATGCAGGTTATTTAACTTATGCGGACCATGAAGTGGGCCGTTTAATTAATTATCTGAAAGCAAGCAAGCAGCTTGACAATACGCTGGTATTTGTAATTATTGGTGATAACGGGGCGAGCAAAGAAGGTACATTTAACGGAGATATTGATCGTACCATATTTAAAAATCAGCTTAGCGAAGAAGAAAACATAAAGCACAATTTAGAAAAGATTGGCGAAATAGGTACACCTGACGGAAAGCAAACAAATTATCCGCTCGGATGGGCTCAGGCTGCCAATACGCCGTTTAAATTCTGGAAAGAGGATGCAAATTCCGAAGGCGGCACACGTAACCCTTTAATTGTTTATTATCCCAAAGGGATAAAAAATGCCGGAGGTATCCGCACCCAGTATGGTCACGTGATAGATATACTGCCTACAACACTGGAATATTTGGGCATCAATCCACCGGAATATATACGTGGCATAAAACAAGACACATTGCAGGGAACTTCATTGGTTTATTCATTTAATGACGCCAGTGCGCCATCGAGGCATAAAATTCAGTATTACTATATTTTTGGATCACGGTCTGTTTATAAAGATGGCTGGAAGGCGGAAGTATATCATCACCCGGATGTTATAGATCTTGGCAGGCCAAAGACCGGTACAGCAGCAGGCTCGGCAGTAAATAACTTTGATACGGATGTTTGGGAATTATATAACCTGAATACAGATTTTAATGAACGTATTAATGTCGCTTCAAAATATCCTGAAAAATTAAATGAACTAAAAGCGCTTTATGATGATCTGGCCAAAAAGAATAACATATACCCTTTTATCGACTGGGAAGATGTGCTTAAGGGAAGAATACATCATATTGCTAAAGAACCCGGAGCCAATGCGGCAGTAAATTAATTTTTTGAAGTTTTGTTTTTAGTTTCTGAATGGTATTTACAGCAATATTTCATAGCCCTAACCTTTAGGTCGGGGTAAATAACAAACATGTTTTTAGGCTTTAGCCAAATACTAGTAAAGCTTGTTTAGGCTAAAGCCATGAAAGCAAAAATGATCTTATCCCCGTGCTAAAGCGACGGGGCAATGAATTTGCAAAACTCAATACGTAGTTCTATAATTTTTTTTCAATTGTAATCTCATGAAGTCTTTTAAATTTCCATTCATATTGTTGATATTTTGCTTTTCCTGTGAGCAAAATCCCGCTAAGGTTGCCAGTAAGGCTGCTTCAGCCATAAACGGTATTCCTTATAAAAAGGCGCTTTGCTGCGAATCCAATATCCCATCCCGTTTTCCTTCGCTAAAGTCATCCCAAGTGATGGTTATTGGCCCGGTAAAGATAAAGGAGGCACATGCTGGAATGGTTTGGATAAAGACGGGTACTTTTTTAATGGGTGGCGACAATAAACAGGCAGCAATTGATGAATATCCCAAACATAAAGTAACGGTTGATGGATTTTGGATGGATGCTACTGAGGTTACAAACGCACAATTTGCACAATTTGTAAAAGCCACCGCGTATATAACAACTGCCGAGCGCAAACCGGATTGGACCGCGTTAAAAAAACAATTACCGCCAGGAACGCCAAAACCAGATGACAGCCTCCTTGTTGCAGCTTCGCTAGTTTTTGCACCTCCGGCACATACCGTTTCATTGGACGATTACAGCCAGTGGTGGGAATGGAAAAAGGACGCTAACTGGAAGCATCCGCACGGACCGGGCAGTAATATAAAAGGAAAAGAGAATTATCCCGTAGTGCACATTTCATGGTTCGATGCGGTTGCATACTGTAAATGGGCAGGTAAACGCCTGCCAACAGAAGCAGAATGGGAATGGGCTGCAAGGGGAGGTTTACAAAATAAACTATACCCATGGGGCGATGAGCCTGTTGATGAAGGCAAAGTTAAAGCCAATACCTGGCAGGGTCATTTCCCTGATCAAAACACCCTACGTGATAAATTTTATGGTTTAGCTCCTGTTGCTTCGTTCGCGGCCAATGGCTATGGACTGTATGACATGGCCGGTAATGTATGGGAATGGTGCGCCGATTATTATAACAATAAGTATTATCAAACTATAAGCAGGCCCGGCGGAATTAAAAACCCGCAGGGGCCTGCAAATAGTTTTGATCCAGATGAGCCTTATGCAAAAAAACGCGTAATAAGGGGTGGCTCATTTTTATGTAATGAAAGTTATTGCACTGGTTACAGGGTATCCCGCAGAATGAAGAGCACTGAAGATAGTGGCATGGAGCATTTAGGTTTCCGAGGTGTACAGAATAATTAATTGTAAAGTTTTTACACGGACGGCTTAATATAGCTTTGCTTTGTACCTTTAAATAAAAATTTATGAAAAGAAATATTTTGTTACTTGTTGTGATTGCCCTCATGGCTTTCGGTAGTAAAACATTCGCGCAAGCTAAGCAGGCTGAATCGGCCCCGATAACTATTGAAAGTTATTATAAAACAAAATGGGGTTATGCTGATGAATTTATAGCGTTGTGGAAGAAAAACCATTATCCACTGTTAAAGAAATTGTTAGAGAAGGGCGATATATTGAGCATAAAAGCTGAGACACCAATTATTCATAGCAGTGAAGATAGCAGGTGGGATTTTAAAGTGATCCTAACTTTTAAAAATGAACACCTTGCATTAGATTACAGCATAGTTGATCCGTTTAAAAAGCAACTGTTTCCTGATCAGGAAAGCTACAAAAAGGCAGAACAGCATCGTTTTGAATTGATTATCGCACATTGGGATGTGCTTGTTGAGGCAGTAGTTTTAAATTAACCAGTTCTCAAGCTATGTCTATTTTATAAAGATACTAGAAGTAGAAAGTTTATAAAAATGCTGTCACTATAAACAGGAACAGCATTTTTATAAAACTTTTTTAATTTAAAATATTATTTTGCCTGCAGAGGTTACAAGGGATGCTATCCTAACTGCATCAAAAATCCGCTCTTCGGTAGTGCCGAGCTTTATAAGCGAATCTTCATGTGCATTTACACACATTTCGCAACCATTAACAGCAGAAACGACCAGACTCATCAGCTCAAAAAATTCTTTGCCGGTAACAGGTTTCATCATTAGCTGCATACGTATACGTGCCGGTATTTGTCCGTATTTTTCTTTTTGTGTAAAATGACGGAAACGATAAAACACATTGTTTGATGCCAGCAAAGAAGCACAGCCTGCTGCTTCACCGGTTTCGGCAGGCGTAGCGCCTTGCTCTTCTGCATAACGGGTAAAAAAAGCCGTTAATAATGTATTGTTATTGTTAATAGCTGTTGAAAGACCGATTAAGCCGCATTCTTTTGGGCTTAAGTGATCAGATGTAAGCGTACTGCTTAAGTTAATCTTCATGTCCCGCAGGTAGCGTGACTCGCCCTTTTCAAGCAAAGTAAGGCTGTTGTTGCGATAAGCAATGTCAATGCCCAGGTTTTGCAGTATTTCGTTTATTATTTCAGTGGATTCGTTCATTATTATCAGATTGGTATGAATAAAAAATCACAGGTTCTCGGAAGATTGAAATTGGCGTAAGAACTCCCTCCCGCGGGAGGGGTGCGATTGGTCGCGAAGTGGCAGGGAGGGGTTTCGCCGTTAATGTACGCATTACTACCTGTGTTTTCGACTTTGTAAAAACTGTAGCGTGGGGTAAAATAGTTCGCTAAACCCCTACCTCCTCCTTCCCCAAGGAAAGAATCGCTCTTGTCTACCGCTTTTAAAAATTTCTTTCGACTACCTATGAATAACAAATCCCCGCATATAGTTTATACGGGGATTTGTTGTAAAAAAATTAATTAAACAGTTAAAGTTTCTTCGCCTTTAACCCAGTTACATGGGCAAAGTTCGTCTGTTTGCAAAGCATCCAGCACACGTAAAACTTCTTTCACATTGCGGCCAACACTAAGGTCGTTTACAGATACCCAGCGGATAATGCCGGTAGGATCAACAATAAAAGTAGCGCGGTATGCGATTTTTTCATTAGGCTCTAAAATGCCCAGGTCTTCAGCCAAAGATTTTGAAGTATCAGCAAGCATCGGAAATTTAAGATCGCGCAAGTCATCATGGTCTCTTCTCCATGCAGCATGAACAAACTCTGTATCAGTTGAAGCGCCGATCAATCTTGAGTCACGGTCGCGGAACTCTCCGTAGTTTTTATTGAACTCGGCAATCTCAGTAGGACATACAAAAGTAAAATCTTTTGGCCACCAGAACATTACTGTCCAAACGTTATCTTCATTTACCATGAAATCGGAAGTTATTGTTTCAAACTCTTTTCCTTTTTCAATGCTTACTACTGCTGTTTTAGAAAATTGCGGGAATTTTTCGCCTATAGTTATCATATTAATAATCTAATTGTTTATTTATTTCAAATATACCAATTTTATCAAAGCCATTTTTATATAAAGAATTGATGCTTTATAGATTTTATCTATATAAATCTTATTTTTTAATAGTTTTTACCAATATGATAAAAAGCGGTCATTGAGTTAATAAAGGATTTAGAAATTTTAAAAAAAGTATAGAAAGAATTATAAAAAACACAATCTCTCAAAATGATTTTACACTTTTCAAACAAGGCAATAATGCTGAATTCCGGGTTTTTATTTTATAGATTTGCAGGCTGTTTTAAACAATTTTTAATCCGGAGAGATGTCAGAGCGGTTCAATGTGCCTGATTCGAAATCAGGTGTACTGTAACAGGTACCGGGGGTTCGAATCCCTCTCTCTCCGCCTTCGCTCGCCGAAGCGGGCTACGGCGGACGAAGTCCGCTGGAGCTGCGAAGGCGAGCTTCGCCCGTTGGAACCTCAATCTGCGACGAAGTCCGCTGTAGGAGCGAAGGCTGGCTTCGCCCGCTGGAACGGATTTCGTCCATTGTAGAGGTGTTCTGCGGACAAAACTCCATTTTTTCTATTTCATTAGCCTTAGAAAGGCTACCTTTTTTCTTTAATCAAGAGCTTATCTAATCAATGTTTGCTTTTTATAAGATTTAAGAAATTTTTTGAGCTAGACGTTGTAAATTGCTTGCAGCCGATAAGAAGACGCTTGACCGAGCAGGTAAAATATATCCACTATTATTAACATAAAATGAATGAATTTGAAATACAGCTGGCAAAGAAACAAACCATTTCTTTAAAGGACGAAGCCGACATCGCCATGCTTTTAAACGAATTATTCCGGCCATTTTCCGAAAACTACGATAAACTGAGGTACGAAATCCAGCGCGAATTCAAATCCGGGGGCTCACCCGAAGTAACCAGGATGGATTTTGATAGGGTGCATTTTGATAAAGATACCGGAAAAGGTGGATTTCGCGTCGTGCTGGATATTAATTTCACTTTCGGCTGCGAGGATATACTGACAGAAAAGAAAGACCAAACTTCCGAATGGACGTTTTTGATTGATACAAGCAATAATATAATGACCTTTCAAGGTTCGCGCCATATTGATTACAGGTCAACTGCAGACGAATTTTAATACTATAATGTTAAGAGCAATAATAGATAACCTGACCCTATCATGTTAAATGCCGCTAATCAATAACATGCCTTCAAAATATTTCCGTTACCAATATCACACTGTGCACAGAACCTTCTTCAAGTGATCCTACGAAAACAGGAAAATAATAAGCTGCTATCTTTTAGCGATCTTATAACTTAAGACAAGAACTAAAACGATGACATTGAATTGGATTAATCAGAATCTGAGTTGTTTATTTAAAACAAGTCTTGTTAGCTAAGCGTTTTGGGTTAAGCTATATTAAAAGTATTTAAATAATAATAGTCATGAGCAAAGAAAAACGGGGCGGCAACTGGCCAGTACTAATTTACAATAACTTAAAGGACACGTTACAGACTGTACAGCTTTGGACACAGATCGTTGGGAAAATACGGATGGTTAATATGCCCTGGATCAATCATGGCTGGCATGTAACACTTTATATATCCTCAAGGGGGCTTTCCACTGGAAGTATCCCTTATGGGAATCACAGCTTTCAAATCGATTTAGATTTTATAGATCACCAATTAGTGGTTTCAGCAAGTGACGGCGGTTTAAAGCGTCTGCCCCTGCAACAAAGAACGGTAGCAAGTTTTTATAGTGACCTATTTAGCTTGCTTAGTGAAATGAATATATCCACAGAGATCTATGCCAAGCCCAACGAACTCGAAATAGCGATTCCTTTTGCAGATGATGATGTGCATAAAACCTATGATGCCCACCAAATGCATACGTATTGGCAAGCTTTAGTCAGGATCGATTCAGTATTTACCCGGTTCAGAGCTGAGTTTACTGGAAAATGCAGTCCGGTGCATTTGTTTTGGGGCGGCTTCGATTTAGCAGTGACCCGCTTTTCGGGCAGAACGGCACCGTTGTATCATAGTAAAGTACCAAATATGTCGGAGCGGGTTATGCAGGAGGCTTACTCTCATGAAGTATCCAGCGCTGGCTTTTGGCCAGGCAGTGACGTTTATCCTTTTCCTGCATTTTATTCTTATTGCTATCCTTTCCAACCGGCTTATAGCACACAGCCTGTTGAGCCTGAGCAGGCTTTTTACAATGCTGAAATGGGTGAGCTTTTATTGAACTACGAGATTGTACAGCAGGCTGAAGATCCGGAAGGCACTTTGCTGAAATTTTTGAGATCCACCTACAAGGCAGCGGCCAAGACTGGTAATTGGGATCATAAATTAGACTGTAACCTGACCAGTTTTGAAAAATAGAACGGATTATTATTGCTTGGTTTCTGAACTCAAACTATCTTTCCTTTCTAATTTTCTCGCGATGCATCGTGCCCCATTCAGACAGCGCACCCAGCACATCCTTTAATGTATTTGCGTAATCAGTGATATGATATTCTACCACTACCGGTGTTTGAGGATGTACAATTCTTTTGACAAAGCCATTTAATTCAAGTTCCTTTAGCTCGTTAGACAATACACGGGCCGAAATCCCATTTACAGTTCGTTGTATTTCGTTGAAGCGTTTATTGCCTTCCCCTAAAGCTACAATTACCCGTAATTTCCATTTACCGCCAATTACATAAAGCGCATCGCCAATAGCGTTTAACAAACCTGTACATTCCCGGGAAGTAACCTTTGCGTCAATATTCATAACGATCTGATTTTTAGAAAACTAATATAAAGGTTACTACTAATCTTTTGTATACTACTAATAATTTATAACCAAATATAGGTAGTTTTGCTCAGATTAAAAACAAAAACGATGAAAAAAATACTTCATATTATTTCCAGCCCAAGAGGAGAAGCCTCGTTTAGTATTAAATTAGGAAATGCTGTTATTAAAAAAATACAAGCTGCATATCCCGGCAGTACTGTAAAAGAAAGCAACCTTGTTGAAAAACGATTCCCCCACCTGGAAGAGGCCCATATCACTTCTTTTTTCACGCCGGCTGAAAACAGGACACCTGAAAATAGAGCAGCTTTAAGGCATTCAGATGAAGCTATACAGGAAATTCTGGATGCTAATATTATTGTGATAGGCGCACCAATGTATAACTTTACGATCCATTCTACATTAAAGGCCTGGCTTGATCATATTGTGAGGGCAGGAGTTACTTTCAAACATGACAAGAATGGTGCTGAAGGACTGATTAAAGGTAAAAAAATCTATATTGCCGAAACTACAGGCGGTATTTACTCGGAAGGACCAATGCAAACCCACGACTATATCGCCCCCTATTTAAAAAAGGTCCTGGGGCTTATAGGAATGACCGATGTTACAATATTTCGTGTAGAAGGTACAGCTATACCGGGCATACAGGATACTGCCCTGGAAAAAGGCATCAACAGTATCAATTTAAATTAAATTACCATTACCGCATAAAAATGCTTAAAATCGCTGATTTTGGGCATTTTATGCATTCACCTTATTAACAGGGAATCATTATTTTTCTATAATTACTACTGCTGATGCCACAGTTTTAATATGGGTTAAAGAAACTATAATGTTAATAATTTGCATAGCATTAATGGTAACCGTTGTCGCACCCAGGAAGACCAGTTCAGGTTTGCCAAGTTTATTATTAATTATCTCAACTTCGTTAAATGCGGTGTCCTTAAGCCAGCCTGTTCCAATTGCTTTAAAAAAAGCTTCCTTTGCTGCAAAACGGGCTGCATAATGTTCGTATTTGTTGGTTTTGTTTTCGCAATAGACTATTTCATTTTCAGAAAAAACCAATTCCCTGAAACCATTTTCTTTCTTAATCTTGTCTGCAATCCGTTCAACTTCAATTATATCAATACCAAGACCAGCTATCATTTGTTAGTTATTTTTTATCAAACTTAGATAAAAATTGATTAAAAGCCTTGATACCCGGTTACCGGCATTATACATCTGAATATTTATTTCAAACAATTATTCAATACTTTTATTTGGAGGCAATAAAATAATCTTCTTGCTTGCACGCTCGGTAGCAAATGAAGCCACCATACAGGTAACCAGGATAAGTATGATAGTTCCATTCAGGATGTTTTCATCAATAATTTTGTTTTTATAACCAACTAATATGATGGCCAGCGTTGCAGCAGCATGCGAACTGCTTAACCCAAATATCAGCTTACGCTGAATAGTTGAATAGTTAAATATTTTTTGGGTGAAAAGAGCGGATAACCATTTTCCCGCTAAGGCTACGATGGTTAAAATTATAGCTATAAGGATGGCCTGCTGCCCTCTGAAAAACACATGCAGGTCAACTACCATTCCTACACTTATAAGGAAGAACGGAATAAATATGGATCTACCTACAAATTCAATGTTATTGCTCAGTTCCGACGGCCGTGGAATTAAAGGGTTAAGGGCAAGTCCTGCAATAAATGCGCCGATAATAGGTTCAACTCCGGCCAGTTGTGCCAAAAATGCTGAAAAAAACAAACAGGAGAGTATGAAAACATAATGTGACGTTTTCCCACTTTCAGGCTTGGTAAAGAACCATTTAGCTATACGGGGAATAAGTAAAAACACAATTAAAGTGAATATGGTAAGGGAAACTATTAACTGCAGCCAAAACGCAGTGGTTAATCCGCCACTTTTAGTTCCAATAATTACAGCCAGGATAATAAGCACCGCCGTATCAGTTAATATTGTTCCGCCTATGGTAACTGCCACCGCTTCATTTTTTGAAATCCCGTATTTGCTTATAATTGGATACGCTACCAGTGTATGGGTTGCAAACATGCTTGATGTAAGAAAAGAAGTAATTAAGGGATAGCCAAGCAGGTAGTAACAAACAGGGAAGCCAATCAATATAGGTATAGAAAATGTTAAAAATCCGAATACAAAGCTTTTATGTTTTTTCTTTTTAAACTCATTAAGATCAAGCTCAATACCGGCAATAAACATTATATAAAGCAAGCCTATTGTAGCAAATAGATCAACAGCCGAGTTTTTACTGAGCAAGTTTAGCCCATAAGGGCCAATGGCAATACCCGCTATAATAAATCCTATAATATCGGGTATTTTAATTTTCCCCATCAGTAATGGCGAAAACAGAATAATAAAAAGTATAAGCGTAAAAATAAGTACCGGGTTGGTAAAAGGAATTTGGAACTGTTGAAAGATATGGTCCCAGAAATTATTGCTCATAGGCTAGTTGGAAATCGGAAAAAATGTCTCTACAGTTTATATACTACTTATATTTTTTAAATGTCATACACCTAATTTTTTTTGCATTGAGTTATTTTTTGTTTTATAGAATCTTCTTCCTGTTTTGTTGCAATCACTTTTGTTAAAGCTGTTTGGTAAAAGTGAAGGGCCTTTTTAAATTGCTTTTGTTTAAATGAATAATTCCCGGCAATTACGTAAGCATTATAATATTGAGGATTATTGATAATCAAGCTGTCGGGATCAACCTGTTCGTTATCATTTATGCGTTGTTCAATGCTTCTGTAAGCTACAAAATTTTTATATGAGCGGGATTTTAAAAATGTATCGGCAGCAATGGTAAGATTGCTATCAATAATCTCTTGGTCCTTTTTCATACCCTTTAAGGCAAAAACTTTTTTTAGATCATAACAAACAAATTGACCCAGTTGCCACGGAGAGGTTGAAACCCACACTTTTAATTTTTGCGGCTCAAAAACAATAGAATGGTGGGCAACAAACTCGTTAATTGATTTTTCGTTACCTAAGCCAATATTTGCATTGTTTAAACCTTTTGTATCTCTTAATATATTAATGGTTTTTTGAACGGTATTTTTTCCATTATTATTTAATAAGTCCATTAAGTGTTCATAACGATACGGTGATGCGCTATTGCTTATCTGTTCAATATTTCCTTTTGACTGACGCAAAACTTTACCCTGAAAATGATTAGCACAAACTATAAAATTGGCGTTTGGATCATATACATCAAGGGTATCCGGTGTTTTTTCAATTACAACCGCTTTCTTATCATAAGCTGATGCGACCAGCAATGACTCAGAAACAAACATTCTCCTTTTTTTTGCGATCTGAATAGCTTCCTTAATATTTTGTGCGTACTGTAAAATTTCCCGGGCAACTAATGATACGGGTGTAGCAGAACCGGTGGGTACTGTGCTTTTAGCAGCGTTTATTGTTAAGCTTAGCCCTCTGTCATTCATGCCTGACACCGCTCCTATAAACCCTCCCCAAGTAACAGTCATGAACTTATAACCATGTGCAGGATTATAAAAAGCTACAATTTTATCACGGGCAAAGTCATCATTTACATAAAAATCAAAATTACGGCCAATGATCATTGTACTATCTTCCGACCGGGCATCCCAGGTGCCAAATGATGTACAGCCCACCAAAGCCATGCCTTGTAAAGCGTGACCTATATCATGAGCAGCATGATAATTGAGTATCCGTTGATAGTTAGATCCTATATATCGATATTTATCCGAAGCGGATTGAGATATACCGTAAATCTCTTCTTTATACTCTTTGGTTATATTTTTGTCCAGATCCCGGTTAAACCAGGCTACAAAATATTTAAGAAAAGAACGGTAAAATTTCGAGGGAACTATTTTAGCTATCTGTGCAGTAAAGTAATCCTCCTGTTTTATTACTAGCTCTTTAGTAAGTTTTCCGTTAATCACTCCCCTTTCAAAAGGTTCACCTTCAATATATAACTCGTACAAGCCGCTTTTACTTTTACGGAACCAGTTGTTTTTAATAGTATAAAACCCTGGTGAAGGTTCGTTTCGTTGCAATTTTTCACTGCTTACATCTTTTGGCTTTGGAGGATAATCAATGGCAACGCAAAATAAATAAACAGCAAGTATTAACAGTAAAACAGTAACGCCCGAAAAAACATATAAAATGCTTTTCAGCAACCTTTTAACGAGTGTGCTTTTTTTAAGCATTTCTTATTTTAGTTATAACGCTATCATTACCTAATAATGCGCAACAAGTAACTATACTGCTCATTGATGCTCCTAATATTCCGTGTAAGTTAAGGTTTTGCCCTGTTAAATATAAATTTGGCAACTTGGTACGGGGCGAAATGAATGTTTTTAAAGGATGCTTATAATCTTTAACTATACCATATAATGAGCCGTCTTCATTTCCGATATAATCCCTGTACGAAAGCGGAGTAGCTACGTAATACGATTTTATACAATTTCTTAAATCAGGAAACTTTCTTTCAACGGCATCTAACAAAATTTCAGCTTTACGCTTTTTAAAAGCGTTGTAGGTTTCGCCGCGGTCATTTACGTTTGAGACAGTGTTAAATGTATCTTTCCATTGCGCTACTTCTTCATATCGCATATATGAAAGTATAGATAAGCCGTCAGCATATTCTTCCGATTTGGAGGAAGCGCCGCAAAATATAGCATAGCCTAAAGGCCAGTTCTCTTCTGTATGTTCAGCCGTGGTCCATACGTACCCTTCCCGGCCGCAATAATAGTTGTGTTTAAAATATTTAAAACTATTCTTCTTAAAAACAATATTTAAAGTAAAAGCCGACGTTGAATTTTCAAGGCTTTTTAACCGGTTACGGTAAGCATTTTTTATAAGCGGGGTATCAGTAATCTCCAGCGTTTTAACAGGATGCATGTTAGAAATAAAGTACCGGGCATGCATTTTGGAGCCATCTGCAAGTTCCACATAACTTGCCATCCCATTTTCTTCTACTATCTTCTTAACCTCACAATTCCGGATTATTTTTCCACCATTTTCCTTGATATTTTTTGATAGCAACTTCGCTATCTGTGAGCCACCATCAACACACTTCCATGAACTTTCAATGTAGCTGTTTAAAATAAGGGCATGTACATACAAGGGCGTTTTATCTGCCTGGCCTGCGTATAAAGCATTATTAGCAGCCAATATCCCTTGCAGCCTGGTATTGGTGGTTATTGAATTAATATAAGCCTGTGTATCAATTTCAAGAACACCGGATTTTTCGTTAAAATCATTTGATGACCGCAAATTGTATAATGGAAATTTACTGCAAACCTCTTTTATTTTATCGCAATAAATGCGTAATGCCTGCTCCTCTTCAGGGAAATGAACCAGTAGTTTATTGATAAAATTTTCGTATCCCTGGGCAAAATTATATTCTGTATTATCCCCTTCAATAAGTATCTTATCAAAAGCATCAATATCCTGTTGCTGCAACTTAAGCTTATCCATAATGCCCAGATATTTAAATATCTGATAAAGGTTCTGGCCTTTAGAAAGGCCCCCAAGATAATGCACACCCGAATCAAAAATCACTTTATCGCGTACATAAGTTTGTAAGGACCCTCCTATTTGTTTATTTTTTTCAAGTACACAAACTTTAAAACCCTCCCTCCCAAGGATATCGGCACATACCAACCCACCCATACCGCTTCCGATTATTAGAATATCAAAATTCTCCATCATTAATTTAGCTGTCTACGTTCTAATACAAAAACAATATCTGATGTATATTTTTCATTATCTATCACTGTGTATTTTATATTTTGGTTAGTTGCCAAATCCTTCACAAATTGGCTTGAAAGACAAGGTGAGCCATTTGAAGTTGCTCTGTTAAATATAAAAGGTTTAGGTGAAAAAATCCTGGTCAATATCGTACCTGTATCTTTTTGAGTTAAATTTTTATTATCAGTTCTTATAATAAGCATTCCACCTGGATTTAGGTGATCAATACATTTTTCAATAATAAGCTTTTGGTCTTTTGCCTGCATAGAAGGCAATACATCAGCCATAATTATTGCGTCATATGTATCGAAAGGAAGTTCCAACGCATTTCCAAAAATAAAATTTATTTTGTTATCCTTACTAAAGCAATTATTAGCAGTTTCAATTTTATCCTCATCATTGTCAATTCCTGTAAATTCTCTTTCTTTGGATGTAAAGTGCAGCAGGTATGGCATAAAACCATATCCGCATCCTATATCCAGCATTTTGCCTTTGGGGGGAAGCAATTCATGAAAAATCTGGTAATTTTTTTCAATCCTTAGTTTAATTTTTAAATGCCATTCAAGTATCGGACCCTTATAAAGGTAATTGTATATTAATTGTTCTTTAAAATATCCTGGCTGTTCGTTTTCTATACTAAACTGTTTAAATTGTTCTTTAAAATAGCGACCTATCAATTTAGTCTTTTCTGCATAACCTATTCCAAACCTGGTATCACTTTGCTTTATCCGGGGAAGAAATTTAATTGATATTTTTCCATCTTTCAATAAAAAATCCCCCTTGGTCATAGTATAACCGGTGCCGTGTATCAATATAGGCAATACGTCAATATTCAATTGTTCTGCAAGGTAAAATGCACCCTTATGGAATCGCTTTATTTCGCCGTCTACAGCCCTGGTACCTTCCGGGAATACAACTATGGAATAGCCATGTTTTACCCTGTCGGCTAACAGTTCAATACTATTTTCTGCGCCATGGGCAACCGGGTAAAAATCGGCCATACGTGCTATCGCCCCAAACACAGGAGAGTTCCATACCCAGTTATTTGTTAATAATATTAGCTTGGGATGCAGCATAACCATTGACAATATATCAAGAAAGGATTGATGGTTACTGATAACTATTGCCGGTTCTGAAAAATCTGCATGTTGCGGGTCAATAATCTTCTTTTTTACATTGATCATGATGTACATCATTGACCAGGTAAGCTTTGAGATAATGTAGTGGTAAACAAATTTGACTTTCTCTTTGCTAAATGGGATTAGTTTAAACAGAAATCCTAAGATTGTTAAAATTATGCAACCGGTAACAAAGTAAGAGAAAGCGAAAACACTTTTTAAAAAGCCGGTAAATGTCCATGGAAATTGCTTTTTTACCGTCCTGTTCCTTACAAGTATGTTAAACAAAAATGGTATAAGTATTTGCGCCATTATAACAACGCAGCAAATACCTATAATAGAAATAAAGGCGATTGATTTTAATGCCGGATGCTGTGCAAATATTAATACCCCCAAACCTGTAATAGTGGTAATAGCCGAAAGAAAAATGGATGTTTTGTAGGATGACATTACTTTTTTGCCAGTCTTATATTCCTGCAGCAAACCATCCATAATATACAGGCTATAATCATCTCCAAGGCCAAAAATCAGGGCCGAAATAATAATATTAATAATGTTAAACTCTATTGAAAGTATCCCCATTAATCCAAGTATCCATATCATTGACGTAAACATCGGAATAAAGGAAACCAGGGTGAGTTCTATACGGCCGTAGGTTAACCATAATACTGTTAGTACCAGCAGGGAAGACATTACAGCAATTTTGGTAAAATCCGAATTGATAATCAGTACCAGCTTATTGGTGAGGTATTGTTTATCAACAACGGTTACATTCTGATTGTCTTTAAATGCGTCATAAATTACCGGTTTATTTTTTGGTGTTGTTTGCACCAGAGTAACTACGGTTGAATGCCCGGCTCTTTCATTGATAAAGTCGTCAAGGAAACTTTTCCTTATTTCTGCCATGTTCTGTTTGTCGGCAACATCGTAGTTTTTATTCAGCAGGGTTTTAAACTTATCAAAAGCTGTTGCTTTAAAACCTATAGCAATCCCTTGTTGCTCAAGCGTTGCAAATAGTTTTTGTTTTTTTTCATCTGTCCAATATTTTTTCCATCGCTCAATTCTTGTTTTTTGTAATGAATCAGAAATAATGAGGGATGAGACCCCAGAATATTTAATTACAATATTTTTTTTCTGAAGCGTTTCAATTTGGTCAGAGAGCTTTTCATTATTAACCAGCGCCTCATCCAATGTTTTTCCTTCAGTAACCAGATAAACTGACTGCAGTGAAAATTTATTTATCTTGTTTAGTTTGGCCTCGGCCTGTTTTAATTTGGGCGACATATAATTCATGCCAGCCAGATCAAATTCAAAAGACACATAATTTGCAGTATATCCAAAAACTATGGTGAGCACTACAATACAGATAACGATAAATTTATTGTATTCCGGATTGTAAGCGGCCATTTTATCAATCCACGAAAACTGTATTATTTTATGATGTTGCTTTTCTTGTTTGGTTGTAATAAACTGGGGTAAAAAAACTAAAGAACAAAACGATGCACCAATTAAACTAAAGCCGGCAAATAATCCCAGATCCTTCAGCATTTCGGATTGTACAAATTCCAGGCAAAAAAAGCCGCCAATGGTGGTAAAACTTCCTATGGTTAAAGGAAGCATTAAATCCTTAATTACTTGTTCAACACTTTTAGTATGACGATAGTGATTAAAAACATGCAGTGAATAATTAATCGCTATGCCGAGTACTACTGAACCTGTACCCAAGGCTATAACTGAAAGACCTCCCTTTATGAAATAGATAACGGTTAATGAAAACAGGGCGCCAAATAAAACCGGTATAAGAATAATAAGGGGAGCACTTTTTTTCCTGAAATATAACCCCAAAAATAAAACAAGTACTATTATTGTAATGGTGAGCGTTAAACCTGTGTCTTGCCTCAATTGCACTGCATTACCAGCAAAACCGGCAACAGCGCCAAAATAAGAAGCATTTATACCTTTAAAATTTTGGCTGCTTAAATCGTTTAGAACATTATCAAGCCCTTGCAAAAAAATCGCATTTTCCCCTGTATTGTTAGGAGGGTATGCAGGAGCAATAAACATTAACAGGTTTTTATGGTCTTTAGTAACTACGTACCCATCATATAATTCAAAATTTTTATCGTATTGTAATTGCTGTAATTTTTTTAGACCTATAAATGATAAACCCACCGGATCATTGCTGATAATCTTCTTGAGCGCAATACCAGTTGGTGAAGAAAGTGTCCTTATATCATATTGAAGTGATGCCTTAACTTTTTCGGGGGTTATAAGGGTATCAATAGTTAAATAATCTTTATCATTTAAGTAAATTGGCAAACGCTGGCTTATGGTTTCAAATAGCTTTAAAGCCACTTCATCATCAACCTTAAAATTTACCTTTTTTATATAATGGTTAAGTTTTTTTTGAACGGTAGTCCCAAACTCATCGGCGTAGGCTACCAAGCTGTCGGGTTTTTCAGCAGTAGTATCCTTTAAGGATACCATAATTACAAGCTTATCAATAAACTTAGAGTTCTGAAAAATCTCGTTAAGTTTATCAATCTTTTTATCCTTTGGGATTATTTTAGAAATGTCTTCTTCAAGTTTTACCCTTGATGCAAAGTAGGTGATAAATAGAAAGGCAGCAGCAAAAATAATATAAAAAGGCCTGCGGTTTTTTGCAAAATAGCTGTAAATGCCAAGAAGACTTTTTTCCATAAAGTACAGCAGCTCAAAAAGCCGAAACCGCTTTTCTATTAAATAGTTTCATCAATATAAAGGCAGATAACCCGGCCAATAAACCTGCTGTTACAGCCAGGGTTATACTTCCGTAAATGTATTGTCCCATATTTTGGCTCATTGAATGTAAAGATATGTGACTGGTAAAGGCAATATTTGTGTTTTTATCGCCCATCCAAACTCCGCCTGATTTGTAACTGAGGAAAACAATAACAGGAATCATTGGTGGGATGCTAATGTGCGATGCAATAATAACCAATGCTTTGTTTAGCTTAAAAATTGCTGCAAAAAATAACGCTGTTAATAGTTGAAAGCCCCAGATAGGGATTATGCCCATAAAGACCCCAAAACCTATAGAAACAGCTTTAAGCTGGTCAGAATGATTAAAATTCATTAATTCAGCCCATAATGCCTGTCCTGCTTTTTTTTTAAAAAGCGACCGGAAAAAATCACGGGGTTTAATATAGGCAAATGCTATAATTACGAGGAATGTGTTTAAAATGCTTACCCGGGTAAAATCCTGAAACGGTCTGAAATGTGACACTCTTGTCTCTTTTGGTTCATAGTGTACTTTTACAGGTACTGAACCTAACGCAATTCCCTTCCAGGCTGCACGGACAAGTATTTCAATTTCAAACTCATACTTTCGGGTAATAAATTTTGTATCTTTTAGTAAAGATAAGGGATATAAACGGAAGCCCGATTGTGTATCCGGGCAATCTATACCCGTTTCTACCTTAAACCAAAAGTTAGAGAATTTATGGCCAAAACTGCTTTTCCCCGGTATAGAGGCTTGTTCCATATTGCGTGAACCTACAATAATAGCATTAGGCAGGTTTTCAAGTTTTTCAATAAAAGCAGGAAGATCTTTCGCGAAATGTTGCCCGTCCGAGTCGATAGTTATTGCATAAGTATAATTTAGGTGTACCGCATGTTTAAACGCTTTACGTAAGGCCCAGCCCTTGCCAACATTAACCTGATAGCTTATAAATTGCACAAATGGAAACGACTGCACAATTTGCGGAGTATCATCAGTTGAACCATCATTTACCACAATAATATGCTCTGTATACCTCGCAACATCTTTAATAATACTGGCAAGTGTGCCTGTATTATTAAAGGTGGGTATTATTACGCAAACTTTTAAATCAGTAAATTTCCTGTTAACTATTTCTAAATCGATCATTGGCTAAATAAATCTGACTTGAATATTGGATTTGAAAATCGATAGAATATACATTAACAAGGTTTGAAGATGCAATATAAGGTCTACTTTTACTGGTCAAATTTAACTAAGTTTTGATAAAATAAGAGTTTCTTTCAGCAATTTATTTTAAGTTTAGATAAGCTGACTATCATATCTGACAGTGTACCAACTTAATTCTTTTTTATCGCTTTTATACTATTATTCGCAAATATTAGTTGTCCGGATTGAAATATTTACACTATTTTAGCACGAGTTTTAGAATTTAAAATTCATAAAAGCATTGCAAAAGGAAAAATTAAATACCGCTGTCTTTATCCTATACACGAGGATTTCAAGTTAACTTATAGGCAATAATCCCAATTCCAATTAAAGCCTTTTAAAACTAAATCATTACATAAATCACAAAATTCTTTTCTTTAAATATAACACATGAAATGCGCATTAGTAACCGGTGGTTCGAGAGGTATTGGAAGAGCTATTTGCTATAAAATGGCTGAAATGGGCTACTATGTTTTAGTTAATTACAAAGCTAATACAAATGAGGCCGATAAAACACTTGCTCAAATAAAACAAAATGGCGGTAACGGAGAATTGTTAAGGTTTGACGTTGCCAATAAAGATGAGATCAATCAAATACTTGGTGACTGGATTGAAACAAACACCGACAAATACATTGAGACCTTGATAAATAATGCTGGTATCAAGGATGATGTGCTGATGATGTGGATGAAAGATGAGCAATGGGATAGCGTAATAAAAACCAGTTTAGACGGCTTTTTTTATGTTACCCGGTTAGTGTTAAACAGCATGTTATTAAAGAAATACGGGCGCATAGTTAATGTGGTCTCTTTATCTGGCTTGAAAGGTTTGCCCGGACAAATTAATTACTCAGCTGCTAAAGCGGGCGTAATTGGCGCTACTAAAGCATTAGCCCAGGAAGTTGGCCGCAGAGGAATAACTGTAAACGCAGTGGCTCCCGGATTTATTAGAACAGATATGACCGAAGGGCTTGATGAAAAGGAACTAAAATCCATAATTCCCGTAAAACGCTTTGGTACACCAGAAGAAGTAGCACACGCTGTAGGGTTTTTGGCCTCAGCAGAAGCTGCTTATATTACTGGTGAAATATTATCAATTAATGGTGGTTTGTATTCTTAAAATTGGGTTATTACAATATGAATCTTAAATAAATTTAATTTTAAAATAAGCAATAAATACCTAACCATTAACAATTTAGTAATCATAATACAATTTTGAAGTTTCATGCGCTTTTGTATTTTTATATTCTTAAATAAAAACATAAAAACAAGTCCCCTAATAAATATATGAATAGAGTTGTAATAACAGGTATTGGCATCTATTCATGTATAGGTAAAAATCTCGACGAGGTAAGAAATTCGCTTTATAACGGGCAATCAGGGATAATATTTGATAGGGAGCGGAAAGAATTTGGTTACCGTTCGGGTTTAACCGGATTTGTGGAAAGACCAAATTTAAAGGAACTTTTAGACAGGCGGTCACGGATCATGTTACCGGAACAGGGTGAATATGCCTATGTTGCTACACTTGAGGCTTTATCAAAAGCCGGAATTGACCAGGACTACCTTAATCAAAAAGAAGTTGGGATTTTGTACGGAAATGACAGTTCTGCAAAAGCTATTATTGATTGTACAGATATTATCCGTGAGAAAAAAAACACTATGATGATTGGTTCGGGTGCAGTTTTTCAAACCATGAACTCTACTGTAACCATGAACCTGGCTACCATATTTAAGCTTAAAGGAGTAAACTTTACAATAAGCGCGGCTTGTGCAAGCGGGTCTCATGCAATTGGGTTGGGTTATCATTTTATAAAAAGCGGACTACAGGACTGCATCATTTGTGGCGGAGCCCAGGAAATCAATCAATTCGCCATGGGCAGTTTTGATGCCTTGTCTGCCTTTTCAATTAACGAGTCAGATCCAACAAAGGCATCAAGGCCGTTTGACCGTGGCCGGGATGGGCTTATACCCAGCGGTGGCGCTGCAACTGTTATTTTAGAAAGTTTGGAGTCGGCCACCAAAAGAGGTGCAACTATCCTGGGCGAAGTAGTAGGCTATGGGTTTTCATCTAACGGCGGGCACATTTCAAACCCAACGATTGATGGTCCTGTAAGATCACTTTCCATGGCATTAAAAGATGCAGGGGTGTTAGCTTCAGATATAGATTATATTAACGCTCATGCAACATCGACGCCTGCCGGGGATGCCAGTGAAGCGAAAGCTATATATGAAGTTTTTGGAACAAACAACCCATTGGTTAGCTCAACTAAATCAATGACCGGCCACGAATGCTGGATGGCCGGTGCGAGCGAAATAGTTTATTCGATGCTGATGATGCAAAATTCATTTGTTGCCCCAAACATTAATTTTGAAAACCCTGATGAAGATTCAGCTAAACTGAACATTGCGAAAAGTTTGACCGAAAAAGAAATAAATGTATTTTTGTCTAACTCCTTCGGCTTCGGAGGAACTAACTCATCCCTAATAGTTAAAAAACTTATTTAAACCCTTTATCACAAATGCAAAGTGAAGAAATCATTGAAAAAATAAATACCTTTTTATCCGAAGAATTTGAAATTGATGCTGATAAGATGGTTCCGGATGCTAACTTAAAGGAAACCCTTGACCTTGATAGCCTGGATTATATAGACCTTGTTGTAGTAATAGAAAGTAACTTCCCGTTTAAAGTAAAACCAGAGGATTTTGTTGGCATTGTAACCTTCCAGGATTTTTATAATTACGTAATATCCAATAGCAAAATAAACGAACTTGTTTAATGGCATCCTGGCAAGGCAAATCCAAGGGAAAGCCTTTAGGTTACAAGATTTTTGTTAGTATTTTAAGAATAGGAGGAGTTTTACCGGCATATCTTTTACTACGCTTTGTTACATTTTATTATTTAATCTTTTCCTATAAATCCACAAAAGGTACTTTTAATTACTTTCATAAAAGGCATGGCTATGGTGTTATAAAGTCTATTTATAAAATATATCAAAACTACAATCTGTTGGGGCAAAGCCTTATTGATAAAGTTGTCATCATGTCAGGCATTCCTAACAAATTCACCTTTGATTTTTCAGGAAAAGACAATTTACACAAGATTATCGACCAAAAAAAGGGGGGCTTATTGTTAACCGCGCATATTGGCAACTGGGAAACAGCCAGTCATTTATTGTATGAGCTAGATGCCCGCATCAATATTGTGACTTTTGATGGAGAAGATCAGGGTATTAAAGAGTATATGGAATCGGTAACAGGTAAAAGTAAAAGGAGTGTAAACTTCATCACCATTAATGATGATATGTCACATATTTTCAAAATAAATGATGCTTTTTCAAATAATGAGCTGGTGTGTATGCCTGCCGACCGGTTTTTAGAAGGCAATAAAACCGTAACGGTAAAGTTTTTGGGCACAGATGCAAAATTTCCTTTAGGGCCGTTCATGTTAGCATCAAGGTTTAAAGTGCCGATTTCATTTGTGTTTGGTATGAAAGAAAGCACCTTTCATTATCACTTTTTTGCAAGTAAAATGAAAGAATACTTATATTCGGATAAGAATGACGTGATACAGCAAATTGTGTTAGATTTTGTTGATAATGTGGAGATTAAAGTAAAGAGATACCCTGAACAATGGTATAATTATTATAACTTCTGGCAATAATAAATTGGTTATATTACAAGAAAATATTTTGTCTGTTATCCCGCAAAGGCCACCCTTTGTAATGGTAGATCAATTAATTAGCTGTGATGAAATTAGTTCTTATACAACATTTAAGGTTAAAGATGAAAACGTGCTTGTTTATAAAGGCGAATTAAGTGAGGCTGGATTAATAGAGAATATTGCACAGACAGCAGCAGCCGGAGTAGGATATATTGCACAGCAAAAAGGCGAACCAATTTTAACGGGGTATATAGGCGCTATTAAGAATCTTGAAGTTTTTGCTTTGCCTAAAGCAGGTGATGTTATAGAAACTAAGGTAACTATTGAAACACAAGTTTTTGACGTAACAATAATATCCGGGAGTGTTAACTGTAACGGGGAATTGCTTGCAAAATGCGAGATGAAAATATTTGTTAAAAAATAATTTAAACCAAAACAATTTAATCATGAAACCTATCACAAAGTTCAAATGGCTTATAGCCTTATTATTTATCTCTGTAAATACACAATCGTTATTAGCACAAACAAAAGCTGATGTTTTTGATAAAAAAGTGCCTGTTACCTGGCTTGGTGTGGATTATTCCCTCACAACATTTATAGGTACACCCTCTTATACAACCGTAGCTTTTAGCCCTTGGACCGTTGTAAAAAAAACGGGGGAAGGCGTTATTACCAAAGAGGAATTCAGGGATTCATTTCTTGTTCAATGGAACCAACTGTTTATTGATGAGTCAAAAAAATATAATGTGGCCAAAGCAATAGGTCGTTCATCAGTAAATTATGTAATTGATGTATGCATTAATGCAAACAAGAAACTTGCCAAAAAAGAGTTTTTTTCAAATGATCCAAAGGGTTTTCACACGAAAACCGAAGCAGATGTAGTAAATGCTGTTAAAAACTATGACTTCCAAAATAACCAGGGTATTGGCATGATGTATTTTGTTGAAGGCATGGATAGGGGAACAGGGGAAGAAGGCATATGGGTAACTTTTGTCGACATGAAATCGAAAACTGTTTTGCTCACCAAGTATGAGTCATCAAAAGGACAGGGTTCGGGCTTCAGGAACTATTGGGCGAAACCATTGTATGTTGCTTTAAAGGAGATGGACCTAAATAAATGGAAATAACAGTTTATTAGGCGAATTACGCTTAATGTTTAACTGAATTCCAAAAATATTTAATAAAAAAACACTCACCTGCGGATGGTGATATCCGCAGGTGACTTGTTAGCAGCACCTAGAAACAATATCAATTCATTTAGCAAAATATATTGCAAAAAGTTTTAACACATACTATCGGGCAGGATGTAAGGTTTAGTGAGGTCGATTCGTTGGGCATTGTATGGCATGGTCATTACCTGCGGTATTTTGAAGATGGCAGAGAGGCGTTCGGTAAAAAATATAACCTTGGGTATCTTGATTTTTATTCCCAGGGTTATGTTGTACCTATTGTAAATGTTCAGTGCGATTATAAGCGGTTTTTACGGTATGGCGATAAGATAATTATAGAAACAAGCTATATACCTTGTGAGCCTGCTAAAATAAATTTCAAATACCGCTTATTGAATGCTGACACAAAAGAATTAATAGTAACCGGCTCTACTATCCAGGTATTTTTAAAGACCGATAATCTTGCTCTGCAGTTAACCAATCCGGATTTTTTTCAGGATTGGAAGGTAAAGCAAGGCCTGATTTAATTGTTAATAAGCAGGGCAGGGATTGAGCACTTTTTAAAAAACTGTATGTGAAAGTTGTTTCAAACTTTGAAAAGTAAAGCCGCAACACAATTTTATAATTAAACCTTATAATAAACCATTAATAGCCGATGAGTATAGAAAAAGTAGATGTTTTGGTAATAGGCGCAGGCCCAGCCGGAACAGTAGCCGCCTCAATTATTAATAAGGCTGGTTTTAAGGTTAAAATTGTTGAAAAGCAAAAATTTCCCAGGTTTGTTATAGGCGAAAGTTTACTGCCGCGCTGTATGGAGGCGCTTACCGAAGCCGGTTTTATTGATGCCCTGAAAGAAAAGGGGTTCCAGGAAAAGTTCGGAGCCAAGTTTGTAAAAAACGGAAAAATTTGTGATTACTTTTTTGCAGATCAATTTACGCCTGGCTGGAATTGGACATGGCAGGTACCACGGGCGGAATTTGACAAAACACTTGCCGATACCGTTGAAACAATGGGCGTACCGGTTTGCTATGAAACCATGGTTACCGGAATTATATTCAATGATACACATTCATTAACTACAGTTGAAGATGTTAATGGTAATAAAACAGAAATTGAAGCCAGGTTTATTATTGATGGAAGCGGCTATGGTCGTGTTATTCCGCGATTGTTAAACCTGGATAAACCATCCAATTTACCCCCAAGGAAAGCACTGTTCACACATACCGTTGATTTAAACCGCTCAATTGATGATGAGCCTAACCGTATTACAATAGTGGTACATAAGCCGGGAGTTTGGGTTTGGGTCATTCCGTTTTCAAGTGGTATTACTTCGGTTGGTTTTGTGGGCGACCCTGACTTTTTTGACCAATATAAAGGTAGTAATGAACAAGTATTACGTGAATTGATTTCAACGCAACCATACCTTGCCAAACGTTTAAAAGATGTTGAATTTGTATTTGATCCCCAAATTTTGCAATCATGGTCAACTACAACCGACAAATTTTATGGTGACGGTTTTGTGTTAACCGGCAATGTGACTGAGTTTTTGGATCCTATTTTTTCATCAGGGGTTACATTAGCAACCGTATCAAGCCAGCATGCATCTCATTTAGTGATACGTAAACTAAAAGGCGAAGAAGTGGATTGGGAAGAAGAATACACTAAACAGCTGTTACAAGGTGTAAATACTTTTCGCTCATATGTAATGGCCTGGTATGATGGTACACTTGATACCATATTTTTTGCCAAAGAGCAGAATCATGAGATCAAAAAAATGATCTGTTCCGTTTTGGCAGGTTATGTATGGGACCTGGAAAACCCTTTTGTAAAAGACCATGATATTGCATTAAAAAAATTAGCCCGGACTATTGAATTAAGGGTTTTGGTTGATGAAGATATGTAGATTAATATATAAAGCTAAATGGATAAATTAATAGCCGATCTTAAAGAACAGATCTCAGTTCAGTTAAAACTAAAGAATATTAAACCTGAAGACATCGGTGATGAAGAACCGCTGTTTGGAGCTGGTTTAGGACTCGATTCTTTAGATGTGTTAGAACTAATTGTTTTATTGAAACAAAAATATAAACTCAAGGTTAGTGCCGAAGACGGGCCAAAGGTATTCCGGTCTGTAAAAAGTATGGCCGAACACATCATTGCCAAACAGGTGCAAAACGTATAAAATGAGCGCTACTGTTTTTGTCGCCGGCATAGGGGTAATTTCGGGAATTGGTAACAATACATCGGAGTGCTTAAATGCATTGGAGAAGGGCGAGACAGGTATAGGCAAAATCACATATCTTCAAACTAACCACCGCGGGCTCTTACCTGCCGGTGAGGTTAAGCTAAGCAATAATGAACTTGCTGTATTGTCTGGGTTTTCACCTTCGGTAAACCGTACCGCCATGTTAAGCATGATAGCAGCTAAAGAAGCATTGGACAATTCAGGCATTAAGGATATTCCTGGTTTACGCACTGGTTTTGTTTCAGCATCCACAGCGGGCGGCATGGATAAAACTGAAAACTTCTTTACCAATTTTCTAACCGATCGGAGCAAAGGAAAACTTAGGGATGTAATTTATCATGAATGTGGCAGCATTACTGCAATTGTTGCTGAAAAACTGGGGATCAGAAATCATGTAAGCACCATTAGTACAGCATGCTCATCATCGGCCAATGCCATTATGTATGGTGCAAGATTAATAAAACACAATATACTTGATGCTGTAATTGCCGGCGGTACTGATGCTCTCACCAGGTTTTCGCTCAATGGGTTTAATACGTTAATGATCCTTGATGAACAATATTGCCAGCCATTTGATGAGAACCGAAGGGGCCTTAACCTGGGAGAGGGAGCAGGTTACGTATTACTTACATCAGAACGTATAGCATCATTATTAAAAAAAGACCCCTATTGTTCCATCAGCGGCTACTGTAATGCCAATGACGCTTATCATCAAACAGCATCATCACCTGATGGTGACGGGCCTTATCAGGCGATGACCGGGGCATTAAAGATGAGCGGTTTACGACCGCAGGATATTGGTTACATTAACCTTCATGGAACCGGAACTCAAAACAATGATAATTCAGAAGGTGCCGCTATAGAACGATTATTTCATCCGCATTATCCTAAAATGAGCTCAACTAAATCATTTACGGGACACACCCTTGGAGCTAGTGCAGGAATTGAGGCCGTATTTTCTGCTTTGGCAGTACAAAAGGGGATTGTTTATCCTAATCTTCGTCTGCAAACACCAATGAAAGCATTTTCATTTGTTCCGGAAACTACTTTTTCAAAGTATCCGGAACTTAAGAATGTGCTGTCTAATTCTGTCGGTTTTGGCGGTAATTGTTCATCATTGATCTTTTCAAAGTTATAGCGATGAAAATATATATCAGGTCAGCTTCAAGTATATCACCGCAAGAAACATTTAATAACCCCCTGTTTTTAAATGAGCTTTCTGAGTACCCGAATAACCGGCTAACTTGTATTGAACCCGATTATAATGAGCTAATCGATCCAAAATTGAGCCGAAGGATGAGCCGGATCATAAAAATGAGTGTCGCAAGTGCTTTATCATGTTTAAAAGATGCTGAAATAACTAATCCAGATGCAATAATTACAGGCACAGCTTACGGATGCCTTGAAGATTCCGGCATTTTTTTAGCCAATATGGTTGAGCAGGATGAAGAACCTATTACCCCAACGGCTTTCGTGCAATCAACACACAATACCATAGGTGCGCAAATTGCATTATTACTTAAGTGTAACCGGTATAATAATACGTTTGTTAGCGGTGGAGTATCTTTTGAAAATGCATTGCTGGATGCTACGATGCTGTTAATGGAAAAAGATACCGATAATGTGTTGGTAGGTGGAATGGATGAAATAACGGATATGAGCCATACGGTACTAAGCCGGATGGGTTTATATAAACGCAAGCCAGTTCCAAACCGCGACTTGTTCAAATTAAATTCAAAAGGGACAATAGGCGGGGAAGGCGCGGCATTTTTTTTACTTGCTGGCACTCCCTCCAAAAATGATATTGCTTGTATTGATGCTCTTACTACCTTTTATAAACCTGGAGATATAACAGAAACAGCGCAACAGGTTAATTCCTTTTTAACTGCGCAGTCCATTAATTGCAATGATATTGATTTGCTGATAACCGGTAACAACGGAGATACAAGAAACGATGAAATATATGTACAACTGCAACAATTATTATTTGGCGGTATTCCAACTGTTAGTTATAAAAATCTATGCGGAGAATATCCCACTTCCACCGGTTTTGCCTTATGGATGGGGGCAAATGTTATCAAAACCAATAGTATACCTGCTATATTAAATTATAAAGGAACGGCGCAAAATAAAATAAACAAAGTGCTCATTTATAATCATTATCAAAATACTCATCATTCCTTAATTTTGATCTCGTCATGCTGAATTTTAGGAATATGAATATCCTTTTTATTGTTTTGCTGGTGTTAAGCATAAGTGCTGATATTAAGTATGGTATTGCTGGTTATGCTTATATAATTTTACTACTTACGTATTCAGCACTCTTGTTTTACGGCTGCTATTACATTGGCTCCAACTACTTTATCCCGGTTATTTGCTCGGCAAAAACCAACAAAAAGGTAATTGCTATCAGTTTTGATGATGGCCCTCATGCAGCAAATACTCCCCAAATATTGCAGATGCTAAAAGATAGCAACGCAAAGGCTGCTTTTTTCTGTATTGGTAGCCGTATAAACGAAAATGCATCAATATTGAAGCAGGCTCATGATGAAGGGCACATCATTGGTAATCATACCTTTTCTCATCATTTTTGGTTTGATATGTTCTCTTCAAAAAAAATGCTTTCAGACATGGAAATGATGAATGAAGCAACGATTAATATAATCGGCAAAACACCAAAACTATTTAGGCCGCCTTATGGGGTTACTAATCCTAACCTAAAAAAAGCTATTATAAATGGTAATTACATACCTGTTGGCTGGAGTGTGCGCTCAATGGATACTGTAATAAAAAATGAAGAGAAACTTTTAAATAAGGTTATTGGCAAAGTAAAACCAGGCGCTGTTTTTTTGTTTCATGACACCAGTAAATCAACTGTAGCTATGTTACCGGCATTTATTAAATATGTTGAATCAAACGGGTATGAAATAATCCGGCTCGATAAAATGCTAAATTTACAGGCATATGCATAAAACAATTTTAATACTGTTATTCATAATTTCCAGCTTTGCGTTGAAAGGTCAGCCTTCGGGCTATATGCCTGTAAAAGATCTTGCTAAATTTAAAGAGCAGTTTGCTGCAATTGCTAAAAAAACGGAAACTATAAAAAGTGATTTTGTACAGGAAAAAAACTTGACTATGCTTTCAGAAAAAATTGTATCAAAAGGAAAGTTCTGGTTTAAAAAAAACAATTTGCTACGTATGGAGTATAATAAACCATTTAAATACCTGATGATCCTAAACAAAGACAATATGTATATAAAGGATGGAGAAAAAGAAAACAAGATTTCAACCAAATCCAATAAATTATTTCAGCAAATCAATAAAATTACCGTCAATTGTGTACAGGGCGATGTTTTCAATAATCCGGATTTTATAACAAAAGTATATGAAAACAAAAACGCCTACGCGGTTGAACTATCGCCTGTAGGAAAGGGCCTGAAGGAATTCTTTAAAACCATTAATGTAATTATCGACAAAGGTGATTATTCGGTATCTACTATTGAGATGAATGAGAGTTCTGGCGATAACACAATCCTAAATTTTACAAACAGAGAATTAAATACTGCTATTCCCGATGCGATATTTGCTATTAGGTAGTTGCCTTTTTATACTTGCAGGTTGTTCTTCGGTTTATAAAAACCTGCGGCCAGCAACAGGTGATATAAACTATATAGAAAAATTCAGGCCTGATTTTAAAAGTGCACTTTATAAGGCAGAAATTGATATAATAAGTCACCATTTAAGCGGTTTACTGCTGATAAAAACCTTGCCGGATAGCAGTGTAAGAATGGTATTCTCAACCGAGATGGGGATTAAGTTCTTTGATTTTGAATTTAAACCCGACAGAGGCTTTAAGGTATATTACATTATAAAGCAAATGGATAAAAAACCTGTTATAAAAACATTGAAAAAAGATTTTGAGTTGATAATGCTGACCGAAAAAGAAACCAAATCAGCTTATTTGCTTAAGGACGATAATAACCTGTATTACATTTTCCCTAAGCAAAAAGGATCATATTGTTACATAACTGATTTAGCGGGTACTGAAATTAAAACTTTGGAAATTTCATCACCTCAAAAACCAATTGTACAGGCCGTTATGAAGAACTACAAAAATGGCATACCGGATACAATAGGCATCATGCATAAGAACTTCAGTTTTACTATAGGTTTAAAACGAATAGAAAGATAATGCTGCAAAACGATTTTTTTACTTTTACTGAGCTGCAAACAGAAGGAAATATTGTAAAAACAAATATTGAACTTAATGCGTCGCATCCAATATTTAAAGGTCATTTTCCCGACCAGCCTGTTTTACCCGGGGTTTGCATGCTGCAAATGGTGAAAGAAATAGTAGAGGTTTACATCAATAAAGAAACCAAATTGGTAAAGGCTAGCGATCTTAAATTTCTGTCGTTTATTTTTCCCGACCAAAATAAATTGATCCAAATGGAATTAAAGCTCAATATTGAGAACGAATGGATCAAGGCAGATGCACGATTACTTGACAATGCAATTGTACTTTTCAAATTTAAAGGAACATTTGTCGGGAAATAATCTGAAACCAAAAGAGCTTTAAACTATATTAGTCACAATAAACCCAAACCGTTTCAAATATGAAAACTATTATCAAATTCAAAATGTTAATGCCCTTGCTGTTTATCGCTTTATACTCACAATCAATTTTAGCACAATCCAAAGCTGACATTTTTGATGAAAAAACTCCGGTTACATGGCTTGGTCTGGATTATACACAAGCAAAGTTCATACCTGCCAAGACTGAAAGTGGAAGCACTCATGAGGTAACAAATTCTCAATTTACCCAGGTTTATATTCCGGCCTGGAATTATTTATTCATGATAGAAGGAAAAAAATTTAATGTCGCAAAATCAATACACCGTCCTAGTGTGGCTTATGCAATTGGCGTTACTGAAAAGGTAAACAGTGCTATTAAAAAGGATTTTTATACTGAAAATCAATCAGATTTTAAAACCCTGACCGAACAGAACATCAGTGACCTGGTAAAGAATTATGATTTTCAGGGCAATACAGGCATTGGCTTGCTGTTTTTTATTGAAGGTATGAGTAGACCAAACGAAACAGAAGGCGCCTGGGTTACTTTTGTTGATATGAAATCAAAAACCGTTTTGTTTACATCTTATTTAACGGGTAAAACAGGGGGAGTTGGATTTAGAAACAATTGGGCTGATGCTACTTTCAAGATTTTAAAACAAATAGAATCTGATTATGAAAAATGGGGGAAATAAAATATCCTGATCCCTATTATTATATTTATACCTATTATTATTAAATAATGCGTTATGAGTTAAAAGACAAGATAAATATTTGAGCATTATTGACCTTTACCTTAGCGCAAGCCAAATAGAATTCGTATTTATAATCAGACCTATTGAAAAACAAAGAAATGTACTCAAAGACTGAAAGAACTGATTTATTCGGTTTAGATATAAATACGGTTAAGTTGTTGAGGATACCGTTTTCTTATTTCTTAATGCCTATATTCTTTTTTGCACTTAGCCAGGTAAAAGAAATAGATTGGGTAAAAGCCATTATTTGTTTTTTCGTTTTACACCTTTTCATTTACCCGGCAAGCAATGGTTACAATAGTTACATGGACCAGGATGAATCCAGCATAGGTGGATTAGAAAATCCTCCTAAACCTACCAAGACTCTTTTTTATACATCAATATTCTTCGATATAATTGGATTAAGCCTTTCCCTGCTAATAGGTCTTTATTTCTGTATAAGTGTTTTAGCTTACATACTTGCTTCAAGGGCATATAGTTACAAAGGGATCAGAATAAAAAAGTATCCAATTCCCGGCTTTTTAACAGTCGTATTTTTCCAGGGTGCTTTTACTTTTTGGATGGTTTATAATGGGGTCAGTAAAAATGTCGTTGAATTGGATAACAATACCATGCTTGTATTGGCCGCTTGTTTGTTTCTAATAAGCGGTGTTTATCCCCTTACACAGGTATATCAACATGAAGCTGACAAAGCAGCAGGAGATATTACCATAAGTTATATACTGGGCATTAAGGGTACTTTTATTTTTTGCTCAGTTATGTTTGCTGTTTCCAATGTATTATTATACTTCTACTTTAGTTCAAAACAAAAAACAGAATACTTCATTTTATTCCAGGTTTTTTTATTCCCTGTAATACTCTTTTTTATACAATGGTTCCTGAAAGTACTTAAGGACAATAAACAAGCGTCATTTAAAAATACGATGCGAATGAATTTCACCGCTTCCACTTGCATGAATTTATTTTTTATTACACTGTTAATTTTGAATACGATCAGATGAGCGTTATAACAAGTATATCAACTGCACTTCCAACCTATAAACATAAGCAATCTGATTTAGGTGAGTTTATGAGTGAGTTGTATCAGTATTCTGAGCATAAAAAAAAGAAATTACAAATCATGTATTCCAAAAGCGGAATTCGCCACCGTTATTCAGTAATACCTGACTATTCTTCAAATAAAGAAGATAGCGTTTTTTTTCCTAAAACACATAACCTTGAGCCGTTCCCCAATATCGAATACAGGATGCAGTATTTTAATAAAACCGCATTACCGTTGTGTATTAATGCCATTGAAAATTGCATTAAAGGAAAAATTCAAAACAATCAAATTACTCATCTTATTACTGTTTCGTGCACTGGCTTATCCGCACCAGGATTGGATATCGATATTGTTCAATTCTTAAAACTGAATTCAACTATTAATCGTACCTCGATAAATTTTATGGGTTGTTATGCAGCCATTCATGCTTTAAAACAAGCTGATTATATCTGTAAAAGCGAACCAAATGCAATAGTTCTGGTTGTTTGTGTAGAACTGTGTACTATTCATTTTCAAAAGATTGATGATTTAGACAATACTATAGCTAATTTGCTTTTCGCCGATGGATGTGCTGCTGCTTTAGTTGTGTCTGACGGTATCGCATTAAAAAATAAATTTGAAGGATTTAAGATAAAAAAATTCCATTCTCAAATTGAATTAAGCGGGAAGCAGGATATGACCTGGCAATTGTCTTCTACAGGTTTCTTAATGTCATTAAGTTCGTACATCCCCCAGTTGATTGAGAAAGGGTTTAAAAATCTGTTTGAAGACTCAATAAATGGGCTTGAAATAAAAAAGAAAGACATTACGCATTGGGCCATACATCCCGGAGGAAGAAAAATATTGGAGGTTATTCAAAAAGAACTTGAGTTACAGAATACTGATTTGGAAAGTTCATATAAGGTGTTGAAAAACTACGGCAATATGTCGTCCCCTACGATTTTATTTGTATTAAAAGATATTTGGGACAATAAAGCATCCCCCAATAAGAAGGAGCTTACATACGGTGTTGCATTTGGCCCCGGCCTTACTATGGAATCAGTTATTCTTGAAAATGTTTAAACAACGGTCCTATCAAAAAGAATTATTAGACGAGCCTGATATTCAAAAAGACTTGCTGTTTCAAAATTTGAAAGAGTTGGAGACAATAAACAAATACCTGGGCGGACATGTTATTTCTTTAAAAGGACTGAAAAAGGTTATAACTGATAAGTCAAAAATATATACAGTTATTGATATTGGTTGTGGAGGCGGTGATTCTTTAAAAGCAATTGCGAAATGGGCAGGCAATAAGCAGTATAAAATACATTTAACAGGAATTGATTTAAAACAGGATTGTATTGATTATGCTCAAAATAATTGCAGTGGGTTTCCTGAAATAAATTTTTATTGTGACGATTTCAGAAATGTTTTTGATAAGATAAGTGATATAGATATTGTTCACGCCTCATTATTTTGTCATCATTTTACAGAAGATGAGATAATAGATTTTATCAAATTCTGTAATAAAAATAAAACAGTATTTATAATTAACGACCTGGAAAGAAACCCGGTTGCCTACTATGCCATTAAATTGATTACCCGTTTTTTTTCAAAATCACCATTGGTAAAAAACGATGCCCCATTATCAGTTTGGAGAGGGTTCAAAAAAAAGGAGTGGCATGCGGTACTTCAAAAAGCGGGGATCAAGAAATATTTAATTAAAAATTGCCTGGCTTTCCGGCACCTGGTAATTGCGTATCCGAATGAATGATAAAGTATTTGATTGTGGTATTGCAGGTGGTGGCCTGGCAGGGTTAACACTGGCTATTCAATTAGCAGACGCCGGCTATTCAGTTATTTTATTTGAAAAAGAAAAGTATCCATTTCATAAGGTATGTGGTGAGTATATTTCTATGGAGAGTTATGACTTCCTGAAACGGATTGGAATACCATTTTCAACTATGAATCTCCCAATGATCACTGAAGTAAAAATATCATCCCCTAACGGAAATTCATTAACAAGAAAATTAGATTTGGGTGGATTTGGAATCAGCCGCTATACACTTGATTCGACATTGGCAGATATAGCCAAAAACAAAGGAGTTACAGTATTAGAGGGAACAAAAGTTATTGATGTTATTTTTGAAAATGATTTGTTTTTTATAAAAACTACTCAACAAACATACCAGGTAAAAACAGCTTATGGAGCTTATGGCAAAAAGTCAGCGTTAGATAAAAAATTAAATCGAAAATCGGTGAAGTCTGTTGCCGGTAAAGAGAAAAATTACATCGCTGTAAAGTACCATGTAAAAGTAACATTACCTGCTGATCGCATAGAGCTGCATAATTTTGAAGATGGATATTGTGGAATTTCAAAAGTAGATGGGGATAGATATTGCATATGCTATTTAACCGATTCAAAAAACTTGAAGAATAACAACAACGACATCAAAATGATGGAACAAAATGTACTATTCAAAAATCCCTTTTTAAAAAAATATTTTGCCGAAGCAGTTATTTTATATGAACAGCCACTCACTATTTCTCAAATCACATTCAATAAAAAATCGACGATAGAAAACCATGTATTAATGTTAGGCGATTCTGCGGGTTCAATAGCTCCTTTATGTGGCAACGGCATGAGCATAGCCCTGCATTCTTCTTTTAAGGCCTTCCGGTTAACTGATAAATACCTGAGTGGGCATATATCACGCCAGGAGCTTGAAACATCATATAGTAGGGAATGGAATCATCTTTTTTCAAACAGAATAAAAATAGGCCAATACATTCAGCATCTTTTTGGGAAAGCTTTACTCACAAATATTGTTATAAGTATATTAAAAAAAATGCCTTTTGTAGTGGACAAACTAATTGACAATACACATGGCAGTAAATTTTAAGGTTAAGTTTGATAGAAAAATTGAGTCTATTACTTACGCGAATCAAGGGTTAAATATCTTAAGTGTTTGAACATAAGCATTTATAGCAAGCCGGTGTGATTGTGCCATAAGCTTGAATCCTACTGTCGAAAATGCTCAACTGTGCCGGGTGTTCCACGTGTGCCACCCTGTGCCACCCCGCACCGGGTGGTTCAGGCGATGCAACCAATAAAATGATTTACATCTGCCAGTTTTGATCTAAAACACCCTTTAGTTAAAAGGACAAGGTGTTACCTTTATCCGAAAAACAAATTATCTATGCAACCATTCTTATTGGGAATCGATATTGGCACAGGGAGCACCAAAGCAGTGGCTGTTAATTTTAGCGGGCAGGCTGTGGATGTATCTCAATATCATTACCCGGTTAAAACCCTGCAACCTGGTTATAGTGAGCAAGACCCTGCATTAATTTTAGATGCCTTTATCAACTGCATTATCGATGTTGTAAAAAAAGCAGGTGAAGCGCCCTATGCAATTAGCCTGAGCAGTGCCATGCACAGCGTTATTCCGGTTGATAAAAATGGGAAAGCGCTTTCAGATATGATCACCTGGGCTGATGCCCGGAGTGAGGACATTGCTCAAAAGCTAAGGGATTCGGTACAGGGCCAGGGTATTTATAAAACTTCGGGCACGCCAATACATGCCATGACACCGCTATGCAAACTGATGTGGTTACGTGAAAACCGGGGCGATCTGTTTGAGTCGACTTATAAATTCATCTCTATAAAAGAATATATATGGTTCTACCTGTTTAACGAATTTCAAATTGACTATGCTATAGCCTCTGCAACAGGCATGTTTGATATTAAACAGCTAAAATGGAATACTGAAGCATGCGAATTGGCTGGCATAACAACCGATAAACTTTCAATACCGGTAAATACTATCTATAAACGTACCGGATTAAAAACAACACTTTCAGCATCGTTAGGACTTAATAATGATACCGCATTTATTATTGGTGCGAGTGATGGCTGCTGTGCAAACCTCGGCAGTTTTGTTACTACAGCAGGTGTAGCTGCGATAACCATTGGCACCAGCGGCGCTGTGCGTATAACCAGTCCGCAACCGGTGTATAATTATCCGGCCATGATATTTAATTATCTACTTGACAAAAAAACATTTGTTTGCGGCGGTGCGGTAAACAACGGTGGCATAGCATTAAACTGGTTAATAAAGAATTTCCTGGATAAAAAATCGCCGGGTAATGCTGATTATGAGGCTGTATTCACCGAGATAGCAGGTATCCCCGCAGGCAGCGGAGGGTTGATTTTTTTACCTTATCTCTATGGTGAAAGAGCTCCGTTATGGGATACAAAAAGCTGCGGCGTATTTTTTAACATCAAACCACAACATACGCAGGCGCATTTTTTAAGGGCCGGCTTAGAAGGCATTTGTTTTGCATTAAACAATGTATTGCAAACGGTTGAACAATCGTCGGCACCTATCCATCAAATAAATATAAGCGGTGGTTTTATTACCTCACCCGTATGGACGCAGATGCTGGCAGATATTACCGGGAAAAAATTGGTGATCGTTCAGCAGGAAGATGCATCGGCAATGGGGGCTGTATTTTTGGCGATGGATGCGCTTAATATAAATCCGGCTGTTGAGCAAAAATCTCTTGAAGAGGAAAAAAATATTATTCCAAATCAGCTTAATCATAAAATCTATAACAATAGTTTTTTGATATTTAAAAAGTTATATCACGATTTAAAGGATACGATGCATTGGGTGCATGATAATGAAGGTTAATTAATTTCAGCAAAATAAAAAAGGCAATCAATAGTTGCAAAGGCAAAAAATACAATCTGCAGATAAGCGACATTACTTATATTTAAAAGCTCTTTTAAACAAGTTATGAACTCAAGAACAAATATTTTTATTTTACTTCTTTTTGGCATGATGCTATCAGCGATGACTGTGCCCGGCAAGAAGCCAGTTAAACAACAAAACCAAATACCTTCAGGCCATTATTTGTACATAGCAGTGCCGGGCATACGCGACTACCTGGGATACGGCGGCCATGGCTTGCTGGTGTTTGACATGGATCATAACCATCAATTCGTTAAAAGGATTGAAACACGTGGCTTTCATCCAAATGACAAACCATCAAATGTTAAGGGAATTGCTGTTAGTATTCCCCTTAACAGCATTTATATAAGTACTATCGAAACGCTTCAACGGATAGACTTGGGTTCAGGAAAAATTATATGGGAAAAAGCCATAGAAGGCGGATGTGATAGGATGTCGGTATCACCGGATGGTAAAACAATCTACCTCCCTTCTTTTGAGAATAAAATATGGAATGTTGTCGATTGCAAAACCGGCGATATTATAAAAAAGATCCCTGGTTTCGGCAGGTCTCATAATACACTTTATGGGTTGTCTGGTAATTATGTCTATTTAGATGACCTTGCATCTCAATGGTTAAAGATAGCTGATACAAAAACTAATACTGTTGTTAGTAAAGTCGGGCCGTTTGGAAATTTTATCCGGCCGTTTACTATTAATGGAAATGAAACACGTGCTTACATTACTGTTGACAGTTTACTTGGTTTTGAAGTAGGAGATATAAAAACCGGCAAAAAACTTGCTCGTGTATTAGTAGAGGGCTGGGAGACCGGGCATGTAAGGAGGCATGGCAATCCAAGTCATGGTATTGGACTTACTCCTGATGAAAAGGAACTATGGTTATGCGACGGATACAATATGCGTTTGCATGTTTTCAGCGCTGTTGAGCCATACCAGCAATTAACTACTATACTATTGCAGGATATGCCCGGATGGATCACTTTTAGTTTAGATGGAAAATATGCTTATCCATCAAGCGGAGAAGTAATTGATGTTAAAACTCGCAAGGTGCTTTCCACACTTAAAGATGAATTTAATAACAGCGTTGGTAGCGAGAAAATGCTGGAAGTTGATTTCGAAAATGGAAAAGCAATAAAGGCCGGAGATCAGTTCGGTATCGGGCGTAAAATGCAGTAGACATCGAGCATTAAATAGCAGAATGTGCCATCTGTTTTTAAATAAACGGCACCGATAGTTCGAACAAATTTCTCAGCATCATAGTTTAAAAGCTTCAAGAGCGAGAAATCTTCATTTTTTATAAAAAAATGCCTGGATTAGGTGATCCGGGCATTTTATTAGGGTTCTAATAAAGATACTCAAATCTTATTTACAGCAAGCGAATAGGTTTTAAATCCCATGCCTGATCAAAGATTTAATTAAAGCGATAATTTAATTTCAGAAATTAAAATTAACTAATTTCAAGATTATTTTTTTAAGGAAGCATAAATTATTAAATCAGTAAATTGAAACTTAGTATAAATAATTTCATAAAAACAGCCTCGAAAACAGGTTTGTATATTAATAAATAAATGATAAACTTTACCAAACAGTATTAATCTACCATTAATTAATTTCAAATAATTGCTCTTTGCTTTTGTTGATTAAATTTATTATTAATTAAAATATTGAAAAACAATGACTTTAAATCAATCGTATTATGTCCAAAGTTCCTCAACTAAATTTAAATGCAGATACCGGGAACAATGCTTTGCAGGACGTTAAAAACGATACACGTTTTCGTAAATTAATTGAAAATAGTTACGAAGGAATAATTCTTTTAGATAAAGATCTGAATATTATTTACCGAAGCCATTCTGCTAATCGTATTGGTGGATGGAATACAAATGAGGTAAAAAATACATGGATTGAATTAACACACCCTGACGATAGAAAAGAGCAAAAATTCTTAATTAATGATATTCTGGTAAATCCGGGCAAATCCGGAACTTGTAACTTTAGGATAAAACATTTTGAGGGACATTATATTTGGTTACAATGTATTTTTACTAATCATTTAAATGATCCCGAAATAACAGCTATTGTTTTAAACTTCAGGGATATTTCGGAAGAAAAAGAATTACAATTCAGGCAGGAGCAAATAATAAAGGAGTTAGAAGAAAGAAATGCCTTTATTGAAACTATACTGCAAAACCTTCCTATTGGTATTGCAGTGAACAGGACAGATAATGGAAAGGTTACAGTTATAAATAAATGTTTTAGTGAAACTTATGGCTGGAGTGATGATGATTTAAGTGATGCGTCCCGTTTTTTCAAAAAGGCATATCCTGATGAAACTTATCGAAACGTTATCATGGAGAGGGTAATGGAAGATATTAAAAGTGGCGACCCTGCCAGAATGATTTGGAATAATATCACTGTGACTACCCAAACGGGTGAAAAACGGATTGTAAATTCAAAAAATATTCCATTGCCAGATCAAAACCTGATGATCTCGACGATAGTTGATGTCACAAATGAATTCAGGCAGGCAAGCGAGCTAAAACGTATTAAAACCAACTTAGAAGCCACCATAAATGGAACGCGGGATTTTATTTGGTCGGTGGATACTGATTTGCGTATTATTTCCATAAATAATGCTTGTTTGGAAATCATGAAAAATCTGGAAGGCAGAAATTTATCCGAGGGGGACTATCTGTTTTTAGATTGGGATTTTGATGAATCAAGAAAAAAGTGGAAAGGTTATTACCAAAGGGCATTAAAAGGCGAGTCGTTTAGTGTCAAAGATCAGACCCTTGATCCTGTAAAACAATACTTGGTATATACCCATTTATCTTTTAACCCTATGTATGATGCAGACGGGAATATTTTTGGTATTGCCTGTTACTCGAAAGATATTACCGAAGAAACCCATAATTTGCATACACTCAATGCTACGAAAACAGACCTGGAAAAGATCATGAATTCGTCGCTGGATATGATTTGTACAGTTAGTGCAGAAGGATATATCTTAAAGGTAAGTGCAGCTTCCAAAGCAATTTTGGGATATTCCCCCGAAGAACTTACAGGTAAATTCCAATTTGATTTTTTGTACCCCGAAGACAGGGAAAAGTCACAGCAAATGGCCGATGGTGTTTTGCAGGGAAATAATGCAATCAATTTCGAAAATCGTTATGTACGCAAAGATGGTTCATTGGTTAATCTATTATGGTCAGCAACCTGGAATCCTAAAGATCAACTCAGGTATGGCATAGCTAGAGATATCACGGAAAAGAAAAAAAATGAAATCGCGCTCATTGAATCTGAAAAAAAATATAAATTCCTGTTTGAAAACAATCCGCTTCCACTGATTATATGGGATTTTGAAACATTTAGAATTATTGACTGCAATAAAGAAGCAGAGATCAAATACGGTTACACAAAGGAAGAATTTTTAAAGCTAACTACAAAAGATTTACGTCCGCCTGAAGACATTACGCTTCTTGAAGCAGTAACCAAAACAGAAGAAACGTATGGAACAATTCATAAAGGAGTATGGAGGCATAAGAAAAAGAACGGAGAAGTAATTTTCGTAAATATTACCGGGCTTTTAATGAATTATAATGGTAAAAGAGTATCACTTTCTTTATCAGAGGATATAACCGAAAGCCGGTATTACTATGAACTGGATATACTTGAAAAAAACATTTTTGAAATGTATTCGGCGGGAAATAAAAGTTTAAAGGAGGTAATTGAAATTTATTTGCGGGGAATGGAAGAGTTGCACCCTGGAATGCTTTGCTCGCTGCAGGAATTAAGAGGTAAGAGATTGTATAACCTTGCTTCACCAAGCCTGCCCAATAGTTTTTTAGAAATATTTGAAGGCGTCGAAATCGGAGATAACGTGGGCTCGGCAGGTACAGCAGCATTTTTAAAACAAAAAGTTATAGTAACCGATGTACTCAATAATCAACAATGGGATGATTATAAAGAAATTGCGCAAGTAAATCAACTGAAAGCCTGCTTGTCGCAGCCTATTTTTGATGGTAAAGGCAATGTGATGGCTACCTTTACAAGTTATTTCAGAGAAGTCAAAGTCCCATCTAAATCTGAAGAAAACACTATACAGCGAGCTGTTCATTTACTTCAGATAATTTTAGAAAGCTATCAACAAAAAATTGCTTTGCAATTAAGCAATGAAAGATTTGAATTTGTTACCGAAGCTACCTCTGACATTATTTGGGATTGGAATTTAGAAACCAATGGTGTTTATTATTCCAGCAACATGAATAAATTATTTGGTCATCGTACTGGCGTTAGTTACGACAACCTTTCTTTTTTTTATGAGCACCTGCATCCTGCTGACAGGGACAGAGTTGTATTATTTCCCCAACAGGTTAAATATGGTACCATGGTAAACTGGACACAGGAATATCGTTTTAAAAAAACGGATGGGAGATATGCTTTTGTACTTGATAAGGGCTTAGTAATAAGAAATGAAAATGGACTGGGCGTAAGAATGGTTGGCGCCATGCAGGATGTCACAAAACAAAAGTTAGAAGAACGCCGTCTTAAATTACTTGAATCAGTAGTTACAAACACTAGAGATTCTATTCTTATTACTGAAGCTGAACCCTTGGACTTTCACGGACCACAAATTTTATATGTTAACCAAGCATTTACAAAAATGACTGGTTACACGGCCGAAGAAGTTATGGGAAAGACACCCCGGATTTTACAAGGCCCCAAAACTGATAAGGAGGAATTAAAACGTTTAAAGGAATGCTTACAGCAATGGCAGCCATGTGAAATTACGGTTATCAATTATAAAAAAAATGGCGATGAATTTTGGATAAATTTTTCTGTTGTTCCAGTTGCTGATGAAACAGGATGGTATACCCATTGGATAGCTATTGAAAAGGACGTAACAGACAGCAAAAACGTAGAATTACAAAATGCCTTACTTACTGAAATCAGCCAGGTATTTGCCAAAAACATCGGATTAAAAGAAAGCTTGCATAAATCTTTACAAAAGTTGGTTGAGTGCGGCAATTTCAGTCTTGCGGAATTTTGGCTGGTAGATAATTATAAAAATGAATTAATCCCTGAGGCTCAATACTATAAAAACGAAAAATTAAAAGGATTTGCTAGTGAAACCATGAAAATTAAAGGTTTAGCAAAAGGAAAGGGCTTCCCGGGTATAACCTGGGAAACTAGAGATATACAATACTGGAACTACAAAGCCAATCATAAAAATGTAAGACGATTTAAGGAAACAACGGATGCCGGTATTAAAAGAGCTTATTCATTGCCGTTGTTTTACAATGAAGAGGTTATTGGCACTTTGGCGCTTTTAATGGAGCAGGATGAAATACCAGACCTTGGCCTTTCTACTGTCTTTGAAAATTTCAGCAAAAGGTTAGGAGCTGAAATTAGGCGTAAACAACTGGAAGAAGAACTAAATCAAGTATTTCTTTTTACACCGGATATTTTATGTATCGCCAGTACTGACGGGCATTTTATTAAGGTCAATCCGGCGATGAGTATTTTGCTTGAATATGATGAAATAGAATTACTAACCAGACCACACATAGAATTTGTTCATCCCAGAGACAAAAAAAATACATTAACTCAATTACAAGATCTTATTGACGGTCACACCGGCGACTCAACACATTATCTTGAGAACCGTTATATAACAAAGTCCGGAAAAGTAAAATGGCTGGCATGGACAATAACAACTGCTTCTGAAAAAGGGGTATTGTTTTGCTCTGCAAAAGATGTTACTGGAAAAAAGGAAGTTGAGGAATTGCTTAATAAAGCTACCAGCCTGGCCCGTATAGGCGCTTGGGAAGCAGACATGGATAAAGGGCTTGTATATTGGTCGCCAATAACAAAAGAAATTTATGAAACTGAACCGGGATTTAATCCTGATTTAGATGACACAACGAATTTTTATAAAGAAGGAACAGACAGGGAGACGATCGTTAAAATAGTATCCGACGCCATTAAAACTGGAACTCCTGGCGATATTGAACTGCAGATTGTTACCGCAAAAGGAAATATAAAATGGGTAAGGACTATTATTGAAGCAGAATTTGCAGATGGAAAATGTTCGAGGTTGTTTGGAAGTTTCCAGGATATTGATGCCAGAAAAAGAGCAGAAATTGCATTGGAAGAGTCACTTATCGAAAAAAAGGATATACTGGAAAGTATAGAAGACGCTTTTTTTGCAGTTGATAAAAACTGTTTGGTTACTTATTGGAACAAAATGGCGGCAAAGCTTTTGGGAAAGCCGGCTAATCAAATGCTAAACCAAAATTTATGGGAAGTGTTTTCAAATTTAATTGAGTCGGTATCGTACAAAAAATTTCAACAGGCCATTGAAACCAACCAGGCAGTTCATTTTGAAGACTATTATCTGCCATCAGATACCTGGTTAGAAATAAGTTGCTACCCTTCAAAAAATGGGTTATCCGTTTATTTTAAAGATATTACAGACCGAAAAGCTTCTGAGAACAATTTGAAGAAATTAAACGAAGCTCTTCAAAATCATACGAAAGAACTGGCTATGTCAAATGCTGAGCTTGAACAGTTTGCTTATGTGGCTTCGCATGACCTGCAGGAGCCCCTTAGAATGGTTACCAGTTTTTTAACCCAGTTAGAGAGAAAATATGGGGAAGTTATTGATGATAAAGGAAAACAATACATACATTTTGCGGTAGATGGCGCAAAAAGAATGAGGCAAATCATTCTGGACCTTCTGGAGTTTTCAAGAGTAGGCAGAACTGATGATGACCTTATAGAAGTAGATTTAAATAAATTAATTGTTGATATAAACACTTTGTTTAAGAAACGTATCCAGGATGAAAGGGCCACCGTTATATTTAATGACCTTCCTACTATTCAAACCTTTAAAACCCCTATCAGGCAGGTATTACAAAATTTAATAAGTAATAGTCTTAAATATCATAAAAAGGGAGTCCCCCCGGTTATTCATATTTCTTGTGAAGAAACTGATCTTCTATTAACAATTTCAGTAAAAGATAATGGGATAGGCATAAACAAAGATTATTTTGATAAGATATTTATAATTTTTCAAAGATTACATAACAAGGACGAATATTCGGGTACCGGCATGGGTTTAGCAATTACAAAAAAAATAATTGAGAACTTAGGAGGAACGATATGGCTTACATCTGATGAAGGACAGGGTACCATTTTTAGCTTCACAATTTTAAAAAAAATTAAAGTATGAAATTGATAAAAATCCTCTTAATCGAAGATAATGAAGGAGATATATTACTGACAAGAGAGGCGCTCCAAGATAGTAAAATTACAAATACTGTAAACGTTATTAGAGATGGAGAAGCTGCAATTGCTTTTTTTTCGAATTTCGTAAACAAAGATGAACTTCCTGATCTTATTTTATTGGATATTAATTTGCCAAAGAAAAGTGGCCATGAAGTATTAGTTTATCTAAAGAATAGTGAAAAATACAAGCATATTCCGGTGATAATACTTACCACATCATCCTCGGAAAGAGACATAACACTTTCCTATAAAAACTATGCAAATTGTTTTATAACAAAGCCTATGGATGTTACTGAGTTTATTGATGTAATTATTAAAATCGAAGAATTCTGGTTTAATATTGTAACTATTGGCAAAAGATAAACGATGTTAACAGAAGGAAAAAAATATAAAATTTTGGTTATTGAAGATAATACTGGGGATTTTGTATTGGTTGAAGAGTTTTTATTGGAGCAATTTGAAGAAATAAATTTATTGCATGCAAAAAATTATAAGGAGGCCTTTAAAATTTTATCTGATAAAAATACTCAGTTTGATGTTGTTTTGTTAGATCTTTCATTACCGGATAAGACGGGCGGGTCTCTCATAAATGCAATCGTTACAATTTGTGTAGATACACCTGTAATTGTTTTAACAGGATACGATGATTTTGCATTTGGAGTAAAATCGTTGTCCTTAGGTATTTCAGATTATTTGTTAAAAGAAGAACTTACCCCATTAACACTTTATAAAAGCATCGTTTATAGTTCCGAGCGTAAAAAAATTGTGGCTGAACTTGCAACCTCCGAAAAACGTGCCCGTAGTTTTGCCAAACAACTCAATAATGTTTTGGAAGAAGAGCGGTCAAGGATTGCCCGTGAGATTCATGATGAGCTTGGCCAACAATTTTCGGGACTTAAAATGTCATTATCTTCGTTAAAAAAACTTAATGTTTCTGAAAGTGCCAGGGAAGAAATAATAGATAATATGATAAACGAGGTTAACATCAGCATTCAATCCTTAAGGCAAATAGCAAATGAGTTACGGCCCGTTATAATTGATAAACTTGGACTATTTGCTGCAATTGAATGGCTTGTTAGCGGTTTTGAAAAAAAAACCGGCATGATGTGCGAAATTTATATTAACGTTCAGCAGATTTCACTTGATAAAACTCAAGAGATAAATATTTTTCGTATTTGTCAGGAGGCAATTACAAATATCGCCAGGCATGCCGAAGCCACCAAAGTTAATATAGAGATAGATGAAATTGGTAATCAATTAATCATAAAAATAACGGATAACGGTAAAGGCATCAACACTGACGGAATAAAAAATTCATTATCAATGGGTTTACTTAATATGAATGAACGGGCGAATTTTATTGGTGCAAAATTGAATATTATAAGTGTGACGAATATCGGGACAACAATTGAACTTAGTGTAGATATTAATGAAAAGAAAAATACTAATAGCCGACGATCATTCAGCAATTAGGATAGGCGTTAAACAGATTTGTGCAAACGAATTTCCTGCAATGCAATTTGCTGAGGCCGTTAATTATGCCCAGGTTTTTCAAAAGCTAAAGGAAACTGATTGGGATATTTTAATACTTGATGTTGATTTACCAGGCAGGAATGGTTTGGATATTTTAAAGCAGATTAAAACAGATAAAATAAAGGTGCCCGTTTTAATGTTCAGTTTTCATATAGAAGAACAAATTGCTTTAAGGGCGCTTAAAATTGGTGCGGCGGGTTATCTTTCAAAAGATGCCGCAGATATGGAACTAATTAAGGCTATTAATCAAATTTTGAAAGGCAAAAAATATGTTTCAGAAAGTATTTCAGAAAAATTGCTTTCACTCTATGAAAAAGATACCGAAAAGGAACCCCATGAACTTTTATCAGATAGAGAATATCAAACGTTGTTATTAATTGCATCAGGGAAAACAGTAAGTGAAATTGCTGAAATACTTTATCTTAGTAAGCCCACTATAAGTACTTATAGGGCACGTATACTTGAGAAAATGAAAATGAAAAATAATGCCGAGCTTACTACCTACGCAATTGGTCAAAAACTCCTTTAATGTCGACTAAATAACTACAAGATAATCATATATTCTACTATAAGTTCTATAAGACTTAATTAACAACTTTGTGTTGTTAATTAAAAGTCATGAACCTTTCTCTTCCTTTTTTTCATTTGTATTGTGTAAACAATAAGTGCAATGTTTCAATTTACAATCACTCGGGTGATTTTGAAATGCCTTTCACTGAAGAAAACCTGGTTGAGGTACATTTTTGCTCTTGCTGTCAAAAACAATTGGTTTCTGCTATAGATGTGGAAATTGAAGAGCTGGTAACTTCCACTGATGTAAAATTATGGTATAAGCTAAATTATAATTAATTAATATACAAGACTGACAACTTAAATACTGACTATAATACCTCTATAATAATAACCGGCCACTTAAATAAAATTTAATTAATAACGCTAAATGTTAACCGATAACAGGCCATATAATATTTTAGTTATTGAAGACAACCCCGGGGACTTTGTCTTGATTGAAGATTTTTTATTGGAGCAAAACAAATCTTTAAAAATTTTACACGCAAAAAACTTCAAGTCAGCAAAAGAAATTTTAACTCTTCAAACCAGGTTAGTTGATGTGGTTTTATTAGACCTGTCACTTCCAGATAAAACTGGTGAAGCTCTGATTGTAGAAATCGTTGCATTGTGCGCAGCCATTCCAGCTATTGTTTTAACAGGATATACTGATGTCGCATTTGGAGCAAGATCTCTTGCTCTTGGTGTTTCTGATTATATATTGAAAGACGATTTAACATCAACTATCTTATATAAAAGTATTATTTACAGTTTAGAACGGAAAAGAATAACCTGGGCACTGGAAGAGTCTGAGAAAAGATACAGTGAATTATTCCATTTAAGTCCGCTTCCGATTTTTGTTTTTGACATAGAGACATTAAGATTTCTTAATGTTAATAAATCAGCCATCCAGCATTACGGGTATAGCAGGGAAGAATTTTTAGGAATGACGATCAGAGACATCAGGCCGGTTGAGGATATTTCTGACGCGGAAGAGGCATTAATTACTTCTCAATATAAAAATCAATTTATATTAAAAGGTAATTATAGGAATAAAACAAAAAATGGGAAAATTATACAGGTAGAAATTCAATGTAATACAATTAATTATAAAGGAAGAAAGGCAAGAGTAATCCTTGTAATAGATATTACAGAAAGATTGAATTATATAAATGCTATTGAAGCACAAAATGAAAAACTACATCAAATATCCTGGATACAATCACATATGGTTAGGGCTCCGCTCGCAAGAATACTAGGAATTATTCCTATATTAAAAGAGGCCAGGGAGAATGAATCTGATATTAGAAAGTTACTGAATTATCTCGAAGTATCAGCTAATGAGTTAGACCGTGTCATCAAAGAGATTTCAGATAAAGTGGATGTTCCTGAAGATTTTGTTTTACCCTAAGGCATAAACATTTCTTGCAATAAGCCATCTATACTTTTTTACATCACTTTAACCGAAACCTTATCACTTTTTTCCTCTAACCATCCAATAGGAACAATACAGTTCTCCTCAATCCCATTATTTCTTAAAATATATTCAAAATTTTCAACATCGTCAGTTTTTACTGCTATTAATAATCCACCGCTCGTTTGCGGGTCGGCAAGGATTTGTTTCTGTATTTCTGTAACCGGCCCTATTTTATGTCCATAACTGGCCCAATTGCGGATGGTACCACCCGGAATGCAGCCTTGTTCAACGTATTCATTAATACTATCAATTTTAGGTACTTTATCAAATTCAATCACGGCCTGTAGGTTACTGCCTTCGCACATTTCGGCCAGGTGACCAAGCAGGCCAAAGCCTGTAACATCGGTCATTGCCTTAACTTGTGGCAGGTGACCCAGCACTTCCCCAATCTTGTTAAGTTTACACATACTTTGCAATGCAACTACGGCGTGTTCAGGTTTTAAAATGCCTTTTTTTTGGGCAGTGCTTAATATGCCTACACCTAAAGCTTTGGTAAGATAAAGCTGACAACCGGCAGTTGCAGTTGAGTTTTGTTTGAGGTTGTTAATGGCTACAATACCGTTAACTGCCAGCCCAAAAACAGGTTCGGGGCAATCAATACTATGGCCGCCTGCTAAAGTAATGCCTGCTTCTGCACAAACGGAACGTGAACCTTCCAAAACCATTTGTGCTGCTTCGGCAGGAATTTTATCAATTGGCCAGCCTAATATAGCAATAGCCAAAACAGGCTTCCCTCCCATCGCATAAACATCGCTAATGGCGTTTGCTGAAGCTATACGGCCAAAATCATAAGCATCATCCACAATTGGCATAAAAAAATCGGTAGTTGAAATCAGGGCAGTTCCATTACCCATATCAAGCACAGCAGCGTCATCGCTGGTTTCATTACCCACCAGTAAACGGTCATCAGGCACTTGTTTTACCTGGCTATGTAAAATTTTTTCAAGTATAGACGGACTGATTTTGCAGCCGCAACCGGCACCATGAGAGTATTGCGTAAGTTTTATTTTTTCTAAATCCATTTTCTAATTATTCGGCAGTCAGTGCTATGAAACTAATTTAAATTGATGGGTTATGATCAGGTTTGCGTTTGCTGTTGCATCGGCATCCGGGCAGTCAATTTCAATAATATCCTCTGGCTTGCGTTTGCTTAAACCTGTGCGGTAAGTTTTGTCATAATAAACCAAAACGATACGGATAAAATCGACCATTCTACCTTCATTTATTGCTAAAATGGCGTTTTTGGTTTGTTCGGGACCAAGGCGTTTCCATATTTTTTCGGTACATTCTTTTAAAAAGCCTTTGTCGAGCTTTCCATATTCGCTAACCAAAAATTTAATCCGCTCTTCCAATGGCACCCTGATTACTGTAACCCTTGCTTCACGCATCTGTCGCCATAGAGGATTTGGGATAAAACGTTTGCCTATGGTGATGCTCTCATCTTCTATCCATACAGGCTGGCTCTTATTTAAGTGCTCAAGTTGTGCAGCCAGGTTGTTTTCAAATTGTTCCTGGCTGGGCTGTACCATGGCATTCATAGATCCATACGCCGAACCTTGATGCTGAGCAATACCCTCGAGGTCTATAACTTGTTCACCTTTCGCCTTTAACCCCATTAATACCCTGGTTTTCCCTGACCCTGTTAACCCTCCAAGAATTTGGATATTAAATTTATCTTCAAACTTATCAAGTACCCAGCGGCGATATTTTTTATAACCGCCTTGCAGCAGGTACACATCAAAGCCATATAAACTTAACGCCCACGCCATGGCCCCGCTACGCATCCCTCCCCGCCAGCAATGCACAGCAATTTTTTTACCTGGCGCAATATCCAACGCCTGTCTTATAAACCCCGACCATTTAGAACCCGTAAGATCAAATCCTAATAAAATAGCCTGCTCGCGTCCTACCTGTTTATAGGTGGTGCCTACTTGTACCCTTTCCGCGTTAGTAAAAAGCGGGATATTGTATGCACCATAAATATGGCCCTGTTCAAATTCGGCGGGAGTACGCACATCAATTACTGGAATAAAATTATCTAGTTTAAGAAGGTCATTGATGTCGATGTTTTTGATCATTTTAATTTACATTGCTTGCCTAACCTACATTTACTCAACAAAACTTAGCTTTCTAAAACCATCTTCGCTACTCTGCTCCAGTTGCACCCAAAAGTACAAGTTTACCCTTCTAAAACTGCAATATACTCCATAACACAACAATTTTTCATACCTTGCATCATTCACCATAAAAACATAGTGACATTCCAGGATTTCAATTTTAACGAGCATTTATTAGAAGGCATTTCAAGTATGGGGTATACAACTCCAACCCCGATTCAGGAAATGGCCATCCCGATCATATTAAACGGACAGGATATTATTGCATGCGCCCAAACCGGCACGGGCAAAACAGGGGCTTACCTGTTGCCTGTGATTGACCATATCAGCAAAAATAAAAAACACCAGATCAGTACGCTTATTTTAGCGCCCACACGCGAACTTGCCCAGCAGATAGATCAGCAGGTTGAAGGGCTTGCTTATTTTACAGGCATCAGCTCTATAGCTGTTTTTGGGGGCGGCGATGGTATGGCTTACGAACAACAGCGCCGGGGTATTCAAAACAACGTCGATATGATCATTGCTACACCCGGCAGGCTGATTGCCCATCTTACCTCGGGTGTATTAAAATTAAACCATCTAACGCACCTGATACTGGATGAAGCCGACCGCATGCTGGATATGGGCTTTTCGGATGATATTATGAAAATAATCAGCTATCTGCCAAAAAACCGGCAAACGCTGTTGTTTTCGGCTACTATGCCTGGCCGCATCCGTTCGCTGGCTAAAACTGTTTTAAATAATCCACAGCAGATCAATATTGCCCTATCGCAACCCGCCGTTGGTATCGATCAGCAGATCTACCGGGTACACGATCAGCAAAAAACACCTTTACTGCTTATGCTGCTAAAAAATGGCTCGTTTGCAAGTACCATAATTTTTGCTTCAAGAAAGGAAATAGTAAAAGCGCTGGCAAAGGAGTTGAAGGCTGCGCATATTAATGTAAGCGCCTTTCACTCCGATCTGGAACAAAAGGAAAGAGAAGACATATTGCTGAACTTTAAAAACAAACAATTGCCGGTGATTATTGGTACAGATGCATTATCGCGTGGTATTGATGTAGAAGGTATAGACCTTGTAATGAATTATGATGTGCCCGGTGACCCTGAAGATTATATACACCGTATAGGACGAACCGCGCGTGCAGAAACTACCGGAACTGCCATTACTTTTGTTAACCATCGTGATGAGCGAAAATTAAAGAGTATAGAAATACTTATTGATAAGCCGATAAGACTTATTGATGTTCCGGATGAATTAAAAGCAATTCAACCATCTAAGCAGGAGCACTCGCCAAATAAAAGGCCACAAAGAAGGCAATGGGGCAATAAAAATAAACCTAAAAAATAGCTTTTAAAATATATAATCTAATGAAACCAGGTACAGCCTGTCCCGAATTATTCGGGAAGGAGAAAACTTGTACGACTGCAAAGCGGACTGTGCTAATTGTTCATGCACAGCGGTAACGCAATTCGTTTAAGATTTCTCGTTATCACTCGAAATGACAAATTCTTTATTGTTCATCTTAAATGAACTGTATCCTATTTCAATTGAAGATCACTGCGAACGGCATAATGATCAGATAATTTTTTTTCGATTATCAGATAATTTTTAATTTCAAATTGCGGGCTGGCCATTATATAATCAATCTGAAAATTGGGAAAATCACCATTATAAGTACGGCCAAAGCCAACGCCTCTTTCATGAAAAGCATTTTTTAAGCCCCTCGACATTTCATTAACCGCGTATGATGCTGGTGTATCATTAAAATCGCCGGCAATAATGTATGGATAAGGGCATTGCGCTGCATGTTCTTTTATTTTTATTACCTGGTCGCTCCTTTTTATAAAGGCATTTTTTAATTTGCTCCCTAAACGCCGAGTTGATGAAATATCGGTTTTCCCCTGGTTACCTATGCTGTTTATATACTTATAATCTTGCGGATCAAAACCAATTGACCGTAAGTGCACACTATATACCCTCAATTGCTGATCTCCCTTTTTTAAGTCGACATAAATACAGGCATTTACACTCAACTTATCTGAGATTGGTATTATTCCATGGTCAATTATTGGGAACTTTGAAAAAATTGCTATTCCGGTAGCTTCATCGCTATTAAAAAGTATTGGTTCAAAATAATAAAAGTCAGACGCCATAATCTTTAAAATGGAATCGCGCATATCGTATTTGCCATGTCCACGCGTATAAAATTCCTGTATGCCTATAATGTCTGGCTGCTGCTGATTTATGATTTGCAATATCTCTTGCTTTGTTGAAACATCATTCTTTGAACCATAATGTTTAAAATTATGTACATTATAAGTCATCATCCTGATTATTTTCCCACTTTTAAGTGCAGGATCTGTGATGGGCTTACGAAAACCTATATTATTATTCAGAACATTCCATCCGCAGGCAATACAAATGATTGATAAAAGGAAATACCATTTTTTCCGCACTAGCCAATAGGCAATCATAATTAAATTGGCCATTAATAAAAAGGGGTATGCTAAACCAAAAAAAGCAATGAACCACGCTTTTTTTGGATCAGCAACAGGCGCGAGATAGCTTATTAATAATGCGAGGCATAAAAAGCAGTTTAACCACCATATGATTCTGTCAACTAAAAATAGCTTGCTTTTAACCTTCATTATTGTTGCTTGCACGAAATAATATCTCTTTTTCCTGCTTGCTCAGGCTGTCATATCCCGATTTGGAAATTTTGTCTAATATAAAGTCTATTTCTTCCTGGCGGGGAATACCTGAAGAATTTTTTAAAGGGTTTTTAGAAACAACCTTCAATTTTGATTTTGACCTAAACAAATTAGTAATAGCTCCAATCCAGTCATTTCCCCTTTGTACTTGCTTAATATATACAAATCCCATCCAGGCGCCGCCAAGATGCGCTATTTCACCGCCGGCATTAGGCCCCACAATTCCAAGGAAATCAATAATCACAAAAAACAGTACCAGCCATTTTAACTTTACCGGACCAATAAGTATTAAAGATAATGTATAATCAGGCAGTAAGGTAGCAGTGGCTACAATAATAGCCATTACACCGGCAGAAGCACCAACCATTGTACTATTAAAAGAAGCATGCGATTCTGTAAAAAAAGGAAAAACATTAAAGCTTATAATGTAAAGTAAAGCCCCGGCTAAGCCACCCATTATATATAATCCTAATGTGCGCTTTTTGCCCAGGTATTCTTCAAATATTTGTCCCATCCAATAAAGCCATAGCATATTAAACAGGATATGGAAAACCCCGGCATGCATAAACATATAGGTAAATGGCGTCCAGAAACGGATTTCTAATTTGGGTAAGTACGCCGTTAGCGCCAGGTAATCCGCACTGTAGTTATCGATAAAATTACTGCGGAAAATAAATTGTTCAAGGGTGCCGGTAACATTGATCACCAAAAAAACAATTATATTTATTCCGATCAGCAGATTTAATTTACTGCCTGAGCGGAGCATTTTATATTGTATATCTTTCCAGAGGGTACTCATAAAATTAAATTCATCTAATTTGGATAACTTAATTTTTTAAAAAAAGTTGTTTAAATATTGTGATTTTACAATGAATAAACATGATACGTTAATTTGTTCCTTTTCCTTGTTAATCAGGCTTTAAAAGCCAGTTATAACCGGCTGTATAAGCAACAAAGAATTTAGACATGCAATATTTTGCAATTATCGTATCTAAACAAATTTAATGCTTTTTTAGGATTAAAACGTATACAAGTGATTACAACAAATATGTTACTTAAAAAAAATTCTTTGGACCCTGTAACCCCCAAATTTTTATAAGTATAAAACCCAAAAGCGCGCCGCCCAAATGCGCAAAATGGGCCACATTATCACCTCCGAATTGACCGAAACCTAAAAATATCTCAATTAAGATGTATACTGGTATAATATATTTTGCTTTAACAGGAACAGGAATAAACAGGATCATCAACTCCATGTTTGGATACAGCATTCCAAAAGCAACTAGTAAGCCAAAAATAGCGCCGGAAGCGCCAACAACTGGGGTGTCATAAATATCCTTTAATTTAGACAAAGCTGCAGGATCAATCGTTTGAGTATCATACGGTAATGTAAAACCCCCTATTAGTGAATGTACTTCAAAAGCCTGTACCAGCATTTGAAATGCAATGGCACCTATACCGCAAATAAAATACAGATTGAAGAAGCGTTTAGGTCCGATTGCGTATTCTAATATAGGGCCAAATGAAAATAAAGCGAACATATTAAAAAGTATATGCTCCCAGCCTCCATGTATAAACATGTAGGTGATAATTTGCCATACCCTAAAATATGGTGAGTTAAAATAAAATACACCCAAATTACCAACAACCAGGTTATCATATCCCCCCCTGCTTAATACAATAAAAGGAACAAAACAAATGAGGTTAATAATTAGCAGGTTTTTTACAACCGGAGTTATATTGGAGAAAGGTGATTGCCTGTATGCGTTCATAATAAAATATTAAGGTTGTTTATTTATCAAATCGTTCTAATAGTTCGTTAAGAGTAAAGGTAGTAATCACCAGTTTGCCATTTAAGGCTACGTTAGGCATTTCACAGGCAAAAAGCTGGTCTATTAATAAGTTCATTTCTTCTAATGACATCTTTGTGCCTGCTTTCGTTGCAGCGTTTCGAGCTAAGGACCTGGCCAGGCTGTCGCGCTTGTCCAGCTTTAAAATCGACTGATTATTTTTAAAGCCTTCCAATAGCTGCTCCAGTAATTCGTTTTCGCCCACATTATTCAAATCTGCAGGTATACCCTCAACTACAACCGTATTTTTACCAAATTCACGAATATCAAAACCCAGCGCACGAATATCGGGTAAAAGTTCCTTCAATAATTCAAAGTCGCTGCTATTTAATGTAACAGATTGCGGAAAAAGACTTTGCTGACTAACGCCCGAGTGGTTTTGCAATTGCAGCAAAAAACGTTCGTATAAAATACGCTCATGTGCCGCCTGCTGATTGATAAGCATAAAACCCGATTTTATTTGCGATAGAATAAACCGGTTATGCACCTGGAAAAGTTGCCGCTCGCTTGGTTTATTAATTTCCTGTTCATCGGCTACAATGCTTTTTTCATTGTGGATAGGATGCTGAACATTAATTTCTCTTTTGCTTATTTCATAAAGCGTATCCCAGTTTTGAGGTATTGGTGAACTGCGATGTTCGCCGCTGTTTCGCAAAAATGGAATTTCACGCTCTGTTTTCTTGTCGGAATTAAAAGGATTAAAATCCGGGTTAAAGGAAATGGTCGGGGCAACAATTTCATCAAAAGGTTTTGGAGTTACCAGGTGCTCAATGCTGTTTTCCTGGTCAAAGTCCAGGCTTGGCGTAATATTATAGCGACCCAACGAGCGTTTTACTGCAGCACGGATAATGGCATATATCGCTTTCTCATCCTGGTATTTTATCTCTGTTTTGGTAGGATGAACGTTAATATCAATTTTTGATGGATCAATATCTATAAAGAGCACATACATCGGAAACGTATCATCCGGCAACAGTTCATAAAAAGCCGTTAGCACTGCATGGTTTAAATAAGCATCCCTTATAAAACGATTGTTTACAAAAAAGAACTGCTCTCCTCGTGTTTTACGGGCAAATTCGGGCTTGCCTACAAATCCGTGCAGCTTAATAATTGTAGTATCTTCCTCAACCGGAACCAACCGCTGATTATAATTATTGCCAAATAAATGAATAATACGTTGTTTGAGTGTGGCGGGAGGCAAATGATAAACTTCTTGTCCATCATGATGTAAGGAAAAAAACACTTGCGGATTAGCCAATGCCACACGCTGAAATTCATCAATAATATGACGCATTTCTACCGGGTTGCTTTTTAAAAAATTCCGGCGGGCCGGTACATTGAAAAATAAATTTTTAATTGAAATGGAAGTACCTGTATTGGCTAAACAGGCTTCCTGACTTAAAACTTCCGATCCTTCAATAAAAATACAAGTACCCAGTTCGTCTTCATACCTCCGGGTTTTTAGCTCTACCTGTGCAATTGCGGCAATAGATGCCAGCGCTTCACCCCTAAAACCCATGGTGCGGATGGCAAACAAATCTTCGGCTTTCTTTATTTTTGATGTGGCATGCCGTTCAAAACTCATGCGTGCATCAGTAAGGCTCATGCCGCAGCCATTATCAATAATTTGTATCAATGATTTGCCCGCATCCTTAAGTATGAGTTGTATTTTATCTGCCCCGGCATCAATCGAGTTTTCAACCAATTCTTTTACCGCAGACGCGGGCCGCTGCACTACTTCACCCGCAGCAATCTGGTTGGCAACGGCATCCGGTAAAAGCTGAATAATATCTGTCATTCTATAAAAATCCCCTTGTCCTCCAATTGGCGGAAAGTTTTCGATGCGAAATTAATTATTTGCTGGCATAACTTTATGTATTTGATTTTGTATATAGTTTTGTAGTTTACAACTTTTTACGATAGCTTAAATCCTATGAAAAAAATCTTCCCTTTATTGCTGATTCTTGCAGCCTCCTGTAAACAAAAAGATTACAATGCCGACCTCCTGATTAAAAACGCATTGGTTTACACTGTCAACAACCATTTTAGTACCGCTGATGCATTTGTTGTAAGTTCCGGAAAAATTGTTGCCGTTGGCAGAGGAGACACTTTGGAACAAAAATATTCTGCACGGCAGGTAATAGATGCCGGCGGTAAGCCGATATATCCTGGTTTTATTGATGCACACACCCATTTCTTTCATTATGGATTGGGTTTGCAGGAAGTTAAGCTTAATAAAACAAAAAGTTGGCGGGATGTTATTGATTCAGTAAATGCTTATGCCCGCAAAAATTCGGAAGGATGGATAATAGGCAACGGTTGGGATCAGAATAAATGGAAAGTAAAACAATTCCCTAATAAAGCCAAGTTAGATTCAATGTTCCCGGTAAGGCCGGTAATGTTAAACCGGATAGACGGACATGCCATTATTGTTAACCAGGCGGCATTGAATATTGCCGGCATTAAACCCGGACAAACTATAGCCGGTGGCAGAATTGAAACTATAAAGGGAAAACTTACAGGTATACTTATAGATAATGCGCAGGGACTAATCAGGCGTAAGATACCGTTGCCAACCGACCAGATGACAGAATCGGCGCTTTTAGATGCACAGGGTAACTGTTTCGCTGTTGGCTTAACCACAGTTGATGATTGCGGACTGCCTTATACCATGGTAGGCACTATAGCTGAATTGCAGCACAAGGGCGCTTTAAAAATGCGGATGTATGTAATGCTTTCTGATAATGCTGATAACTACGCTTATTTATTTAAACGTGGGGTATATAAAACGCCGCGCCTGAATGTGCGTGCATTTAAAGTTTATGCCGATGGGGCATTGGGGTCAAGGGGGGCTTGTTTATTAAAACCTTATTCCGATCAAAAAAACTGGAGTGGATTTTTACTAAGCAGTCAGCAACATTTTGAGGATGTTGCAAAAAAATTAGCTGACAAGGGATTTCAGATGTGTACACATGCCATAGGTGATTCGGCAAACAGGGTGATTTTAAAAGTTTATGCCAGTGTATTAAAAGGTAAAAACGACCGCCGTTGGCGTATTGAGCATGCACAGGTGCTGTCACCTGATGATATTAAATATTTTGGCGAATACAACATTATTCCATCTGTACAGCCTACTCATGCCACATCTGATATGTACTGGGCTGGCACAAGACTTGGTAGTAAGCGTTTAAAATCAGCTTATGCTTATAAACAATTACTTGAACAAAATGGATGGATACCGTTAGGTACTGATTTCCCCGTGGAAAATATTAATCCAATGTATACGTTTTATGCTGCTGTAGAGCGGAAGGATTTTAAGGGATATCCGGAGGATGGCTTTCAGTCGGAAAACGCCTTAACCCGCGAAGAAGCTTTAATGGGCATGACTATTTGGGCAGCAAAGGCAAATTTTGAAGAAAAAGAAAAAGGCAGCATCGAACCGGGTAAGTATGCTGATTTTGTAATACTTGATAAAGACATTATGAAGATAGATGGATCCGAACTGCCAAAAGTTAAAGTTTTAAAAACATTTATAAATGGAGAAAAGGTTTATGAGAGAAAATAAGTGGCAGTTGTATTCATTAATTTTATTAGGCTTTATATTATTTAATTCTGCATGTGCACAAAATCCTCCTTTTACCGGGCAGGCCTATGTTAACGAAGAAAAGCTTGATGAGCAGTCTACAGTTTTATTGAACAATGCAGTATATTTAATCCCCTTCCAAAACCTGGATCAGCTAAAAATTGCCAGTATTCATTTTACAAATCAATATGCCGCCAATTTTGATAGCCTGCTGAATAAATATACTAAAGTAACTGCTGTTAACGGCAACGACTACACCGGTATAAAAAGCCTTGGTGATCTTTCTTTTGATCTTAAGTTGTTTAATACGCTGATTATTCAATTAAATGATGCGGATTTAAATAATCCGCTCATTATTAACTTTATCAACTCCAATCAAAAAGTTAAAAATGTAATTGTTGCATTATTTGGCAGCAGCAATGCATTAATTAAATTAAACAATGTAAGCGTACCAATCATATGGACTGAGCGGGTATCTCCTGTTTCTGCATTTTATAGTGCCCAAGCTATATTTGGCGGTGTTGTTATTACACAAAAGTTAAAAAAAACTTTGTCCATGGTATACCAGGCAAATATGGGCTTTACAACTACTAAAGTCCGTTTACAATATACTGTTCCTGAGGATGCCGGTATAAATACAAATGATCTCCTCCCAATTGATAATATCGCAGCAGAAGCTATTCTTAACCAGGCAACGCCTGGCTGCGTGGTTTTAGTGGCTAAAGATGGCAAGGTTATATTTAATAAAGCGTACGGCTATCATACTTATGATAAAACGTTACCGGATAAGTTGACTGATATTTTTGACCTTGCTTCCATGACTAAAACATCGGCCACTACCATGGAAGCCATGCAGCTTTATGATCAGGGTAGACTAAGCCTTGATTCTACAGTCGACGATTACCTTCCTCTTACCCATAAAACCGATAAAAATGATATACGCGTAAGAGAGTTATTATTACACCAGGCAGGTTTGATCCCTGACATTCCAACTCTTACAACAATTTTACCAACTGATCACAGCACTGACTCATCAGCTGCTTTTCCTACAAAAGTTAACGAACATTATTATTTAAGAAAGGATTATTTTAAAGAGGTAATGTGGCCCGAAATGCTGTTCTCGCCGCTAAAAACAAGGGGGCAATATGTTTACAGCGACCTGAGCATGTGTTTTATGCAGCAAATAATAGAAACAGTTACCTCAACACCTGAGAATGTTTATGTACAGCAACAGTTTTATAATCCGCTGGGTATGCAAACAGCAGGATACTTACCGTTGTACCGGTTTGCACCAAGCCAGATAATACCTACAGAAGACGACCAGGTTTATCGTCATGCTTTGCTGGATGGCTACGTACATGACCCTACTGCCGCTTTAATGGGTGGTGTGGCGGGCCATGCAGGTTTATTTGCCAGTGCAAATGACGTTGCTATCTTATACCAGATGATGTTAAACCGGGGAGCTTATGGCGGTGTGCAGTACATTAAACCTGAAACAGTAGACTTGTTTACTGCCAAACAATCGGATGTAAGCCGCCGTGGTTTAGGTTTTGACCGATGGGACCCTTTAGTTGATCATCATTACCCATCACAATTGGCTTCGCCGCAGACTTATGGGCATACAGGCTTTACCGGCACCTGTGTTTGGGTTGACCCCAAATATAACCTGGTGTATATATTCTTATCAAATCGTGTAAATCCTTCTATAGGCAGCAAATTAGGCAGCTTAAATATACGGCCTCGGATACAGGATGTGGTTTACGAAGCAATACAGAAAGGGATGTGATGATTTCAAATGTGCAGATATGAAGATATTTTTTGATTTCGGATGTTCAATTTCGGATTTATTTAGAGCAAAAAAGCCAATATCAAGTAGTCAGACTATATATAGCCAAAGGTTGACGGACAACGGATTTTACAGGTTATGTTCACGTTCATTTCACACATCACATGTAGATGAACGCTCATGAATGCCTGTAAATCAACCACTTGTAGTTTTTAAAATTTCACGGCAGCTATCTTGCTTTTAATCAGCGACTTACCTTAATTTAGTGCTTGATTAGTCAGTTATTTGCAATGAAAATGACATGAAATAAGGTTGTTTTCGGGCCAGTTTGCAGGAAATTTGCGAATTTTGGTCGCGTAAGACGTTCATTGTGTTCATAGTTGAACATTAGCGATTGATGGTGACCTCGTAGTCGCCAAATGGGGGGATTATTTAGAGTGAAAGGGGTTAATGTTAACAAGTTTTAAGCCAATCTTTTGGCTGCTTCGTTTACCAGTTCTAAGAAATCCTTTAAAGGTAATTTCCTTATTATTAAACTTTCAACACAACCCGGGCCAGGAAATTCAATTTCGAGATCGTCGAAGCCATTTTCTTGATCTATTGATGCTACATGTTTGCCATTGTAATAAATTTCAATGAACAACTCTTCATGTTCATCGTCATTTGCAATTAAAAAATCAAATCCTTGAGTCATATTTAAGTTTATAATTGTATAATATGAGATGAAGTCCCCTCACTGCCGTAAGCGTCGCTGTGGCTCACCTGCCTAGGCAGTCCGATTCAAGACACCAGCTTTAGTCCTAAAACCTATTTATGGCTGGTACATCAGCGCCATGCTACCCAACACTTAAAAATGTTTTGTTTTTACAATTCAGCCGCTTCAAATTCTTGCTAAATTTGATAAAACAAATCCAAAATTGAACATCCCTGCCTACCGACAGGCAGGCTAAATCCGAAATAAAATGAAAACATTAAATATTCCCGAAGGCTATCAGCGAGTAATGCCTTACCTGATCGTAAAAAATGCGGCAGGATTTCTTGATTTCACTCAAAAAGTTTTTGGTGCAGAAGAGAAACATAAAACGATGCGTGATGAAAAACTGATCATGCATGCCGAAGTAAGTTTCGGCGACAGTGTGATTATGTTTGCAGACGCGACCGAACAACACCAACAACAGTCTGCAGGTTTGTTTATTTATGTAGATGATTGTGACGCTGTTTATCAAAAAGCACTTGAAAATGATGCTACGGTTGTTATGGAACCTGCTGATCAAAGTTATGGCCGAAGCGCAGGTGTAAAAGATGCTTTTGGCAATACATGGTGGATAACAAGCGCGGTATAATTTCGGATTTCGGATGTTCAATTTCGAATTTGTTTAAACAAAATCATAATAAATAGACATCTCGAACCACGGCGAGAGATTCTAAACGCTTTTGCATAGCCTGCATTACATCTTCTATAAGTTTTCTCCTCGCACCTCGTCGAAATGACATTTTTTTTCAAATCCAAAATCGAAATTCCGAAACGGCGAAGTCTCCTTGAACACCATTGAAAAACAAACAACAGTGAAAAATCCGAAATAAGCAAATATCTTTGAAACCTAATGATCAAAAAACATCTGCTTCTTGTTTTATTATTTTTAATTAGTCAATTAAGCGCTAAGGCAAATTTTAATTTTGATAACAATTGTATTGATGCTTATAAAGCTGCTTTCGGATTTAGGATAAATGAAGCAAAATTGCTGGTCCAAAAAGAAAGACAACAAAACCCTCAAAACGGGATCACAATTTTATTGGATAATTATATTGATTATTTTAGCCTGTTAGCCTCTGAAAATAAAACTGAATATGAAAAACTAAAAGATAGAAAATCAATCAGGATTTCCGCATTGGAAGAAAATGACAAAAATTCGCCCTATTACCTTTTTTCCCAGGCCGAAGTTTATTTACAATGGGGATTGCTAAAAGGCAAATTCGGTGATTATTTCTCCTCTTCAATCGATCTAAAAAAGGCATATAATCTATTAAAAGAAAATGAAGAAAAATATCCTGATTTTTTACCAAATCAAAAAAGTATAGGGTTGATAAATGTTATTTTCGGTTCATTGCCATCCAATTTAAAAAGTATAAGCCGTTTTTTGGGGATGACCGGTAATGTTCAAGCTGGTATTAAACAATTGGAGGTGCTCAGAACTGAACTACCAAAAACAAAGTATAACTTTTATAAAGATGAAGTGGTCTTTTTTCTTTGCAATATTGATATGGATATCCTGCATAACCAAAACAACTATGCTAAACTGATTCCCTATTTATCGGGGATGGATAACAATAGCTTATTAAAAGTTTATTTACAAGGTTATGTTGCTTATAAAACTGCGCATAATGAAGAAGCTATTGCGTTCCTGTCGGTTGACCCGAAATCAAACCAATATATAGACATTCCGGGAATACCCTATCTTTTAGGAAATGCCAAACTAAATCGTATGGATAGCGATGCCCATGTTTATTTATTTAAATACATTAAGGTCTATAATGGAACAAACTATATAAAAGACACTTATCTAAAGCTTGCCTATTACTATTTACTGCAAAATGACACGGAAAAATATCTCTATTTTTTAAAATTGGTAAAAAGTAAAGGGTATGCAATTGATGAAAAAGATAAACAGGCTTTACGGGAAGCCAATGATGCAAAACCAGATATTGACCTTTTAAAAACCAGGTTTTATTTTGATGGTGGCTATTACAATAAAGCATTAGCACAAATAGAAAAAAAGGACATAAACGACTTTAAACTATTAAGGGATAAAATTGAATTTTACTACAGGCTGGGCCGGATTTATGATAAAACTGAAAAATTCAATGATGCTGTAATTAATTACCAGCGGGCAATTAATTTAGGCAAAACAGCCAAATACTATTATGCAGCCAACGCAGCAGTAAGGGCAGGAAGTATTTTCGAACAAAGAAAGGATTATAACCGGGCGGCTGACTACTACAATCAGGCTTTGGATATGAAAGATCATGAGTACCAAAGCAGTATTGATAATGACGCTAAAGAAGGCTTAAAACGAATAAATAAATGATTAAATTCTCTCGCTAACGGATACTAAAAAAACTCATTTTCAAAATCTCAAATGTGATTATATTCATTTTATTGTTGCGCCACCCGGCACACCTGGCACAGGGTGGTACACCCGGCACAGTTGAGTATTTGCAACAGCATGCTTCCAGCTTATGACAGACAATCACACTGGCCGGCTTTAAATGCCCATGTTCCGAGTGCCAAGGGATGCCGCTGTAAACTCAACAAAGGTGGCTCCTCTGGAGCCTAAAACTTATTAGCTATTCTTTCTATAAACATGGGGCTCCTATGGAGCCTTTTTGCTCTTTTTGCCACTTCTTTTTTAGCTCCATAGGAGCAGCCTGTTTATAGAAAAATCGAAATTTTGTTTGGGCTCCATTGGAGCCTCCGTTAGTACGCTTAATCCTATTAAATTAATTATTTAATATCCATGAGTTTGTTCTATTTACTCCCCAGGCTCTTCAGTGAACCGTATATTATTTTTTATAGCCTGCAGGTGATGTTTATTTACTTTTTCTTTGAGTGATTCAAAATTAAACTCCTGATTAGTCCCACAATCCAGCATGTTAAAATATACTGACGGTTTGATACTTTCAAAATATTCTGTTAGAATGCTGCACCATATCAATTGACAATTACCTTCAATTTTGGGAATAATTGCAGAAAGCCCGCTTTTAAATTCGATATGCCGCACATGGGCCGATTCCAAATTTCCTTGGGGGTAGTAGAGTAATAAATTGCCGGGAGTAGATAATATTTCAGCAGCATAATTAAGACTTTCCTCCATACTTTTGGATCCGGGTACTATGGAAAAAGCACCAATGTACTTTAACCACCAATTTTTTTCCATCTGCTTTTTTAATGACATAATGTAAAAACCTTTCAATGGTTGTCTTTTATGAATTCCGTGAAGGCATAAATAAATAGCAAGAAATCCATCCAAAAAACTAAAGTGGTTACACATCAACAGGTAAGAGTGACCCGGTTTAATTTCTGCCTCTTTAATGATCATTTTATTAAAGCGCCTCCTGAAAAGCCGGGTCGCTATAATTGCAGCCCACTCAAGGATAGTACTTGGAAGAGGTTTTGCCTTAATGATCATAATAAAAGATCGCTTAATTTGGATACGAAATTATGATTAATCATTTCATGATTTTCATCTAATATAATTACTTCAGCCTTGCTTAACTTCTTAAAAAAGGTATTACCAATTTTCGGCGGATACATCATATCTCGTTTTCCAAATATAAAAATGCTTTTTATGTGCTGATCCGTGAGCGCCTGTAATAACCGGGGTTCGTTGGTTTCTAAAAAACGCAAATAAGTAAAACAGGCATAAAAATTAAATCTTAATTCGGGCGTACCGAATTCTTTAGATAAAATATCATGGCCAGCCTTATCTAAAAACCTGAGCCTCTTTCCCAATTTGAGCATAGTGGTTAATGCTTTTTTGCTAAGAATTAATTTTTCTAAAAGTTTATTTCCTGTTTTATTTTTACTGAAATAGGCAGTGAGCGTACCTGGATTTAAACTGGAAGGAGCCAAAACAATATATTCATTAACCATTTCCGCCAGTTCTTCTACAACTGCTGTGGCATAATGCGATCCCATGGAGTACCCTATTACCGAAAAACGGGTTATATGCTCATGTTTGCAAAAGTCTAAAATAAGGTTTGCCAATTCTTTCTTACTTATCCCCTTTTTTACAGCCTGCAGGCTTTGATTTTTAAGTTTCGTTTGTTTATGAAAGAAGAGATCGAAACCGTAAAAAGTATACTTTAAACCAAGCGATTCGTGCTCAAATAGCTTAAATTGTTTACCATGCATTCCATAACCATGAAAGCAGAGCATTATTTGCTCTCCTTTACCAAATTTGTAATAATGCAGGTTAACCAGTGAATTTTCAAAATAATGCTCGGTCATGCTGATTACAAGTTTATTTGTATAAAAACTGCAGACCAAACATAATCACCGTCGTGCGAGATCGTTAAGCTAATATTAAATTTATTAGGATTTTGATGTAAAATTACTTGTGGCCGCCCGGCAATTTTTTCACGGATTATTTCTACTTTTTTCCAGGATATGGGTTTAGGATCCAATTGTTTCAGTGCTTTATAAGCGGCTTCCTTTGCTGCCCAGGTGGATGCATAACGTAATAAGGCATCGTCAAATAAATCACAGTAAGCTATCTCATCTTTCGTGTAAACTTTGTTTTTAAACAGATCATTAAAAGATGCTTTAAAATCAGGAATAAACACAAGGTCATTACCCACTGCAAATTCCTTACTTGTGGTTATATCATCAAACGTTTTTAAAATCTCATTCTTCATCTATAGCCACGCCCATTATATTAAACCCGCCATCAACAAAATGAATATTTCCGGTTATCTTTTTTGACAGGTCAGAAAAATAATAAAGAGCCGTATCGCCAACATCACCTGCATCAATATTTCCCAACGGCGCTGTAAGTTTGCCCGATTTTCTTAGTTTACGTACACCGCTTATTCCCCCGGAAGAGGTAGTCATGACCAGGCCGGCAGAAATAGCGTTCACTCTTACCTTTGCCTCTCTAAAATAACTTGCTAAATATAATACAATGTTTTCCAGTGCGGCCTTACTAATACCCATACCTGCATAACCGGGAATAACCCTTTGCGAACCATTATAAGTAAGCGTTAATATGGAAGCGTTTTTCGCAAGAAGCTTTTCTGCCACCCTGGCTATTCTAAGTAATGAATAAGCACTGATATTAAAGGAATCCATCAAATCTTCAAACGGGATATTAATATAAGTTGGGGCAGGTTCATTACTTCCCGGAGTGCTGTAACACAAAACCTGCTGGCTTCCGTAAGCTACACCATGCAAAATATAATCGATAGGGCCTAAACCCTTGTACACGTCATTTAAAAACTTTGTTATCTGTTCTTCATCCTTAACATCTACTTCAGTAGCGAACCTACTATTCATCCCTGCCCTCTCCATCAAAAACAAGACCTCATCTTTTGTTTCGGCAACATAACTCAGCGCAACTTTACAACCCGATTGATGCAGCTTTAAGGCAATATCATACGCTATTGAACTATCATTTCTGACACCGAAAATTACTGCAACTTTATCTTTGTTGTTTATCATTAATTATCCCTTGAGATGGAAATTGCACTATTAGTACCACCAAACCCATAATTGAGGCAGGTAATATGATTAATTTCTTTGGCGATGCTTTGCTGTGGGATGAGCTGTCTGTAGGCTTCCAGGGGCTTTATGGGGCCTTCCCATTTCTCTGATTTTTGAAAAGGCTCTAATTCCGGGTTGAGCGTTACCGAATTTAAACAGGGCAGAACTTTTTGCTCTTTAAGCATTAATAAAGCAGTAATAAATTCTACTGAACCGGCAGCACCCAGCATGTGGCCAAATTGTGACTTGGGAGCACAAATATGATACCCGTCTTCACCTAATACGTCAACTACACTCAATAATTCAATCGAATCTCCTGCGGGAGTTGAGGTGCCATGTACTTTTACAACATCCGGTTTTAACGCCGGGCTACTTAACAGACCTTTCCATAATCTTTTTTGTCCGGAAAATGATGGATAAAACATATCGCCATCACCATCTGAGTTATTAAAATATTCATCAATCACTCCAATAATATTTGCACCACGGGCTTTTGCCTGTTCATACTCTTCCAACGCAACAATGCCGCATCCAAATGAACATACAAACCCATTCCTGTTTAAATCAAAAGGACGGGAGCTTTCCTGTGGACTGAACCCCCTGCTTAACACCTGCATGCCATCAAAGCCAATAAATGTTTCTAAAGAAGTTCCTTCAACGCCGCCGGCAATTATGCGGTCCTGTAATCCAAATTTTATAAGCCTATAAGCGTACCCTATATTTCCAAGGCCAGTTGCACAAGCAGAACCTATTGCTTCACAAATCCCCTTGTTTTTTATCAAACAAGACACATTAGCAGCCTCCCGGTAAACCATGGTACGGTCAACTGTATGTGAACCTGCCAGGCGTGTTTTTTTTCCTAATTCATAAAAATTATGCCAGGCAACCCTTAAAATTGCATTTCCAGCGCCACCGGAGCCCATTATAACCCCTGTTTGCTCCGACTGTACTTCCTTGTTTGTCCAGCCAGCCATTTTAATGGCATCCAAACTGCCCAGCATAGCCCATATACAACCAATATCAGCTGTAGCTAAATTTCCATCAGGTATCCTGTTTAGTTTGTCAATATAAGTTTCAGGGTAATTATTGTCAGCCAGAGAAGAATAAATCACATCTAAACCCATCTCTTCCTCGGTAATAAAACCTGATACTGACGACCGGATATTTTTACCATAGGCAATTGCCTTATCCCATTCCCGGATTAAGCTTTTGTTTGAAAACAATTTGGTACTAAAATCGGTCAGATCAGAACAGTCAGGAAAAGCTCCGCCCATACCAACTACTGCAACTTTTCTACCGGGCATTTGCATAATTATTCGCTTTCTTTTTCCTTAGTTTTTATAATCAGGTCAACTACGTTTTTAACCTTCGAACCTAAGTCATCAATATCATCATCGTCAAATTCAACTCCAAACTTTTGTTCAGTTTTAGCAACAATGTTTATCATTTCAGTCGATGGGGTATTTAAATCCGTAATAAAATCTGTCTGTTCAGTTACGCCGACCAGTTTCTGAGGGTCTATGGTCCTAACTGTTTTTAGAATTTCTACCAAACCATCAATTATTTCTTGTCTTTCCATTATTGCTCTAATTGTTTATTTAAAATTTCTTTTTTTATCGCCCTGCCTGTAATATCAGTCAAATCTGCTATAAGGGTAAAATCAGCGCTCAGATCATATGCAAATAATCGTTCTTCATTAAAATCGCTAAAATATCTATCTAAATTTAAGCCTTTGGGCGCTTTATAAATTCTGCCGTCACAAACCACCTGCCTGAATTTATAGAATTTGATATGTCCAATGTTAATAAAAGTGTCGCCTTTCTCCAAATAGTTATGGAAAATAACGCTTCCTATACTTATAAACCTGGGCAAAAATTTATCCATTAACTCAATTGGAGTTAGTCCTTGTTTTTCGCACTCTAAAAAAACGTTACAGGATCCTGTGGTTGCCTGGGCAAAAGACTCTA
>JAQBOA010000072.1 GCA_028288305.1 Mucilaginibacter sp.
CTGAGTTTGGTTTTTTAGGGGTAGTGGTATACACGCGTGTGCATACTCCTCTTCGCTGTGGACAGCTGTCCAACGCTGGTGACTTACTCTTGTCAACCAGAGCTACTCTACCTTTTCTAACTAATTGTTGAATAGTAGGCATTTTTTCCTTTTCGTATTTACAGTTTTATCCTTATTTTAAGGACTGCAAAGGTAGGTACTTATTTTTTCATATTCAAGTGGTTAGGTGAAAAAGTTTTTGGGGCGGTTGATTAGGTTGGATTAGGTTGATTAAGTGAGTAGTTTAAAACTATCCCCCGCCCGTCTTTGCGAGGCACGAAGCAATCTCTGAACTATGCAAAGCGGATTTTGTCTGGACCGGGATTAAGCAGATTTAACAGATTTTCATCAGTTAAAACTCTGAAAAATGCATTTTTCTCAACCAAATGTATCAATATGATTCGGTTAAACGCAATAGCTTATCATAATATTCTCCTTTTTTGCAGGCTAAATACGTTTAGGGTGTGATAATTTTTTCGGTTTCACGGGCTAAACGCGTTTAGGTGGTCATAATTTTTGTGATTTTACAGGCTAAACGCCTTTAGGGCGTTATAAAAGTTAGGTTAATTATTAGCATAACAAGTTGTATATCAATCAAATATACTAAAATAGAATGAAATAAACAACTTCTTATTTAAAAAACCTGCATTTTATAGAGACACAATATTTTGTGTCTTGTCGCCTTGGTTGGTGTTTTCAGCAACAAACCGCCGTGCCAGTACGACGCGGAAAATGTTAAACAGCATAGCGGCATCCTACAAACAGAGGTACATTCGGTACTTGTTGATGATAACACCAACAAGGGCGGAGTAAAAAATTAAAAACAAGTTCGCGTGCCGGTAGGTACGAAACTTGTCAGGTTGCATACCTGCGGCATGCCAATGGTTCATAATATTTGTTTTCTACCGATATTTTGCCCTGACGGGGCATTATTGAACATTGTTTCCCTCAAAAAATTGTTTTTTGTTAATTTTTGACAGGTATTTATACGCCTTATTCTGATAAAAATTTAAGGAAATTGAATAGAAGCCGAATGGTTTCTATTCAATTTTCTCTATTTTTTTCCTTTTTTAACGGCTTTCTGAGCTTCAACCTTAGGAGCATCCTTGTGCGAAGCTTCTGCTTTTACTGGTTTCTTCTTTTTCCTTGATTCCGCATAAACTGCTCCGGCCAGTGCCAATACCATTAAAATAGAACCTGCAAGCGAAATTTTTTCACCGGTGTAATATGAAGCCGGATGAAATATAAATTCAATTTTATGATTTCCAAGAGGTATTTGTGCTGCGCGTAAAACATAATCGGCACGGAAATAAGGTGATTCCTTTCCATCAATCAGCATTTTCCAGCCTTTATCATAATATATCTCCGAGAAAACCGCGATTTCTGTTGCAGTTGAGCCCGATTGATAAATTAAGTGATCCGGATTATAACTTACCAGTTTAATAGTGGCATTGGGGTCTGATTTTAATTGCGTGGTATCAATAAGATTTTTGTACCGCTTATCAACAATAGCCTCATCTTTTGGAGCGAAACTGCTTATCGCCTGCATTTCCTGGTCGGCATTAGCTACAAACTTAACACCCTTTACAAACCATGCATGACCGCAAGCAGTGCGATTGGTCACCATTGAATAATTTCTGCCTGTATCAGCTGTGATAAGATACTTAGCATTAAGCATATCCAAAACATCATGATTAGGCGGATTGGTAGACAATTGATTGTCGATCAATTCTTCAAATCGTTTTAAACGTGCTGCAGAATAACCGCTTATCGATTTGTGAAAGAAAGGGTTAAACATATCTTGTTTTATTCCTGCCGTTAAATCGAATACACGAAAATCCGGATCAGGGTCCCTTGCTATAAAAGTATCTACTTCCCTGGGTCTGATTACCTGGCTGGCTTCCTGCTTTTCCTGGAAACTTGTATCTTTTAAATATCTTTTATCAACCTGCCATAAATCAACTAATATTAATATTAAAAAAGCAGTAGAAAAAAGGGTAGTATTAATTTTATTTTTAATGAAAGCCCATACTATTCCAAATGCTATTACAATAAAAATGAGAGACCTTATAGCATCATTACGTTCAAGGTTGGCCCTATCAGTAATCAAGGCATTTACTATGCTATTTGCCGCTGAGCTATTCCCTTTTAAAAGCTGCGTAAGCTGGGAAACAATTGTAGTTTGGTTATTCTGCTTAAAACTTAAAAATAAACCTGGTACAATAATTAATAACAGTGTAACCCCACCTGTAATATATAAAGTTAACTTTAATTTTTTGAATAATTCTGTTTTGTCAGTATCAACCGTTATTTCCTGAACAGCAAGCAAGGCAAGTATTGGTACACACAAACCGGTAACTGCCAATATGGATTCAATTGACCTGAATTTATTATACATCGGAAAATAATTAAAGAAAATATCCGATACAAATGGAAACGAATTGCCAATGGAAAGCAGCATAGTAAGTATAACCGATGCCAGTAACCACCATTTAATGCGGTTTTTAACAATCATTAGTCCTAAAACAAAAAGAAAACAAATAACCGCCCCCAAGTAATGCGGGCCGCTTGTTAAAGGTTTATCGCCCCAGTAGGCTGATATTAAACCGTAACTGCCCAATTGCTGGATTGCGCTTTCAGCTTGTTCTGCCGGTACACCTGCAGAGGTAATTGCTTTGCTAACCTCTGAGTTAGGAATATCAAGGGGCGACGTACCTGTTTCGCCACCATAAGCATTTGGAACTAAAAAGGTAATATTTTCTCCAACCGTCTGGCTATATTCATAAGCATAGTCTTTACTTAATCCATTACTTGGTTCCTTTGTGTGCTGTGTTAAATTCGACTGACCGCGAATGGTATCCTTTCCATATTCATAGGTACTCCATAATAGTGAAGCATTGACTGCTAATGCCAAAATGGTAGCAACGCACAGATAGGTTAATGATTTTAAAAAAGAGGCTGTTGTTTTATTTTTAATAGCATGATATAACTCTATACCTAACAATATTAATAATACTATTAGTAGGTAATAGGTCATTTGAACGTGGTTAGCGCGTATTTCCATTGCTAAAAATAGCGTGGTAAATGAGCCGCCAAGCAAATAATTGCCTCTTAAGGTTAAAATTACGCTTGCTATTATAGGTGCAAAAAAAGCAACGGCAAAAGCCTGGTTGGAATGCCCAGCAGCAAGTAGAATTATATTGTATGATGAAAAGGTAAAAGCCAGAGCGCCTGCAGCGGCAAGCCAGGGATTAAGTTTTAATACACAAAACAGAAAATATGTCCCGAATAGTAGTATTAGTACTGTGTCAACAGGATTTGGGAATACCGATTTTAATACCTTAACTACTTGTGTGGCTATGTTATTAGGATATGGCGCCCAAATTTGAAAAGCAGGCATACCACCGAAAATCTGATTGGTCCACAATATAGTGGTATCTTTTGCTTTATAATCGTTTATTTCTTTTTGAGTGGATTGAGCACCAATTACGTCACTTTGTCCTAAAGTTTTACCCTGAAATGCAGGAGTAAAATAAATAAAACAAATCACTAAAAAAATCGCACCAATTATAAAGTGAATGCCATTCTGCTTGAACCAGTTATTCATCTAAGTTTTTTAAAAGGGAAAATATAATCCTCAAAAATAGAAATTTACAGGAGAATAGGAATTAAAAATCGAGAATCAAGATTTAAGAGCCAAGAGCCAGGAAAAACAAATGGCAATTTCCCAAAACCTAAAGGATTTTGTACTGATTCTATATCTTCTTGATTCTATCCTGATTCTTGTATCTTGACTCTTGATTCTATTCCAATTCAAGCTTTTCCTTTAAAAAGAAAAAACAAGAGGACTAATACAACAAGGCTTATTACAAAAGAAATTATAGTGTTTTTAGTAAATTCTTCCCGGTTTTTACGGATGGTAAAAAAGTTATACAAAGCCAACAGCGCAATAACCACCCAAAAAAACCAGTTGATATGATACTTGTCAGTAAATAACGCTACAGCTACTGAAACAACCATAAAATTAGCAATGATCAGTAGAACTGACTCCGGTGTATTGTTGTGCCTGCGACGACGCTTAAATACTTCTTCGGGTATCATTACAGTTATTATTTCTTTTCTTTTATTTCTTCATAATCTACAAATTCCCCTTCAGAATCAGGAACTGTATTCTTTTTTCCCTGGGGGATATAGTCAACCTTTATCCTGGCGTCTTGTTGACTTTGGCGTTGATAATTTTGTTGTTGGCCCCGATTTGGTTGCTGCTGCTGTGCCTTATTAATTACGCTTTGAAAAAGCATAGGTAATAATATACGGGCCAAACTCCGTATAATGTATAAAACTAAAATAGCGGATATCAGGAAACTAAGTAACTCCGGCATATCTGATTAAAATTAAGTCCACAAATATAATACTATAACGATAAAAATGTTTGTGTATGATTTTGCTTTCTTTTATGACACTTGATTGATTGTGATTGTTACAGATCGATGTGCAAATTTCAGATGTGCAAATGTGCGGATGAAAAATTAAAAAATGTGCAAATTTCAGATGTGCAATCACCAATCTGCACATTCTCATATCTGCACATCTGCATATCCGCACAGTCGCACATCCGCACATTCTCGCATCTGCACATCCGCACATTTACATATCTGCACATTTACATATCTGCACATCCGCACATCAAAATTTCTCTTCCATCATTTTTTCCAGGGCAAACATTTCATCACGCAGTTTGGCGGCTAACAAAAAGTCCATGTTTTTTGCTGCAGCAAGCATTTCCCTTTTAGTATTCTCAATTGATTTTTTAAGATCAGGTTTTGTCATATACTGAACAATAGGATCAGCGGCCAGTGAAGCCATATCGGTTTCAACATAAGCTTTTTGAACACCGCCTTTAAAATCCATTACCGATGTTTGTTCCATAATCTCGCTCCGGGTTTTTCCAATGGTTGTTGGAGTGATGCCGTGTGCTGTATTATAACTTATCTGTATATCACGACGGCGGTTGGTCTCGTCCATTGTGATCTGCATCGAGTTGGTAATTTTATCGGCATACATAATTACCCTTCCGCGATCATTACGAGCGGCACGTCCTATTGTTTGGATCAGCGAACGTTCTGAACGAAGAAAGCCTTCTTTATCAGCATCTAAAATAGCCACTAAGGAAACTTCGGGCAAATCCAAGCCTTCACGAAGCAGGTTAATTCCTATCAGCACATCAAATTCACCCAGGCGTAACCCTCTTAGTATCTCTACCCTTTCCAGCGTTTTAACTTCCGAATGGATATACCGGCATTTGATACCCAGCCGGTCCATGTATTTTGCCAATTCTTCGGCCATGCGTTTGGTAAGAGTGGTTACCAATACGCGGTCACCCATTTTTACAGTTTTGTCAACTTCATCAAGCAGGTCATCCACCTGGTTTATCACCGGTCGCACATCAATTACCGGATCGAGTAAGCCCGTTGGGCGTATCACCTGTTCAACTACTACCCCGCCAGATTTTTCTAATTCAAAATCGCCGGGCGTGGCACTTACATATATCGTTTGTGGCGCCAGCCTCTCAAATTCCTGGAAATTAAGAGGGCGATTATCCAAAGCCGCCGGTAGACGGAAACCATATTCAACCAATGATATTTTACGGGAACGGTCACCGCCATACATTGCCCTGATTTGCGGAACAGTAACATGGCTTTCATCAATAACCATCAGGTAATCATCAGGGAAATAATCAAGTAAACAAAATGGCCTTGCACCTGGCTGGCGACCATCAAAAAACCGGGAGTAATTTTCAATACCTGAACAATAACCCAATTCGCGGATCATTTCCAGGTCATAGTTAACCCTTTCTTCCAGTCGCTTAGCTTCCAGGAACCTGCCATCGTTAATAAATTGTTTTTTTCGCGTTTCCAACTCTTCCTGTATAGCCCAGATCGATTGCGTAAAACGTTCCCTTGGAGCTACATATAAATTAGCCGGGAACAACACCATATGGGTCATTTTTTCAATGGTTTTTCCTGTACCTACATCGAAGGTGCTTAATTCTTCAATATCATCACCAAAAAATGATACACGGTAAGCCAGATCCATGTATGCCGGAAAAATATCTACCACATCCCCTTTTACCCTGAACGTACCGCGCTTAAAATCAGCGGTTGTGCGTGAATACAGTATCTCTACCAAACGATGTAAAAAAGCATTACGGCTGATACGGGTGCCAACTGCGAAACGAAAAACAGAATCTTTAAAATCTTCCGGGTTACCCATACCATATATACAGGAAATAGAAGAAACCACAATAACATCCCTCCTGCCTGACATTAATGCTGAGGTAGTACGCAGGCGCAGCTTTTCAATTTCTTCATTTATCTGCAGGTCCTTTTCAATATAAGTATTGGTTGTCGGTATAAAAGCTTCAGGCTGGTAATAGTCATAGTAGGAAACGAAGTAATTTACTGCGTTTTCCGGAAAAAACTGTTTAAACTCGCCATACAATTGTGCGGCAAGCGTTTTGTTATGACTTAATACTAATGTTGGTTTTTGTGTTTGTGCTATAACATTAGCAATAGTAAACGTTTTACCTGAGCCGGTTACTCCAAGCAAAGTTTGGAAGGGGTCGCTATTGTTTACCCCTTCAACCAATTGTCTTATAGCTTCGGGTTGGTCGCCAGTAGGCTGATATTGAGATGTTAAACTGAAATCCATAGATAAAAACAAAAATACAAATAATACTGAAACGGAATTTGCTACAGTTTTAGTTCAAAATAAACAATAAGCTGTGACAACCTTATGTCAGTAGCGAATTAAAGAACTTAATGAGAACCAGGAGCCAAGATGCAAGAATCAAGATAATACTAATTAACCTGCCTTATGTTTTTATGTAGCTATTTTCTTTGCTCTTGATTCTTGTATCCTGGCTCTTTATTATATAATTAAACAATTATGTATGAGTCTGGTTGATAGTAAATATATTGTAATTTTAACCATGATCTTTATCCTTAATAAAACAAGCACTATTGCTAATACTTTTTTAGCAGAACTACGCGATGTTAAAATTCAGCAGGATAAGCTTCGTTTCCGGCGTAACCAGGAAAAATTGGGCGAAATATTGGCTTATGAAATCAGTAAAACACTAAAGTACACTGAAAAAGAGATACAAACCCCTTTAGGAATAGCAACTGTTAATTTGCCCGAAGAAGAGCCTGTGCTATGCACTATACTTCGTGCAGGATTACCTTTCCACCAGGGTTTTATGAATTTTTATGACAAATCGTCTTCAGCATTTGTTACCGCTTACCGTAAAATTAAAAAAAACGGCACATTTATTATTAATATTGATCATATCTCCTCGCCGGATATGGATAATAAAATTCTGATTATTTGCGATGCTGTGCTGGCTACCGGTCAAAGTATGGTACAGGTTTGCAAGGAGCTAATGGCTACATATGCTATTAAGGAAATACATATTGCTGCTATTATTGCAAGTTCGGAAGGAATAACCCATGTAAGGGCCAATTTGCCAAAAGCAAGCCTTTGGCTGTGTGCAGTTGATGAAGAAATGACTTCAAAAGCATATATAGTACCTGGACTAGGTGATGCCGGTGATTTGGCTTTCGGGGAAAAAATGTGAGTTGATTTATATTTTGCGGCATTTAATAAGTTATCGAAGTGTGCAACAATACACTGTTCAATACTTTTTCTTTAAATAATCCACCGCTTGAACAACCATCCTTTCAAGCACATCCAGATCGACATCATCTAGTTTCTTTATGTACAAGCACCCTTTCCCAATTTTGTGCTTTCCTAATTTTACAAGCAAATCTGCCTGGTCCGGTAAGCCCACATAAACGTAAATTGAAAGATTTCCCTTACGCGGTGAAAATCCGGTTAAACAATAATCACCTTCGTGGCCACTATCATATTTGTAATGGTATTTCCCAAAGCCAATAATGCTTGGGCCCCACATTTTAGGCTTTTCGCCGGTAACTTTTTCCATTATCTGGATTATGGTAAAGCAGTCGTTCCGTACTTTTTCATCAGCAACGGTATCTAAAAAACTGTCGACGGTTACTTCCGTAGATTTTGTTTTTAGCTCAGCCATAGGAAATTCTTTAAGAAGTGGTACTAAAGTGATATTAAATATAAATATACAATATCACTTAATAAAAAATATAATTTAATTTTAAAACGAAAACTCTTTTGAGTAAGAATTTGATTTAAATTTTCGACTAAAAACTTCTGGCTAAATCATATCCCAGCTACCTGATCTTCTAATTCCTGGTACCAGTCTTCACCGTATTTACGAATAAGGGGGGCTTTTAAAAATTCGTGTACGCGTACTTTAAGTTCGCTGCCGAAGGAGCAGGCCGGGCTGCAAATACTCCAACGGTCATAATTCAGTACATCAAACTCCGGATATTTTGTTATACGGATAGGATATAGGTGACAGGAGATTGGTTTTTTCCAGTTAATAGCGCCGTTTTCATACGCTTTTTCAATAGCGCATTTGGTTATGCCATTTTCAAATATAACATAAGCGCATTCTTTATTTACATCGACGCAGGGAGTTGTATAATCTCCTTCAAAATCCTTTACATAGGTGCCATTCTTTTCAATGGTTTTTATCCCTTTAGCGTTCATAAACGGTTTTACCTTTGGGTATATTTCATTCAGTATATCCAATTCATCCGCATTCAAAGGTGCACCCGAATCGCCTTCAAGGCAGCAGGCGCCTTTGCATTTGTTTAAATTACATACAAAATTTTCCTTTACCACATCCTCATGCACCAAAACATTTCCAACCTCTATCATAGTTTATTTTCTTAAGGGATTTAAAGGATATTTAAGATCTTTTACCCCTGTTAAGTCCATTGTTACACTTCCTATAATTAATTCAACATGGGCCTTTACAGGTATCCTGTTATCATCATCAGTTATCCACAGATATAATTTACTGTCTTTTCTAAACACGCGGCCAGGAATAATGGTTGGATTAAACTTTAGGCAATTAAATTCGCCCAAGGTGCAATTCGCTTTTTCTTTTCCAACGTAAGTGATACTAAGTGTATGCACACCATCTTCCAAAAAATATTTCAAATCAAATTTGTCGCCAATATGAAGTTTAGAAACATCAATACTGCGTGAAAAATAGTAAGCCGACAAGAAATCAAAAACTTTTCCTTTAAACGGAAAAACTCCTTTATTCGCAGTAATTTTATCATCCAGGTGATCAAAAGTTACATTATCAGTATGTTTATAATTGGCTTCATGGCGGTTCTCTGTGTAAAAATACGGCTGTAGTGTTGTTTGATCAACATAAGTTTCATAACGGTTCCGCACTTTATAAAAAATATCGAAAGTCCCTGCTGTCCGGCCGTCGGCTATGATATGATAAGCAGGGCGCCCGTTAAATTTTTTTTCGCTTTCCTCAACCCGCAAGTTAGCTTCTGCGCCGGTGAAAAAACCATATTTTAATTTATAGCTTAATTGTTCACCCGCTTTAAAGACCGGCTCACTAGTTTTAACCATATCCTGGCTATAGCAGCAAAAAGCTGCTGTCACAAAATATAATATTAAAATGAGTCGCTTCATCTTTTAAGTCTAAAATCTGTGGTCTTGAGTCCTAAGTCAAAAATTTGCATTTTATTGTTTCCTGTTCACTAAATAATTAATATAAGAAACTGTTTAAAAATGGTTTTAAATAATACTTGTAGAGACGCAAAATTTTGCGTCTCTACAGCTAATCTTTCTTTTTATAAATGGGTACTGTTGAGCATGGCTCACCAAACATGAGGCTTTTTACAACCGGAGTAAGCTTCCTTGTAAGTTCTACATAGGCCGAAACCGGTACACTAATGTCACCGCAGCCTTTTATCACCAACCGCTGGTCACGATATTGCTCAACATCCATATTTGCTATATTCTTTACAAAAAGCACGGTTTCCAAAACATCTTCGTTACCAAAAACCACCTCGCGGGCATAAGGCGCCAAACGGTTTGCTAACAACATATATGCCCATGCAGGTACAATAGCATCTGCAGTACAAGTAACTGCAACGTTTTTACCATTGTATTGCGACCAATCATGTGTTTTTACAAATTCTCTGAAATCTTTTTCGCGTAAAATAAGACCCTGGAACAAATTGTCTTTTATGTCATAAACAACTCGTTCGCCTTCAGGATAAAATGCAGCAGGGTCTAGTGTTACCAGGCCGCTTTGGGCTACTTTGTTTACTATGTTTTCCTGTATTTCCATTGTCATTAAAATAAAAAGCCTGGAATAGCTATAACGCTATTCCAGGCTGCAAAATTACCTTTTATTTTCTTATAAGAATTTAGACCTGTAATCTTTTACATTCGCCTTATCTTTCAGGGCTTCAAATATCTGCATATCGGCACGCTGCAGCAATGCCTGACCTATTTGTTGTTTTTCCCTAACTGCATTTGTAAGCGGCGCCGGATTTATAAAACTATCAACAACAAATACATAAACTCCCTGCTGACCATCAACCGGTTTAGAAATTTTATTTGGCTGTGAGCCAAAAATTGTTCCTATTACTTTATATTCTGCTGATGAGCCGGGAATAACCGGGTTTGCAAAAACAATATTTTGTATCGGATTAACCTTACTACCTGCTTTTTGTGCGACTTGGTCTATAGACGAAGTCCCATTTAATGCAGTATTAAATTTATCGGTTAATAATTTGCCCTTCACCGTGTTTTTAACCATTGGCTCAATTTGTTTTTTAACAACATCAAGCGGCAATATCCCTTTTGGTTTAATTTGCACCAAATGTGCTACAATATATTGATCACCGGATATGTAAACCTTATCAGAAAAGTCTCCAACAGCAGCATTAAATGCCCATTTTACAATATCACGTGCATTTTCAATTCCAGGAACCGAAACAGCTACACCATTTACATCTGTCGCGGTTTTCTTTGTTAAACCTGCCTTTTTTGCCTGTTCATCAAAATTATCTTTAGTTAAAGTGCCTAAAAATGCCTGGGCTTTACTGTAAGCTATTGTTTGTGTATTACTACTAGCCTTCAATGGAACATCAACTATGGCCACTTTTGCAACTTTAGATGATCCTTTTTGATCTTCAATCTGGATTAAATGAACACCATATTGTGAAGTCACAACTTTTAAGTCACCTTTTTTACCGCTAAATACCGCATCTTCAAAAACCGGTATCATTGCCCCGCGTCCAAATGTTCCTAAATCACCACCTTTAACAGCTGAATTTTTATCAATAGAATACATATTGGCAAGGTCAGCAAATGATTTGCCGCCTTCTATTAATTTTTTTATGGAGTCTGCTTTGGCAACGGCTTTATCAACGCCAATGATTTGGGCATCGATTAATATATGTTTGGCTTTTACCGAGTCGGGTTCAAAATGGGCATCAACAAGCTTTGCAATTTTATAGCTTCCGTTTGATAAGTATGGACCGTAAATAAAGCCATTAGGAGCACTGAACATTATTGAATCTATCTTAGGCTCATGCTTGCCTTTATGCTGATAAGTTAAGGGAGCTTTGGTTTCAGCATTTATCTGTACAAAAAGTGAATCATTAGTACTTGCCTTAAAATCAACTGCTAATTTATCTGCTTGTTTTTTTATTGCTATTGAATCATCTTTTGATGGAGCAGCATTTATACTGACATAATCAAAGGTCCGTAATTCCTGTGCATTTTTAAATTCTGCTTTATGCTCATCATAATAGCTTTGATAATCATTGTCAGTAACTGTTATTTTATTATCAGGTACAGAAGCATATTCAAGTAAGGTGTATTTAAAATTCGCCAGTTTGTTTTTGGCCTCATAATCGTCTTTAGCTTCCAACGAGTTCACATATAAACCATTTGTTACTAAAGAAATATATTTTTCAGAAAGCTTAGCATCTATAATTTGTTCTACAAAGTCCAGCCATTGAGTCCTTAAAGGATCATCTGCCTTTGAAGCCTGTAGGTTAGTCAAAAAAGTATTTAGCCTATTCCTGTCTAACTGCCCGGTTTTAGGATCAGCAAATGTTTGCATTATCTGAGGGCTTGGATTGCTTCCTTGAATCATCGACTTTTTTTCGTCTTCACCTACCACTAAGCCAAGTTTATCAATCTCCTTTTGCAAAACTTTCTGTGACACCATTTGGTTCCAGGTATTTTCCTGCACATAATTTATGATCTGCGGCGATAAATTATTCTGACCTGACTGCTGCTTAAACTGAGCGCTGCTCTGGTCAACTCTTTTAATATAATCATCATAAGCAATTTTTTCACCGCCTACCTCACCCAGCAGATTACGGTCATCCCTGAAAAATGATCCCCCTGAACGCACTACTTCACCAATAATAAAAGCCAACAACGCGAAACCAATAAAGAATGCGAGAATTTTCCCCATCCGGTCACGCAAAAAACCCATTATACCCATATACTTATGTAATTATTTTCTACTATTAAAAAGAGGGCGCAAGATACAATTTTTGGTAAAATTTTATAATACTAAAATTTGCTATAATTAGTGATTTATTGGATCTTGTTTTTCGGTTACCGGAAATGTTCCTGTTGCCTGGTCAATATGCCACGGATAAAGACTTTCGTTACTATTAAAGCCGGTTCCGTTCATAATATTGCCATTGGTCATTATGATTTGTACGGGTTTGCTGGAATAAAGCTTTTTTTCAGTTTGATTATCTATTAATTCGTCTGATTTAAATGTTTCGCCCTGTGAATTTGTGGCTACTACATTTTTCCTGAATTCTATAATATTCTCTTTTTCGCGCTGTATGGCGTAATCAGAAGTTATAGTGCCTTTTTCTTTAAGATCATCATCAAAAAAAACTATCTTAATCCCTTTTGGCATTTCACGGTAAGGTTTAGTCGCATCATCATGTTCAATCATTAAGGGAGTTGTCATTCTTGCTTTTACCTTTGCAGAATCGCTATAGATAACATCGACACCTGTTGACCGCATGATAGGTTTATTCTCTTCATCGGATGCTATTTTTTTGATATCATTTAAAGAGTTTTCGCATGAGCCTAATAGCAGCATGCAAATAAACAGTGCCGGCAAATTTAGAATCAATCGCTTTTTTGCCTGACTATACATAACACTATTATTGGAATTTAAACCTTTGGAACCACTTATCGTTAAATGTAAAACCTAAGTGTATATTAATATAATTCTCTTTAATAAGACCATTATTTAACGTGCCCTGTGTACCGACTTCTGCCGAAAGATTAATTTTATAAAAGCTGAGGTTATTTGGGGCTAGTGGTAAGCCGATGCCAAAAGTTACAGCTTTTTGTTTAATACTTGTGTTATTTACATTTAGATAAGTATCACTGTAAATAAACCCTAAACGGTAATCAGCTCTTGCAAAATAATTATGAAGGGCATTAATATCGGGAGTATACTGACCACCAAGGTTAAATGTTTTACTATCCTGCAGGCCTGCGTTTGTACCATCAATATTGAGAGATGACCATTTACCCATTGTATAATCCGCACCAATTAAAAAGTGTCCGTCATTTTGAAATGATACGCCAAAATGATTAATCTGTGGAAGCTGAATTTTACTTTTAGTCGATTGATGGTTTATTATTGAGTCAGCCGCAAGGTTTTCATTACCACTGGCATCATAAGTATATTGACTAACAATATAACTGCTTGTTGAATTAATACTTGATTTCAACGAGGTAGAGTAACCCAGAACAAGATGTTTTGTATCGCCAAAATCAAAAGAATACTGAGCTCCTAAATCATAATTAAAGCCGCCAACGGCATTGCTTTGTTCTATTCTTGAATTTAATGTGCCATATAGACCTGGTATCTCTGTTGAACTGAACTGTTGTATATTACCAAATAAGTAAGACACATTAGCCCCGATCAGCAAGTGTTTGCCGATACCAAAACCATAACCGAGATATGCTTTTGATATACCGCCATTACCATTGTAAAGGTAGTTCACTGCATTGGTATCTACCGGAGAGCCTGTTTTAAAACCGTTACTAGTTTGTTTGTAATTATAACCCATTTCACTATAAGGCAACAACCCAAAACTAACGGCGGAATGTTTAGTAACAGGTATGGCAAAAGCTATATGGCTTAACCTGAAATTAGTATTTTTTGCACTTGTTTGGCCGGTTTGGCTTAAATTATCAATGCTAGAATAAATTCCTACATCGATAGTTGTAAAGTTTATTGTACCGTATGAAGCTGGGTTAAGCGGGTTTATGTTGTTGTATCCGCTAATTCTATTTATTGCTGTCGCGATGCCACCCATGGCGGTATTTTGCGGCAATAACGCAGGATCGATTTTACCTAAGCCATACATTGAATACGGAGAGCTGGTTGTTGCAATTGGAGCAGTTGACTGGGCCTTTACTCCAAAAGCAATAATAGTAAGTACAAAGAGTATAAAAAATCGGGTATATTTAATCATTATTGTTGTGTATGGCTGCGTTTAATCCTTTTAGAACCAGGTAAGGCTCAATTTTAATATAGGGGGCAAAGATGCTATTTTTCAATAGAGTATCAAAAAAAATACTATCGCCGCCACTAAGAACAATATTAAGATCCTCCATGTCTTTTTTATAGCTTTCCATGAAACCTGTTAATTCGTGTTTAATGCCATTTTGCACTCCTGAGCGGATTGCAGCAGTGGTGTTGTTTCCATAATCACCCTCAAAAGTTTCATCAGCACTGATTAAAGGCAAGCCGGAAGTGTAATAATTTAATGCTTTATAACGCATATTTAAGCCTGGCGATATGCTGCCACCAAAATAATTTCCACCAGCATCAACCGAATCGTAAGTGATACAGGTGCCGCCATCTATTATCATTGAATTTTTACCGGGATACAAATAATATGCACCGGTAACGGCTGCTAACCGATCAAGCCCAAGTGTTTCAGGTGTAAGATAATGGTTAATGATTCCCTTTGTCATTCTGGCATTAAAATATATTAACGGAACTTTCTCCGCTAATACGGTTTGCCATTCCTCGTTATTCTTTTTTACTGTTGAAATGATCGCTTTTTCAACTTCGTAATCATTCAGAAGATTATTTATGTTTACAGGTTCAACCGTTTGATATTGCGTTGTATACAATAATTCGTCCTGCTTAAAAACAGCAACTTTAGTATAGGTATTGCCAATATCAATTACCAATGTCATTTTAAACATACTTTACCGTAGCCTGCTTGTGACTTACGACTTACGACTAAAGACTTTTGACTTGACATCACACTTTAACCATTGACAATATTGATTCAAAAATAGCAAGCCCATCTTCATTGGCTACCAAACTGTCTGATGCACGTTCAGGATGAGGCATAAAACCAAACACGTTTCTGGCTGCATTACAAATACCAGCAATATTTTCTAAAGATCCGTTCGGATTAGCTTCAGGGGTAATATTACCACTCTCATCACAATACCTGAACAATACCTGATCGTTATCATTAAGTGATTTTAAAACTTCACTATCAGCAAAATAATTCCCCTCACCATGCGCAATTGGTATTTTTAATGCCCTTTGAGGATCAATTTGTGAGGTAATTAATGAATTTGTGGTTTGAGCCGTGGTATAAATATTTCTGCAGATGAATTTCCGGTTGGCATTATGAAGCAATGCCCCTTGTAATAAACCGGCTTCAGTTAATATCTGAAAGCCATTACATACACCAAGTACATACCCACCTTTTGCGGCAAATTGTATTACTTCAACCATAATTGGGGAGAAGCGTGCTATTGCTCCTGACCGCAAATAATCGCCAAATGAAAAGCCACCGGGTAAAACAATGAACTCAACACCTTGCAGATCATGGTCTTTGTGCCATAAACGAACAACTTGTTGCCCCATTATTTTTTCTAAAACATATATTATGTCTTCATCGCAATTGGACCCGGGAAATATAACTACTCCAAATTTCATTTTACAAAACTAATATAACAGCTGTAAATTGAACGAATGTAAAAGTTAAAAAGTGTTAAACTGAAAATAAACTATAGCGAATACGAGTATAAAAAACAAGCTTTCATAAAACCACCGGGCTCTGGCATATAAAAAATAATAAGAACAAAACACCGTCGCAGGCAATGCGCACAACAGAAAGTGACTTAAATGAAACGCATCCTTAACATAAAAAGATAATAAGGCAATCAAAAAGAAGAAAAACAGCAATTGAAATGATTTACGTACCTGTACATAACTTTTAAAGAAATTTTGCTGTAATTTAAAAAAGCACAACAATAAAATTACGATAACAGGAACAAGTACCAGGTAGTGATAGTAATTTATATGAACGTTATCAGTAAATTTTGTCCCTAATGGAATCCAAATATTATAAAACTGGTCTAAATTATTGTTCAGGTAATAATATACCGCCAAAAAGAAAAAAACAGTGATATATCCTATTATGGCGGCTGCCATTTCGCGCCAGTTAAACGGCTTGAAAATTATTAAACCTATCAGAATCGATAAAAACAGATAAATAAATGGTAAATAAATAATTGAGCCGATTGCTACTATCATACCCAAATCGTAAGCTGCTGGTTTTGAATCTTTATTTTTATAAAAGCTAAGTAGTTTAAACAGCATCCAGATCACTAAAAAATTGCATATCAACGGTGGGCTCAACACTAAAAACGGTGTAAACAAGCTAGCAATGGTTATATACATTAGTGCCGGCAAAAATGTAAGCTTGCCTAATAAATTATAATAATTAACTAAATAGTTTAATAGAAGCGCCTGTATAAAAGTCAGCAAACTGGCTAATAAGATATTTGTAAATGGAGAAATAAAATTTGGATCAGGAGCATGCAACAGCAATCGTGGAAATGATTCAGAAAAAGGGAATTCCATTTTGCCGGGAATATTAAACATATAACCCGCCCTTAATAAAAATAATAAAATTACAAGCCATACAACATTGAGCGGATTAAGTGTTTTGAAAAGATTGATCATTATGGCCGTATTTAAAGACGAAAGTAGTTGAAAAACTGTTTAGGAAAAAACTGCTTGCGGTTTTGCATATCTTTTAATCATATTATCTATAATTTGAGCGGTTTCATCAGGGAAATTTACCTGCACTTTCTCGCTTGCATTTAACCAATTATTAATGTGAAATACGAAACAGTCATCAATTTCATTAATAACCGGTACTCCGATCCTTGAAGCCGCCAGGGCATTACACTGCTGTTCATATTGACCTTTCATTGGTATCATTAATACTTTTTTTTGTAAAAAAAGTGCTTCAGCAGGCCCTTCAAATCCACCGCCAGTTAATAATCCTTCGCAACTGGCAAGGCTATTATTAAAAGCTTCATTATTTATGGGAAATATCTGAACATTGTCTTCCCGGTAAGTTGCTTTTTGCCGCTTTGAAAATATTTGCCATTGCACGCCATTTATTTTTTTTAACAATCGGGTAAGTGTTTTATCGTCATAAGCAGGCAAATAAACTGTATAATGACCTAAATTAGAAGTTATCAAATTTCTTATTTCGCTGCGTATTACGGGCGTGTGAATAAAATCATCATACCGTTCAAAATGGAAGCCGATATGATAGGTTGTAGGGGAATAATACTTAAGCAGCCACTCTGCAAAACTCCATTTAGGAGGCCGGGGTGTTTTAGGCGAAACGAATGAACATTGATGACTTAAAGAAACAGAGGGTATTTTTTGCAGTTTGCAGGCCCATGCGCTAACCGGTTCAAAATCATTTATAATAAGGTCATATTGTTTTAAAGGCAAACTGCGTATATCGTGCCAAAGCTGGCGCGTGTTCATTATTTTATAAGTAGCCCATTTATCAACACCTCCGTTTGTGCCAAAAACAAAGCTAAATCCGTGAAACTTGTATTTAAGAGGCTGCGATAATGTAACTTCGGCCTCTGTTCCGCTAACAAGAAGATCAACCTCACCATATTGTTGTAACAATGGCACTATTTCACGGGCTCTGCTGATATGGCCATTACCTGTGCCTTGTATAGCGAAAAGTATTTTCATTTGGTAAATGTTGAATGATTGTAAGGATGAAAATACCGGAGGTTACCTGATAATATTTACCTATACAACTTTTATTCAAAGAAACACTAAAATTTTCTATTTATAAAAGTGTTCTGAATTGAAACCGTTGAAAAGTTGGAATATTGTAAGATAGAAAACGTTGCAAAGTTGAAATGTTGTAAAGTTGAAATGTTGTAAAATTGCAGGTTGGATTGCCCTATATAACCTTAACAAATATTGTAATAACCTTACAACATTCCAACCTTACAACATTAAAACAAACTAGCCTGGTTCCTGTTTAAATCTTTCAAATAAGGTTTTTACATCTAGTTTAGCTTCCAGATCTTCTGAATCGGTTTTATCATCCTCATCAGTATCGTGGTTAAAATTATCGGGATTGTATTTAAATATTGTCCAGTTTCCTTCATTGTATTCAAGAGATGAAAGGCTTTCAATCCAATCCCCAGAATTTAAGTACAAAACAGAGCCGGTTTTTTCTGTCGACACCATTTGCCTGATCTCTGCATGATGGATGTGCCCGCATATTACATATTGATATTCTTTATCAACAGCGAGATCGGCCGCAGTTTGTTCAAAATGATTGATAAATTTAACAGCATCCTTAAATTTTGCCTTTATTTTTTTCGAAAAGCTCATTTTGGGACGACCAATTGCAGTTAAAAACCAATTAGTTAAACTGTTTATTAAAATAAGGGTATCATAGCCGACAGCGCCTAACTTAGCCAACCATTTAGAGTATTGCATGGTAACGTCAAATACATCACCATGAAATATCCATGCTTTTTTTCCATCGATATTTAATACAATTTTATTGAGCAGCTGAAATGAGCCCAGGTTAAAATCTGTGAATTTGCGCAGCATTTCGTCATGGTTGCCTGTTAAATAATAAACAGGTATGCCTTCGGTAACAAATTTTAAAATGCGCCTTACTACTTTCATGTGCGCTTCGGGCCAGTAGTTTTTGCTAAACTGCCATATATCTATTATATCGCCGTTTAAAATAAGAATTTTGGGTTTTATGCTTTTTAAATATTTAAGCAACTCCTTAGCGTGGCAGCCATAAGTGCCTAAATGAACGTCGGATATAATTACAATATCAACTTCGCGTTTTGCCATTAAAATAGAGCGGATAATTTTACATCCGATAAACTGTACCGGAAATATACAAAAGAAATAGGAAAGAAACGATTACTCGTCTTCGTCTTCTTCATTTACCTTTAATTCAAATGGACTGACATAGAATACACCCACTAAGAAGAGTAATCCGATAACAACCAAATAAGTATATTCAAAATGCATCGTCACAATTTTTACAAATATCCATAAATCAGGTTATTTAAATGTTAAGACGTTGTTAAATAAAAAAGGTTTAAATTTATTTAAAACTCTTTTTAATTCGGTCCAATTGTTTTAAATGATGCAAAGCATGTATACGTATAAATTTATACCATTGCCGGGCATTAAGCATACCCAAACGGGGGTGTTTGTTTTTGGAATATGGAGATGCGTCCTTTAAGAGAGGCGTTGTACTGTCGATACGTTTACGGCATTTAATAAGCAAATTTTTTGCATCCTCCTTACTGATTTTGTCGGCTGGCATTTTATCAGCGAAAGCTTTCGGAACTTTTACTTTAACGGGGGGAAATCTGCCTGTAAACATCATTAATTTGCCTAAAAATGTTAATCCTTTGGATGTAGGCTCACAATTGCCATTTGCACACCTTTCCAAACTGATGGATGACCCCAAAGTGGCCTTTAAAATATGCGAGTAAACTTCGGCATAGGACCAGCCGCCACCAGGTGGAGTTACCGTAAAAAGTTCATCAGGGATTGTATCCAGTTGTGCGCGGTAAATATCTAAAGCGGCATCAATGGCTTTGTGCTCTTTGACGATGTTCATAGTATTAAAATTAACTCTTTTAGATGAGTAATTTGCAAGGGTACATCATCAGGTTTTGGTGCATTAAACGGATTAAAATAAATAGCGTCTATCCCAAAATTTAGTGCGCCGTATACGTCAGCTTCCAAACTATCTCCAATCATCAGGCTTTCATTTTTTTCAGCGGAAGCTAAATTTAAGGCATGTTCGAATATGGCTTTATCCGGCTTGTTAACACCCACAATTTCCGAAATAATGATGTGCTGAAAATAGCCGCCAATATTTGTATTGCCAATTTTTAATTCAGATGATTCCTTAAACCCGTTTGAAATAAGGTGTAAAGTATATTTACTTTGAAGGTATTGCAAAGTTTCGTGTGCATGAGGGAAAAGGTTAGTTTTGGTGGGACATAATTGCACATAATCTTCTTCAAACGACAAAGGGATTAAATCAGAATGCAAACCCAGGTCTAAAAACGTTTTTTTAAAGCGTGTTTTACGCAGCGCCTCTTTGGTGATTTTTCCGGTATGATATTCTGCCCATAGCTGGTGATTATTGCGGGTATAAGTTTCAATGAATACTTCTGCAGCTGGTAAACCTATCTCACTTAACTTGTAAATATCGAAAAGCTCATACAAGGTTTCTTCAGCATTTTTATCAAAATCCCATATGGTATGATCAAGGTCAAAAAAGATGTGACGGTATTCTTTCATTAATAAAGGACTTTGCTATTAGTTTATAAATAAGTATTACACTCAAAATAACTAAGAAAACCTTTAAAAATGAGCAGACTACTATATTACTAATGTAAAATTTTTATCCCGTACTTCTTGGCAATCTCGGGATATACGATATCCATGTAATCATTTGCCTTTCCGTCGCGGTTGAAAATACTTTCCCATGTACTTAGTGGCTCCCATATAAATGAGCCTACTCTTTTACCATTTGGAACATTAAATGCAATATCGTTAACTTCTCTTTTTAGCTGTGAGTACTCGGCAACCATTATCTGTTGTTTGTAACTTTTGGCAAGGTCGGCCATATTATTTTTCAGGTCTTGAGGCGTACCATGCCATTTTGGGTAATACGATAAGCCTATCACATCAAAAGGCACATTGCGTTTAGCCATATTATCCAAAAAGAACCTTGCTTCCGGATTTTGTCCGCCTAAAGCGATATGTAACATAATAATTGTATTCGGACTAACTGCTTTAACACCTTTCACTCCTTCATATATCAGTTGGGCCAAGCTGTCGGGGTTTTTAATTTCTCCTTCGGGCCAAACCATACCGTGGTTAATTTCATTTCCAACCTGAACCATATCCGGGCTGGTACCCTGGTTCTTTAATTGCTGCATTACATTGACTGTATAATTATACAATGACTTTTTAAGGGCTGTAAAGTCTTTCCCGACCCATGCGGCCGGCTTATTTTGCTGCTGAGGATCGGCCCAATAATCGCTGTAGTGAAAATCAAGCAAAAACTTCATGCCCGCGGCTTTTATACGTTTTGCCATTTGTTTAGTATGTTCCAAATCACAAAAGCCTTTACCAGGTGAATACCCTTTTGGGTTTGCAGGCTGGTTAAATATCCGCAACCGGATATAGTTAAAACCATGTGCCTTCATTATTTCAATAGCGTCACCCTGTACCCCATTATCCGAAAACTTCATTCCTTTGCTTTCCAGTTCCGGCAAAAAGGAAATATCAGCACCCAATATTTTATCGGTTACCTTTTTGGGCGTATAGATTTTGTTGGTAACCACGTGCGCTATACCTGGTTGTACCGTATGAATTTCTGTTGAACCCGGCCATAAAGTATCGGCTGTTATCTTAAAATTTATAATTCCAAGTTTGCGGCCGGCCTGTAAAATAACCTGGCAGCTGCCGGTTAAATTTACCTGCCAGGTACTGTCAGTATGTGGCAAAGTTCCAAATCCGGTGGCGTTGGTAATAGTTGTGATCCGGGCATCACCTTTTATATGAAAAGTAACCAGTTTTTTAGCATCCGGTAAACTATCACCTTTACTGTCGATAATTTTTATGCTGATCGATACCTTGTCCTTTCCGTTGGCTATCATGGTGGTTTTGTAGGGCGTTATCTGTATTTCATTTGGCATTCCCGGAGGCGCGGGTTTCCTGCGGCCCTGGGCATTAACAGCAACTACAGCGAATAGCAATAAAAAAATAATCAGCAAATTACTTTTAGGCTGACGAAGCAAAATTTCAGACTTTAACATAACGGTACAATTGGTATGTTAAAGGTAGAATTTAAAATGTACGTGCGACAATTATTTTCTTAAGAAGAAACTATTATAACCAGATTTTTACAAAAGTGCCTGAAGTAAGACTTACGAAGTTTTAAAAACTTCGTAAGTCTTTTTATAAATCTTTTTACTTCTCATCCGCCATGGCGGTAATCGCCTGTAAAAACCAGGCAGCATGCGGTATCCATTGCTCAGTCCAGCGCCACTCATTGCCTTCATCTTCGGTTTTAAAATCAATACCACTGCCATCACCATTCCCTTTCTTACCTGTTATCCCATTCGATACCCCTCCCCTTTCAGATCCATGCCCGAAGTTGGAGTGCATATAAGGCACATTGTTTTTGCCAAAACCATACATAAAACATATAGAGTAAGGGTTACAACCCAATATCCAGGATACTTGCTGTGAAGCAAAATCAGCAAGCGGAGCCTTTGTTCCCCAATTGCCTTTTGCAGGATAAACCAATCTGCCGCCTACTAATGCCGCAGTTGCTAATGAGCCTAAACGCGCATCTTCGCCCTGCCACCACCAGCCGGTTTCGTTATCATGCGGTATAAAAAAGCCATCCTGAACAGCGCCTTTGTATAAAAATGATTGCCTTGCATAACCAAAAGGATTACTCACTTTATTGGTAACGGCAATATTATAATCCAGCGCTTTTTTAATTGTGGTTAAAGCTTCAGTACGTAACGTTTCATCTTTCTCTTTAGCCAGGTAGCGTGATAACGCCACAATTGGCAATCCGGCATCCGCAGCATGCCAGTAAGGGCGGTTACCATCATTAGAAATAAAATAGCCTTCAGCCGTCATTCTTTTATTCAGATTCTGAGCCCGTTTCCTGGCCTCATCGCGGTAAAGCGAGCTATCTGTAGCTATCCAAAGTTCTGTAGCAGCCATCAGGGCACAATAATCATCAATAATGTTTTCTTTGCCATCATCATCATATTTGGTGTTATTGATAAGCAGATGGGCAAATGCGCGTTTTGCACCGTCCAGGTATTGCTGAGAGGTAAATTCACCGTTCTTTTTCCATTGCGATATACGGGCCAAGGCCGCAATAGCCATACCTCCTCCTTCGCGGAAAGCACATTGGTATTCATCTGTTGTTACGCTGTTAGCATGCAAACCAACAATACGGCGGGCATTAGGATCTTTATTAAAAAAACTAAAAACGATCATATAAAAATAATCGTCCTTTGATAAGGCCCGCATCATATAATCAGCACCATAAAGCGCTTCATTATCTAACGAATCTTTAATATTCCACTTAGCAAGTAATTTAGGTATACTTTCTGATGCGCTCACCATTGACCATACAACCAGCGGCGTTTGCTGCGGCGACACAAAATTGGCATAAGCAAGGTGCGAAAAATATTTACTTACATCGCCGGAAGCATCGCACCAGCCACCACGCATGTCAACCGTTTTGTCGCTGCCTACCATGTGCATATGGGCATCCGCAGCTAATTCACCCGGAGTATTGGCGCGTTGTTTATTATAATAGTGAATGATGGAAGAAATAGTAAGTTTTGCCAAAGCATTTTCTTCTATCTCAAAAGGAAAAGACGTATAGGTTTTATCATCAATAACTACACTAACCTGGTATTTTCCGCTTTTTTGAAAGGATGAGAAATCCGCCCTGTAATAAATTTTACCGGGTGTCCATTCGTCAATACTTTGTGAGTTACCGAGATCTCCGGTAAATTCTTTTTTATTATTTATGGTGTTGATAAGATAGAATTCCGTTTTTCCGGAAAGTTTGTGGTTGGCACCTATTACGGCTGTTTTAGGGCCTTTGGAATCAAACCCAACCTGGTTTATGTAAATAACAGGTTGCGCAAAACCTGTAAGGAACAAAAGAAAAGATGTAATAAATAAGGCAATAAGTTTTTTCATGATTAAATTGAATACGTTTCAAGTATACTCAATTAATCGATTACTTAGCTAAGCCATACCACTTTTTGCTCCGCAACATGTTCCTGCCCGATAATATCGCGATAAAGATCCGGCCTTCTTGCTTTCCGGTAACGGTATCCACCAGCTTTTTGAAGTTTGTCCGGAGTAATGGTTGCTATGGCTATATCATTATCCAGTTTGCGGCATTCGGCAATTATATCGCCGTAAGGGTCAATGATCATCGAGCAGCCATTTTTTAGCTGATCATCGTCCATACCAATTGCATTTGCAAAGACGGCATATATAGCATTATCATAGGCACGGGAAGGCAGCCATTTCATCAGCCATTCGCGTCCTTTAGGGCCGTCAAATTCCTGGCGGAGGGAGGTTGGATCAGCTTCCCTGTTTTCCCATAATTCAGGATCAACAAATCCAGCGCCGGGCCTGGTAGATGGGGTGCACATGGTAACATGTGGCATAAAAATTATATCTGCCCCAAGCAATGCTGTAGCCCTTACATTTTCAATGATGTTATTATCATAGCAGACCAGTATTCCGCATTTCCATCCGTAAAGGTTAAAAACAACATATTGATTGCCTGGTGTAAGATGCGGGTTAATAAAAGGATGAAGTTTCCTGAATTTAGCTACCAGTCCATTTTTATCTACACAAACGTATGCCTTATAAAGTTTGTCTTCTGTATCCTTTTCAAAAAGGCCTGCTAAAACTGTAATATTATGCTCACGGGCAATTTCAGTTAGTTTAACAATACTTGGTCCATCAGGAATATATTCAGCCAGATCAAGCATTTGTTCCCTGCTAAGATGCATGGCAAAAGTATAACCAGTTACAGAACATTCATGAAAGGCCACAACGTTTGCACCTTCCTTTGCAGCATTTGCCGAAAGCTGGTTAATAATTTGCAGGTTATATTTCTTATCGCCGCTTTTATGTTCAAATTGAGCAGTTGCTATTTTTAAATTATCCATAATGTTTTCGAAAATAAACACATGTATTTAATTGATCACTAAAGTAAGGTGAAAGTATCAGATTTGGACTATTATTACAGAACATTTAGTGCTCCCACGCGCTCTGATAACCACCAAGACCATCAGCATAGCTAATCAGCTCAGCATAAAATGGCGACCGGCTTAGAGTTGCACTATTCCCGATTATTACCAATTTCTTGCGGGCTCTGGTCATCGCCACATTCATCCGACGAATATCTGCAAGAAACCCAATTGCGCCTTCCATATTGCTCCTGGTTAAACTGATCAGCACAATATCACGTTCCTGTCCCTGGAAACTATCGATAGTATTGACTGAAATGCAATCACTATAAACCTGTAAATACGGTGTATTAATTAATTGTTCTTTCAGTAAACGGATCTGTTCGCGGTAAGGAGAAACCACAGCTACCGTTGGGAAATCAGTTAAAGTATAATGCGCTTCCAGAGTTTTTACCAGCGTTTCAAGATACCTGAACAGGAATGCAGCCTCTTCAGGGTTGGCTACGCTTGTGCCCGCAGGTTTTTCGTCAAACCCGCATCCGGCAGTATCTATAAAAACCAAAGGAAGGTCATCAGAAAATAGCAAGCGGTCCGCTACAGATTGATGAGCCTTTAATGCATTATCATAAAATACACCGGAAGAATAACCCATAATGGCTTTATTCATCCTGTACTGTATATCCAATAGGGTAACGGCCTCGGGGTATAGGGATATGCATTTTTCTATCAGGGTGGTAGTTAATCCCTTTCTTGCAGCCACGTCCGACTTGATGGTAGGCGACAACTGGCAATGGTCGCCAGCAAGGATCACCTTCTTTGCTTTCAAAATGGGAATCCAGCAGGCGGGTTCCAGGGCCTGCCCGGCCTCGTCAATAACAACAGTACCAAACTTAAGGCTACGTATGGTATAATGATTAGAACCGGCCAATGTTGCCGTAATTATCTGTGTTTTTGCAACCAGGTCGTTAATGATAAATTCCTCTGTTTTGGCAACCTCCTTCATAATCTTATGTGCCTCGTCAAACAGGGCCTTGCGCTGGTCACGTTCTGCTTTGCCGAAACTGCGCTTATACTTATGGCCCATGTTTTTATATTCAGCAGCCTGCTTTTTAAGCTTCTTGCTTTCTTTCATATAAGGATGCACGGCCATTTGACTGTCTAAAGTCAGATCCATTAACCTATCAGAAACCCTTGCCGGGTTACCGATCCGCAATACATTCAGGCCTTCAAGAGATAGTTTTTCGCTAAGCAGGTCGACAGCCGTATTACTTGGTGCTACAACCAAAACCTGTTCTTTATTTTGCCTCGCCATCAGGCTGATTGCCTGTACCAGTGTAGTGGTTTTCCCGGTACCGGGTGGCCCATGTACGATGGCAAGGTCCTGTGCGGAGATTATCTTTTCCACGGCCTGTTGCTGGGAAGTATTTAAGCCTTTAACAGGACGCATGGCAGCTTCCGGCAAAAAAACCGGATTCTTTTTACCTGTCAGTATTTGGACCAGTCGGCCCTCAGCCGGTATTTCGCGGAGTTTTGCAGCCTGCCGGAGCGCGCCAAACATTTCTTCATAATTGTTATTATCAAACAACAATTCGATGCCCAGTTTCCCATCGCGGCTCCAATCCGGAAGTTCTTCAGTAAAGATGTTGATTTTTATCCTGTCGCCGCTTTGGTAGGTAATGACCCCTTCCACACGGTTATTCTTTGGATCATGATTGGAGAAAAGCACCGCCGGACTCCCAAACCGCAGCTGGTGAATAACATCCAGGTGCGTTTTTCTTTCTGCTTCTACAGTCAGGTAGTCCCCGCGACTTGGTTCGGTACCTGTAATTGCAACCGGGTACCAGGCTAAACCGGCAGCTCTCCGTTCGGTTACTGAAGTTGATGTTGCCAGTTTTAAATAAGCCTCCCGGTCTTCTGCTTGTTCTATTTTCAGCAGGTCAGAAAGATTTTTGAAATAATCAATTCGCGCAAAGGTAAACAATAAGGATTATGAGGGAATTATTATTAGCTGCTGTCTAAAATTTTAGAAAATGCATGTGATACACAGAAGTTCAAGGATGGTGTTCACGATCATTTCACACCAACACCGATAAATA
>JAQBOA010000090.1 GCA_028288305.1 Mucilaginibacter sp.
CGATGCTGCCTGAAGTTTATGTTCCATGGCATGAAGAACTAAAACCTGAAGAAGTATTTTTACCGGAGAAACTAAATTCATTAGAAGGCCTTGCATTATATGAAACGCTTACCCCTTTTCAAAAACTGGAACTTGGCAGGCACGAAATAGTACAGGTTCTTTATTCTTATAGTTGGGGTGAAGGTTTATTTTGCCTGTTTATGAGTAAATATATCCTTACCTTAAAACCTGATAATGTAGAATACCGGTTCTTATTAAGAGAACTGATTGAAGAATACCGCCACCAGGAAATGTTTGCGCAAACTATCCAAAAATTAAACGGCGATCCCATTAAGCCTTCCAGCATACACCGGTTTATCGGGCTTTTTACAGCTAAATATTTGCCTGTTGATTTTTTATTTATGGGCAGTCTTTCGGTAGAGTTAGTTACTGATACTTATGGTGATAAAACCAGGAAACACCCTTCCTCCTACCTTGTTTTAAGGAAAGTTTTTGATTTGCACAGTATTGAAGAGGGTCGGCATATTTATTTCACTAAAAATTTAACAAAAAGGTATAGTGATAAAGCAAGCTACATTAAACGGAGTATTTACAGCTTTGTAATATTGTTTAATATTTATTTTATACGGTCACTATACGTAAGAAAGGAAATATATCAGCGTATAAGACTGGAAAATCCAGACGCTGTTTATAAAAGTGCGTCTAAAAATTATAAAAAGAAATTCACTGAAATTGGATTAGCCGGTGTTATTGACTTTGTAAAAAGCTGGAATGGTTTTAATGGCGCTACACGCTGGGCCTGGCGGTTAATGATGGATGTGAAGATTTAAATATACTGTAGCGTCACCTATCAACCCGTAAACAATTATAGGCTAATTCATCACTCATGCCAAAATTATCAGCGTAAAAAGCTATTTTTGCGCTTCAATGGAACACATTCGTAATTTTTGTATAATAGCGCACATCGACCACGGTAAAAGCACACTTGCCGACCGGTTACTGGAATACACGCACACCATTACCCAGCGCGAATCGCAAGCGCAATTGTTGGATGATATGGATCTGGAGCGCGAGCGCGGTATTACCATAAAAAGTCATGCCATACAAATGGATTATGAATTGGATGGTCAAAAATATACACTCAACCTTATTGACACCCCCGGACATGTGGACTTTTCTTATGAAGTTTCACGTTCTATTGCAGCATGCGAAGGCGCTTTGCTGATTGTTGACGCAGCGCAGGGCATACAGGCACAAACCATATCTAACCTATACCTGGCTTTAGAGAACGACCTGGAAATTATCCCTATACTTAACAAAATGGACCTTCCGGGCGCTATGCCCGAGGAGGTTAAAGATCAGATAGTTGAACTGATAGGTTGTAAACGTGAGGAAATTATTGCTGCGTCCGGTAAAACCGGAATGGGCGTATATGATATTTTACGTGCCATCGTAGAACGTGTCCCCCCTCCGGTTGGTGATCCTAAGGCACCGCTGCAGGCATTAATATTTGATTCGGTTTTTAACTCATTCAGAGGGATTGTAGCTTATTTCAAAGTAGTAAACGGTGAGATACGTAAAGGCGATAAAGTAAAGTTTTTTGCTACCGAAAAACAATATAATGCCGATGAAGTTGGCACGCTTAAATTGAAGCAATCGCCAAAGGACGTTATTAAAACAGGCGATGTAGGTTATATCATTTCGGGCATAAAAGAAGCCCGTGAAGTTAAAGTTGGTGATACCATAACCCATGTTGACCGTCCGTGTGAAACCGGAATACAAGGTTTTGAAGAAGTAAAACCTATGGTGTTTGCAGGGATTTACCCTGTAGATACTGAGGATTACGAAGAACTGCGTGAATCTATGGCTAAGCTGCAACTAAATGATGCTTCCCTGGTTTTTGAGCCGGAATCGTCAGCGGCCTTAGGCTTTGGCTTCCGTTGCGGTTTTTTAGGAATGTTGCATATGGAGATCATCCAGGAGCGGCTGGAGCGTGAATTCGATATGACGGTGATCACTACAGTGCCTAACGTATCTTACATCGCATATACTACAAAAGGAGTTCCTATAACGGTAAATAACCCATCAGACCTCCCCGACCCAAGCAGAATAGATTTTGTTGAGGAACCATATATCAAGGCAACCATAATTTCCAAATCTGACTATGTTGGCCCGATAATGTCACTTTGCATCCAAAAACGAGGAAGTATAATCAACCAGTCATACCTTACTTCTGATCGTGTTGAATTGATATTTGAATTGCCAATGGGTGAGATCGTTTTTGATTTTTATGATAAGTTAAAAACGATATCAAAGGGTTATGCCTCCTTTGATTATCATCAGATTGGTTACCGTAAGTCAGACTTAGTACGTTTGGATATACGCTTAAATGCTGAGCCGGTGGATGCATTGTCTTCATTGATCTACCGTGGAAACTCTTATGATTTTGGTAAAAAGATCTGCGAAAAGCTCAAAGAGCTTATACCAAGGCAGCAATTCGAAATTATAATACAGGCATCCATCGGTGCAAAGATCATCGCACGTGAAACAGTTAAGGCCTTGCGTAAGGACGTTACCGCCAAATGTTATGGTGGTGATATATCCCGTAAACGGAAGCTGCTTGAAAAACAGAAAAAAGGTAAAAAACGCATGCGCCAGGTAGGTAATGTGGAAATACCGCAATCGGCGTTTATGGCGGTGTTGAAATTAGATTAAGCCCCCTAGCCCCCTAAAGGGGGAACAAAGTGGGTTCACAAATTAATAAATTTATCAAAATTAAATTCCCCCTTTAGGGGGCTAGGGGGCATGAAATTACTCGACGGAAAATACGTATCAGAAAAACTTAAGGGCGAAATAGCAGAAGGTGCTGCTAAAATTTTAGAACAAACCGGACGCAGGCCGCATTTGGTTGCAGTATTGGTTGGTCATGACGGTGGCAGCGAGACTTATGTTGCCAGTAAAATAAGAAACTGCGAACAGGTAGGTTTTAAATCATCTTTGGTAAGATATGAGAGTGATGTAACCGAGGAAGAGCTGCTGCAAAAAGTAGCTGAACTTAACGCTGATGCTGATATTGACGGTATAATTGTACAGTTGCCATTACCTAAACATATTGATCCCGAAAAGGTGACCGAAAAAATTGATCCGCGCAAAGATGTTGATGGATTTCATCCCGTTAACCTTGGCCGGATGCAGCGTAACCTGTCTTCATTTATCCCTGCTACGCCTTATGGTATTACTTTGATGCTAAAGGAGTATGATATTGACACTATCGGCAAACATTGTGTGGTAGTTGGCCGCAGTAATATTGTGGGCTCTCCTATCAGCATCTTAATGGCCCGTAATACTTATCCGGGTAATTGTACGGTTACTATCTGCCATAGTCGTACACCCAATATTAAAGATTACACTTTACAGGCTGATATATTAATAGTTGCCATAGGTAAAAAGAATTTTATCACTGCCGACATGGTAAAAGATGGTGTTGTTGTAATTGATGTTGGCATGAACCGTGAAACCTCAACCCTTACAAAATCCGGATTTAAACTTTATGGAGACGTGGATTTTGAAAATGTGGCTCCTAAAGCCTCATGGATAACTCCTGTACCTGGTGGAGTAGGTTTAATGACAATTATAGGCTTGCTTAAAAATACTTTAGCATCAGCTAACAAAGAAGTGTATCCTTAAAAAAGTCATTAGTCATTGGGTCATTAGTTATTGGTTTACAGATAAAAGATCAGTTCAATACGATAATGACTAATATCAGAAATCAATCTTTAAATTCATTACCGACGGATTTTTTATAATATCATCCATATTTGTTACAAGGGTAACCCGTTTTCTATCGGCAGATAAAACCGCTTTTGGATTATTTATTTTTTTTACCGGTTTGGCAAAATTCAGGATCACTTTATAGGGCATATCAATTAGCATTGCTTTTGCCATGGCAAAAGTGGATTGTGTTTTCTTCAAAAATGCATTAAACTTTTTAGTGTCAATAATTCTGTAAAATTTATGGGGAGTAATTTCATAAGTGTAATAATCCTGCCCGGCAACCAATTGCTGTGCATCAAAACCTTTGCTTTGCTTGCTGTTTTTTGTTACCTCATTTAACCGGCTGTTCATCGAGATTTTTGATAGATGCTTTAAATAATATTCCAAATCAGCTGAATTTTTTGCCAGATGATTTACACTCACCTTCATTATGCTCTTTTTTAAATCCATTTTAACAGAAAGATTACTGCTTTTAGCCATGTTTGCTTCCTCCAGGCTCATTTTTTGCTGTGTGCTGTCGGGCAATGCAGTATAAAAGTTAAGGGTAGTGTCTTTTACAATACTAAATTGTGGAGTTTCTTTAACAGAATCAGTCATTAGGTTCATCAATACTGATACAGCGCGGCCCATATCAAAAGCATACACCACATTGCATGATCCATCTGGCTTAAAGTTATAATGTTCTTCAATATCAACACATGAAGAAAAGCAAAGCAATACGAAAAATAAAATAGGGTAATAAAATTTTTTCATATGCAAAATTTAAGTAATAGTAATAATAAAAGTTGAAAAATGAAAGAAAAAAAAGTGAAAGGTGAAGGGTAAAAGGTAAAAGGATGAAAGGTTTTTGGTTGCTTTTTCCTTTCACCTTTGACCTTTCACCTCAAAAGCGTAATTTTGCCATTTATTATGGCTCACCAGATACCAGAAGACGGCTCATTGCTTCCTTTAATGGAAGAATTTTATACCATACAAGGCGAGGGATACCATACGGGCAAAGCTGCCTATTTTATTCGTCTTGGTGGTTGTGATGTGGGATGTCACTGGTGTGATGTTAAAGAAAGCTGGGATGCAGAATTACATGCACTTACCAGCGCTGACAAAATAATTGAAAATGCTTCACTACATCCCTCGAAAGCAGTTGTTGTAACCGGTGGTGAACCATTGATTTATAATCTGGATTATTTAACCGAAGGCCTTCAAAAAAAAGGAATTAAAACCTTTATTGAAACATCCGGCGCATATCCGCTATCCGGTCATTGGGATTGGATATGTTTATCACCAAAAAAATTTAAGTCTCCTTTACTGCATGTTGCAGCGCATGCAAACGAATTGAAAGTGATTATATTCAACAAGTCTGATTTTGCTTTTGCAGAACAAAACGCAAAATTGGTTTCCTCTAACTGCAAGTTATTTTTACAACCGGAATGGTCAAAATCAAAAGAAATGATACCGCTTATTGTGTCTTATGTAATGAACAATCCTCAATGGGAAATATCGCTGCAAACGCACAAATATTTAAATATCCCTTAGGGTGTACCTAGTATCAAGTAGCTAGTATCAAGTATTTGGTATTAGCCCGAAAATGAGAAAATCACTTGAATAGCAGTTAAGATTGATTATCATTGGGATCATGTCCCCGTTTATCTTGATACTCGATACTCGATACTCGATACTCGATACTTGATACTTGATACTTGATACTCGATACTCGATACTCAATACTTGATACTTCAATTCGTATAAAAAATGTAACTTAGAGTAAAAAAAAACGTATTAAAAGGAATGAAATTTTCAATCTTCTTGGGGCTGTTGTTTTTTTTATCTCTTTCTATATGCGCTCAATCAAGGCAATATTCAAGTACCAATAAAGAAGCTATTAAATATTTCGCTTTAGCCAATCAAAGTTTAGATGAAAATTTATATGATGACGCTGTTGCAAAATTACAAAAGGCTATAGCAGCTGATGATAAATTTATAGAGGCACATCAACAGCTAGGGGATTTATTCCGTTTAATGCGGCTTCACCAAAAGGCAATTGAGCAATATCTTAAAATAATTGAACTGAACCCTGATTTTAACTATTCTGTTTATCTTAAAATTGGTGATGAGGAAATATATGATGCGCGGTATGCGGATGCACAGCATCATCTGGAAAAGTTTTTAACCTATCCCAACCTTGATCCTAAAAAGAGTTTTTTAGCTCAAAAACTGGTAGCTGACTGTAAATTTAGTATCCAGGCTACATTAAGCCCCGTTCAGTTTAAACCAATAAATATGGGGCCTGAAATTAATACAGCCGGTGATGAGTATCTTCCTGTATCGGTAGCGGATGAAAGTACACTGATATTTACCCGCAAAATTAATAGTAATGAAGATTTTTATAAAAGCGTAAAAATAAATGGAAAATGGCAAACAGCAACTTATTTAAGTGATCGGATCAATACACCGGAATACAATGAAGGTGCACAATCAATATCACAAGATGGTAAATATTTGTTTTTTACAGGCTGCAACCGGCCAGACGGACTAGGCCGCTGTGATATTTATATTGCTCAAAAAAAAGCAGATGGCTGGAGTAAACCATTTGATTTAGCGCCTCCTGTAAATACTTCGGGGTGGGAATCACAGCCATCAATCAGTGCTGACGGGCATACGCTTTATTTTGTTAGTAACCGTAAAGGAGGTTACGGCGGATATGATATATGGAAATCAACTTTAACAAATAAAGGATGGGGTGAACCTGAAAATTTGGGGGCCAATATAAATACTTCTTTTGATGAACAATCCCCATTTATCCATCCTGATGATAGTACGTTATATTTTTGTTCAAATGGCTGGCCCGGTTTAGGTGGAAAAGATTTATTCGTTAGCCGTTTGGGGAAAGACGGAAAGTGGCAAAAGCCCGAAAACCTGGGCTATCCGATAAATTCAAGCGGAGATGAAAATGGACTTACTTTAACAGCAAACGGCAATTGTGCATTTTTTTCATCCAATAATTTAAATGGCTACGGTGGCTATGATATTTACACTTTTGAGTTGCCGCTTAATTTAAGGCCTCATATAGTAACTTACGTAAAAGGCAAAGTTAATGACATTAATACTTTACAACCTTTAGTAGCTGCTGTTGAGATAATTGATCTTCAGAGAAATGAGCCTGTTTACCAGGATGATAGCGATCCCAACCATGGAGACTTTTTAGCAACACTTACTTCCGGTAAAAATTATGGTTTGAATATTTCAAAAAGCGGTTATCTTTTTTATTCCGGAAATTTTTCACTGGTTGGACATGAACCTAAAAAACCATTTGATATACAAGTACTTTTACAGCCAATTGAAATAGGAAGTAAGGTAATACTAAACAATATATTTTTTGATACAAATAAATTCGATCTCAAACCAGAATCAATTGCCGAACTGCAAAAATTGATTGAATTTTTAACAGATAACCCAACTGTCCAAATTGAGATATCAGGGCATACGGATGATGTTGGCAATGATCAATTGAATCAAACTCTTTCCGAGAACCGGGCAAAATCCGTTTATCAATACCTCATAAACAATAAAATTGCTGCTTCAAAGCTCATTTATAAAGGTTATGGGAAAACACAGCCAATAGCGTCGAATACTTCAGAAGAAGATCGTAAAAAGAACAGAAGAACCGAATTTAAGGTTGTAGCCAAATAGATGTGAAAGGGAAAAGCTGAAAGGAAAAAGGTAAAAGCAGAAGGGTAAGAGGACAAAAAATTTACCTTTCGCCCTTTACCTTTCACCTTTTGCCAAAAATTAAAGGTTGGAAAAAATAAAAAAACCTTTTACCTTTCACCTCTTACCTTCACTTAAAATGAAAATCTGCATAATTGCCCTCCTACTAATTCTCACTGGTTTATTCTCATGCACATCCATTTATAAAACAATGAATGCCGGCAAACCCTGGCAAAATAAAATTCAGAAAATTCCTGGCAGAATTGAATGTGAGTTTTATAATGAAGGAGGTGAAGGAATTGCTTACCACGACTCAGATAGTATAAATAACGGAAGCGGCAAGCTTAACCCTGCAAACGGAACTTTTCTGAATGAATTCAGGATAAAGGAAGGGGTTGATATTTCCTATACAAAAGCTCATGATATTGATAATAATCCTTACAATAAAGTGCCCAGAGATATGGATAAGTTTTATGTGGGGTGGACAAAGCCAGGTGAGTGGATAAATTATACTGTAAAAGTAAAAGAATCACGCAACTACCAAATCGGTTTAATGTATACAGCCAATGGCGATGGATCTATCTCTATTGATTTGGATGGTAAAGAATTAGCAAAAAATCTAAAAGTAACTTCAACTCATGATGACCGAGACACCGTTAAATGGCGTCAGTGGCATCATTGGAATAAAGTGGATTCATTGTCAACTATCAAGCTCAGGAAGGGCATGCATGTCCTTAAATTATACGTGATAGCCAACGGGAATATGAATTTTGACTATTTGGAGTTTAAATAAGTCAATTTAAGATTTGACAACTTTTTAAAAGTTGCCAAATCTCTTCTTTAAGTCATTTGCACATCTGCATATCAGCACATTTGCACATCAATTTCCCATTTCCGATAAAAACTTTATCCGCATTAACTGTACTTCTTCACGGGTATATTCATCATTGCCTAATTCTGTTAGTGCATCATCAATCGAATCTGCTTCGGCAGTGCGGAAATAATCAAATATTTCATCCTGCTTGTCTTCATCAATAATTTCGTCAATATAGTAATTGAGATTAAGCTTGGTACCTGAATTGACAATAGTCTCCACTTCTTTTAATATCTCATCATAGGTAAGCCCTTTGGAGGCGGCAATATCATCCAGGTTTAAATGACGGTCAATATTTTGAATGATAAAAACTTTAAGGGCTGATTTGTTGGCAGCACTTTTAATCACCATATCAATCGGTCGGTCAATATCATTATCCTCAACATATTTTTGGATGAGATCAGTAAATGGTTTACCAAACTTAAGGGCCTTCCCTGCTCCCACGCCCGAAATTTGTTTCAGTTCGTCAGTAGTTATGGGGTAATGGGTACACATTTCTTCCAGCGAAGGGTCCTGGAATATAACAAACGGAGGCAAGCCTTTTTGCTTAGCAAGCTTTTTACGCAAATCCTTCAGCATTTGCAACAACTCTGTATCTAATGCTCCACCGCCTTGTTTTGGTCCGTCTTCACTGTCATCATCATCTGCAGCTTCAATAGGCCGGTTTAAAACAAAACGTATGCTAAATGGATTTTCAATAAATGCGTTACCTGTTTTAGTTAAATGTAATAAGCCGTATTGATCAATATCCTTTGCCAGGAAGTTATTAAGCAGGGCTTGTCTTAATAATGAGTTCCACAAATTTTCTCCTTCTTCCTTACCCGAACCGTAATATTCCAGCAAATCATGCTCATAGTTCTTAATCTGTGCGTTCTCCTCTCCCATCAAAATACTGATGATATGATGATCATCAAATTTTTCACCTATTTGCTTAATCAGGCTTAATGCTTTATGCAGGTGGAATTCCCCATCAAAATGTTCTTTATTCGCACTACAGTTGTCGCACATATTGTTACAACCTGCCTCATTAAAATTCTCACCAAAATAGTGAAGTAACTGTTTGCGCCGGCATACTGATGATTCGGCGTAATCAATAACTTCTTTAAGTATTTGTGTACCGATTTCGCGTTCTGAAACCGGTTTATCTTTCATAAATTTTTGAAGTTTGTCAATATCTTTTTCTGAATAGAAAGCAACACAAACGCCCTCACCCCCATCGCGGCCCGACCGGCCGGTTTCCTGGTAATAACCTTCCATGCTTTTTGGTACATCGTGATGTATCACATAACGCACATCGGGCTTATCAATACCCATTCCAAAGGCTATTGTAGCTACAATTACATCCACATCCTCCATTAAAAATTTATCCTGGGTGTCAGCGCGAACTTTTGGTTCCAAACCGGCATGGTACGGTAAAGCTTTTACACCATTAAGACTAAGGGCTTCGGCAACTTCTTCAACTTTTTTGCGGCTAAGGCAATATATAATTCCTGATTTCCCTTGATTTTGCTTAACATATTTTACGATTTCCTTGATAACGTTACGTTTTGCACGTACTTCGTAAAATAGGTTGGAGCGGTTAAATGATGACTTATAAATAGTTGCGTTGTTCATTTGCAGGTTTTTTTGAATATCCTGCTGAACCTTTGGAGTTGCTGTAGCTGTTAAAGCAATAATTGGAATGTTATCGCCAATGTTGCTGATTACCTGTCGTATCTTGCGATATTCCGGGCGAAAATCATGCCCCCATTCCGAAATGCAATGGGCCTCATCAACTGCAACAAAAGATACCTGGTTTAAACGTAAAAAATCAATATTTTCCTGTTTGGTAAGTGATTCTGGTGCAACATAAAGCAATTTGGTTTTACCAGCTAATACATCTTCCTTAACCTTTGCAATTTCTGATTTTGTTAAAGATGAATTTAAAAAATGTGCTATGCTATCTGATCCCCCGAAAGCTCTTAACTGGTCAACCTGGTTTTTCATCAATGCGATCAGGGGTGAAATTACGATCGCTGTTCCTTCGCTCATTAAAGCAGGGAGCTGATAACACATTGATTTGCCACCGCCTGTTGGCATAATTACAAATGTATCGTTCCCTGCAAGAATGTTTGTAATAATCGCTTCCTGTTCTCCCTTAAAATTATCAAACCCAAAAAAATTCTGGAGGTTGTCAAAAAGTGATTTCTTAGTTTCTATCATTATTTATTCTTAAATTGTAATCAAAAGTTTAAAGTAACAAATTATTTTCAATAAACGATGGATTTACTTAAAAATTTTAGATAAGAATGATTATTCATGAAACTCGTTACAAAAAGAAATTCTGGTAAAATCTATCATTGCAGATTTCATTACATTCCTTTAAAAACATTGAATTAATCAAAAACAATTTTCTTTATTTGGCTATTTAAACACTCAAACAACGCCGATTTTTTTATTTGGTTTTATTTTTACTTATTTCAAATTAATACTCATTTTTACCTCGCATTACCAAATTAAATTGTTTAACAACAAATGAATAAAAACTATTATGCTATCATCATGGCCGGCGGTATCGGAAGCCGCTTTTGGCCCATCAGCAGAACTTCACACCCTAAACAGTTTATTGATATATTGGGTACCGGAAAAACACTAATACAAAACACTTACGATCGTTTTTTGAAAATATGTCCCAAAGAAAATATTTATATCTTAACAAACGAAATTTATACCTCCCTGGTAAAAAAACAACTCCCTGATATATCTGATCAGCAGATACTAACGGAGCCTGTTATGAGAAATACTGCCCCGTGCATAGCATATGGCTCTTTTAAAATTGAAACGCTTAACCCAGATGCCGCTATTGTTGTAGCGCCTTCTGATCATTTGATATTAGATGAGGCTGCGTTTATAAATACTATTGAAAAATCATTAAAAGTAGCATCGGGAAATGACTGCCTGATCACCTTGGGTATAAAGCCATCAAGGCCCGATACTGGTTACGGATATATTCAATACACCAATAACAGCTTGCACCATGATTTTTTTAAAGTAAAAACCTTTACTGAAAAACCAACCCTTGAAATAGCTAAAACTTTTATTCAAAGCGGCGATTTTTTATGGAACGCAGGGATATTTGTATGGTCTGCCAAAGCTATAGTTAACGCCTTTAATCATTACTTGCCCGAGATGTATGAAATATTTGCCGAGGCCAGGCCGGTTTATAATACTGCCGAGGAAAAAAGCCGTCTCCATAAAGCATACCTTCAATGCACAAACATTTCAATTGATTATGGTATTATGGAGAAAGCTGACAATGTTTATGTATTACCTTCAGAGTTTGGATGGTCAGACCTTGGGACCTGGGCCTCAATTTATGAGCTGGCAGAAAAAGATTATGTAGGTAATGCTGTTATACCATCAGAAAAAGTGATCATGTATGATTCTTCAAACTGTATGGTTAACGTGCCAGGCGATAAGTTGGTGATATTACAGGGATTACATGACTTTATTGTTGTAGAAGCAAACAACACACTGCTTATTTGTCCACGCAGCCAGGAACAAAACATTAAAAAGGTAGTCGCTGATGTAAAACAACAATTTGGGACAAAGTATATTTGAGATTAGTGAATGGTTGAATAGTTGATTAAGTAAGTCGTTTAATTAGCCGTACTTAACTTAATCAACTATTATTCAATGAACTCCACCCTTTTAGCCTTTGTTGGTGTTATACTATCAAAACAATTCCACTTTTCCAATCTTCGCCTTTGTTGGTGTTATCACCAACAAAACAACTCCACCTTTCTACTCTTCTGCCCTTTTGATTAATTATTTTATTGGGTGAACCACCCGGTGCACCCGGCACAGCACAGGCTGGCACATCCGGCACAGTTGAGTATTAAATATTGGTTTTCAGTAAGTTAAATAATTACAGTAGCTCACTACCCTATAACCGGATAACTTTTTCTAAAATAAATTTGCGTAAGTAAATGCTTACATATATATTTGTAAGCGGTTACTTACATATAATACGGATTTGATGAGAAGAGATGTTTTTCAGGCTATTGCCGACCCAAACAGGAGGATGATATTGGGCATGCTGTCGGATGGCGGGCTTAACGTTAACCAGGTGGCAGATCATTTTGATATAACACGCTCTGCGGTGTCGCAGCACATGAAAATTTTAACAGAGTGCGGTTTAGTGGTGATCAACAAAAAAGGCAGGGAGCGGTATTGTGAAGCAAAACTCGACAAGCTGGGCGAAATATGGGACTGGCTTAACCAGTACAAAAAGTTTTGGGAGGATAAGTTTGACGCGATGGAAATTGCATTAAAAGAACTACAAGCTAAAAATAAAGAAAATGGCAACAAAAAATGAGCTGGTTGACAATCCTGTAAGACAGGAGGTTAACATCACACGCATCTTTGATGCTCCAAGGGAATTGGTATTTAAAATGTGGACCGATCCTGCCCTAGTAGAAAAATGGTGGGGGCCTAAAGATTTTATCAACCCGGTTTGCAAGCTGGACGCGAGGGTTGACGGCAGCATGCGCATAGTTATGCAGGGGCCTGACGGCATGAAATATCCCACAAGAGGCATTTTCACCGAAATAACAGAACATGAGCGCATTGTTTTCACCAATATTAAAGAAGGCGACAATGGCGAAGCCCAACTGGAAGTTTTGAATACAGTTACTTTCATGGAAGAAAACGGTAAAACCAAAATGACCCTGAGAGCGACAGTAGTTAAGTCAACCCCTGAAGCATGTGGCTCAGTTGATGGTATGAATGTAGGCTGGAACCAAAGCATTGATCGTTTCGCTGATTTGCTTGCATCTGTTAATAAATAACCGGATAACGTGTTAAAGCTTGGCCAGTGCGATTCCCCTCTTGATAGCTATCGGGAAGAGGGGCGCAGGGGTGTGTTAACGTGTGGTTAGTATATGGCGACGAACCCACCCCTGCCACTACACTTTCCGGCGCACCCCCTCCAAGGAGGGGAACTAAAAAAACCCCGGACAGTGCGATTCCCTCCCGATAGCTATCGGGAAGAGGGGTGCAGGGGTGTGTTATTGCAGGGGTGTGTAACATTTTGAATTTCAATCACTAATACTTAAACTTTAAAATAAACATAATGAAAAAAGCAATATCAAAAGACGGAACATCCATAGCCTATGACCAATTAGGAAGCGGGTTTCCTGTTATCCTGGTCGATGGCGCTTTATGCAGCCGTGCCTTCGGACCTTTGCCGAAACTGGCGCAACTACTGGCGCCTCATTTTACGGTTATTAATTATGACCGTCGCGGACGGAACGAAAGCGGAGATACACGACCTTACGCTCCTGAACGTGAAATAGAAGATATAGCTGCATTGATACAGGCAGCAGGCGGTTCGGCTTTTGTTGCCGGTGTTTCTTCCGGCGCTGCACTGGCACTTGCAGCTGCAGCAAGCGGTCTTAATATCAAAAAACTCGCATTATACGAGGCGCCGTTCACGGTTGATAAAAGCGGTCACCAGCCGCCACCGGATGCTGAAGCACAACTTAAAGCACTCATAGCCTCAGACCGCCGGGGCGATGCCGTTAAATTTTTTATGAAAGATATGGTCGGCGTCCCTCCATTCGTTGTTTTTATTATGAGTATAATGCCTATATTTTCTAAACTTAAGGCTGTAGCCCATACATTGCCTTATGATGCCGCAATAATGGGTGATCTTTCTTTACCCACCCAAAGAGCGGCTTCAGTTAAAATACCAACGTTGGTGGGCGGCGGCGAAAAAAGCCCCTCATCTATGCAAAATGCGGTGAAACAATTGGCAGATGCCATACCCAATAGCGAACTCAAAATGTTTAAAGGGCAAACCCACAATATCGACGTAAAAGTGCTTGCCCCGGCGCTGGTAGAATTTTTTAATGGGTGAAGTGGGGAGTGTTAGTATTGTTAGCCTCGTCACGATCGAATTTATAGCCTCCGCTATTAAATGTAAAATTCTTTATTTTATTTTTAATAGCGTTTACATCGGTTTCACCAGGTGTTGAATCCTTAATAGTTGAGCTGGTATCTTCAATAGAAAAGGCAATAACTTCAATCATCTTTCCTACCAGGTCATCAGGTAGTTGAAGTGTAAGACTTTTTTTATCAGATTTTAATATAGTCCTTATCATGAAAACAAAAATATATAATAATTTAATGGAACATGCATGCTATCAATCTGTTCATGTATAATGACTACCACCAAGCCACATCAAACCAATCCTCAACCCTCTCCTGCTCCCTTGCCACAACCCGTTTAAAAACATATTCGTTAGATTCAGGATCATAGGCATAATCTTCCCCCCACTCCTCAAAATGAAATGCAGTCAATTCAATTGCATCCATCATAAAATCGACTTCAGCATTGGTCATAGTTGGATGGACAGATAACCTAACCCAACCCGGTTTGCTTAACATATCTCCGGAAAGGATTGATTTCATTATTTCATACGATTTGATCTCATCAACATGCAGCAGCATATGTCCATAAGTACCAGCACAAGAGCAGCCGCCTCTTGTCTGGATGCCAAACCTGTCATTCAGGATTTTAACGATCAAATTATAATGTGCATCCTTTACAATAAACGAAATAACACCTAATCTTTTTTTGATGTCCCTTTCCAATACTTCAACGTTTTTTATTTTTGAAAACCTGTCGAAAATTATCTGCAATATTTCTGCTTCCCGGCGTTGCATATTTTCAACACCCATCTGTTCCTTCAGTTTTATGCACATCGCCGCTTTTATTCCTTGTAAAAACGGTGGAGTGCCGCCATCTTCCCGCTGTTCTATATCGGTTTCATATTCGTGCACCTGCCATGGATTGCTGTACACTACAGTGCCGCCGCCTGGCTGATCAGGGATTTTGTTTTTATAAATTTCTTTACTGAAAATCAGAACACCCGGCGTGCCAGGCCCTCCTAAAAATTTGTGAGGCGAAAAGTAAATAGCATCCAAATGCGCGCCTTTTTCTCTGGGATGCATATTGATGTCGACATAAGGGGCCGAAGCGGCAAAGTCAACAAAGCACAACCCGCCATATTCATGGATCAGTCTCGCGATTTCATGATACTGGGTTTCAATCCCGGTAACGTTCGAGCAAGCAGTAACCGCAGCTATTTTATTTTTCCTGTGCTTATATTTTTCCAGTAAGCTTGCAAAGTGTTTTAAGTCAACATTGCCATTTGTGCCAGGCATTATGATTTCAACGGTAGCGATAGTCTCCAGCCAGCTAATCTGGTTGCTGTGATGCTCCATGTGGGTCACAAAAACAACAGGTCTCAGCGCTTCATCCAATTGCAGGCCGTCCTTTTTCAAATAATCTGTTATACGTTCGGGGATCCTCAACCCTAATAGCCTTTGCAGCTTGTTCACGGCACCTGTGGTTCCGCTGCCGCAAAAAATCAATACGTCATCGCTGTTTGCATGGACATGCTGCTTAACAATAACCTTAGCCTTTTCATAAGCTTTGGACATTAATTTCCCGGTAACGGTAGTATCTGTATGCGTATTCCCTACAAAGGGCATTATCTCCTTCTGTATATATTCTTCAATGGGCCGGTACGCTCTGCCGCTTGCTGTCCAGTCGGCATAAATGAGTTCTTTTTCCCCGAAAGGTAATTCAAAAAATTGCCTGTTGCCGATGATGTTCTTCCGAAACGACCAGAAATAGTTTTCCAATGCACTTTTTGGTGTCATAAACCTGGCCGGTTTCGGTATTTCGAGTAAATCAGCGGCGGTTTGCATTTTTATTTGGATTTTGAAGAACCATAAATCCCAAACAGATCATGCGGTGTTTTGCTATAAAAATCATTAAAGAAGAAAGCTGTAAAGTAAATAAATGCAAAAAATCCAACAACAATTAACAGTTGGGCTTTGGATGTTTTTTGAATATCCTGTTTTGCCTTTACATCACAAACTTCCCCGGGACAGTACTGCGCTTTTTCATTATAAAACAGTTTATAAACTTTACATCCCAAACAAATACCGAACACCGATTCAAAAAACGTGAAGAAGAGGCAAATCAGGCATATAATTCCGGTTATCGGACTAAATGCATTTACAATTACCATGAAAGTGAACATCGTAGCCGACAAAACCAGGCCAATTATCCAGGCAAACTTTTTCTGCTGGGCACCTACGTATTCTGGAACTTGATTTCTTACTACTAAACGCCCTATTATTAACGTAGGAGAATATTTGGGATTGATAAAAACACGTATGATAAAATCAGTAAGGAAAATAGTTATGAAATACTTTACCAGCAAAAAATCATTTTTATACATGATTTGCATTAACGAGAGAATTAAGCCTAAAAACAGTATTCCTGCTGATGCCCTTATTTCTCGCTCATTTAAAACAGGAATGTTATAGCCTTCAACATGCTCTCCGAATTGTATAGCCTTTTTCATTGTTTTATTTTTTACGATTAATAATTGGACGATTTATAATTAGATGATTTACAGGTGATTTTGTTACCAAATTTACATGGTCTTTTCAATTTAAAAGCGAATTCAAACCATCTTTTCGTAAAAGTATAGGAGACCTGTGCAATAAAAAAATTTATGTGATAGCTGTGAGGATATTCTCCATAGATGGGTGATTTTGCATGAAATTGCCAAAGGGCAAAATGCAAAATCATTTGTGCTTACCCTCTTTCCGCCGTAGGCGAAGAGAGGGTCGACTAACGAAGTGTAGTCGGGGTGAGTAAACTGTACGCCAGGCAATTACGGTAATGTCGCTCGTTTATTGACTCACCCGGTCTTTGCTTCGCTCGACCACCCTCTCTTCCGCGAGCGGAAAAGAGGGTACAATAAAATCCTAAATCTATTCCTTAACCCATTCCGAATATTTTGTTTCTTCCGGCACATCAGTAGGGCTTTCAAAATCCAGGCGATAACCATCCTGATCATTAAAAGCAACTACCCACATATTATTTCCTACAAAAGGTTCTTTAATTTCAATACCCTTGGCGGTGAATTCATGATATAAGGCAAGCGCATCTATACATTGAAAGCAAATGGACAATCCTTTACCCTTCGGACCTTCCTGGTCGAATTTTTCCCTGTCCCGCCCTTCCTGCAGCATGATGGAAACATCATCGCGCTGCAGCCAGCACCATTTAATTTTACCGCGTGGCGTCCATTGATTGGTTACCTTAAAACTAAGTTTATCTACATAAAATTTCAGTGAGGCTTCCATATCCCTTACCATGAAAAATGGCACAGCCAGGCGGACATTTGTTGAAGGTAACATAGGTGAATTTATGTTTAGCTGGCTTAAATTTAATAAAAAAGCGCTTTTCAAAAAATTTATATGACATAATACCCTTATTGGGATGTAACTATACCATTTTCCGTTAAAACCGGTATGTAGACAAGAAGTATATTTCCGGTTATCAAATCATTGGAATATATTTATACTACGAAAGAAGGATAGCGGGCCATGTTCTTAAAAAAATCCACATATTATTTACTGTTTTTTGTTGCGTATATCGGTGCACTGATCATCGAAAAACCAACTTATTCAATGAATACTGTTCAAGCCTGTTTCTCTTACCTTTTCACCGTCCTGGTACACTTTTCCATATTTGCTTCGTTGATATTGGCCAATCGTGAATTTGTAATACCCTACTTACTTGAAACTAAACGGTTTGGCTTATATGTGGCCGCTCTTATCGCTTTAATTTTGTTGTATACATTTTTCATCAGCCATTATAACGGGTTTATACACGGCGTGCTTTTTCATGATAAAATGATCGAAACAAGCTCGGGCTTTTGGGACAATTTTGTATATGGCCTCTGTTGCAGCGTAATTGCGGCGATGCTGTACCTAACGCAGAAATGGTCGGAACAGGAAGAGCAGGTTAAAAACATTCATATTAACCAGCTTCAAACAGAATTAAAATACTTGCGTTCACAGATCAATCCCCATTTTTTATTTAACGGTTTAAATACGATTTATGGGAATATCGATATTAATAACATACAAGCCAGGGACATCATGGTACAATTTTCAGATTTACTGCGATATAATTTATATGAGGCGGATGTTGACTTTATAGAACTTGGAAAAGAGATAAAATATTTGCAAAATTATGTTGCCTTACAAAGAGCCAGGAGCAACGATAACATGCAAATTGAGCTGCAGGTAAGCTGTGAAGATTATTCAATAAAAGTTGCGCCGCTCATATTTATGGCCTTTGTAGAAAATGCTTTTAAATATGCCACACGTGATGATAGCGATATAAATACGATCCGGATAAAATTAAATCAAACCGGTAATCAAATCGTTTTCAAATGTGAAAACTCTTTTGATGAAAGTGAGCCGTTACCGGGAGGGATTGGCCTTAACAATGTTATCAGACGGCTTGAACTATTATATAAAGACAGATATTCGCTGGATATAAAAAACTACGACAACATTTACCATGTCCTTTTAACACTAATTACATGAAGAAACTCAGCTGTATTATTGTTGATGATGAACCTGTTGCACGTAAAATTCTACAGGAATTTGTTGAGCGCGTCCCTTTTATGGATCTGCATGGCAAATTTGAAAATGCTATGAAAGCCAGCACATATCTGCAAAATAATGAAACTGATATAATGTTTCTTGATATTGAAATGCCAAAAATTTCCGGCCTTCAGTTTCTTCAAAATACCGAAATAGCACCCCTGGTAATATTAACCACGGCTTTCCCTCAATATGCCCTGGAAGGTTATGAATTGGATATAATAGATTACCTTTTAAAACCCTTCGCTTATAGTCGTTTTTTAAAAGCAGTTCAGAAAGCAAAAGAATACATTGAATTGAAGAATGTTATATCAGCCAATTTGTTTTCTGATTACATATTTGTTAAAAGTGAAAAACGCATCGAAAAAATTGAAGTAAAAGATATTCTGTATGCCGAAAGCCTGGGTAACTATATCACTATCCATATCGATAATAAAAAAATCATTGCCTATCTCACCTTAAAAAGTTTGGAAAGTCAGTTGCCTTCCAATGAATTTATTAAAATTCATCAATCATTTTTAGTCGCTTGTGCTAAAATCAATTCCATCGAAGGTAATGAAATAAAACTTGGCAATAAATCATTGCCAATCAGTCGTAACTATAAAGATGCGGTAATGAAAATGGTTGAACAAAGGCTGTTAAAACGTTAATTGTTGCTTCGCGATTTACCGCTGAGCGAAATCTTTCTAGCTCTTCAAATATTATCGCCTTATGCCAATATTTGTCTTATAGAACGGCTCGCGAGGTTTTTTCAGCATGCGCTCACTTATCTGTTCGGCCAGCCATTGAAAGTACTCACCCAAAAAAGGATCCGGTTGGTTCTCGCGCATATCCTGGAACATGGTTTTGTATTTCTCCCAGGAGGTTGTTACAAATGAACCAAGCGTTTTGTCCACAAGGTCAATGTTTATCAGCTTTTCAGCGACAAGAAGGCCAAGCGATTCCATCTGCTGCGAAAATTGGAATAATATAGCTTGCTCATTACCCGGAAGTGCCATCATTCCTTCGCGGTTTGACGGTAAATCATTTGAGACAATATAGAGTGCGAGTTCAGCAAATTCACGTGTTTGAAAATTTCGTAACGTCTCAAGGGTGAGCCGTTCACGGCGGTCGCGCGTGGCGGCCTTAACCTGAGCGACACCAAATATAAGTGCCACGATAAATGATAGGGTGAGCGCAAGATTGGCGATGACTGTAATTACTTCGTTTGTCATAATTTGGCGTTTGTAAAATACTTTACCCAAATATAAGTATTCCGGTAATACCGCCGACTTGCGACCTACACCTACAACCTCTGCCTAATAGCTTCATACAAAATAATCCCGGTGGCAACTGAAACATTTAACGATTCAATTTCACCATACATGGGTATTTTAGCCAAATGGTCTGATATCCTGATAATCTCATTCCTTACCCCGTCTTCTTCCGATCCCATAATGATAGCAGTTGGCGATGTATAGTCCGGTGTATAAATATCATCTTTAGTTTTTTCGGTACAGCACACCAGTTGTAAACCGGATTCTTGCAAAAATTTAACAGTTTGCAAAAAATTATCATGCCGGCAAACCGGTATTTTATACAATGCTCCAGCCGATGTTTTAATAGCATCAGGATTTATCTGGGCCGATCCTTTGGCAGGGATTACAATAGCATGAACACCGGCGCATTCGGCAGTACGGGCAATGGCACCCATATTTCGCACATCCGTAATGGCATCTAAAACTAAAATTAACGGAACCTGACCATTTTCGAATATCTGTGGTATGATATTTTCAATTTTTTGATAAATGATAGGCGAGATAAAGGCTACAACCCCCTGGTGATTCTTTGGAGTAAGACGGTTTAGCTTTTCAACCGGCACTTGCTGGGCTGTTAATTGATACTCATTCAGTAAATCTTTCAGCTCATTCAGCAAGCCCCCTCCTATGCCTCTTTGCAGGTATAAGGCCTCAATTTCTTTACCAGAACGAATAGCCTCAATAACCGCTCGAATACCAAAAACCATTTGATTACTTTCACGGGCTGGTCTGGAATTATAAGTCATTTTTAAAAAATTTATGGGAAGGTCCGCCTACCGGACGGACAGGCGAAAATAGCTATATTAATTGATTTAGCGGTTATTGAACTAATGGGCATTTTGGTTTTTTTAAAATAGTTAACAATTTGAATCTTTATCCACATAGCATTAAATAACTGTAAATCAATACCAATTTAAAAGTACTAACAATTTACCAACATTGCCTGTTAACTGTTCTCATTCAAATTTGGGTTTGTTTAAACTATTATTTTAACGTTAAAGAACCGATGTTAGTTAAAACGCATTATCTTTTGTATACTTTTGTTCCATATGATTTTGGAGAACGATAACCAATTTAATAAGCCAAATATTAACGAAAGACGAAGCAGGGTAACCAACCCAACCCCTTACAGCGGGTTAGGCAAATTACCTCCTCAGGCAATTGACCTTGAAGAAGCAGTTTTAGGTGCTTTGATGCTCGAAAAGGATGCATTGTCTTCGGTTATTGATATTTTAAAACCGGAGGTATTTTACAAAGACAATCATCAAAAAATATTTCATGCGATCCGGCATTTATTCGAAAAATCTTCACCAGTTGATATACTTACTGTAACTGCACAGTTGCGTCAGCAGGGTGAGCTGGAAATGATTGGCGGCGCTTATTATATTACCGAACTCACCAACCGCGTTGCATCTGCAGCTAATATTGAGTTTCACTCCCGTATCATTATTCAAAAATTTATACAGCGCGAGCTGATCCGGATATCAACAGACGTTATACAAAGCGCTTATGAAGATACTACCGATGTGCTTGATTTGTTAGATAAAGCTGAAAAGAACCTCTTTGAAATCGCTCAAAACAATCTTCGCCGTGATTCGCGCAAGATGGATGACCTGATGCATGAAACTTTAAAGGAATTTGAAGCGCTTAAAGATAAAAAAGACGGGTTAACTGGTGTTGCATCAGGATTTACCGACTTGGATAGGATGACATCGGGTTGGCAAAAATCAGATCTTGTCATCATCGCTGCGAGGCCGGCTATGGGTAAAACTGCCTTTGTGCTTAGTTGTGCACGTAATGCTGCAGTTGATTTTAATAAGCCTGTTGTTGTGTTTTCGCTCGAAATGTCATCAGTTCAGTTGGTTAACCGTTTAATATCGGGCGAAACGCACATTGAACAGGAGAAAATAAGAAAAGGAAATCTGGAAGAATGGGAATGGCAACAGATACACTCCAAAATTGGCCGGCTTGAACAAGCGCCATTAATTATTGATGATACCCCGGCCCTTAATATTTTTGAATTCAGGGCAAAATGCCGCCGTTTAAAATCCCAGCACGATATACAACTGATTATTATTGATTACCTGCAGTTGATGCAGGGTAAAAGCGGTGATGGTAAAGGGGGCGGCAACCGTGAGCAGGAGATCGGCAGTATATCACGGGCTTTGAAATCTGTAGCCAAAGAATTAAATGTTCCGGTAATAGCGTTGTCGCAATTGAGCCGTGCGGTTGAAAACCGGCCTGGCGGATCAAAGCGCCCAATGCTGTCGGATTTACGTGAATCCGGGTCAATTGAGCAAGATGCCGATATGGTTTTGTTTCTTTACAGGCCTGAATATTATGGATTGGAAGTTGATGAGGACAATAACCCTACGCAAGGTGTAGGTGAGATAATTATTGCTAAGCACCGTAATGGCGAGACCGGCCGGGTACGATTGAAATTCGTTGGGAAATATGTTAAATTCACTGATCTTGATCAGGGAATGGATGGCTCTTTTTCACCAGGCAATGCCTTCTCTGGCTTAAGCCCTTCACAGGATTTTGAAAAGCCAAGTAACTTTATTATCAGGCCGTCACGTATGGATGATATTGATGATGAACAGCCGTTTTAGGGTGTAAAAGTTGTAATAGTTTTAATGGTTGTAAGAGTTAAGAGAGGTATTCAACCGCTTTTTTAACCACTACAACTTTTAAAACCCTTACAACTAAATTACAACCAAATCAAAATATCGACCCCAGTAATACACCAATTATAATAATTACCGGTGTTTTTATTTTAGTGAAGTATAAGAGTAAAAAAGTCACAACCATTATCAGGTAAGCCATCCAATTTAACGCGAAAGGCCTGATTAGCAAGATCAGGGCGGTTGCCATAAAACCTACAGCTACCGCGTTTATACCGCTTAATGAATTTTTAATCCGGGTTATTTTTTTAAGATCATTCCAAAACGGGACAATAAATAAAATAAGGATAAGGCCTGGTAAATTTACACCGATAACGGCTACCAAACTGCCGATAACCGGCCCCATAATCCTTCCTCCCCTATTTCCCATACTAATGCCGCCTAAAAAAGAAGTAAAGGAAAAAGTTGGGCCGGGTAGCGCTTGCTGCAATGCATATCCGGATAGAAATTCGGAATTTGTAAGATAATGCTTTACTTCAACAAACTCTGTATACATAAGCGGCACTAACACTTGTCCGCCGCCAAAAATCAGGATACCGTTGCGGTAAAAATTTTCAAATAACCTGATTGGCAAACTAAAAGGCGATGTCTGATTTACGATAGCACCCAATGCAGCAAAAAACAATAATATTCCAATAAAATAAGTAACCTTATTAGGGTTTACATTAGAAAATAACTTAATACGCAATTCACTTTCCTGGGGAGGGGTTTCTAACGCAGAAGATATTATTCCTCCTAACATTATAAGCAAAGGGAAAGCATATGCATTTTGTAGAATTAGCGTAACTATGAGTGAGCCAATGGCCAGCATAGTACTTATTCTGGTTTTTAAAAATTTGTGTGCAAAAGTATAAGTGGCATAGGCAACTATACCTATTGCAATTGGTTGTACAAAGCGCAGTATTTCAGTGAATTTTGAGCGGTCTGCAAACATTTTATAACTGATGGCGGCCATACACATTATGGTAGCTGACGGAAATATCCATATTAAAAACGTGATGATAGCCAAGCGCAGGCCGCCAACTTTCCAGGCTATTCCAACCAGTGTTTGTGTAGAAGAAGGACCTGGCAATACTTGAGATAAAGCATTCAGTTCCATCAATTCACCTTCGGTAATGTATCCACGTTTTTCAACAAATTCACGCAGCAATATTGCCAAATGAGCTTGCGGGCCGCCAAAAGCTGTAAACGTGTATACCAATACATCCCGTAAAAATAAAAAGTACTTTTTTCTCATTGGTTAGTTCATTGGTTCATCAGTTCATTAGTTCATTGGTTGTATGGCGACTAGTGTCAAGTCAACAGTCGTAAGTCTTAAGTCAATTTTGTGCTTTTCTGACTCAAGACTCTGGACTTTCGACTCAGGACTAAACGTCAATTCATAATTGACACGACACTAGTAAAGGTGCACAAATGAACTAATGAACCAGTGAACTAATAAACTTAATAGTCATCTTCATCTTCTCCGCTGGCAAGGCGATAAACTGCCTGTAATTCCGAAAAGGCGTGGTTATCACGTTGCTCACGGGTTTTCTTCATTCCGGTTTCGTAAGTGTTTATGGCATCCTGCTTACGATCCAATGATTCGTATAATTTTCCTAAATGATAATAAGTGCCTGTATAGTCTGGATGTTTATTTACCAGGTTTTCATAATATTCTAAAGCCTTTTCCGGTTGATTAAGACGAAGATATTCTGTTGCCAGCGCATATTTTAAAAATGGATCGTCAGGTTCATTTTTTATAAATTCTAAAAGCTTTTCTAATCTGCTTATATCCATTTTAAACTCTCTCTTTTTTAATTAAATTTGCAAAAACCTATTTTATGAAAAACTCATGTTCAATTATTAAATTATGTAAGGGTTATTCATTCATGGGTTCGTCTTCTTCATCAATAAAAAACAATTAACCAGATGAAAATCCTTGTATGTATAAGTAATGTTCCTGATACAACGACAAAAATAACTTTTACTGATAATAACACCCAATTTAATACAAATGGTGTTCAATTTATATTAAATCCTTACGATGAGATAGCCCTTGCCCGTGCTATTGAGTTAACTGATGGCGGTATTGGGTCTGTAACAGTAATAAATGTTGGCGAAGTTAATACGGAAGCAACTATACGTAAAGCGCTTGCTATTGGAGCCGCTGATGCCGTACGAATAAATGCTAAACCGCACGACGCCTGGTTTGTTGCCTTCCAGATAGCACAATATATTAAAACAAACCCATTCGACCTGGTATTAACCGGACGCGAATCTATTGACTATAACGGCTCTAAAGTGGCTGGAATGTTAGGAGAATTATTGGGTCTTCCTTCAGTTTCGATCATAAAAAAATTAGATTTAGAGGGTGATCATGCAATTGTTGAGCGTGAAATTGAAGGTGGTAAAGAAGTATTAACTATTCCGTTACCTTTTGTAGCAGGTACGGCTGAAGGTGTTGCTGAACCAAAAATTCCAAATATGAGGGGTATTATGTCTGCACGTACCAAGCCATTAAGTGTTATTGAACCGGTTGAAGTAAAAACGTTTTCGGAAGTAATAAGTTTTGAAACCCCTGCTCCCCGTGGCCAGGTAAAAATAATCCCAGCTACAGACCCCGGTCAATTGGTAGCGTTATTACATACAGAAGCAAAAATTATATAAATAAAACCTTTAATCAAACCTGTGATCTTATTTATTTAATATGTCAGTTTTAATCTATACGGAAAATGCAGACGGTAAATTCAAAAAATCAATTTTTGAAGCAGTTTCTTATGCCCGTACCATTGCCGATAACAATGATACTAATCTTGTAGCTATATCAATAGGTGAAGTGAATGCCGAAGAATTAGCTTCCCTTGGCAAGTATGGTGTTGAAAAAGTTTTAAATGTTTCGAATGAAAAATTGAAGAACTTTGTAAACCAGGCTTATGCTTCTGTTATTGCTGCGGCAGCAAAAAAAGAAAGTGCTGATATTGTTGTGCTTTCTAATTCATTTTCGGGCCGTGGTTTGGCTCCAAGAATTGGGGTTAAACTGGAAGCTGGAGTTGCAGACGGGGCCGTATCTTTACCAGATCAGGATGGCGGAAAATTCAAAGTGAAAAAAACAGCTTTTTCAGGCAAAGCATTTGCTATTGTGGAGTTAACTTCCGTGAAAAAGGTTATATCATTAACTCCAAATTCTTATAAGATTATTGAACAAAATTCAACAACTTTGGTTGAAGATTTTGTTGCCGAAACAGAACCTTCTGATTTTAAAGCGATGATCAAAGAAATAGTACGCTCTGCAGATAAAGTTTCTTTGCCTGATGCCGATATTGTTGTATCAGGAGGACGAGGTCTTAAAGGGCCTGAAAATTGGGGTATGATAGAAGAACTGGCTGATGTGCTTGGCGCGGCGCTGGCGTGCTCAAAACCTGTTTCGGATGCCGGCTGGCGGCCACACAGCGAACATGTTGGCCAAACTGGTATAGCTGTGAGTCCAAATTTGTATATTGCAATTGGAATTTCAGGAGCAATACAACATCTTGCAGGTGTTAGCTCATCGAAAGTTATCGTTGTAATAAATAAGGATCCTGATGCTCCCTTTTTTAAAGTGGCAGATTATGGCATAGTTGGTGACGCATTTGAAGTGGTACCAAAATTAATTAAAGCAATTAAAGAATATAAAGCTTCGGCATAAAAGGATTTTGTAGTGATGGGTAATGATATGAAAAAAATAAAGCTGGATATTGTTGGCTTATCTTATAGCCAAACCCAGTCTGGCGCCTATGCTTTAGTTTTGGGCGAAGTTAGTGGTCGCAGAAGGCTTCCAATTATTATCGGAAGTTTTGAGGCGCAAGCTATAGCGATAGAAATAGAGAAAATGGTTCCTACACGTCCGCTTACACATGATCTGTTTAAGAGCTTCGGAGAAGCATACCATATTAATGTTCAGGAAATTATTATTTATAATTTGGTAGACGGTATATTCTATTCAAAACTTATTTGCTCGGATGGTAAAAAGATGGTTGAAATAGATGCAAGAACATCCGACGCAATTGCTATTGCAGTTAGATTTGACTGTCCTATTTACACCTATGAATTTATACTTTCGACTGCCGGTATTGTAATTGAAGGTAACGATTTTGTTTATCTTGAAAATATAAATGAAACCCAGGAAGAAAAAACAGCCGCCAGCACAACCGGAGGTTTCACTTCGTTAAGTATCGATGAGTTAAAAACGAAATTAAAAGAGGCGCTTTCAGAAGAATCCTATGAAAAGGCCGCCAAGATTCGTGATGAATTAAACCGAAGGAAAGCGTCCTGATTATTTCGAATTTCGGATGTTCAATTTCGAATTTAATATTTCATAGGTTTTGATTGAAATCGAATTTGATATTTGAACTTTTTGACCAAATCCTAAATTGAACATCCAAAATCCGAAATTCTTTCCCTAATTTAAGCCTCAATTTAAATATATCACAGTTGCATGGAAAGATACACCGGCTTAATAGGCATTGCTCTGATTTTTGGAATCGCATTTGCAATGTCAAACAACCGGAAAGCTATTAATTACAGGGTTATACTGTCTGGCCTGGGAATACAATTTTTATTAGCACTTTTTATTTTAAAAACTACAATAGGCAAAGATGTTTTTGGTTTTTTGGCTACGGGGGTAAAAAAAATATTATCATTTTCCGATCTGGGTGCCGAATTTGTTTTCGGTGTTGTTGCTAATAAAGACGCACAACTTACAAAAGTACTGGGACCGCAATACAGCTTTATTTTCTTTTTTCGGGTAATTCCAACCATCATATTTGTAGCTGTCCTTATAAGTATCCTCTATCATTTGGGCATTATGCAGCGTGTAGTTAAAGGTTTTGCCTGGGTAGTTTATAAAGTAATGGGGGTTAGCGGCGCCGAAGCTGTATCAAATGTCGGAAGCGCTTTTGTAGGCCAGGTAGAGGCCCAAATTATGATTAAACCATATCTGAAAGCTATGACGATGTCTGAACTTTTAGCTTCGATGACCGGAAGTATGGCCTGTATCGCCGGTGGAGTAATGGCTACTTACATTGCATTAGGTGTACCTGCAGAATATTTGCTGGCAGCAAGCATTATGGCAGCACCTGGTGCACTGGTAATTTCTAAAATTGTATGGCCGGAAACCGAAGAGTCAGAAACTAAAGGAAAAGTATCGTTAGAAGTAAAAAAAACAGAGGCCAACCTAGTTGGTGCTATATCACGAGGGGCTGCCGATGGTTTAAAAATTGGCTTAAATGTTATAGCAATGCTTATTGGGTTTATTGCAATTATTGGTCTATTGGATTATGTATTGGGTAAAACCGGCTTTTTTTTAGCCAATAACCTGCATTTAAGTTTAGATTTCATAAATATTGACTTAAAAGCACTTAGCTTAAAACAAATATTAGGAGCCTTATTTGCCGTTTTTGCATGGGCTATGGGTGTACCCCATAAAGATATTCAAACCGCTGGTTCATTGATGGGTACCAAAATGGTGCTAAACGAATTTGTGGCTTATCTTGATCTGATAAAGGTTAAAGGTACAATGGCACCGAAAACATTGATTATTACAAGTTTTGCCCTTTGCGGGTTTGCAAATTTTAGTTCTATTGCTATACAGGTTGGAGGTATTGGAGAGCTTGCACCGGAAAGACGTACTGATTTATCCAAATTGGGTGTTAAAGCACTCATTTGCGGTACACTTGCCTCCTACTTATCAGCTACAATTGCAGGAATTTTAATGTAACTTATCTTTATGAAAAAGCATTACAGACATGAAAATAATTGCCTTAACTGCGGCAGTATACTTGAAGGAAAGTTCTGTCATAATTGCGGCCAGGAAAACCTGGAGATAAAGGAAAGCTTTGGCCACATGATGAACCATGCCATAAGCGATTATTTTCATTTTGACCACCAGTTTTTTCACACTTTAAAACCTCTGCTTTTTAAGCCAGGTTATCTCACTAATGAGTATATGGCCGGCCGGCGGGTTCAATACCTGCACCCGGTTAAAATGTATATTTTTATAAGTCTTGTTTACTTTTTATTGCTTTTCCAGCAAAAAAATGAACTGATTAAAATTGAGCATAAAGATATGTCAACAAAAGAATTGAACCAGGCGGTTAAAGCAATCACTGATAATTCTTATATACCCTTGAAAGCAAAAAAAGAGGCTCTGGCTGATTTATATAAAGACAATGGTTATATTATAGTAAATAACAAGGCCATAAAGGATACTTCGAAAAAAGCAAAGGCTAAAAGGGACGAAGAAGCGACCAAACAAAGTTTGGTAAATACAACAACAAAGGACACCACATATACCCAGTATTTAGCATCTCAACAAAAGCTGCCTGGGGCAAAGCGCGACGGCTGGCTTGAAAGGTATTATAATAAAAAAGCTTTTGCTATAAACAAGCAGAAGATAAACATAAAGGAAGTAATTGAAGATGGACTAAAGCATAATTTTCCGAAAATGATGTTTGTATTGTTGCCTTTGTTTGCGCTGATACTAATGATCACCTTTAGGCGAAGCAATAAGTTTTATGTTGAGCACCTGATTTATTCTTTCCACTTACATTGTTTTATATTCCTGTTTTTAGCTATGATAATGATCCTGAAATTGATTATTCCTTCCAATTGGGATACATTAGCAAATTGGCTGAACTTTGTAGTGGTGGTGGCAATTATATGGTATATCTACAAGTCTTTAAGGGCCGTTTATCACCGGAACGCATGGAGAACTATTACAAAAATGATGGGTATGTCTATTACCTATTCAGTGACATTTGGCATTTGTTGGTTATTACTGCTTCTGATCACAATAGTAACAGCTGTATAATTGTATAGCTATCTGCTAATTATTGTACCTCCAAAAGCATCCAAAGCTTCAACATTTATCGATGATCAATTGATGCTTTTTTAGTAAATTGATCTTGCAAGGCCTCGATAGCATTAGTTAAATAAGCAAGTGGTGCATTCCAATTTATGGCTATTTCGTTTGCTGCATAAGCACGGTCATCATCAATATACGCTTCATCAGGCGAGGTTGAAGGTACACGAATTCCATCCTGCATGCCTGGATTAGGGCCGCCCACCAGCAAGCCGGGGACAGGATCAATAATTCCATCTGCAACTGATGGCCGGTGATGGGGATGCATAGGCGTTTTACTGCCGTAGCCTGTTACATATGAATAACCCGTACCATTCCTGCCTAAAATATAATCGAGATTATCTAATGCGTAAAGCAGGTATTTACTGTTACGTGAAAGCTTATAGGCCTGTATCAACACTATACCCTCGTTTTCAGCAACTGAATTGCTTCCCCATCCGAAATTACGGGCAGACTTGTTCATAACTGTTTGATAGGCTGTTTCATCTGCGCCAGCAATCAAATTATCTGCTAAAGCCAGTAATCGTTTTTTTATTTCAGGTAATTCTTTAGGAGTATTTTCTCCAAACTGGTCGCGGTTCTTTATAAGTGTGTAATAGCCAAGCAACCTTACTTGTCCCCATGAGGGTATGGGCATATTTGTATCGGGAAGGAGATTTATATTTTCTAAGAACTTGGGTTGCTGTGTGGCTACAAACAATTCGGATGCAGCCCAAATAAATTCATCACTAAAATTGCGGTCACCGTAAGCGCCGGTTGTTATAGATGGACTATATTTTTTATTCATAGTTTCCTGATCATAAATAACATCCGGATTTTTAACAGTCCACTCCCAGGCTTTATTGGCCGCATTTAAACATGAATCTGCTAAACCAGGCAATTCATTAGGAAATTTTCGGAATATCCTGCTGCTCTGCGCCATAACAGCAGCAAAATCAAGTGTGGCAGCTGTACCTTTTTGTACAACATACCGGGGTGCCGTTGCTTTATCCGGCATTTCAAATTTGTCAAACGCGGCGTTTGTAAGTTTATGATAAACTCCACCGTCATTCGGATCCTGCATGGTCAGCATCCAGCGTAAGTTCCATAAAACTTCATTCAGCACATCAGGAATATGATTACCGCTTTCTGGGATATTCAGCTTGACGGTTTTCATGTAATCTGGAAAATCCTCGTATAAAGAAAGCAAAGTACTTGTACTGATACCACTGTTAACTATGTATTTATTATAATCTCCGGCATCATACCAACCCCTGGGCGAAGAAATTATAGTCCCTGCCGGCCGTTTTTCACTGGCAGCGGAAGGATGTATCAATACAGCGGTATCGGGGTGCCCTTCTGCCCTATTCCATTTTCCGGCATATTTTTCTTTAAGTGGTATGGATGCCCTCATAAAATAATAGGCCTTTATTGATGCATTTGCTACATCTTTATGAACTGATCTTTTAATTTCGAAAGGATAAGAATAGCCAACACCAGGCATATATAAAACGTATTTACCTGGTTTATGAAAAGTTGTGAAATCAGCAATATTGGTAGTATTTCCGGCAAAGTTTGGTTTAACGGATTTTTTTAATTTCCCGGTAAATATTGTTTTTTTACTGGTAGTCTTTATATAAAAGACGTTGCCATTGCCTGACAAAACAACAGCAACTTTAGGTGCTTCAGGATAAAATCCGATTTGATTTAACCTGATATTTGATTCTCCATTTGGCGGGATTTGTTGGGCAAAGGATTTTTGTATAAAAAATATAATGATCAATACCGATAAGCAGTTCCGGGATATATTATTAAAGCGTAAATATTTATTGCTCATTAGTGGTTATATTGGTTTATAAAGATATGTGTAACTTGTAAAATAACTATAATACTAATTTTACAATATAACCTGAATCTACAATAAATCTAATAATTATTTACCAGCTAAATCCTCTCCAAAGGACTATGGTGTGTACACAAATATGTCACCTTTTCGAATCAAACAGATTACAAAGCAAAAAAGGATGATTGAATAAAATTCTACAAAAGGGTAGTCCCTTACAGGGACATAAGGCTTGACCATTTGTATAGATGCATATACACCGTAGTTCAAGGAGAGGACTTTAATAACAAGTTGGCTAATTTTTATCTTTTAAGCTCCTCTCCTTGCGCCACAGCTAAAGCAGCACACGTTGGAAAGAGCAAGGTGAGACAAATAAACTAATGTTACAAATTTTCTACTGCAGGTCCTTGACCTACATTTGATGATTTTTCTGCTGGAGGGCCTGGTTCGCCGCTGTCATTATCAGGAGCAACTGTTTTTACACGGGGTGCATCCGGCTTATTTTGAATTGTTGGTTGTTTGCCTTTTTTTAAGTTTTTATTCCTGCTTTTTGTTTCTGTATCTTCCCTTGAGTTTTCCATGATTCTAATGTTTAATTTGTTACAATTATTTTTCAGACACCCATCTTATTGCTTTGTGAAGTTGGTCTAAAGGGTAACATTTATAATTACCCGGAATAATATACCTGAAAAGATCACTAAATCCCTGTGCACTTTTTTGATCTGTCACCACCGCCACCTTATTCCATTTAAAAAAATATTTTAAACCAATTTTAATATTTCCGCACCATTTACCCGGTGCAAAATTTATAATATCAGTTTCGAGCACTAATAAAAAGTGGATCTTCTTGTTTCTTTTTAAAAGACCGCCAAGTAATGGAATTAATGCATTTTCATATTCTGTTTCGGCAACATCAGCAAAAGCGTGAATGCCGGCTACATGAGGCGGCAAAGCATTTATCAGCTGAAGCATATAGTATATATTTCATTTAATGCAACAATAATTACACCATATTTTAAAAAAAGTAAATAATTGTTAAAAAAATATCTGAGAAATTAAAATTGAACAAAAATAGACCTTTATTCAACTTTGATATTATAGGTATATTTGCGTAATGCCGCAAAACAAGTCCACATATAGTTATTTAATTAAAAGTGAAGCCAAAAATTTAGGGTTTATGTTTTGCGGAATATCAAAAGCTGAATTTTTAGAAGAAGAGGCCCCCCGATTGGAAGCCTGGTTGCAAAAAGGTATGCATGGCGAAATGCAATACATGGAAAATCATTTTGATAAGCGTCTTGATCCCAGGCTATTAGTAGATAATGCAAAATCGGTGATATCATTAGGCCTTAATTATTTTACTGATAAAGAGCAGACAGATATTTTAAGTCCTAAAATATCTAAATATGCCTATGGTACCGATTATCACCTGGTGATAAAAGATAAGTTAAAACAGCTTTTACAAATAATTAATGAAAAGATCGGTGAAGTTAATGGCCGTGCTTTTGTTGACTCCGCTCCTGTATTAGACAAGGCCTGGGCAAAAAAAGCAGGTTTGGGCTGGATTGGAAAAAATACAAATCTCATCAATAAAAAGACAGGTTCTTTTTTTTTCCTGGCCGAACTGATTATTGACCTTGAACTGGAATATGACATTGAACCCGCTGCCGACCATTGCGGTACGTGTACTAATTGCGTAGATGCCTGCCCTACTGAAGCCATTGTGGCTCCTTATGTAGTTGATGGCAGCCGCTGCATATCCTATTTAACCATCGAGCTTAAAAACGAAATACCACATGAGTTTAAAGGAAAAATGGACAACTGGATGTTTGGCTGTGATGTTTGCCAGGATGTTTGTCCATGGAACAAATTTTCGGTACTGCACAATGAACCCGCTTTTACCCCTCACCCCGATCTGCTTAATTTAAACAGCAAAGATTGGAAAGACATTACTGAAGATGTTTTTAATAAAGTATTTAAAAACTCCGCAGTAAAAAGAACAAAGTTTAACGGGTTGAAGCGAAATATTTCATTCCTAAAAGAAAGGATTTAAATTTCGGATTTCGGAAGTTCGATTTCGGATTTAAAAACATTTAATTCGGAAGTCGGAATGTAGATGCGGAACGAAAACTTTAGCAATCAGCAGTTGGTTTCATTCAAAAATTGAAATTCCAAATTAAAATTCTTAATTCTAAAATCGTAATTCGTAACTCAAAGCCCCTTTTTAAACTTCTCTGCCAGCATTTTCAACATATCATCATTTACAGGCGATGCAGGTTCGTCATTGTTCTTTTTATAAGGTTTATTTTCCGGTCTTGGATGATTATTGTTTTGAGGGACTTGTGGCTTATGAAAATCCCTTTTATCAGGTCTTTCTTTTGTCACTTCAGCAATCACTGGTTCGGGTTGTTTTTGTGGTGCTGGTTTAGGCTGTCTTTCAGCAGTCTTTTTTGCATTCCAGCGGTTATATATTTCTTCTAATTTGCGCTTGGTATATAAAGGGAAATCACCCTGCATCATCCATGAGTAATAACTGGGTTCCATTTTAAGCACATCTTCAACCGCTTTACCTTTGTGCTTTCCAAAGTTAAATGTCTCCTGCCCTTTTTCATTGTAAACCATTCTTCCGGCAAAATCAACAGGCCTGTTCAAATTGGTGAATTTATGTAAAGCCTCAATATCATTAACTACCGGAATTGTGCGGACCCCTTTTTTATCTTCCCATTCTATATTTTCATACTTTGCAATCTGCGCTAATAATACTTCCATTGTAGCCCGTGTATCCGCTTCAGCAGAGTGGGCATTTATTATCTGTTTATCGCAATAAAACTGGTAAGCAGCCTTTAATGTGCGCTGTTCCATCTGGTGGAATATATTTTGCACATCTACAAAATGACGGTTATCAAGGTCAAATAAAACATCGGCCTTTAAAAACTCCTCCATCAGCATAGGTATGTCAAACTTATTGGAATTATATCCTGCAAGGTCGCTGGTATCAATAAATTCGGCTATTAACGATGCAACTTCTTTAAAAAACGGCTCATCTTTTATATGCTCATCATATATTCCATGTACCAGTGATGATTCCAATGGAATAGGCATACCGGGATTAATACGCCATGTCCGCACTTCTTCGCTACCGTCCGGATGAAGTTTAATAACTGATATTTCAACTATGCGGTCAATACCGATATTAGTTCCGGTAGTTTCAAGGTCGAAAAAAGCCAGTGGCCGTTTTAAATTTAATTTCATCCGTTAATTTTTCTTATAGTTAATAACGCTTGCTTCCCCACTTTAAATAATGATTTTACACCTATACGTGGGTTTATTTTATGCTTAACGATACAAAGGTTGCAAAAGTGTTAAAAAGAATCAACACTATAAATTTAAATCCATATAAATTTATCCTTTTAAAACCTTAAATTGTTCCACCCTTATTATAATTTAAATATTATGAAAAAACCTTTACTTATCACCTATATTTTCTTGTTGATTTGTAGTATTGTTTCAGCTCAAGATTTTCCTTATGGCACGGTTAACCAGCAGGAAATGGACATGAAAAGTTATTCAAAAGATACTTCGGCACACGCAGTTGTTTTACAGGAATATGGCAAAACAAGAATAGGTTTGGTTACTGATGAAAATATCAGGGTAATTTTTGAATACCATGTTAAAATAAAAATTTTTAATAACAAAGGTTTTGACTATGGAACTGTTCAAATACCTATTTATCATTCAAATGATGATGCGGATACTTATGAAAGCTTAGAAGAAATTACAGGGGTTACCTATTTTAAAGATGACAATGGCACAACTCAGAAAGTTGAACTGGAAAAACAAAATATATTCCCTGTAAATGAGACCAAACATTGGGCAAATTACAAATTTGCAATGCCGGGTATACGTAATGGCTGCATTATAGAATATAAATACAGATTAATTTCACCTTATTTTGAAACTCTTCACCCATGGGTTTTCCAAGCACTTATACCTAAAGTCTATTCAGAATATGAGGTTCATATCCCCGCATATTGGAGGTATAATGTTTCATTGAAGGGAAATTTAAAACTCACTAAAAATACAGCAGCTGTTGAGCGTGGTTGTTTCTCAATAAATAGTGGGATCGCATCAGCAGATTGTTCATCACTCGTTTACGGCATAAGTGATATTCCCGCATTTGTTAGTGAAGATTATATAACCTCATCGAAAAACTATTTATCAGCCATAAATTTTGAAGAATCTGACTTCACAAGCCCTTATAGTCGAGCTAAAATAAAAATAACCAAAGACTGGAAAGACGTTGACTATATTCTTAAAAATGATCTTTATTTTGGTGATCAATTAAAAAAGAAAGGGCTTTTTAAAGATCGTATTGTTCCTCTTGTAACTGGGAAATCAGATGATTTAAGTAAAGCCCAGGCTATTTACAGCTGGATACAACAACTGTTTAAATGGAATGGACAAAACGGTATTGTAACTAGTTATAGCATCAGTAAAGTATTAGAAACACATAAGGGAAGCGCAGCTGATATCAATCTTTCATTGGTTACCGCTTTAAATGCTGCAGGTTTAAATGCCAGTGCTGTTTTATTATCAACCCGGGATAACGGGACAGTAAGTTCATTATACCCCGTTATTAATGATTTTAATTATATAATAGCGCGGGTTGATATTGGGGACAAAAATTATCTCCTGGATGCGACAGATCCATTACTTCCATTTGGCATGCTGCCATTTAGATGTTTAAATGATAAAGGCCGGGTCTTTAGTTTGGATAAACCTTCCTATTGGATGGATATAAATCCGCCGCAAAAACAAAAAAGCACGCATACACTTGATTTAACCCTTCAAGAGGATGGTAAATTAAAAGGCACATTAGTAAATTACTTTTTTGGTTATGATGCTTATAAAAAAAGGGAGGCTATTAAAAAATTCAATACAATAGATGAATATACAGAGGATCTTAATAGCCAATTTTCAAGAATAAAGATTCTGAAATCAGAGATCACTAATATGGATAGCCTGGACAAACCCCTGGAAGAAAAATATGAGCTGGAAATAAATATTCTTGAAAAAATTAATGGAGAACGATTATCGTTTAATCCTTTTTTTTGGTATAAGATAGATACAAACCCCTTTAAATTAGTTGAACGTTCTTATCCTGTAGACCTTGGCATGACTTACGACGAAAGATTTATAATAACCATTAACCTGCCATCACAATATATTGTTGAAACACCACCACAAATTTTTGCGATAGCTATGCCTGATAATGGTGGAAAGTTTATGACAAATTATGAGCCTGGCGGTAATTCCTTCACATTTTCACATGTTATCCAGTTTGCCAAGCCGGTTTATAATTCAAATGAATATCCGTATTTGAAAGAGCTTTATAATAAGATCATTCAATCAGAAAAAGTGGAGATGGTTTTTAAGAAAAAATAATGAAATCAATTTTAATAGCTTTTAGTCTTATTATATCATATACAATTGCCATTGCACAGCAAAACTATGATGCAAGTCTTATACCAAAAGAACTTTTACCATATGCAAGCGCAGTATTAAGGGATGAGGAACAAAATATAGTAGTAGAGGATTTCGATAATATATTGGTTCATTTTAAAACTGTTGTTACCATTTTAAATAAAAATGGTGATCACATGGCACATATTAATTTAGAGCATGATAAAAGCACAATTATAAAATATGTTAAGGGTGCCATTTATAATCAATTTGGTAAACAAACAGGTAAATTCTCTGAAGGTGATTTTGAAGATGCAAGTGCATGGGATGGATTTTCATTATTTACAGACATAAGGATTAAACACTATTTTCCATCCGTCACCGAATACCCCTACACTATAGTTTACGAATATGAACTCCATTTAAAACAATCGCTTGCCCTTCCACAGTGGGAACCGGTTTTAAATTTTGGTATTGCTGTTGAAAAAAGTTCATTTACACTTAGTTGCAAACGGAATTTTAACGTCAGGTACAGAGAAACAAACATTCCTGAAAAAGTAAGTATGATGTCTGATTCAAGAAACTCCAAAATTTATACTTGGTCTATAAGCAATTTAAAAGCTGTTAAGGATGAGCCTTTTAGTCCATATGATAAAAATTATTTACCAAATGTAGAAATTGTCCCTGAAAAATTTTCTTATTACGGTTTTGAAGGATCATTCGCAAATTGGAAAGAGTTAGGCAAGTGGATGAACGATAAGTTAATAGTCAACCGACAAGAGTTACCAGCAGAAACAGTTGAGCACATTAAGGAATTAACAAACGATATTTCCGATCCTAAGTTAAAAGCTAAAAAAATTTATGAGTTTATGCAAGCTAAAACACATTACGTAAGTATTCAGGTCGGCATAGGCGGTATTCAACCTTTTTTGGCTGCAGATGTCAATAAACAAAATTATGGAGACTGCAAAGCTTTGGTTAATTATACTCAGGCATTATTAAAAGCGATAAATATAGACTCATATTACTGTGTTGTGGAAAGTGGCAGGAAATATAAGGTGAGCTTATTAAAAGATTTTGCTAGCATAGAACAAGGCGATCATATTATTTTATGCCTTCCATTTAAAAATGATACTACCTGGGCAGATTGTACAAGCCAGACTATACCTTTTGGTTATTTAGGCTCGTTTACAGACGACCGCAATGTGCTTGCCTGTACACCAGATGGCGGCAAGCTAATGCATACCCCTAAATATACACACAAGGATAATTTGGAAAGCCGTAAAGCCAATTTTATTATTAACGAAGCCGGAGAATTATCGGGTATTATGACCACCACCTTTAAAGGCACTGACTATGAGGACAGGGATGAACTGATCAATGAACCTGTGAAAGAACAGTATAAAATGTTACAAAAAATTTATCCCATTAATAATCTTGATATTTTAAATCTCGAGGTGAAACAGGATAAAAGCTTTGATCCTGTTACAACAGAAAATATAAAACTGCATGCCCGCGATTATGCCTCATTAACCGATGGTAAATATTATTTTATGCTAAACCCGGTAAACAGGAAGACGGATGTTCCAAAACAGGTTTTTAACCGTTTAAATGATGTTTATATAAACAGGGGTTATACAAAAGAGGATGAGGTAACATTTACTGTTCCGGCTAATTACCATTTAGATAAAACCCCCTTAAATGATATAATTGATAAACCATTTGCTAAATTCACTTCAACTATGGAATTAAAAGGCAACCAACTGATATACAAACGAAAACTTCAGCTTATTGACGGAACCTATAGCAAAGACACCTACCAGGATTTTGTTGATTTCTTTCAGGAAGTAGTTGATGCTGACAGTTATACTGTGGTGCTTGTTAAAAACAATTAACTGAAAATAATAATACCCAGAATGATGCCTATGATCATGATGACATAAAGCAATATCTCGTTTCCGGCATACTTTTTATATTTTGTCCAGAAATCGTATTTTCCATTTTCCATGATGCTGTAAAGTTAGCAATTTCTTCCATTACTTGCCCGGAGCAGTGTTTGGTTCATTAGCCAGAACGGATCCGCATCTCGAAAAATATTTATAGGTATATGGATCATGCAACTGTGCGATCATGACTCCTTTTGATGTACTTGCATGCACATAATAACCATTTTGAAGGTAAACGCCAACATGACTGAATTTCTTTCCGTCGTAATCAAAAAATACCAGGTCGCCTTCAATAAGTTCTTCTTCGTATTTACGTTTGATAATGTTTATTTGCTGGCCGGTTGAACGGGGTATATTAATGCCATAAACCTGTTGCTCCAGCAATTGTGTCAATGCAGAACAGTCGACACCATCTTTATCCTGACCACCAAATTTATATGGAGTCCCCATCCACTGATCTATAAAAGCATATAAACGACCATTTTGTATAGCATTTTTATCTACACCCATTATTTCTGAATATTTTTCGGCTATTGATGGCTGTGGTTTAACTATCTCACCAGGTTCACCCTTAAGCACTGCTTTCCTGGTATGACAGGAAGTAAGAATAATCACAAAACAAAAAGAAATGCAATACAGGTAACGTATTTTATTCATAATGTATAAAAATACGTTCAAACGGCAATTAAGGTTACCCTGATATTGTTAACATATTAACACTGGTAGGAAGGAGTCCGAAAGTCGGAGGTCCGAAAGTCCGTAAGATAGAACCCTTAGAAATTCGAATCAAAAACAATCGTAAATCGTAATTCTAAAATCGTAAATCTTAGTATCTTCTTCTCATTACCCTGATCATTTGCCTGTGCCTTTTAGCTTCATAATAGTCGTTAACTACTAAAATAGCATATATAATGCCCGGCACCCAAAACAGCAAAGTAAGAATAACGCTTAATATAAATGAGCCCACACGACCTGTTGTTAATACAGCTATTGGTGGGAATAGAAAACAAAGAAAATAGCGCATAATCATGTCAACAATTTATTACTATTAAGACGATTAAAGTGTGGTTTTGTTACAGTTCATTTGTCTGAATCTATGATGCCTAGGATTAAAAGATTTTAGGATTCTTAAAAAGTGCAAATCTTATAATCCTAAAATCTTACAAATCTTAGTTCAGACAATGGTAAATCGTAATTCTAAAATCGTAAATCGTAAATCCAATTATCCCTTTATCACCCTCTGTATCTCATCAAGTTTCATCAACGCTTCAACCGGCGTTAAGGTGTTTACATCAAGGTTGTTCAGGGTATCCCTGATTTTAACTAAAACCGGGTCGTCAATGGAAAACATTTGCATTTGTACGGCTTGCTTTTGTACTTTGCGGATACTTTCTTTTATGTGTTCCCCTCCTGTCCGCTCGGCTTCAAGTTTTTTTAGGATTTCGTTGGCACGACTCAGGACCTTTTGAGGCATCCCGGCAAGTTTAGCTACATGGATACCAAAGCTATGCTCACTGCCGCCAGGAACCAGCTTTCGTAAAAAAATGATCTGCTGCCCTACCTCTTTAACCGATACATTAAAATTTTTAATGCGGTTAAAAGAATTACTTAACTCATTCAGTTCGTGATAATGGGTTGCGAATAGAGTTTTAGCTCTTGTTTGCGGCTGGTTATGCAAAAATTCGGCAATTGACCAGGCAATAGAAATGCCATCATAAGTAGAGGTTCCACGGCCAATCTCATCCAATAAGATCAAACTTCTGTCCGACAGGTTATTGAGAATACTGGCAGTCTCGTTCATCTCCACCATAAAGGTCGATTCGCCCGATGTCAGGTTATCCGAAGCTCCTACCCTTGTAAATATCTTATCAACCAAACCAATGGAAACAGCCTTTGCAGGCACAAAACAGCCCATTTGCGCCATCAGTACAATTAGTCCGGTTTGCCTAAGCAGAGCCGACTTACCCGCCATATTAGGACCGGTAATAATAATGATCTGCTGGGTTTCTGAATCCAAATAAACATCGTTGGTAATATAAGTTTCGCCAAGGGGCAGATTTTTCTCAATCACCGGATGCCTCCCTCCTTTTATATCAATTACCCGGCTATCATTAATTTCCGGTTTAACGTAATAATTTTTGATGGCTATGGTGGCGAAATTGAGCAACACATCTAAACGGGCAATTAACTGTGCGTTTAACTGTATAGGCTTAATATACTCAGCAAGAGAATAAAGCAGATCATTATATAGCCTGGTTTCCAGTGCAAGTATTTTTTCTTCGGCTCCTAAAATTTGCTCTTCGTATTCTTTTAGCTCAGGTGTGATATAACGTTCGGCATTTACCAGTGTTTGTTTACGGATCCAATCCGAAGGCACTTTGTCTCTGTGACTATGAGTAACCTCCAGGTAATAACCAAAAACATTATTAAAGGATACTTTCAGCGATGGTATGCCGGTTGACTCTGCTTCCCGCTTTTGTATTTCCAGTAAATATCCTTTGCCTCCAAACGCGATCTTACGTAACCGGTCAAGTTCTTCGTTAATGCCCTCGTTCATCACACTGCCTTTTATCAGCATTACCGGAGGTTCGGAACTCAATTCCTTTTCAATTTTTTCGCATATTAATGAACATGGGTTTAATTGTGCGCTGATGGCTTGCAATGGCAAATTAGCCGATGCTTCGCCTAATTTTTTAATGGTGTCAATAGCATGCAATGCTTTTTTTAACTGGCAAACTTCCCTCGGGTTTGCTTTTTGCAGACCGATTTTAGAGATCAGCCGTTCCAAATCGCCGATGAGGCGGATATTTTGTTTCAAGGTTTCCCGAAGCTCTTCCTGCTCAATGAGGAATTCTACCACACCCAGGCGATCATTAATTGGTTTAATTTCTTTTAACGGCATCACAATCCAGCGGCGCAGCAGGCGTGCACCCATAGGCGAGCAGGTTTGGTCGAGCACATCAACTAATGTAAGGGCATTCTCATTAGCCGAGCCAACCAGTTCCAGGTTGCGAACGCTATACCTGTCGAGCCATAGGTAACGGTCTTCCTCTATGCGGCTAATAGCTGATATATGCTGCAGGTTACGATGTTCAGTTTCGTTCAGATAATGCAGGGCCACACCAGCGGCAACGATGCCCAGGTTCAGCTTATCAATTCCAAAACCCTTGAGCGATTTTACACCGAAATGTTTCAACAGCACTTCGTTGGAGTAATCACCACTATAAGGCCATTCATCAAGCGTGTAGGTGTAAAAGCGGTCGCCGAAGGTGTTTTTAAAATCGTGATTACGGCTTTTGGGATAGATCACCTCACTCGGCGAATAACTTTGCAGCAATTTATCAATATAATCGCTGTTGCCCTGTGCGGTTAAAAATTCGCCGGTGCTGATGTCAATTAAAGCTATGCCGATGCTGTTTTTCTCAAAATAAAGGGAAGCCAGGTAGTTATTGCTTTTTTGATGCAGGATATTATCATTAATGGCAACACCTGGCGTAACCAACTCCGTAACGCCGCGTTTTACAATAGTTTTAGTGGTCTTTGGGTCTTCCAGCTGATCGCAAATGGCAACCCGCTGACCAGCCCTTACCAATTTTGGCAAATAAGTATCCAGTGAATGATGCGGAAAGCCCGCCAGCTCAATGTGTGTAGCTGCCCCATTGGCCCGCCGGGTTAGCACAATGCCCAAAATTCCAGCAGCTTTAATGGCATCCTCGCCAAAAGTTTCGTAAAAATCACCCACGCGGAACAAAAGTAAGGCGCCGGGGTACTTTACCTTAATGGCATTGTACTGCTGCATTAACGGCGTCTCTTTAGTAATTTCCTTTGCCAACCAGTTTACTCCTTTTTAATAGATGGGTAAAGTTAACGCATTGTGCCATGTTTAGCCCGATTGTGGAAAATTTAGCAGTTTGTGGATTGTTGCATCCTCATCAATCAGGGCAAACGCATTAAAATAATTTAAATGCTTTTTTTATAGCGATGGGTTTCAAACCCATCGCTATATGATAACATTTACCCTTGTATAGTCTCAGCTTACGGATTATTACCGATTTCAAACCAATTATTCGGCTTAGCATGTTAAAATATCGGATCCAAGTATTAATGGATAGGTTCTTTTAACAATAAATATTTTAATGCGTTTGCCTTGCCTCATCAATATCAAATATTTTATTTAAATATTATTATTACTTTTAGTTTTTAAACTATTTGATAAACTATGACAAAGTACCTGGCAATTGTATTGCTCTTTATTTCTGTAAACTGTGCACTGTCCCAGAGCAATGTTCCGGTTACCATTAAACAGATAACCGCCGGAACGGTAAAATTTCAGGGGGGCACAAACACCTGCTGGTCATTTTCAACCACTTCGATGATTGAATCGGGCTCGATTCAAAATCAACAAAAAGACATTGACCTTTCTGAACTTTATACTGCCCGTAACCTGTTTATCGAAAAGGCGAAACGCTATATTTTATCAAACGGTACTACCTTGTTCGAGGCTGGTGGTTTATCGCACGATGCCTTATATGGGATACAAAAATACGGGGCTGTGCCTAATGAATTTTACACAAGGGAAAAAGCAGTTAAGTTTTCAGTAACTTCTTCCAAACAACTTGATGAGGTACTTAAAAATTACCTGGATTCGGTACTTAAAACAAGACCAATTGATGCAAACTGGCTTCCAGGTTTTATAAAAAAACATGATGATATTGCCGGAGTTCCGCCCGAAAAATTTAACTGGGATGGTAAGGAATACACCCCTTTAACTTTCTCCAGGGAAGTATTGAAATTTAACCCGGATGATTATGTAACCATCACCTCCTTTACCCATCACCCTTTTTACCAGAATTTCGCGCTTGAAATACAGGATAATTTTTTGATGGCAGAAAAATATTTAAATGTCCCATTAGATGAATTGATCAGCATTGCCAGCAAAACTATTGAAAAAGGTTATTCATTGGCTGTTGATGTGGATAACAGCAATAATGGCTGGAACTGCTATAAAAGTGGTTATGCCTTATTTGAAAAAGATAGGTTCAACAAAGTAAACGACCCTGATACTGTTGAAATGAATTACAGTCCGCAATTGCGCCAGCAGTTGTTTGAAACGCTGGAGACACAGGACGATCACTTGATCCATGTAGTAGGAATTGCTAAAAGCAAAAATGGGAAACTATTCTTTATCTTAAAAGATTCCTTTGGAGCAGAAAACGGTTTTAAAGGATATGATTATGTATCTGTAAATTATTTCGGCATTAACGCATTAAGCATTACTGTACCTAAAAAAGCACTTGATCAAAAATATTTGAAAGTGGCTGATAATAAGCCGGGAAGAGATTTGTGATTTGGGGAATTTGTCTGAACCGTGATTTTCAGGATTAAAGGATTTTAGGATTCATAGTATTTATTATGTATTATGTAATCCTCAAATCAAGTGAATCATGGTTTAGACAAACAACTTATCAATCTCCTCAGCCAGTTTCTTGTCTTTACCCGTAACCACATCTCCTGCGCTATGAGTGTTAAGCCATATCTCCACCTTGTTATAGGTATTTGTCCAGGTGGGGTGATGGTCCATTTTCTCAGCTATCAAAGCTACCCTTGTCATGAATGCGAATGCTGTTGAGAAATCTTTAAACTCAAACGCGCGGTATAGTTTGTTGTTGGTTTCCTGCCACATGGGATTATATTAAATTGGTTGTGATATAAACCCTTTAAACTCTTTTCAGTTTTAGAAATATGAAATTATACCCTATTTACCAGCTATTGGCTCCACCCTATAATTCAATCCGGCAGTTGTACCGGATGTAACATCAATAGTAACCCCGGTTATTTTACCGGCCAAATCAGATACCAGGAATACCGCGACATTGGCTATGTCGGCCATTAACGGGAGTTTTTTCAGCATGGTGTCTGCTTCCATCTTTTGCAGGATAGTGGCCATCTCATCGGGATTAGTCTCAATCGCTTCTTTAAATACCCCTGAATCCGGGGAGCCTGCCGACCTTATATTTACCACACGTATGCCGTATATCCCTAACTCTGAAGCCAGGTTTCTTGAAAAGCTCTCCATGGCGCTGCATGCCGGTGCAAAGCCGCCCGTAAAAGGATAGCCTATTCCTCCGGGCGTTGCAGTAAGGGATAAAATAACTCCCGATCCTTGTTTCATCATAACCTTTGCCGCGGCTGTTGCTGTTAGGAACCGGGTTTTCATGGCAGTAGTTACAGGACTTACAAAATCATCCACCGATATATCCACCAAAGGTATATTCTGCACAACCTTAAACCCAATCGCATTGAATGATATATCTACTGTACCCGCTTTTTGCACAACCTTATTCATATGGCTGTTGATTGCTTCGTGATCCAACGCATCCACCTGATCAATCTCCGCATTGCCGCCGGAAGCAAGAATCTCATCTGCTACTTTTTGTACAGGTTTAAGATTGTGTCCGGTTAAAAACACCCTGGCACCGGCACGGGCAAGTGCTTTAGCAACTGCGCCGCCTAAAGAGCCACCAGCGCCATATATAACTGCTTTTTTGTTCTGAAGTATCATGATAATCGATTTTATTTATTAACGAAGAAGGCCATAAATCAATAGCTAACTTACAAAAGTAAAATCAAATATTCTTTTCAATAGGAGTTAATCATTGCAATTTAAAGAACATCATTTGCCCATTTTGATTATTTTTGCGCCTTTAACGTAAATGCCCCATGGTGCAAAGTAATAGGATTGAGAATTTAAAAAACGAGATTGAACCCATAAGACAACGGTTAATCAACCATGATTTATATAAAAATATGCGTTCGCTGGACGACTTGCAAAAGTTTATGGAACAGCATGTTTTTGCCGTATGGGATTTCATGTCACTTTTAAAAGCGCTCCAGCAAAGCTTAACCTGTACCACTGTTCCGTGGATGCCCGTCGGTAATGCAGGCACCCGCTACCTGATCAATGAGATTGTAACCGGGGAAGAAAGTGATTTAGATGAACAGGGTAATCGTACCAGCCATTTTGAACTGTACCTGCGGGCTATACAGGAAGCCGGAAGCGAAACCCAAGCAATTGATAACCTGTTTACGGAACTGAATTCAGGCAAAACCATCGAACAAGCACTTCTAAATGCTGATATACCTGTCGCGGCCCGAGATTTTGTACAACATACTTTTAACGTTATCGCTACAGATAAGCCGCACATCATGGCAGCTGTATTCACCTTTGGACGGGAAGATTTGATCCCTGATATCTTTATCAGCATGGTGAAGGAAATTGCAGCCAATTTCCCGGGCAAGGCTGATCTCTTGATTTATTACCTGGAAAGACATATTGAAGTAGATGGTGGACATCATTCATCTTTAGCCTACCAAATGACAGCTGACCTTTGCGGCGATGACGAGGAGAAATGGCAGGAAGCTACTATAGCGGTTAAACAAGCACTGCAGGCCCGGATAAATTTATGGGATGGCATATTGGCTTCTATTACAGAAGCTGTTTTGGATAAATAAATCTAAAAATATTTTATGTAAGTAGTCACCAATTCGACTTGCGTATTCTCCATAAAGAAAGCCTCCGGATTATTTCTGAGAGGCTTTTTAATTATCAAACCCCTCCACTCCTATTACTGGTCACTATTTGACTCCCATTTAAAAGTCAATAACCTCAGGTTATTGATGATCATCAATAATGATAAAAAACACCTCAATTCCGTAATTACTTTTGATGTATTAAATAATTAAAAACATCAAACATGAAAACGTCAATAATCAAAACAGCAATTATCCTGATGGCATTAGGATTTACAGTTAACGCCAACGCTGCAAAAGGCGGTGTAAATGTTCCTGAAAAAATAACAGAAGAATTTACAGCAAAATATCCACAGGCTAAACTAAAAGACTGGAAAATAGCAAAGGCTGGTTATAAAGCAGAATTTAAACTTAACCACAAGAAGCATACTGCTGTTTATGCTTCAGATGGCACCTTGCTAAAAACTGAAACTAAACTTAGTTGGACACGGGAGATGCCGTTAGCAGTAAAAACAGCATTAAAAAAGGGGGAATATGCATCTTACCATGTGGATGAAATCAAAGAAGTTAATGCTGCGAGAGAAACTCAATATGTTTTAACTATTGACAATCACGGCGGCTCAACTATGGCTGCTGAAGGTTATGGCGCATGGGAAGATTACCAGGTAGTATTTGAGAACAATGGTACCCTTACAAGTGTTAAAGAATTATAATATCCTTAATTATAAATCAAGTATATTATGCAACCCGAAGAAGAAAGAGAACTCGTCAAAGCAGTAGTAAAAGTATCACGTTATACTGTTTACATAGCTTTGATTGCGGTAGCTTGTATTGCTATTTTAGTGGTATCCTTATTCAATAACGGAGCAGTATCTGTAGCACCTTCCAAGGCAAATAAAAGTACCTCTGTTTCTTCGGTTCCTGCACCTTCCTCTCCGGCTGTACCAGCCGGAATTACGCCAAAAGCTATGCCTCCGGATGCCTGGAAAGCGCCGGATGAAAGTACCATCCCTGCAGGAAAAGCGGGCGATATGATCCGATACGGAAAAGAACTGACAACTAATACAGCTAAGTACCTGGGGCCGCAGGGAACTGTAGCACAGATAACAAATGGTATGAATTGTCAGAACTGCCATCTTGCAGGGGGCACTAAATTATTTGGGAATGATTATGCCGGTTTCATAGCAAGTTATCCTAAGCTTAGTGGCCGCAGCGGGAAGGTAGACTCTCCTGCGGATCGTTTAGCCGAATGTTTTGACCGCAGCCTTGCAGGTAAAGTTCCGGATACTTCAAAAAAAGAGTTCCAATCCATCCTGGCTTATATGAAATGGGTAGGTAAAGATGTAAAAAAAGGGCAGAAATTATTTGGGAGCGCCACAGAAAAGTTATCCTTTATGGATCATGCCGCTGACCCGGTTAAAGGTAAAGTGGTGTTTGTGATGAAATGCCAGAGCTGCCACGGCGGCAATGGTGAGGGAATACTGGCAGCTGACAAAAAAACTTATAGATATCCGCCATTATGGGGTAAGCATAGTTATAATGACGGCGCCGGGATGTATCGGCTAACTAATCTTGCCTGATTTGTTAAAGACAATATGCCGTTTGGAGCGTCCTACCAAAACACGCAATTAACAGATGAAGAAGCCTGGAACGTGGCAGCCTTTGTTAACTCACAACCACGGCCGCACAAAGACCAGCATAATGACTGGAAGGATTTGAAAAATAAGCCAATGGACTTTCCATTCGGTCCATATGCGGATGCCTTTAGTGAAAAACAACATAAATATGGCCCCTTTAAGCCGATTAAAGACGCACAAAAAGAATTAACAAATAAAAAATCATAAACAAACAGAACTATGAAAAAGTACATTTTAATTTTAGCAGCCCTTGCCTTTTTAATTTTTGTTAAAACGACAAGCGCTCAAACCAACCCGGCAGCCTTTACCGGCGCAACAGCAAAATTGAAACATTATGACGCGTTGTATGTCTTGAACTCAAATGATGACAAGAAAATAAAAGGATTCGTAAGGAATATAAATAATGCGCTGGAAGATCCCCGTTTAAAGGGAAAACTTCATGTAGAGCTTATAGCGTTCGGTGATGGCGTAGCTGTTTACATGAAGAGCAACCCGTATGAGCAAGCATTGAAAGACCTGCAGGCCAAAGGTGTTGTATTAGCGGAATGCAACAATACCCTTAAAGAACGAAAAATAAGCAAGAATGATCTGTTCCCTTTTATATCCTATGTACCGAGTGGGAATGGCGAGATCATAATCCGTCAGTATGATGGATGGGCTGTTGTTCATCCATAATCGTTAAATAAAGTGAGTTTGATATAAAACTTTATTAGCCTCACCCCAACCCTCTCCAAAGGAGAGGGAGTTTATGTCCTCTCCTTTGGAGAGGATTTAGGTGAGGCTAACACACTCCTTATTAAAAATCAAAATGGAAAACCATAAAAAGATAACATTCACCGTAGCTGCACTTATTGCATTAAGCAGCCAGGTTAAAGCCCAGGGTCATCGTTTTGATCCGCCCTGGAACACGCCACCACAAAGTAAGGTAATGTTTACCGTGCCGGGTGTGGATAATGTGCCCGATTTGTTTGGCGATATTAACGATCCTCAATTGGTGGTTTTCTTCGCCGGGAACCAGTTTATGTGTATTGACGACCTCATGGCTGCCTTTAAAAAAGCGCATCCGCAATATCAGCGCATTTTCGCGGAAACACTGCCTCCGGGTATTTTAGCTAAGCAGATAATCGGAGGTTCAATCACTATCGGAAACATGCGTATCACCCTAAAACCGGACGTTTATACAGCAGGTAAAAGCAAGATAGATCAAATGCCTGAATACTTTAGCAAAACTGAACCTTATGCCTATAACGGTTTAGCCATTATGGTTCAAAAAGGAAATCCAAAAAACGTAAAAGGACTAAAAGATCTGGGCCGGGCAGATGTACGGGTAAGTATGCCTAACCCGCAATGGGAAGGGATAGCTAAGCAGATTGAAGCAGCCTATGTAAAAGCCGGCACTGAAACCTTACGTAAAACGATTATGGAGGATAAAGTGAAGGATAGCACTACCTATCTGACCCAGATCCATCACCGCCAAACACCGATGCGCATCATGTATCATCAATCTGATGCAGCTCCTGTATGGTATAGCGAAGCTTTTTATCAGATAATGATCAAACACCCGGTTGATATGGTAGAGATCCCGGCCAGCGAAAACATTACTGCTACCTACGTAGCCGGACAAATGAAAAACGCACCACATGCTCAGGCCGCTAAAGACTTTATGGACTTTTTAATCAGCCCTGCAGCCAAAGCCATTTACAGGAAATACGGTTTTACAACTAAATAATTAATGATCATGAAAAAGTATCTTTCGATAGCGTTTATAATCACGCTAATAAGTCAAACAGCTTTTGCCCAAACAGATACGTTGCATGTTTATGGTCCGGGAGGACCGCTTTCTGCCATGCAGGAAAGTGCAAAAGTATTTACCGTCAAAACGGGTATCCAGGTGAAAGTAACAGGCGGCCCAGAGGCAAAGTGGCTGGCCCAGGCTCAGCAAAATGCTGATGTAATTTATGGTGGCGCCGAATATATGCTTACCCAGTTTATACAAAACCATCCAGGTATTGTTGACGCAACCACCAGGGTTGAATTATACAAAAGAGCGGCAGCTATATTGGTAAGGCCGGGCAACCCCAAACACATTTTAACTCTGAAAGACCTTACGAAACCAGGTATCCATATTTTAGACGTGAACGGAGCCGGACAATTAGGTTTGTGGGAAGATATTGCCGGAAAGGAAAACCTGATTGGCGGTATTGAGCAAAACATTGCAGGCTCTTTCGCTAATACCGCTTTGGGTATCGAGGCGTGGAAAAAGGACAACACCTATGATGCCTGGATCACTTATGCATCCTGGCACCAAAACCTGAAAACCATTACGCAAGTGGTACCATTGCCGGTTGAATTGCGCTTGTACCGCGGAACGCCCGTGGCGTTAACTTCAAATAATAAGCACAGCCAGCAGGCAAAGCAATTCATCCACTTTTTACAAAGTGCACAAGGTCATACTATATTTAAAAAGTGGGGCTGGGAATAGCACACAATGCATATCCCGATAAAAATTATGGAACGGTTTATTCGCTGGGATTGAGTTGCAATCACCCCTTAGAATATACCGTTACTAAAATTACCACCGGCCGTTGCCGGATCAGTTTGAACACTGATAATGGATGATCAAAACGCCTGATTTCAATTGTTTAGTATTAACAAATTTCAGCGGCTGGCGTGCTTCCAGACTGAGCTTATCGAACAGTCGTACGCTGCCACTCCCGGCGATCAAAGGCTGGATGCTAAAAAAATAGTCGTCCACAAGCTTCATTTCGGTCAACGCAGCAACAAGGCCCGGGCTCCCGATGGTGAGCAGGCCCTTTTGATCAGCCTGTTTAAACTTAGTAATTTCATCATTATCGATTGTTTTTACAATGGTCGAATTATGCCAGGTGGTTGAAACGAGCCCGGATGAAAAGACGTTCTTCGGTATTGCGGTGAGCGCTTTCGCCATTTTCACCTGCGGCTCCGGTGCGCCATCCTTTTCGAGCACGGCCGGCCATATCTGCTGGAACAATTCAAAACTATTGCGGCCAAAGGCTACGGTCTGTGTGTCGGCTAACAGACCATGTACAAATTCATGAAATTCTGGATCGGCGTTGACATATTGGCTATCTACAAAGCCGTCCGGCGTGGTGTTGATTAAACTTATTACTTTCCCCATGTGATTTTTTGTGTTAATGATGTACGTTGTTGAAGCAAACCTACTGGTAAACTTCGATCTTGATGGGGTGTACATTTAACAATTTGAGGGGTTGTTTGTGCAGATGGATCGATGTAACTTGCAACATGAAACAGGTGACATTTTTATTAGCGGATGGTGTTCTCAAACCCAGTTGCTTATTTGGAGCGATCGAAGTTTTCGAGAAGGCAAACGAATTTTACGTTAATAAGGGGCAGCAGCCCTTTTACGACATCCAATTGGCTGGCGTGAACCTGCAGCAAAAATTACTGAATATTTCTTTCTCGCTCCAGGGATTGAAAGATATTACGGCGGTAAGCAAAACGGACGTGATCATCCTGCCAAGTTTTGACAGCCGGGATGATTTTGCGATCCGGAACAGCCGTGAAGCGCTGGAGTGGGTGACCGCGCAATATAAAGAGGGCGCCGAAGTAGCAAGTTTATGCACTGGGGCGTTTTTATTAGCGGCTACGGGATTGCTGAAGGGACAATCCTGTTCCACCCATTGGAAAGCGGAAGTCCCATTCCGCAAGCTGTTCCCGGAACTGAAATTAGCTACCGATAAGATCATCACCGATCATAAGGGACTCTACACCGCTGGCGGCGCGGTTTCCAGCCTGAATCTGATGGTATATTTGGTCGAGAAATATAACGGCCGGGAAGTGGCTTTGTATTGTGCCAAGATCCTGCAGATTGATATCGAGCGGAACTCTCAATCGCCGTTTATTGTGTTTGAGGGCCTGAAGGAACACCCGGACATGGAAATCAGGTCTGTACAAGAATACATCGAAAATAACATTGAAGAGAAGGTGACAGTGGACTTCCTTGCAGACCACTGTGCGATGAACCGGGTCAACTTTTCGCGACGTTTTAAGCGGGCGACCAAAATTTCACCCGTGGACTACATCCAGAGGGTAAAGATGGAGGCGGCCAAAAGAGGCCTGGAATCGGGCCGAAAAAACATTAACGAGGTCATGTATGGCGTTGGCTATACGGATGTTAAAGCTTTCCGGACAATCTTCAAGAAAGTGGCCGGCATCACCCCGTTGGAATATCGGAGCAAATTCAGTAAGACTTAATTAATGGTCTGGTATAGTCATTTTAACGTTCGATTTTTGAGCAGCTTTCTTTTTTATAGTTATAATAACCAAGGGTATACAGGCAGCATTCATAATAGCCAGTAAAAGAAAGGCGTTCATGTAGCTCAGCAAAAATGTTTGTTTAGCCACAGCCGCTTCCAAAGCACCCATTGCTTGCTGCACAGCCCACATATAGTTTGCGCCATGTGCCATAAAATTCTTTATTCCCGTTTGTATTCTTTCGTGAGTAGATGAGTCAGTCGAAGTAATATGGGTTATTAAAGCCGTCCTGTTGGCAGCGGCCCTATGCGCGATATAGGTGTTTATCATAGCTATTCCAAAGGAACCGCCCATTTGGCGCATCATGTTATTCAGCGCTGCTCCTTGCGGTATATCTGCCGGCTTAAGTTCTGATACTGCTAATGCAGTAAGCGGAACAATAAGTAATGCAGCACCTACACCCCTGAATAACAACGGAATGAAAAAGCTGGCAGAACCTGTTTCAAGGTTTGAGCCAGACATCATGTATCCAAAAATAGCTGACAAGCCAAATCCTGCAATGATCAGGTATTGCGGACGAATGCCACTTTGTAACATCCGTCCCAGGAATGGAGAAATCATTGCAGCCATCAATGTCCCCGGTAAAAGCATTGTACCGGTTTGAAATGCAGAATAACCAATGATACGCTGGGCATACAGTGGGAAAACAAAGACCGCGCTGAAAAGCCCGAATCCAAGTACAAAAGTCATAATGGCCGAAATTGACAGGGTAGAGCTTTTTAAAACTCTCAGATTTATAACAGGGAATTTAATTTGTAGTTCCCACCATACTAATATAGCCAGGGATATAGCGGCAACGATGCTTAAAATAGTTATATAGGTTGCGGAGAACCAATCATCGGTTTCACCTCTTTCCAACACGATCTGCAATGAACCAATACCAATTGTTAGCAGGAAAATTCCTAGCCAGTCGATACTTCGTTTGTCAGTGGATCTTTTAGTGGGCCTGATATATGCATAGGATAATAGTGCTGCCATTAATCCTATAGGGATATTCACGTAAAATATCCATTGCCATGATAAATTATCCACAATGTACCCTCCCAACACGGGACCTATAGATGGGCCAATAATAACACCTAAGCTAAATA